>CANJXF010000114.1 GCA_947478865.1 Verrucomicrobiales bacterium | reverse complement strand
GAGCCACGCCTGCCATGATCTTCAATCTCTCACGTTCGCTCCCACTCATCTGTAATGTCTCCATGTACGGGCGGGTTGCTACCGCAACCCAACCCACGGGGACATTCTTATCGAGTTACCAAGGGGACATTCTCATGGAGTTCCGACACGCAGCAATCTGCCGGTTGACACCCATCTCTTGGTCCAGCAGCATGGAAAAGCTATGACTGCGAGTGAAAACCAATTCCACTTCGCCCGCCCCGCAACCAAAAATGCGTGGCGCATCAAAAAGCAGCTTTCCATAGAACCCGCATCCTAAAGGCCGACGCCAAAGCCGCGCCTGAAAAACTGATATCCTGAATGAAAAAAAGAAATTCACTTAACCGCACGCGCCTGCTTCGGGCCCTCATCGTTGTAGCCTTCGCCGTCCTTGCCATCTCGTCCGTTCGCGCCGCAGACCTCCGCCCAAATATCATCCTGATCATGGCCGATGATATGGGATTTTCGGACATTGGCTGCTATGGCAGCGAGATTCAGACGCCGAACCTCGACCGGCTTGCCCGCGAAGGGCTCCGCTTCACGCAGTTCTACAACAATGCCAAGTGCACGATCACGCGGGCTTCCCTGCTCTCGGGCATGTATCCGCGCAATATCGGTGACGATATTCCGCGCGACATCCCCACCATCGCGGAGACGATGCGTGCCGCCGGTTACCAAACAGGCATGAGCGGCAAGTGGCATCTCGGCAATACATCACCACAACGGCCGATCGACCGCGGGTTTGATGAATACTACGGATTGATGGACGGGGCCGTGAATTACTTCAACCCGGCCCAGCGCGATCCCGGGTTCAAGGGCGGCAAGGTGCGGACCTTTGGCCACAACGACCAGTTGATCCACTCGTTCCCCACCAATTTCTATACCACCGACTTCTTCGCTGCGCACACCAGCGAGACCATCCAGCGGTTCGCGAAAACCGGGAGGCCGTTCTTCATTCACCTTGCGTTCAACTCGCCACACTACCCGCTCCATGCGTGGCCGGAAGATATCGCGAAGTATCGTGGCAAATATAAGATGGGCTGGGAGGAACTGCGTCGCCAGCGCCACGCCCGCCAACTTGCAATGGGCCTGCTCGACCCAAAATGGAAACTCTCACCTACCGATTCAAAATCCTATGACTGGGCCAAGGCAAACCAGGACTGGGAAGACCTGCGCATGGCCACCTACGCCGCGATGGTGGATCGCATGGACCAAAACATCGGCAAGGTGTTAAAGACGATCAAGGATCTCGGAATCGAAGACAACACGGTGGTGATGTTTCTCTCCGACAACGGTGGTTGCACGGAGGAACCGGGCGGACGCAACCCCTCACAGCAACCCGGTATTGTGAGCACCTACACCGCCGTCGGACCGGCCTGGGGTTGGGCGCAGAATACGCCATTTCGCCGCTACAAAAGCTGGGTGAACGAAGGCGGCGTCAGCACGCCCTTCATCGTCCGCTGGCCCGGACATGTAAAGCCCGGCTCCATGACCGGTCAGATGGGCCATATCATAGACGTATTGCCCACCTGCCTCGAACTTGCCAATGGAAAGCCGCTCAAGGAAATCAATGGTGCAAAAACCCAACCGCTTGAAGGCCGGAGCCTCGCACCCATCTTCCTCGGCCAACAACGCCCCCAAGCCGCAGAGCTCTGCTGGGAATGGGCCGGCAATTGCGCGATCCGCCGCGGTCAATGGAAGCTCGTCTGGGATACCTTGAACAAGGCTAAGAAATGGGAATTGTACGACCTCGTGGCCGACCGCACTGAGTTGCATGATTTGTCCAGGGAGAAGCCGGAAGTCGTGAAAGAACTCAGCATTGCCTACGAAAAGTGGGCGAAGAAGCTCGGGCGCAAACTTCCCGGCCAGAAGGATGCGGCTGACAGCTAACGGCTCTCTTGACCAAGACTTTCGAACCGTAATGAATCTACCTGATTGTAACGGGCCAACTTCTGCCATTGGCGGTCCGGATCGGCGCGACTCCGCGCGCGGTCAGGCAAACAAGGAATATGGATGCTGCAAGCCAGCGTTTTTTGAACGTCATCGTTCTCATTCCACGAATGGAAATCAACGACCGGGAGCAACGGCTTTCAACGAGTTCAGTCTATTCAGCAAGTCGGAAGGAAAGTCCGAAGGATCCTGGTAGAAATAGGCCACGCGATCGGAGATGGCCCACGTTGCCAGGAAATACATCGTCTCGAATTTAAACCAGCGGGCCGAACCGTCGGCAAACACCTGGTTGCCGCCCTTGGGAACCATGGAAGACCCGGAGCGATGCTGAGGCATGTTCGCATACACAAATCCGCGACCAGGTTCCAACCCACCCCAGCTACCATTGATCTTCATGACTGCGTCTGCCGCCAGGGTCCAACCTGGCTTTGACTGACCGAGCTTCACCGGGCTGCGCGACGGAAAATTTCCGGCTGGATTATGCCAGTTAGTGACTCCTCCAAAGTATTGGAAACCTATCACCCACTGCGGGTAAGAAGGCTCGTAGAGTGGAAGACCCGGACGGTTCGGGCACGTCCAGACTGACATGGCGTTGGATCGCACGATCAAGCCGCACGCCGCCGCCGCCGAGGCTTCCGGAGGATTGAGACATACCTGGACAAAGTCGTTGCCGGCGAAACGGGCCTGCAACACCCTGTCGGAATTATCCATCGCATAAATGGTGACGCCCAAGGCGAGCTGCCGCAAATTGTTCAGGCAGGCCGTGCGCTTGCCCCTTTCCTTGGCGCTGGCCAAGGCGGGCAACAGCATGGAAGCCAGGATGGCGATGATCGCGATCACCACCAGCAATTCAATCAAAGTGAATCCAGGCTGGTCCTGCGGACGGTTTATTTTAAATAGTTTCCTCATTTAATCTTGAATTTTTCCGCTTCGATCTGCTACCGGCGCACCGTAGTTCGCTCCATGAGCCATTCAATGTCTTTGTTGTTAGGCTGGGAAACATGGGAGATATACTTTGAGACCTCTGAAAAACACCGTTTTTGGTTTTGGTTTCGGTGTCGCTGAGGTGGTTCAACATGAGAATGAGCTACCGCGCCGAAGGTGCGGGTGCTTTTGCTTTTGTTAGCTGGTCGTTTTGGTCCAAGGGCGGAGGTTCAGCGCGG
>CANJXF010000113.1 GCA_947478865.1 Verrucomicrobiales bacterium | reverse complement strand
TCGCCCGAAAAGATGGTGGGAAATCCCTGGCAGAAACGGTGTGTTTTGGTGCATCCACCAGATTAACAACCCGCCAAATTTGTACAATGCCAAACGGCGATTTGCGCACACTATTTGTTATCGCCCTGCCTTATCTAAGCGCCATTCCAAACTGACCTCGCTTCGGTTTGGTGGGCGGAAAAGTGGATAAGTGGATTACTGAGCGATGATCGCGGGTGTTTTCAGTCGATTTTGATTTCAAAGTTTGCAACGGATTGATAGCCGCTGGCGGTTCTGGAACCGTTCCGCGAAACTCAAGGGTGGCGGGGCGGTGCTCCTTTGATTTTTCACCAATTTCACCCTAAACTGGACAAGATAAATAAAACATTGCAAGTTGACTCTATGAGCGATGAAGCGATGAATAATTTTACGCCACGCGCGCAACAAGTGTTGGCACTGGCTCGCAAGGAAGCCGACCGATTCAACCATAATTTCGTCGGCACCGAACATCTTCTGCTCGGGCTGATCAAGCTCGGCCAGGGTGTCGCGGTCAATGTCTTGCAGAAGCTCGGCCTCGACTTGGAAACCGTCCGCATGGAAGTGGAAAAGCAAGTCGGCACCGGCCCTGATCAAAAGATGATCGGCAACATTCCGTACACGCCGCGCGTCAAAAAAGTTCTCGCGCTCGCCGCCAAGGAAGCCAAGGCGCTCAATCATACTTACGTCGGCACTGAACACATTTTGCTCGGGCTCCTGCGCGAAGGCGACGGCGTCGCCGCGCGCGTGTTGAAGAATCTCGACGTCGATATCGAGCAGACCCGCCAGGAGATTTTGAAGGAGCTGGATCCGAACTTTGCCGGCCAGGAAGAAGCGTCTGCCGGTGAAGGCGGAGCGGGCGGTTCGGCCGAAAAAACGCCGGAGAAAAAAGGCGACGTCAAAACACCTGCGCTCAAGGCGTTTGGCCGCGACCTCACGGAAATTGCGCGCAAGGGCGAAATGGACCCGGTCATCGGACGCCAGAGCGAAATCGAGCGCGTCATCCAGATTCTCTGCCGCCGCAGCAAAAACAATCCGGTGCTGCTCGGAGAGGCGGGCGTGGGCAAAACCGCCATCGTGGAAGGTTTGGCGCAGGAAATTGCGCGCGGAAATGTTCCGGAAATCCTGCGCGAGAAACGGGTCATCACCCTCGACCTCGCGCTGATGGTGGCGGGAACAAAATACCGCGGACAATTTGAGGAACGCATCAAAGCGGTGATGGACGAAATCCGCCGCGCGAAAAACATTCTGCTCTTCATCGACGAGCTGCACACCATCGTTGGCGCCGGTTCCGCCGAGGGAACAATGGATGCCTCGAACATTATCAAACCCGCGCTGAGCCGCGGCGAAATGCAGTGCATCGGGGCGACGACGCTCAACGAGTATCGCAAATACATCGAGAAAGATGCCGCGTTGGAACGCCGTTTTCAGACCGTCAAAGTCGAAGCGCCATCGGTCGATGAAGCAATTTTAATCCTGAAAGGATTGCGCGGAAAATACGAAGAGCATCACAAGGCCGAGATCACCGATGCCGCCGTGGAAGCTGCCGTGAAATTTTCCGATCGTTACATCACCGACCGTTACCTGCCGGACAAAGCGATTGATCTGATGGACGAAGCCGGTTCGCGTTCGCGCATTGGCGCAATGACCCGCCCGCCCGAAGTCAAAGAGATCGAAGCTGACATCGAAGAAATCAAAGGTCAGAAGGAAAAGGCGATCAAGAATCAGGATTTCGAAGGCGCGGCCTCGATGCGCGATAAAGAGAAGCAAGCGAAGGAAAAACTCGAATCCGTCATCAACAGCTGGAAGAGCAGCCGCGAAGAAAAACGGGTGGTCGTGGATGAAGAAGATATTTTGCAAGTCGTCGCCAAGTGGACCGGCATTCCCTTGAAACGGATGGAACAAGGCGAAGCCCAACGCTTGCTGGCCCTTGAAAACGAAATGACCAAGACGGTCATCGGCCAGAAAGAAGCGGTTTCGGCGATGTGCAAAGCGCTTCGCCGCTCACGCGCCGACTTGAAGGATCCGAAACGGCCGATCGGCACGTTCGCCTTGCTCGGGCCGACGGGCGTGGGCAAAACGTTGCTCGCAAAATCCCTCGCCGAAACGTTGTTCGGCGATTCCAAAGCGCTCATCCAGCTCGACATGAGCGAATACATGGAACGCCACAATGCCTCGCGCATGGTCGGTTCGCCTCCGGGCTACGTCGGTTACGAAGAAGGCGGCCAATTGACTGAACAGGTGCGCCGCAAACCCTATTCCGTCGTGCTCTTCGACGAGATCGAAAAAGCGCATCCGGACGTGATGAACATGCTTTTGCAGATTCTCGAAGAAGGCAAGTTGACCGACAACATCGGGCGCGTGGTCAATTTCCGGAACACCATCATCCTGCTCACCTCCAACGTCGGCGCGGAAACGATCAAGAAACAATCGAGCATGGGTTTTTCGCCGATCAGCGACGAGAACAGTTACGAAAAAATGCGCGAGAAAATCATGGACGAAGCCAAGCGCGTGTTCCGCCCGGAGTTCTTGAATCGTCTCGATGACATCATCGTCTTCCGCTCGTTGACCAAGCCTGATCTCGTGGAAATTCTCGATCTCGAAGTGGGCAAGGTTTTGGAGCGGCTCAAAGGCAAGAAAATCCATCTTGGCCTCGACGAAAAAGCGAAAGATTTCCTCGTCGAAAAAGGATACGATCCGACTTACGGGGCGCGCCCGATGAGACGCTCGGTCGAGCGGTATCTCGAAGATCCGCTGGCGGAGGAGATTCTCAAAGGCAACGTCCACGACAACGAGCCGATCGCAGTCACGGTGGAGGAAGGCAAAATTGTTTTCAAACAACAAGCGCCGCCGCCGACGGCCGACGCCCTCTCCAGCCCGAGCTAATCGGATCAACATTTCAAAACCGGAACGGCGCTCGTTTGAGCGCCGTTTCCTTTTTGAATCGGGGAGCCTGCCGGATCACTCGCTTTTCTTCGGAACTGACTTTACAAAGTTGACCAGATCGTCCGCCGCAGCTTTCAATGTTTCGGAGGCCGAGGCCTGCTCGGCGCGCCTCATTGTTTCGGAAAGATCAAGGTCGGCAGGTTGCTTGAGCTCAAGTCGTTCACGGCTAACCACCCTGGTGAATGGGACCAGACCCGTTCGTATGTCCAACAACACCAGTTCGCATGAGCGTGCGTGAGATCCAGGGATTTTTGTTGGATCAATACAAGGTGGAGATCAGTCCTGACTTCATCAGCACGGTGACGGCCGCGGTGTTGGAAGAAGTGACGGCCTGGCAGAACCGTCCGTTGGAGGCGATGTATCCGATTGTGT
>CANJXF010000112.1 GCA_947478865.1 Verrucomicrobiales bacterium | reverse complement strand
TGGAGCGGGTGAAGGGAATCGAACCCTCGTCTCAGCCTTGGGAAGGCCACATTCTACCATTGAACCACACCCGCGCTAGTTCCATTTCTTAACATTTGAAAACATCCTTCGCAAGCTATTGCTGGCGACGCGTTCCAAACCGGATCGCCTCAAGGAATGTTTGCCAGACAGATCCGAACCTCAACGCAACGCCACGGGACGAAGTTCGGAGAGCGAAAGAGCCGGCCGAACTTCTAAAAAACTTCGCCCGCGCGGGAGCGTTCGCGGATCTTCCGCCTCGGCGACTCCTGTTTCCTTCTTTCCTGTGCGGATGTTTCAGGCTATCCCGCTCGCATGCATTGCATTGTCACGGCCGGTCCAACTTACGAACCCCTCGACGAAGTGCGGCGCCTGACGAATTTTTCCACCGGAAAACTCGGTTCGCAATTGGGCGATTTCCTGGTCGCGCAAGGCCATCAGGTCACCCTGCTCTATGGCCATTTCGCCACTTATCCCGAAAAGAAACATGCGCAACGGATTGTGTCCTTTGACACGACACTCGATCTTCGCGCCAAACTGGAGCTGCTGGGAAAAGAAACGGTCGACGCCGTTTTCCACGCTGCGGCCGTGAGCGATTTTGGTTTTGGGAAGGTTTGGAAACGCTCAGCTGGCGGCGAACTGCACGAGGTGAAATCCGGGAAAATTTCCACGCGCGAGGGAACATTGCTGGCGGAGTTGGTTCCCACGCCGAAAATCATTGGCAGCCTGCGCAGGTTTTTCCCGGCGAGCTGCATCGTCGGCTGGAAGTATGAGGTGGAAGGAGACCGCGCCGACGTCATGGCTAAAGCGGCAGAACAGATTCGCGAGAATAAAACCGATGCATGCGTGGCCAACGGCAGCGCCTACGGATTCGGCTTTGGTTTGATTCCCGCAGCGGGGGCGCCACAGCATTTTTCGGATCTCACCATGCTCTTTGGCGCGTTGGAAAAGCTGGCGCGGAATCGGCAACCCTAGTTCCTGAAACACACCGCAGATGGAACGGATTCGGGATGCTGCAGCGGCGGAAAACGCGGTTGAGGATCAAAGCTCAAATTTCGCGACGCGTCGCAATCCCATTTGAAACGGGACACGGCCCACCAACCAGGAGAGAGCCAAAAAACCAAACCACGTGCCCACGGAGAGCTTCAGGGACGCGTTGCCGCGCCAACCCCATGGAGAACCGATCGCCAGCATTGTGACCGACCCGACGATGTAGACGAAGCTGAGCACCAGGCAAAATGTTCCGCCAAAACCACTGACGATTTTACTGGGATTATCCTCCTTTAAATTCGGGTAAAGCGACCCGAGCCCTATGGCCAGACCGGTCAAAGTGAAGGTCATCACGGTGACCGCGGACGTGAGGTAAACGGTTCGGTGCCACGGCAATTTCAGCATGTAACACGAGAGCCACATGAGGGTGACCGTCACAGCTAATGCCGAGAGGCTGCCGAGCCAAAACTTGGCGCGGACGATTTTGACCAATCCGAGCGGAGCCATGCCGACGATCCAGAGCCGTTTTCCTTCGAGCGAAAACTGAGGGTAAACGAATCGCGTGGTCAGCGTGGCGAGATTGAGAGCGCACGCCCCGAGGTTCAGATAGGAAATGAGGTGGACCCAAAACGCGTTGGTCAATTGCTCGGAGAAATGGCGGAGGTTGATGATGTAAACGCCGAGCAAACCAAAGAGCACGAGCGTCTGGCCCCATTGCGTCGTGTCGCGCCAGAACAGGCGCGCGTCCTTCACCAGCAACGCGCGGATATCCGGCGAGAGATCTTTGAATGATTTGAAAAACCATTCGATCGGACCGACGCCATAATCGAATCCGCCCTTGCGGGTGCGCCAGTGACGCAGCCAAGCCCATTGGCCGAAAACGGTCGCGCGACTTTGGACGTTGGAGAACGCAGCGTAAAAACTTTTGCCGCTGCGGGTCAGGGAGAGGGCGCCAAAGAAAAGAACGTTACTCAGCAGCACGAGCATAAAGAACCCAGCCGACGTCAGAGTGCCCTCGGACCATTGCAAAACGCTGTTGGAAAGCCAGTAACTCGGGAGCCATTGATACTGCGAAAACTGGGTGCGCACCAGCAATCGGTCCATCAAGGCGAGAACGCGCGTCTCGGAAGTATCGTCCGTGATCACTTCCGGCTTGAGCCAAAAAGCAACCGAGAGCAAGGCTGCGGTCGCCACCAGGAGGGCCACGACCTGGAAAGCGCGGCGATCGAGGAACCGGGCCAGGGTGATCGCCGCCCAC
Source organism: Verrucomicrobiales bacterium (assembly GCA_947478865.1). Lineage (GTDB taxonomy): Bacteria > Verrucomicrobiota > Verrucomicrobiia > Limisphaerales > CANJXF01 > CANJXF01. The sequence continues at coordinate 1,982 of CANJXF010000112.1, read as the reverse complement.
GCCCCGCCGACTCCGGGAAGGACGATGAAGAGGGAAATCAGCACGATGGTCATGAGGTAAAAATGCCAGGGCGCGCCGTGGTTGAGTCCATAGGCGGCGAGCAGCGGTGCGATTAAAAACAGGAACGCCCAGGACGCCAGCAGCACGGACTCCATGAATTTCCAGCGGAAGATCGTCTGCGGCGGGATCGGAAGCGCCATGAGAAAATTTGTTTCGCGATTGCGGAAAAGATTCGTGTAGCTGATCACGAGATTACTGAAGAGCAACAGCACAAACAGGAACGCAAAGAGAAGGAAGAGCAACCGCTCGATCAGGAGCGTTCCGAGCCCGGGAAAGGCGCTGAGAAAGCGGAGGCCAATCCGGAAAAGGACGAAGGCCAGGCCCAGATAGCTGACGATAAAAAGGCCGATCAGCGACGAGAGGAGCCGGGATTGGCGGCGGACCGATTTTATTTTGCGCCACGATTGAACCAGGCTCACCCGGAGCAACAACAGGAGGGGCGCGGCGTATTTTTCCGTCTCTACAGACACGCAGGTAGTTTTCATCAGGCTGGCGTGTGCGCAAGTGGAAAAGAATGCGGATGAAATCCCATGCTCTCACGGGCAGGGTTTCGAATTTGCCAGTTGCCGGGAGTCTTGCCTGACCAGGCAGCCGTAAATCGCCAAGCCAAGAGCGGACCAAACCAGCTGGGCAAGGCGCAACGCCACTCCGTAGGTCATTCCCATGAGGGAGCTATAGCCGATGGCTCGAAGCGCCACGATGCGTGTTCCTTCGAGGGTGCCGACGTTCATCGGAACCGCGAAGGTCAGCAGGTCGAACCACATGCCGAGGAACCAGAGTCCCGCTGCGAGCGCCCAGGAGCCATTCTGGTGCAACAGATTGAAGAAAAGCCAGGTCTGGAAAATTCCGACCGAGTAGCCCAACTGGTGCCAGCAAACGGCCTTAAGGAAATCGCCGGGACGTTGCTGATAGAACACCTTCAATGTCTCGTCCACTTCAGAAATTCCCCGGGCCGCCTGATGTATGATCGAGCCACCCACATTGCGCGAGGCCAACCAACGGACCAAGACCCCGAGCTTGCCATACTTTTGGATCAGCAGGAAAGCCACCATGCCGGTGGCGATTAACCCGCCGCTGATCGACATTGCCAGCCACAGCGCGCGAGGCAGGTCAATGCGCCAAAGGCAAACGATCGAACCGATCACAACAAACAACAGGTGCGCGAAGGCGAAACAGATCTTGCCGATCAGCACCCCGGTCACGGCCTCCGCCCCCCGGTGATTCGAAGCCAACAAGGCGGCCTTTGTCAGTTCCCCCCCCATCGCCGCAGTCGGCGTGAGGTAGTTAATTGCATACCCGGCCATCCGAATGCGGAACAGCAGAGTCATCGGCAGGGACCGATGCACTCCGCTCAGGCAATGGCGCCATCCCGCCACGTGAATGAATTCCGAGGCTCCTTCACATAAAATAAAAGGAACTAATCCCCAACCGAGAGACCCAACCTCCCGCCAAAGTTCAGTGATACCGACCCGCCACAAAAGGTAGGCCAGAAAGCCCGCACCCAGAACGAACAGGATGGCATTGAGCTTCTTCATCGCAGGCTCACCGGTTTGCACGAAATTCCGAAATGGGAGCAATAACGCTCGAACCGTTTCCCTTCCGCCGCCGGATCAAGCCCCGGCCCGGCGAAGGGGCGTGCGGCACGGTGAGGGCGATACCGACATCGGGTTGAAGCCAGGCGAGTCATCCGCTGGGCCGCGACGTCACTGAGCGCGAGGTTGAATTGCCGGTAGATTCGGCGAACCTCCTCCAGCGGGTTCGAAACCAATTCGGAGGTTCCTCGACGTTTGTAATGGGTAAAAGGATTTGGTTTGCTGTCGGGCATTATGATTTCGGAGAAAGTGTTTCAACAGATCTTGTTGCTGGGTGAGGAGTGGCGCGTCAGCGCCGTGGACTACGTTGAGAAAGCGAGCCAGGTGCTG
>CANJXF010000111.1 GCA_947478865.1 Verrucomicrobiales bacterium | reverse complement strand
TGCCCAGCGCCAGGTAAACACATTTGTTCTTCACGCTGCCTTCATCCCGGATCTTCACCCGCAACGCGTCAAAGAACACCACCGGATACAACATCTCCAAAGGCCGGTTCTGCCACGCGCTGACTTCGGCCAAAACGCCATCGGTCACCCGGCGCGACAAGGACGGCGTGTTCATCGAGAGGGACGGCCGTGATTCCAGCTACAATGTCGTCTCGATCTTTTATGGCCAGGCGCTCGCGCTCCACGTGCCGTTGCCGGAGTTCGAAGCCGCGCTGCCGGCGGCCATGGCGTGGCAGCTCACACGGATCAAGGAAACCGGCGAGGTGGACGTGACGGGCAATACGCGGACCGGCGTCGGCAAGGAGAAGTCCTATTCCGGCGAACCCAAGAAGGTGAACAGCAACGAAGTCATCTTCGCCCTGACCTACTACGGGCTTGTGCACAAAGATGCAGCCGCACTCGCCGCCGCCGACCGGGTGTTCGCCCACTCGCATCCCAAGTAGTCGGGAGAACCCGCTGGAAATTCAATTACCCCCGACTGCTCCGTCGAGAATAGCGCCTTGTCACCCAACGGAAAGCCAAGCAGCACGGATCGTGAACACCGGAGGCCAACGCCATCCGAATCGGGCCGCGCCGCAGTCTTCTCCTGCTCGGCGCAAAGCGGGCCGATGATTTCAAAATTGGATTGCCAACCGCACGGCCAATTGGGAAATTGTTTGCTGCACCCACTCTTCTGACGCCGCATAACCGAATCAGAGTCGATTCGTGCTGGAGGCGTGTAACAAAGAGTGGATTTAACTGTATCGCTTTTTCACGATTGACCGCATCCGCCCTAATCACGCCACGCAATGGCCGCTCCGGCTCCCGGCCTGGCGGATCGATCGTTCGTTTCCTGAAAGGTTTCCGATTTGCCAACCTGAAGCGCCATCTGCCCGCGGCCATCTCCTGGCTCGCGGCGTTAATGGTTTCGGCTGCGGCTCAGGCTGCGGAGGAATCGTTCCTGATGGAGACTTGGGACGTGGAACGCGGGCTGCCGAGCAGCACCGTCACCGGGGTGATGCAGGCGCCGGACGGTTATCTCTGGCTGAGCACCCTCAACGGATTGGTACGATTCGATGGGGTGACCTTTCGTTCCTTTGTTGGGCCCTGGTCGCCCGGATTAAAAGTGGGAGGATTTAACGGGATCGCAGCGTCCGCATCGGGGGAGATCTGGGGTCTGGCGGAAGATGGAGAGCTCGCGTTCCGAGATAAGTCAGGATTCACCACAGTGAAACACGGCGGGCCTGGTGGCGCTGTGCAAAAACTGTTAACGGACACTGCCGGCACAGTTTGGGCGACGCTCGCCAGCGGTGCCATCGCGCGATGCGCTGCCGGGAAGTTGGACGCCGTGCCACAGAGCGAGAAGTTCGGCGGATTGCTTGGCACGCCGGTGGGATTGCCGGACGGCACGGCATGGCTGGTATCGAGTAACGGCGCACTGCTGGAGTGGAAACAAGGTCAGGTCGTGGAACGGCACCCGCCCGGGGCAAAGCGCCAGCGGTTGATCAGCCTATCCATGGACAACCTGGGTTCGGTGTGGTTGCTGGGGCCGAGATCAATCTGGCAATGGCACGGCCGACAGTGGACGCCGGTCGCGTTGCCGAGCAAGGCAACCGTTCCCTTTCGCGGGCTGAAAACGGGCCAAAAGGGCGACGTTTGGGCCTGGAGCGAGGAAGGGATTTGGCGTTTGGCACAAGGCGAATGGATCAGTGCCAGCGATTCTCTTCCGCCCGGACCCGGTGGTTTCAATCCGACCGTAGAGCTGGTCGATTTTGACGGCCGGGTTTGGTTTGGCACGCACGGACAAGGTTTGATATCGGTAAGTCCGGCGGGCCAGGTGACCACCCTTTCCGTGCAGCAAGGGTTGCCCTCGAACTACATCCGGTGCCTTGGCCAGGACCACGAGGGTAACTTGTGGGCTGGCACCGACCGCGGCCTGGTGCGAATCAAGCCCAAGCAACTTGCCGTGGTCTCGTGGGATAACCCGGAAAGCGAAGCGATGGCCACCGGCCTTGCCGCCGGAACCGATGGAGGGTTGTGGATTGGAAGCTACGGTGATGGCTTGTTGCATATCGGTGACTCGGGAAGTCAGGCCAATGCGCAGGTGGCGTTTGCGAGCCCGAAATCCTGCCGCGCACTGGTATTCGATAAGCAGAATCGGCTTTGGGTGGGGACGGTGCGAGAAGGTTTGTGGACGATGGAAAACGGTCAGTTGATCCCGGTTCGCGATGCGCAGCTGCCGGGAGGGCAGGCGCGCAGCCTGCTGGCCGACTCGCGGGGGCGGCTCTGGATCGGAACAACGAAAGGTCTGTTTACCTGGGCCGACGGCAAGCTCACACCCCACGCTGCGCCGCCCGAATTTGGCACGCTCGATGTGCGCGCGATGATTGAGGACAGCGACGGTTCGGTGTGGATCGGCACTCAGGGCCAAGGGCTGTTGCGCTGGCGCGCTGGCGCATTGGAACGAATTCCGAGCGCATTGCCTGCCGCCCTGCTGAGCGTTTGGTCGCTGTATCAGGATCGCGCGGGCAGCCTTTGGATTGGAACTGACGGCGGGGGATTGGCGCGCTGGCGGGCCGGGCGCTTGGAAATATTCAATCGGAACAATGGGTTGGCCGTGGACACAGTTTGCTCAATCCTGGAGGATGATCGGAACACCCTCTGGCTCGGGACCTATGCGGGTATTTTGCGACTTAAGAAGAGCGAGTGTGACGCAGTCAGCTCCGGCGGGCTCAGCAAGCTGGATGCGGAGGTCTTTACCCGCAGCGAGGGGATGCCAACACTGCAATGCACCGGCAGCTTTCAACCAACCGCCTGCCGGACGGGCGATGGCCGGCTTTGGTTCCCGACCGTCAAGGGAGTGGTCGTGGTTGATCCGAAGCGGGAACCGCCTCGCAGTCCGGCACCTTCGGTTGTGATCGAGGAGATCGTGCTTCAGGGTCGGTCGTTGCCGCCGGAATCAGGGTTGCGTTTAGGCCCTCTCCCCAGGCGCATCACGTTCCTCTTTACGGCTCTCAGTTTCCGCGCACCGGAACGGGTTCGCTTTCGCTACCGCCTGGAAGGCGAGGACAAGGAATGGATCGACGCCGGGACCGACCGATCGGTCGTGTTTGACGCCTTGCGACCGGGGCATCACAAGTTTCGCGTAACCGCCTGCAATGCCGACGGAATCTGGAACGAGCAAGGGGCCAGTCTGGCCTTCACAGTGGTTCCCATCTGGTGGCAAACCTGGTGGTTTCAGGGCGGTGTCACCTGTGGCGCGATTCTGCTGGCCGCTGCCATCCTGCGCCGGGTGATGACGCGTCGTTTGCGAGGGCGGTTGGAGCTGGCCCAGCGACAGGGAGCCCTGGACCGCGAGCGCACCCGGATCGCCCGGGACATCCACGATGAATTGGGGACGAGTCTTACCCGGATCATCATGCTCAGCCAACCTGACGACGAGGAAAGCGGGTCTTCCCGCCAGGAGCTTTTAAGAATCCACGAAACGGCACGCGACCTGACCAGAGCCATGGATGAAGTCGTTTGGGCGGTGAACCCGCGGCAGGATACGCTCGAAGGGCTCGTTAGCTACGTCAGCGTGTTCGCGCAGGAATTTCTAAACGCCTCCAGTCTGGGTTGCCGCCTTGACCTGCCGGCCAGAGTGCCGCCGTTGCCGCTATCGGCGGAAGTGCGGCACAGTGTTTTTCTGGCCGTTAAAGAGGCGATCAATAACGCCGTGCGCCACGCCCGCGCCCGGGAGATACGGATCGCATTTCATCTGGAAGAACGAGGCTTCGCCCTCGAAGTCGCCGATGACGGAATTGGCTTTGATCCCGACGGAGTGGCGTTGACTCGTGCCGACGTGCCGGCCCCGCGCGGTGGGCATGGGCTGCGGAATATGCGTGATCGCCTGAGTGCCCTGGGAGGCGGCTGCGACATCGCGAGCATGATCGGGAAAGGCACGACGGTGAGGTTCGTAGTTCCATTGGTCATCCCCGCCGCCGTGTAGTGAGAATTTGCTACTAGGATCATGAATAGCAAAAAGACATATTCAAATGTGGATGTGATTCGTGTCGGAATGCTGGAGGATGACGCTGCCACCCGCGAAATTTTGGCGGGCTGGTTCCGGCGAAACCCACACCTTGATCCGGGAGGTCAGCCTGACCAGCGCCAACGTGCATGACAGCCGGGAATTTGAAAGGGTCGTCAAAGGCGACGAAGAAATGGTCCTGGCCGACAAGGCTTATTGGAGCCAGGCCCGCAGCCAATGGTGTGGAGA
>CANJXF010000110.1 GCA_947478865.1 Verrucomicrobiales bacterium | reverse complement strand
TTTGCCGCTGGCAAGCCAGTTCTGGACGGCTTCACGTTTGAACGTTTCATCGAATTTACGGCGGGTCTTAACAGATGTTTGGGTCATGGGCTTAATGATTCATTGTTCACCCAATCCTCCGTCCGTCAATTCGAAGCAACCTCACTTTGCAGGCTTTATTGGAGGCGGAATATCTCCTTTAAATAAAACCTGCCCGGAAATTTCGATGCTTTGATCTTCCGGAATAGGAGTAGAACTGATTCCTGGGCCGTCTCCTTCCCCTTCCGTGTAGATTGGTGCGACGGGCGAAACTTCGTTGGAGGGCGCTTTTCCGCCTGCAACCGGGAAAACGCGGGATGGCGGAGGCGTTTTTTCTCTCCACATCGGGTTGTTGAGCACAAACCAAAACAACAAAACGAATAACAAGCACCAGAGCCACAATTTGACCGGCGATCTATTATTTTTGCTGCGTTGTTGCCCGGCCATTTGGATCAGAAATTTAGCGTAAATCCAGCTTCTAAGAAAGCCTGCCAGTTTTTTCCCGAAATTGACAGGAATGAGCTCAACTAAAATTGTTTGTTGACCCTCTAGAGTGTGATTGCTACGTTCGCCGCCGCAAATGAAAGTTTCGTCCAATGTTTTGGCTGTGGTTCGCGTAGTCGTAGTTGGCTAGCGCGGCCTGAGGCATTGGTTCAACGCTGACAGGTCGCCCGCAGTTCCAAATGGGACGCGGGTTTTTTAATTTAGTTATGCGACATACTATTTCAGTTCTGGTGGAAAATAAATTCGGCGTGCTCACGCGCGTGGCCGGGCTTTTCAGCGGCCGCGGCTACAACATTGACACGTTGAATGTTGCGCCGACGCAGGATGCCGACACGTCGCGCATGACGATTGTCACCCGTGGCGATGACGCGACGCTCGATCAGATCGTCAAGCAACTCAACAAGCTCGTCGATGTATTGGAAGTGCGCGATTTCCGCGAGGGCGAATTTGTGGACCGCGAATTGATTCTCGTGAAAGTCGGCGTTGATTCCAAAACGCGCGCCGAAATCATGCAGATTGCCGATATTTTCCGGGCCAAAATTGTCGATGTGCAACCGACGGCTCTGACTATCGAACTCACCGGGAACGAAAGCAAAATTGAAAAATTCATCGTTCTGATGAAAACCTTTGGCATCACCGAATTGACCCGCACCGGCAAAGTCGCTTTGCCAAGGAAATAAAGTCTGCACCAAAAAACTGACACTTTGACACTCTCTCAAATCAACTAACCAACTAATACAATGCCTGCAAAAGTATATACGGATAAAGACGCGGACTTAAACGTTCTCAAAGGAAAAACTCTCGCCGTGCTCGGCTTCGGCTCACAAGGCCACGCTCACGCGCTCAATCTCAAGGAGAGCGGACTCAAGGTTATCATCGGACTCTACGAAGGCAGCAAATCCGCCGCTGTCGCCAAAGAACGCGGATTCGAAGTTTATCCGACGGCGGAAGCGGTCAAGCGCGCTGACGTTATTTTCGTCGCCATTCCGGACACAAAACAGCCGAAAGCTTACGAGAAAGACATCGCTCCGAATTTGACCAAAGGCAAAACACTTCTGTTCTCGCACGGATTTGCCATCCATTTCAAAACCGTCGTTCCGCCGAAGGACGTGGACGTGATTCTGGTCGCACCAAAAGGTCCGGGACACATTGTTCGCCGCCAATACACCGAAGGCAAAGGCGTTCCTGCTTTGATCGCAATTTATCAAAACCCGAGCAAGCAAGCTAAGAAAGTCGCGCTCGCCTGGGCCAAGGGCATCGGTGGCACACGCGCCGGCGTGATCGAAACTACGTTCAAAGAAGAAACCGAAACCGATTTATTCGGCGAACAAACGGTCCTCTGCGGCGGCGCGACGGCGTTGATCCAAGCCGGTTATGAAGTTCTTGTCGAAGCTGGTTATCAACCGGAAATGGCTTATTTCGAATGCTTGCACGAATTGAAGCTCATCGTTGATTTAATCAACGAGGCGGGCATCAGCGGGATGCGTTTCTCAATTTCTGAAACCGCGAAGTGGGGCGATGTTTCCGTCGGCCCGAAAATCATCGACGCGAGCGTCAAGAAGCGGATGAAGGCTGCGTTGAAAGATATTCAAAACGGTAAATTTGCGAAGGGCTGGGTCCGCGAATATGAAACCGGCTACAAAAAATACAATGCGTTGCTCAAGAAGGGCGAAAGCCATTCGATTGAAAAAGTTGGAGCCCGTTTGCGCAGCATGATGCCGTGGATGCAGAAGCGTTCGACCAAAGGCGCTCAGGCGGCCTACTAGGCATTTGAATTCATGAAAAAACCCGCTGGAAATTTCCGGCGGGTTTTTTCGTTTTGGCTGCAACTTTGAAAAACCGATGGTGTTAATCGATCTATTGTATATATTCACATCATGAATCCGACTGGAAGAAACCTTTTATTGTTGGTTGTGCTTGGGTCTGCTTTCAGCTTGCAAGCGATCACGCCGGACGACCGTTACAAAACGATTGTTGAACGGAATATCTTCCGTCTGACTTCGCCGCCTCCGCCACCTGCGGGTCCTACCAACACGGACGCAGTGGACCGAACAATTTTCCTTTCAGGCATTACGCGGGTTGGCGGAGAGAAAAAAGCTTGGTTCATCATCCAGCCGAAAGCAGGCTCGAAAGACTTGCCGCTTTACATAAACTTGGGTGAGGAACAGGCAGCAGAGGGTTTGAAAGTCATCAATATTTCTGAAGAAAAGGGAGAGGTAAAAGTCATCAATTCCGGCAACCCCATGGTTCTTTCATTCGAAAAAAATACTCAAAAGGCCGTGGCTGTGGCAGCACCGGCTGCCGCCCCGGCCCCGGCAGTAAACGCGGGTGTTATTGCACCGCAGCCAGCAGTTATCTACAACGGCGGCGGCGCTAGCTATGGAGGAGCAACCGGTTCCTATGGATCTGGCGGCAGAGCCGTGACAGTCACGGGTGGCAGCGGATCAACCGTTGGAGCAGCAGCCCATCCGGGCCAGCCCACGGATGGTGGCCTGAGAACGATTCCAACGCGGACACTTCGCATGGCACCCAACGCGGCAGCCACTCCGGAAGCGCCCATCGATCCCGTGGCTCAACGCGCTTTGATGGAGATCCAGCAGGCACACGCGCAGCAGACAGGCGTATCACTTCCCCCGTTGCCACCGCTGCCGCAATAATCAGATCCTCAGAAAACGTTCCGCCGCCCAGTCGGCATAGCGCAGACCACGGGAAGTGAGCTGAAATTTTTGTTCATCCAATCGCGCGTAGCCAAGGTCAACCATCTGCGCAATTTCGGTTTTCCATTCCGATCGCAAATCGAACCCGGTGCGCTTCTGAAATTCCACGAGCGGCCAACCTGCGGTCATCCGCAATCCGAACGCCGCCAATTCACCTGCGCGCGAAAGCGGGGTCAGTTCTTCGCGCGACTCAATGGCGCGCTGCCCTTTCTCCAGCTGTTCGCAATAGAGCGTGGTGTTTGACCAATTTTTGGTTCGTACGCCGTCAATGTATCCAGACGCACTTGGACCCAGACCATAGAATGAACCGCCTCGCCAATAATTTACATTATGCTTGCAGGCATAATCAGGAATTTCCGAAGACGAATTGCTGCGCGCAAAGTTGGCGATCTCATATTGTCGAAAACCGTTCGCCTCTGCCGCGCTCAACAACTCTTCATACATCGAACAGGCCAACTCTTCATTGACATCGAACTCCCCCGCTTTCAACTGTTGGTAAAGCGGCGTGTCCTCCTCGTAGATCACTTCGTAGCAGGAGAGATGTTCGCTTCCAAGGGCGACGGCTTCCGCCAACGTCTCTTTCCAAACCGCCATGGTTTGGCCGGGTATCGCAAACATCAAATCCACGTTGATGTTTTCAAAACCGGCCGCTCGCAGGATGTCGAAAGATTTGAACACCATTTCGCGGCTGTGAACCCGACCCAGCCGATCCAGCAAATTTGCATCGAGCGATTGAACCCCCATTGAAATTCGATTCACGCCATGGCTTCGCAACAATTTCGCCTTTTCCAGGGAAACCGTTGCCGGATTACATTCCACCGTCCACTCCCGCGCGTTGCTCAGTTTAAGCCGCTGCATGTTGGACAAAACTTTTTCCCATTGCTGCAGATTGAGCAGTGAAGGGGTCCCTCCGCCAAAAAAAATAGTCTCGGGCTTCAGGTCGGGCGCGGTTAACTCCATTTCGCGGATGATGGAATCTACGTAGCGATTTACGGTTTCGCCTTTGGCCGCTTCGGAAAAAAACGCGCAGTATTCACACTTCTGGGCACAGAAGGGAACATGCACGTATAAACTGGAAACTGGAAATTGAGATAATTGGCCGGACATTTATTGTCGCCAATATAAAGCCAACGATGCCGCCAGCGAACCTTTTTAGAACTTACTTATCACGCTCAACCCGCTGCACCTCTTCCGCCTTCGGAGCCTGTCAGAAAGATTGTGTTTTGGGTCATAACTGGAGAGAAAGAGTTATGACAGAAGAAAAGAAGCGATTAAAGAGAGAGCAGAAGGAGGTGTTGAAGGGGACCGATGCGTTGATAGACGGGATGTTGGCCCAAAGCGGGTTGAG
>CANJXF010000109.1 GCA_947478865.1 Verrucomicrobiales bacterium | reverse complement strand
ACGCTCTTTTGCCTGGGCCGCCCGCTTCCGCCGATTAGCTCGAGATTATGAACGACTTCCTGCCACCTTGGCCGGCTATCACTGGCTGGCTTTTGTCACACTCATGCTCGCAAATCTCTTCCACAAAAGTTAAATACAGGCTCTAGGCTAGCTTGGTTCCCGTCGCGCCGCGCTGACGCAAGTAGAAAACGGTTAAGATGATCGCTTGTAATGCGAACGTGAGTTCCACCAGCGCGTGCGCCGGACTGAGTTCGCCGTGCGCAAAGGTTTTCACGAAAGAAACCGCCATGGCCAGCCACATCAAAGCTAGAAATGACCAACGGACCATCTGCTTTCCCGCTCGCTCGCGGCGCGTAATGATCCATCCGCAGATCAGCCCGGTGATCGCGACGAAGGTTATCCGCAGCCCAATATTGTTTTGGCTCGGCTCCTCCAGATAGGTTTCGGCCAAATCCAACAGGAACGCGCTGCTCGTGACGGTGAGGGCGACTTGCCAGGCGATTTTTTCCGAAACGATCGCAGCCGCCAGAAGAATCACGCCATAGGTGGTGAATCCCCAAACGATGGAAACATTGGCGTCCGACCATAGGGCGAGCCCTCCTAATCCGAGGGCGGCGAGTAAACTTGCCAGGAAAGAAAATCCCTCTGCCTGCTGGGATGACTTCGTTTGCATTGAGAGAATAAGGCCGCGACGAAGCCAGGCAGCCCAGCCGAGAGCCAGGCCGAAACTGAATCCAAACGTCAGTTCCATTAGCTTCCACCAACTGGCCCATGCTTTGGCCTCGGGAAGTTTTTTTCCGAGCGCCATCCAGAGCCCGCCGCCGCCGAAGCCGATCGCACCGCCCATGGTTCCCCAGAGCGCAAAGTGCCATGGAATCTTCCCGTGTCCCAACGCGCTGAGGTAGCCCAGCAGAACAACGGCACCCAAGAGGAGTCCCGCCCAGATTTCCGCACGCGGCCGGTCATGAGGATTCGAAAAATAAATCAGGCGCGGCTGGTTGATCAGTTTCCAACCGACGAGCGTTCCGACCACCAGCAGCAAGATCGCAATGCCGATGGATTTCCGGCTCATTTTCTGATGGATGAATCCGAACCCGAGAACCGCCCCGCCGAGCAAGCCCCAGATGCCGCCTTTGACGCTCAGGCCCAGCAGGCCCCAGGAAAATGTTTCCGGTTGGACGATGAACCCAATGGTCTGGCCATAGGTCATTTGCCCGCCCAGCCCGACGCCGATTGCCCCGAAGGCGGCGACAAACGCGCTCGTCCTCTGGTCAAGTTCAAGGAGGTGGCACAACAACAATGCGATCATTGCGCCGGGAATCATCGCGCCCATCGGACCGCCACCAATGAAGCCGCGCAGGCCCCAGCCCAACGACATCACGATCGCCGGCATGAGGCAGTAAGCCCATGCTCCCTGCCCCCTCGCCGCGCCTGGTGGCGGGTGAGGTTCAGCCATGGCCTGGGCGTCTGCGCTCACTTGTTTACTGGTTCAGCTTTGCCACCGACTCGTCCTGGATGAAACCGTGGTAGAGCCCCATGTAATAGGGCAGCAGGAACACCGCGCCATCCCCCAGCTGACCTCCGCTCCCGCCGCTCTCCAGGTTGAACGGGTTATGATTCCAATGATCGAAAAACCGTTCGTCCACCGGGATCACTTTGCCGTTCACCCGATAGCCAACCTGGCGGTGATGTTTCGCGTAAGGGTCGTCGGTCTGCCGCATCAAGGGAATGATGTCGAGCCGCTGCTGGTTCGAGTGGCGCCAGTCGAATCGATCGAGCGGAAACCGTTTCAAGGTATCGACCGAATCCTCCAGCCAGCCTTGCCACGGACTGATGTCATGAGTTCCCCAGGGGTTGGTGTAGTTCCGGCCCACGCCGAAGGCCGCGTAGGCGAAGTTGAAAAACGGATTCATCTCGGGAAATTCAAGTATCCAATACGAGAAAAAGGAATAGCCAACCTCGTCGGTCAGCTTCTGGTCGCGGCCGTATTTCATCAGGTTGTAGAAACACATGAAGGCCATTTCGTCGTCGGAATGGTTCACGGAACCGACGCCACGCTGGTTCTTCGGATTCTTCAAGTTGGTATCGTAGGCATGCTTTTCGCACAGCATCTTGATGAGGTCGCGATATTTGGGGTTGCCGGTGACGTGTTCGGTCGCCGCCAGATACGAAAGCAGACTCAGCGACTTCAGCCCGCGCTCCTCGGCCCAGAGCGGGTGATGATTGAGTTTCTCCGGATTGTAAACCGACCAGCGGGTGGGAGTGCCGTCGTGGTCCACGAGGTTGAAATCGTGGCTCAAAATGTGGTCCATCAAGGCGCTCATGTGCTGGCGGAGGCGTGCTTTTTCGGCCTCCGTTTCGCAAACCAGGTCGTAGTAAAGCGCGTAGAAGAAAAAGTGCCCGTCGAGTTCGTCGGAGCTGGTGTCGCTCTTCCAAAACCATTGGCCATCCTTGCTGGTTGGCCAGCGCGGCTCGTAAATTTTCCAAAGCGAATCCTGTTTTGCTTTCTCCTCCCGATCGCTTTCGATTCGCCCGATGTTGGGATCGCGCCCGCTGGTCGGCAGAATGGTTCGCGCCACATATCCCGGCGGCGGCGAGTGCTGACCGCCCTGCGTAACTTCGCCCAGCCAGCGCAGGGCTTCGAATGCTTTCTGCGCGCGCTTTTTCGCCAGCGCATTTTTGGTCGCGCCATAGGCGAAGCATTCTCCCGCGCCATACATGCTCGTCCACAAGCCGTCATTGTCGCTGTCACTTTGGGTGAACTGGTTGGTCGTTCCCGGTTTTCCAACCGAAACTTCGAGAACGTATTCCCAGGGAGTGCGCCGATGGAACGCGTCAATCTGCTTTTCATACAAGGTCGCCTTTTCGGCCAGCGTCATCGGCTTGCGCTCGATGATGCTCAGGCCCGCCGAGGTGGCGAACCAGGCGTCGCCCGCGGGCGTGACGGCGATTCCGGCAATCACATCGTTCGGCACCCAGCGGCGGCCTTGGCGATATTCCCAGTTGGTTCCATCGAAGCGGATCGCGCCCATCCGCGTGCCAAACCAGACCGCGCCATTCTCGCCCGCTGCCATCGTGGTAAAATCATGGTAGGGCAGCCCTTCCGCGCCCGTGAACAGGGTCCACTCCCGGTCGAGGCATCCCGCGCCTTGGGGCGATGCGAACCACAGGCGGCCCCGGGTGTCATAGGCGACGCCCCGCACATTGACCGGCGCCCAACTGCGGCCTTTTTTGTCGGCGGGAAACAGGCGGGTCCATTGGTCGTTGCCATCTTGCTGAAAAAATCCCGCAGCCGCGCCCGCCACGGTGCGCGACCCAATCGCAACCTGGAACACGGAGCGGTTTTCGCCGAGCAGATTATTCAACGCCGCAACCGGTTTCAACGCGCCGCCCGCAAGGACGAAAAGCCCGCGATCGGTCGCGACGTAAACTTTTTCGCCCGCGGAAATAGAATTCACCTTGGCTCCGCCCGGCAGCGGCGCAACGGCACTTACTTTCCCGCCATCAAGCGAGAGCAGTTGGTCTTTCGCGACAAACAACACCTTGCCCTGCGCGGTTGCGACCGCGCTCACCGCGCCGCTTGTTCCAGCGACCAGCGACCAGCGCTCGTTTTCAAACCGGGCGAGGCCGCGCGCCGTGCCGGCGAAAACGGTTTTGCCGTCCTGCGTCGCCACCGAGCTGATCGCGTCGGCCGGCAAACCGTGGGCCGTGGTGTATTCGCGGCGGACTTCCTGCTGGAATGTTCCAATTTTGACGGAAGAAATTTCCGCCGCTTGCAACGCCGAAGCGGCGCAGAATGAGATCAAAGTCGACGTGGCAATTAAAGCAGTGCGCATGAATTTTTTTTGTGGTTACGGCGCAAAGGATCAGGGGTTAGAGCCGAGGATACAATCCGAAATTCTGAAATTCACTCCTTTTCCCTTCGTTTTGATTTGAATTTCCTCACGTCGTTTCCTGCCCATCCTCGTAGGAGACGAGATAACGAGTCTCTGACCTTTCCCCTTCTGTTTGATTAGAATCTCCTGACGTCGATTCCTACTTTTTTTTGTAGGAGACGACGTAAGGAGTCTCTGATTTCTTCTCATCATAAACCGCGTGCCGGAAGTTTTCGGTTATCCGCATCCGGCTGCTTCATTTCCTCGTAACGTTGCCAAAATATCCGCCAGAAATCTTCCTGCAACGGATGCAGCGCTGGATAACCCGGCACGACCGCGCCGTGAAACGCCCATTCTCCACACTCCGCCACCAGTTCCGCGCGCACCGGATTGTTCAAATTGTAAAAGCAAACTTTCGTGAAGGCGTTCCGCTGACGTTCCTGCTGGCTGAGAACGTGATCGTGCGGCTGCGGCTGGAATTTCGCTGGAGCAAGGAGCGGCTCCAGGTGCGTGCGCAAAAATGCCATGCCATTAAATTGATCGGTGTCGAAACGAAGCCCCATCCAGACCAAATGAACGTGGTCGGGCATCAGACAATAGACCGGGCAGAGCAATTCTTCGCGCGCTGCCGTGTGCAACAGGAGTTCGCGAAAGCGTTGGTGAAAGGATTCGTTCAGCCACCCTTTCGCCCGATTGAAGGTGGGTTGGGTCCAGTGGACGACCGCGCCGCCCTGGTAGAACTCGCGCGAGAGTCGCGGCAGGTTGTATTTGCGCCCTGATTCCATGAGCTGATTAAGATTCAGCCACGGTGTTTTGGGAAGGGGAAAGTTAGAGAATTCTCGTAGGAATCGACGTGAGGAGATTCTGAATTTCCCGTTTCAGAATATTAGTTAGAGACTCCTCACGTCGTCTCCTACGGGGTTTTGTTCCCCTCCACGAGATTCTTTTCCTCTTCCGTCAAACCATATAACTCATAGACGAGTTGGTCGATTTGTTGGTCGGTGGCGGAGACGGCGTTTTGCAAGGTCTGTTGTTCGGACTCGTTTTTGGCGGCGCGCAGCTTGGGCGTCAGCACCAACATCTTGTCCACCAACCCCACCAGCTTGTCGTGCCGCGCTTTGTCGGTCTTGGATTTCAGGTCGATTACGGGAATCGGTAACTCGCCGAAGTATTGCTTTGTGCAAGTGATCCAACCGCCTCGAAATACATTACTCAAGTTTCTAAGAAACCAAAAATTCAGTTTGGAATTTAAAACACCAAGCACGAATTGAGGATCACACTTATAATCTGGTTCCTCGACGTTTGTAGTGGGTAATGATGTCTGGGCTTGCTCTGAAACGGCGGACAAAAAAGTTGGGTCATTTGGTTAGTTGTTTAGGAGTTCGAAGTCAACTGGCGATTGAAAATCCAGGGCGCTATGGGTGCGCTGACGGTTGTAAAAGCTCTCGATGTAATCAAAGATTTGGGT
>CANJXF010000108.1 GCA_947478865.1 Verrucomicrobiales bacterium | reverse complement strand
TACGCCAACGAATTCGCGTTCCGCTGGAACACGCGCCATGACTCCGATGGAATTCGCCTGGCGAAATTCGTCGGATGCATCCAAGGCAAGCGTCTCATCTATCGCCACCTGTCCCAAACTTTATGCGTTTGCTAAGTATACAAGCCCACTTTAGGGCATCCACACTTTTGAGGATACCGCTCCCGCATTTTTCTCTTCATAATGGCGAAAATAAATCCATGAAACCGCATTAAGTCTCCGCGCTGGGGTGTGTGCGGACACGATCATTTGATTGAAAAGGGAAAGGGAAACGATGAGCCAAACAATGATGAAGATCACGGACTGGCCGGAACGTGCAGCGGGCGCGCTCTGGTGTATCACCACCTTGGCAGCGAATTGCAACGCCTCCATCTCGACTTTGGAACGGCACTTTCACGAGACGCTGCATCAGTGTCCGCGCGATTGGTTGAATACCGAGCGGCAACGACGTGCGCGGGAATTGTTGTGCGGCAACGTCAGCGTGAAAGAAACCGCGATCTTGCTGGGCTACAAAAGCCAACACCACTTTTCTTTCGCGTTCAGGAAACACCACGGCCACCCACCGAGTTTACATTTGGAAAAGGTGAAGCTCAGAGGCAGAAGCCGAAAGCTGTGATGATTCCATGCTTATGACGAATTCAAGTACAAAGATGACGAATTTAGGTACATCAATTACCTCGCAGGCAACTAAGCCGCGGTGTTTTACTCGACTCATCAAACTGGAGATTATGGACACTTCAAAAAGAGTAATTGGTCGCCGCTCAAGCTTCGCATCGTGGAGGATTGCCTTGGCCCTCATGGTTTTCATTACCTGCCATGCTTGGTCGCAGCCGGCGGGCAATGGCGACGGCCTTTGGGTCAGTTACTTTGACAATCGTCATCTGTCTGGAACGTCTGTGACGAGCCGGGTGGACCCGAAGGTGGATTTCGATTGGGGCTTGGGAGCTCCAGCAGGCATGACCAATTCCGATGAATTCAGTGTGCGGTGGACTGGTGAATTGCAGGCGCAATTCACGGAAACATATTCATTTCACGTTGAGTCGGATGACGGAGTTCGGATTTGGTTAAACGAGCAGTTGATTATCAACGATTGGCTGGATTCTCCCACCAACGAATTAAGCGCCACTGTCAATTTAACCGCCGGGCAGAAATATCTGCTGCGGGTCGAGTTTTATGAGAATCATTTTTATGCCGGGGTCCGGCTCAAATGGAGCAGCCCGTCCACGCCCAAACAGATCATACCGCAAAGCCAATTGTATTCCGTTCCCACAGATGCGGATCAAAACGGTATGGCTGACCTCTGGGAAATCGCTCATTTTGGGGCAACTGGGGTTAATCCATCTGGCGATGCCGACTTCGATGGGCTGTCAAATTTTACAGAATACCGGCGCTATAGCGATCCGAATGATCCGTTGGACAGAGGAGTTCCCAACGAGTGGAAGCATGGGAATATTGGATCGGCCATGGGAGACGCGAACTACAGCAACGGCGTGTTCACTGTGGTCAGCACAGGACGTGTGGGGACAAACACCGTAGGAGGAGGGGCGGATTCTTTTCATTTCTTCTATCAACCTCTGGAAGGGAACGGCCAGGTGGTGGCGCGCGTTTTGGAAACGAGTGGGTTTGGCGGTGGGGTCAGCCCCGCCAAGGTCGGGGTGATGGTCCGCGTTACGCTCAACGATAATTCGCCGTACGCCGCCTTGATCGGGTTTGGCACCAACAGCTTGGCTTTTCAGCAACGGGGCGACGTGGCGAACAGTTACCTACCCCCTCTCGCTCAACCGAATGCGCCATATTGGATCAAGGCGGTGCGGTGGAGCGAGGCTGCCTCCGGCTATGATTCCATCGCCGGTTACAGTTCGTCGGATGGGATAACCTGGACGCGAGTCGGTTTGGTCGAACTGCCGGCGGGTATCAAGCTGCCGCAGCGGCTATTTGTCGGGCTGGCGGTGGCGAGCCCGCAGCCGGATTCCTTGGGCACCGTGCAATTTGACGAGGCGAGCGTCACGCCGATAAGCAGGCCGGATTTACCACCGGGAACGCCGCTGATGGGCACGGGCGACGGGTTGACGGGTCGTTATTATTCAAACACCAATTTCGCTGGAACGCCGGCGATGAGTCGGGTGGATCCGCTGGTGAATTTTAATTGGAGGCGGGGCGCTCCGAATGAAGAGATGGATGATGATTTCTTCAGTGTGGCGTGGACTGGGGAAATCCAGGCGCAATTCACCGGGCCGTACACTCTCCATTTCAAGAGCGATGACGGCGTGCGCGTGCGACTGGATGACCAACTGATTATCAACAACTGGGAGGTGGGCATCAATGAATCCAGTGCCACCGTGAATTTGACCGCCGGGCAGAAATACCTGCTGCACATCGAGTATTATGAAAATCGCGGTGCCGCTCAGGCCCATCTCAGTTGGAGCAGCACTTCGACGCTGAAACGGATCGTTCCGCAAAGCCAGTTATACTCACAGTTCACCGACACAGATCAAGACGGCCTGCCGGACATCTGGGAGAAGCTTTATTTCAACCACTTGAATTCTGACCCGAGCGACGATCCGGATGGCGACGGCTTGACCAATCTACAGGAGTTTCAACATCACACGAACCCCAGTATGGCGGACACGGATGGCGACGGACTGCCAGACGGATGGGAAATCGCTCACGGTTTCAACCCATTGGATCGTGACGATGCAGTACGGGATAGCGATTTTGACGGGTTGACCAACCTGAGGGAATTCCAGCTTGGAACCGATCCCAGAAAGACCGACAGCGACGGCGATGGTGTGCCAGACGGCGTGGAAGTCAACTACGCGCACACTGATCCTCTCGCGGCTGATGCAGGACTTGTGACCGAAGTTATGTCGGTCAACGGAGTGGATGGCAAGAATACCCTAGGCCGCTGGAAGGTGGACGGCAATGACCTCTTTGCGTTAGACCGCCGTGGCAGTGTTGAGTTTGTTCTGAACACGGCGAGCACAAACAAGTTTTTACTTCAGGTAGAGGGAACACAAAACGAGCCGAACAGTCGGGTGAAGAATCTTGATCTGGTGGTTTCGATTGATGGGGAAAACCTTGGGCATCACCCTTTGGCATCCCAGTATGGAACCAATGGCATGGTGGAATATATCACGCCGTTTCTGAAGAAAGGGAAGCATACAGTTCGCGTCTTTTGGGACGATGCGGCTAGTTTCAGCAGTCTGCGCATCAAACAGGTGCGGTTGGTCAGCGTCGCCGGACCGGACAGCAATGGAGACGGAATTCAGGATTGGGTCGCTGCGATGCTCGATACAGAATCGGGCCGCGATACCAACGCGCCGCTATCCAGTTACGTTTCGCCAATTTGTATGGAAGGCCGTGACCCGTATCTCTCGATGATGAATCTCAAAGTCGAATCGGCTGATGGCCAGGTGGAATGGCCGGTTCAACACAATGCGGGAAAACGATGGTATGACAATGTGCCGCTTCAAACGAACGGAAATACCATCGTAAAGATTTCATATCAAAATCAAGGTATTATCGAGCGGCACTTGATTAAGTGGGAACCATTTAACATTGTGACTTTGTCAACAAGCTCTGTTCCGTCTCTTACGATTCGTAAGGACGACAGCCTGCTCTTCACCGCCCGGCCAGTGAATCGTCCCCATGCGAATGTTTTCATCGCGATCTCCAACGGCGTCCAGAGTGTAGCCCGATACACGACGACCACCAAAGACCCCGCGCCGTTCCAGTTCACCAATGCGGGCGATTACACAGTAACGGCTACCTATACGCCAATCAATAACAGCGCGCCGGTGACGGGCAATATCACCGTAAAGGTGGTTGATTACAGTTTTCCGGAAAACCTGGTTTGTTGGGCTGGCAAAGCGCGGGATTGGTCGTTGACCAATGTTCCTTCCGAAGTCGCCTTGGAAAGTGATCCGCGATTGATTGTGGCTCCAAAAACCAACGCCCCGTCGAATGGTCGGGCGGTGAGTTTGTTAATCGATCAAAATGAGCCGCGCACGCTGGTTTCGCGGCTGGGGACCAACGGGGCCATTGTGGCCGCAGTTCAAGCCGATGGCCTCCGGCTCTTTGCCGCGCCCGACACTTACAACAAGGTGATTGAGCAGTATCCGGACGGCAGCCGGTTGGTTGAAACGATGGAGGTCTTAAGCCCGGTAATCACGAATATTACTGTGCAGATCAGTATCATCGTCGGCGGCGTGACCTTGGAGGACGGGACGACTTACACGGAACTAACGGCGTCCGATTTCGATGAATTAGGCCAATGCAAGGTGCGTTTCCTCATGTCCGCCGGTGTTCAAACCGCCAACTGCCATCGCATTGTTGTAATGCAGGGCACAGCCAAAGTGGGAAGCTACTGATGAAACCAACCGTCAAAATCGCTCTCATGCTTAGTGTGGTCGTTGCAGCCGTGGTTTGGATAAATCAGCAAAGAGGGCGCGACTCGGGTCAAAACGTAACCAATCTCGACCCAACGGCCCCGCAAATTCTAGGGCTGCGTCCTGCACCGACTCAGGCGCACCCCGAAACATTGAGCAATTCTCAGTTTACCCTCGGTTCAAATTCCGCTTCGGTTCCGCAGACCGTTAGATCGATTTTACCTGGGAATGGAGAATCTTTTTCCGCGCGCTTGACCCATGTGCACAACTTGGGGCCACATCTGAGTCGTTCAGAGATACAAGCGCTCTATTCGTTCCTAAAAACTCAATATGGCCCTGACCTCAAAAGTCGAGGTGGTGAACATGTTCTTAAGAACGATGTCTTGGATGCTCTTCTCAACCAAGTGTCACTCCCGAGGGATTTGGCGGATATGCTGATTGGTCTCTACCAGGATCACGATCAGGATGCCGTCACGCGCGACTACGCACTCCAGCATTTAGTCTCGTGTTACGAGCGGCTGATAAATGACCCGACGATGACCAGGCGGGGGATCGAAAGCACGCTGTGGCAGGCAATTTCTGAAACCGACATGAGCATTGGTGGTACGGCGCTATTGGGGCTGCACCGGCTCTCAGGCTTGACCGCCGAAATCGACGCGAAAGAACTCGACAAAGCGGCACTTCAGTTAGCCAAAGACGATCGCGCCAGCCACCTCGTGCGGACGACGGCTCTGCAGGTGTGTGCTGAGCGGGGCATAAGTGAGATCCGGCAGATCCTCCTGGAATTGGCGCAATCGGGCACAGATGTTCCGTTGCAAATCTCAGCCATCGCCGCACTAGGGCGGCTCGGTACTCAGCAAGAGGTTGCGCTTTTGGAACAACTGCTTCTCGGCGAAACCGAGCGGCTTAAACCGGCTGCACGCACCGCGCTCAAACGATTGCGCCAGCGGCTTCAAGTAATTGAACCAGCGATTTGAAAACCGAACTGTCAGACCTATGAAACGCATTGTCGTATTCTTGGCCAGTTTAATGACGGCTGCCTGTATTGTCAGGGCCGTCAATCCCTGCATTGAAACGAGCCGAAGCACAAATTGCCTGCAGAACG
>CANJXF010000107.1 GCA_947478865.1 Verrucomicrobiales bacterium | reverse complement strand
GGTGCGGGACTCCGGTCGGCCTACGCTCCGCTTCGGCCTCCCTGCCTCCCGCACCGCAGGTCGAAGAAAACCAAACAGCAGAACCAAACAACCAAGGGGACATTCTCTCCTGAGTTAAAGAGGGGACATTTCTAAAGAGCTTTGACACCATAGAAGGAAGTCAGCGGTTACCCAGCGCCTGACCCTGATGACTAATCCTGACCTTAATAGCCGGCGGCGGCGAGACTGACTCATAAAAGAACGCCGTCCGATTAGACCTCAAATACGCAGTGTCCCTTGACGACGGCCTGAACCTTGGTTATGCAATGGATTTTATGAGCAAGACTGAAACCCATCATTTTCAAGCGGAGATCCAACAACTGCTAAACATTGTCATTCACTCCCTTTACACGGACAAAGAAATTTTCGTGCGCGAGTTGATCTCCAACGGGGCGGATGCTTGCGAGAAGCTGCGGTTCAAGCAATCGGCGGGCAGCTCGATTCACCAGTCGGATATCGCGCCTGGCATCAGCGTGACGACAGACGAACAGGCGGGCATGATCACCATCGCCGACACAGGCCTCGGCATGACCCACGGCGAATTAGTGGAGAACCTTGGAACGATCGCACATTCCGGCACCAAGGCTTTCCTGAAGCAACTGGCAGAGGACAAGAAGCCGGACGTGGGTTTGATTGGCCAGTTTGGGGTTGGCTTTTATTCCGCTTTCATGGTGGCCAAACGGGTGACGGTCTGGAGTCGTTCGTTTGAGCCTGAGGAAACAGGCTGGCAATGGACCAGCGAAGGGATGGGGGGCTACGAACTGGCGCCAGCGGACGAACTCCCGCGTGGCACTAAAATCACGCTAGAGCTCAAAGAGGATGCCAAGGATTTTTCACAGCCCAGCACCGTGGAGCGGATTATCCAGCGCTATTCCAGCTTCGTCCCGTTTCCGATCGAGCTGAATGGCAAGCGGCTCAACACGGTCCAGGCGATCTGGGCTCGCAGCAAGAACGAGATCAAGGAGGAGGAATACAACGAGTTTTATACTTTTGTGGGCCACGACCATGAGAAACCGCGATTCCGCCTCCATTTCAATGCGGATGCGCCCTTGGTCATCCAAGCGCTGCTGTTTGTGCCATCCAAGAATTTTGAAACGCTGGGCATGGGCCGGATTGAGTCGGAGGTGAACCTCTATTGCCGGAAGGTTCTGATCCAGGCCAAGGCGAAGGGATTGTTCCCGGAATGGCTGCGCTTCCTCAAGGGAGTGGTGGACAGTGAAGATCTTCCGCTCAACATCTCCCGGGAAACCATGCAGGACACTTCTTTGCTACAGAAGCTCAACAAGGTGTTAACCAGCCGCTTTCTGAAATTCCTCGACGAACAATCCGAGAAAGACGTTGAGACCTATGAAAAGTTCTACGCTGAATACCAACGGTTCCTGAAAGAAGGAATCGTAACCGATTTCACGCACAAAGAGGCCTTGGGCAAACTCCTGCGCTACGAGTCCTCCACCCTGGAAAAGGGCAAGCTAACATCGCTGGCCGATTACGTGAAGCGCATGCCCCCCGAGCAGAAGGAGATTTATTGCCTCCTCACCGGCAATCGCGCCGCGGCGGAAGCCAGTCCGTATTTCGAGGTGTTCCGTGAGCGTAAATTCGAAGTGCTGTTCCTCTACGATGCCTGGGATGAATTTGTCATCGAGCATCTCCATACCTTTGATGGCAAACCTCTCAAACTTGCGGAGAAGGCCGAATTGGATCTGAGCGAGGCTAAAAAAGAGGGAGCCCTTTCGGACGAGGCCGCGACCTCTCTGGCGAAATGGCTCAAGGAAAATCTCGGTGACAAGGTCGGCGAGGTGCGGGTTTCCAAACGGCTGGTGGACAGCCCGGCAGTCATCGTGGACGCGGACAAATTCATGACTTCGAGCATGCGCCGCATGATGAAGTCGATGAAACAAGAGGCCGGACCGGACATGCCGGCCACCCATGATTTGGAGATCAATCCAGCCCATTCATTGATCACCCGCTTAGAGGCGATCCGTCAAGAAAACGGGGAACTGGCGACCAGCGTGGCGGAGCAGATTTTGGATAATGCGCGAATCGTTGCCGGCCAGTTGGAAGATCCACGGGCCATGTTGACCCGGCTAAATACACTGTTGGAACGAGTGTTGAGCAAAGGCGCCTGAAGCTAGGGGCATCAGACGAATAAACGCCTGGTGTCCTGAACAACGGTGAATAGGAATTTAGCGGTAAGCGTCACGCCGAGCTTTCAATTACCCACAATATCTGCTGCCCATAGAAAGCCCAAATGGATGTCATTGAGTTTCGACATGCCGCGCCACATGACCATGTTTCCCGGAGGAGGATCAGATGTAATATGCGACGGTTGCCTTGTTGTATCGGCCCCTTGGCTTCGTTTTAACCAATCCATCGGTAACCGCCAGATGAAGCGCCACTCGTCCTAGTTGCGCTGCAAAAGCCACTGAAGTTCGCTTCCCAAAAGGGCGCACGTTTGAACCGGTGCCAGATGCCCGCCAGATAAAACGGTTCCCCTTGAGGACGAAGCACACTGGCGTTTTCCCCGTCCCTGGTTTCTTCCACGGATAAAACCCTCTTCCCGCACTAAACAGCGATGCGGATGAAAGGCCTCCCTGAAGGTCGGATTGCCGGCGATGGTTTCCTGCTGTGCATTGATAATCGGTGCCGTCGCCCACTTCGGCGGGAATCCCCGGATCTTTGGTTTATTCCTCAACCAGATGATGGTTCTCGAGGAGTTTCTCTGAATTACCAATCTGCAACCAGCCACGATGCGAAATGCTGGCACAGTCCCTTTTCATCGATCTACGTAGTGATTTTCGCCCTCGGTTTCCTGCTGCAGAATAAAGCCAGGCCACATTCTTTTTCTGAATTGCGTCAACTCTATCCAGAGGAAACGACGTTGGCCTTGAATGCAATGCATCAAGGAGGCTATCCTGCGCTCATGCCTATTCTATCCCTTCCGATTTCAAATTGTCGCACGACTTTTATAGCGGCTGTTGCGCTGTTTGTTTGCATCGCCGCTGAAGCGAAGCCCGCGATAAAAAATGGAGAAACAATCGCATTCATGGGTGATTCGATCACCGCAGCCGGCTGGTCAAATCCAAGAGGTTACGTTCGGTTGGTCATGGCCGGACTAAAGGCAAACGGCATCGAAGCGACGGCGGTTCCAGCGGGAATCAGCGGACACAAATCCGACCAGATGCTCGAACGTTTGCAACGCGATGCGCTCGATAAAAAACCGGATTGGATGACACTGAGCTGTGGCGTCAATGACGTGTGGCACGGCGCAAAAGGAATTCCACTCGATCAATATAAAACCAACATCACCGCCATCGTAAATCAGTGCCAGGCCCAGGGCGTCAAGGTGATGATTCTGACGGCGACCGTAATTGGCGAAGATTTGGACAACGAGAATAACCGGAAGCTGATTCCGTATAATGAGTTTCTCCGGCAACTCGCGAAAAAGAAAAAATGCAAACTCGCCGACCTCAACCAAACTTTTCAGAAGGCGATCAAAGCCGATGCAGCCAAACCTGGACTCAAGTTCACGGGGGACGGTGTTCACATGAATCCTGCGGGAGATCAGATCATGGCCAAGGGCATTTTGGAGGCGTTGGGCTTGAGCAAGGCCCAATTAAGCAAGGCGCAGGAATCGTGGCGCGAGATGCATTGAAGCTTCGGTTGTAAGTTTTCGACCTGCTCTTGCAACGGGACGGATTTCGCTTCGCTCCAAGCGCATCTGAACGGTTTTAATCCGACCGGCAAAGGCCTGCGAACCGGCAAAGATGTCAAAACAAATGGGGAAAGACACCGAAACCACTGATTTTAAAGGGCGAAATGAAGAATGGCGACCCTACCGGGAATCGAACCCGGGCTACCTCCGTGAAAGGGAGGTGTCCTAACCGCTAGACCATAGGGTCGCAAAGGCTGCGAAATATATTCATAGCCCGTCGCTTGTCACGACAAATAATCAGTTTTTTAGGAGTCCAACGAGTCACGCACCACTTTGATCAGAGCCAGAGGGTGATAAGGCTTTTGCAGAAAGTTTAACCCGCGCTTGTAGGAAAAGTCTTTTCCGATTGTTTCAACGCTGTAACCGCTGGTGTAAATGACTTTCAAACGCGGTTTCTGGGCCTTGAATTTGTCGGCCAACTCGCGCCCGCTTAAATACCCTGGCATCACCATATCGGTGAGCAAAAGATCAATTTTTTCCAACCGTTCCTGCCAGATCGGGATCGCTTCAGGACCATTGGCTGCCTCAAAAACTTTGTAGCCAAAATCTTCCAAAATCCTGCAAACCAATCCGCGCAATTCCGGCTCGTCTTCAACCACCAGGATGGTTTCGCGACCCCCTTGAACACTTTCAGGGCGCAGGTCCGGACTGGCTTTGGCGGAGCGCTCGATGCTGGGCAGATAAACGCGGAAGGTTGTCCCCTCGCCTTTTCGGCTGAGAACTTCGATCCAGCCTTTGTGCTGTTTCACGATCCCATAAACGGTCGCAAGTCCAAGTCCCGTGCCTTTGCCAATTTCTTTCGTGGTGAAAAACGGCTCGAAAATTCTTGGCAAAACCTCTGGAGGAATACCCATTCCGTTGTCGGAAAACCGGAGGCAAACGAATTCGCCCGTCCTCGATTCCGGATTGGCCTGCACGTGAGCGGGGCTGATTTCCACGACGGAAGTTCCGATGCTTAATTGCCCGCCACGGGGCAAGGCATCGCGGGTATTCACCGCCATGTTCATGATGATTTGCTCCATCATTCCTGAGTCGGCAAAAATCGCGGGCAAATTGTGCGAGTAATTAAAATGAACAATGATGTCTTCGCCGAGTATGCGCCGCAAAAATTTCGTGACGCTGCCAATCACTTCGTTCAGATCCAATTCCTGCGGCTGCATGATTTGCTTCCGGCTGAACATGAGCAGCTGCCGGGTCAAATTGGCCGCGCGCTCGGCTGCCACCGCGACCTGACGCAGCGGTTCAGCGAATTCCGGATTCAGCTCCTTTTTGTCGAGGACCAATCCGGTGTAGCCCTGGATTATAGTGAGAATGTTGTTAAAATCGTGCGCAACCCCCGCCGCCAGCTGCCCGATGGAATCCATTTTTTGCGATTGCCGCAATTGCGCTTCCAGGTTCAATCGATCGGTAATGTCGGTTGCGTAACAATGCACGACTTGATTGGCAATGATTGGAAAGAAGGACCATGAGAAAATGCGATTGCCGCCCTTGGTTTCGCGCCCAACATTTTTTTCTCCGGTGACCAGACATTCTTGAACCACGGAATGGATTTCGGCAGGCAACAGCTCTGAGGGATGATTTTTTCCAAGTGAAGCAGCCATTTGCTCGGCCGCCTGGTTAAAATAATTCAGCCGCCCGTTCGCCGCCATTTCGAAAATGGGGTTGGGATTGAGTCGCGGAAACGCCGCGAGTTTTTCAATGGCGACTTCGGTTTGTTTGCGATCGGTAATGTCGCGCGCATTGAGAACAATTCCCTGCGTTTTTCGATCGATTTGAATCTGTTTGCCAATTGCTTCCAACACGCGAAGCGAACCATCGCCGTGCTTGATCAGGAATTCAAACGTCCGCGCGTTTCCAACGTGGTGCAGCGTCATGCTCAACACATCCCTGACTTCCCGCTCGTCATCGGCGTAAACCAGACTGAGCAGAATGGCGCTTAGATAAGGGCCTGTTTCGATGGTTTTTGTGACCACTTCCGACAACGCTCCACCACCATTTGGTGTCGCGGTTTGGTGAGCAAGCGAAAGTTCTTGGGGCGGCGTTTCACCGCGCGGGGTTCGGAGCGGCCGGGGCG
>CANJXF010000106.1 GCA_947478865.1 Verrucomicrobiales bacterium | reverse complement strand
CTTCAATCTTCCAATGGATGTTTGCAGGCTCAATTTGAGTTCATTCATCGCGAAGTCTGGCGGCTCTCGCCGATCCCCTCGCAAATCTTCTCTCAAACTGGCTGGTTTTGATTCGACCCTACATGGCTGGTTTTATGTGACCGCTGACAGCTATCCAGCACGCTCGAATTCCCGTCTGGCGATGGCGATAACGTGTATCACTTTTCGGTGGCGACTCAGCAGTATTTGGATGCGAAGATCTATTTCTCTGGATTCGGCTGGTTTCCAAATGAGCCGACCAACGCGGTGGCGGAAGCCTTCTTTGTGCGGCATCGCGGATCGGACACCAATTGGGTTCGCAATTTTGTGCCGCGTCCGGCTAATTCGGCCGATTCGCCGCCCGGAATCGACAGCTACACCATTCGAGACGGCACGATAACGCTGAAAATCAACAAGACGGTTAAGCGTTACAACGTGCAGTTTTCGAGCGACCGGGAGAACTGGGTCAACGTTGCCACGAAGCAGACAGCCGCTTCTTGGAAAGGCGCATTACCGGCCGGTTCGGTTGGTTTTTTTCAAGTCGTTCAACCCTGATTCTGAAAGGAAAATATTATGAAACCTCTCATCCTTCCGATCGTTTCAGGTCTCGTTGCCTTAAGTTTGGTTTTTGGCAATGTGAGCCATGCTCAAGTTGGTGGAACAATAACTTTTGCGAACGACAGCTCCTGCAAAATCATCAGCGGACAGACGTCGAATCCGGTTAGTTCGACGAATGGCGTTCAAGCAGCGCTCTATTGGGCGCCCATAAATTCGGCTTCATTTACGCAAGTGGGTACCAACGTCGCGGTAGGCATTCCGGTCAGCGGCATTTTCGCGGCGGGCACGTACACGATCAATCCCGGCGTGCAAGGCGGTCAGTTGTGCCAAGTTCAGGTGCGCGCCTGGGGCGGGGGACATTCGACCTATGAGAATGCGCTGATTGCCGGTGCGCTGGCGGGCACTTCTGTCGTGGTTCAAGTCACCACAGGCAATCCGCTGGGTGATCCGCCCACGGCTCCAGCCTCGCTTGTCGCGGGCGGGCTCCAGAGCTTTTCGGTGAATCCTGGAATCGCAATACAGCCGCTCACTTTGACCTGCGCCAGCAACAAGTCGATCGTGTGCGGCACCGCGTGGAGCTTCGATCTTCCGAGCGTCTCTGGCGGATGCGGAAGCACAACACTCACCGTTTTAAGCACCGTTACCAATGGAAGTTGCCCGCAGAAACTTACCCGCACCTGGCAGGCGACCGATGGCTGCGTCACATTGACCTGCAGCCAGACTGTAACCAACGAAGACGTGACGCCGCCTGTCATTGTTTGCGCGAGCAATAAAACGGTGACGTGCGGCAGTGTATGGGCCTTTGATGCGCCAAGCGCTTTGGACGCCTGTAGCGGAACTAATCTGACACTTGTTGTGGTCGAAACGGTGACCAACGGCGTTTGTCCGCAGACCATCAAACGCACATGGCTCGCGAGTGACCCCTGCGGCAACACCAATAGTTGCAGCCAGACTGTGACCAACCTGGATATCACCCCGCCACAGCTGACTTGTAACAGCAACAAGGCGGTCAATTGTGGCGAGGCTTGGGCTTTTGATCCGCCGGCGGCGCAGGATGATTGCAGCGGCAGTGTGGTCATCACCATACTCGGAACCAGCACGAATGGGCTTTGTCCCAGAGTGGTCACCCGGACGTGGCAAGCCACGGACGGCTGCGGCAATACTAATTCCTGTAGCCAGTCCGTGACGGTGTTGGACATGGCAACTCCATCGATTGTCTGCGCCAGCAACAAAATGGTTTATTGCACGAATGCCTGGGACTTCGACCCGCCAACCGCCTCGATCGATTGTGCGGAAACCGGGCTGATTGTCACCGTGCAGAATACGGTCACGAATACGCTTTGCCCGCTGCAGTTGACCCGCTCCTGGAATGTTTCCACTCCCTGTGCAACCAACATCGCTTCATGCAGCCAAACGGTGCTCGTCCTGTGTGACTGCCCGGCGTTGCTGCTCGCCAAGCAGTGCCCGCCCTATCCGGTGCCTCCCGGCGGCACGCTGACCTGGACAGGTTCGATCACGAACACCAGCGACGTGGCGCTCACGAACGTGTGGGTGAAGAACGATCAGCCAGCGCCAAACACCATTGTTTTCGGTCCGGTCACGCTAGCGCCCGGTCAAGGAGCTGTCTTCGGCAGCAGTTACGCCGTGTGTTCGTGTGGACCTCATTCCGACACTCTCACCGCCGTTGGCAGTGGCCCATTTGGCATTATGTTTTCCAACTCGATCAGCACCAGTTGCGTTGGGACAAATAGCGTGACGCCCGGCGACATGAATGGCGATGGAATCGTGGACCAGAGCGAGCTGAATGCCGTGCTGGCAAATTACTGGGCGCACAGTCCGTTGGTCTCGATGACGAACGCTGCACGTTTGTGCGAGGGCAAATTCCAGTTTGAATTGACCAACACCAGCGCGTGGAACTTCACCGTGCTCGTCAGTACAAATCTGGTTAATTGGACGAATCTGCTCAGCCCGGCTTATCCGGTTTTTCAATTCGTAGATCCTGAGAGCAGTAACGCGCCGCAGCGATTCTATCGCCTTCAGTGGCCCTGACCTTTGGAGTTGAGTCCAAAGATTATTTCCTGTTTTGCTGGCGAGGTAGTCCCAAGGTGATTTGGATAATTCGCACTTCTCCCGCAGGTGCCGTGACTTGGATATTCAAAGGATTGAGGGTTTGATCACCTTCCGGCGTGCAGAGAAGTGCGGCTGGTATCGGCGCAGTTTCCGTGTAACGAACGGTAACGATTTGCGGGGCGCCTTTTGGTAAGTCTTTGTGATGCCTTCGTTGTTCACCAACGTCACAATCCAGCCGTCCGCCGTCCGGTTGTTGAGCGATTCGACTCGACCCGACACGCGAATTGGAAGGAGTTCCTCGCGGAGTTGGCCCAGCGCCGCCTCCAGGGCTGACGGTTTTTCTCCAGGTTCACCGTAGATGACCAAGGCGTCGCGACCGAGACGTTCGCCGCGATGCGAAACTGGATTGGCAACGGACTCTTGCGGCGCAACTTCATTCGCCCGGCTTTGGCGAATCGTTCACGAACTTTAGCGCCTCGTTCACCATGATTTCGCCGGTGCGCTCACCGAGGCTGGTTTGCGAGACGTAGGAATAACGTTTGAAGCTGTCGTAATCTTCCTTCGCCAGAATGTAGCCGAAGGCGTCATTGGTCAGGCCGAAGAGCAGGTTGTGTTTGCCGCGCATCTTGCGTTTCAAATAGTAGCCGATGTTTGGCAGCGCTTCACCCGGGATCGTGACGATTTGCGCGTCGCCCAGGTTGACGAGGTTCATCTGCGTCGTGATTTTGCCGTCGGTGAAACCGGTGCCGACCGGCAATTGTTTCAGCAACGCGCGCATGAGCGGCGACTCTACGGGAAATGAAATTGCGCGCGCGGCACAATAAAGTTTCGGCGCTACCTGTTCCGGCGCGTCTTTGATGATGCGCAATGCTTCATCCGCCAGGAGATTTCCAATGCGTTGGCACTCCGCCCAGTCGCGCGCTTCGCCGCCCGGTTTGCGGTTGTCCGCCGTGACCATGCCGCCTTGCGCGCTGTTCATGAAGATGGCCGTTCCGCCGCCTTTTTCCTCGATGCGACTGTAGAGCGGCCCGACCAGATCCGGACTGCAAACGCCTTTGTCGCTGCCGATCACCTCGGGATGAATGGCGTAATTGACCAGCGTCGCGAACGGCTTGCCCGACGCGTCGGAAATTTGAATCACGTTGCAGCGCGGGTCGTACAACTGCTCGGCGTAATAGTTGTAGGCGATTTTTCCATTCGCCTGGCCGGTGGCGATTTTGAGATGGCCGGGTTTGAGATGGGCTGCCGCTTCGTTGATCGCTTCGGCCATGCGGGTGCAAACCAGTTCGAGATATTTCGGGTCGCTTGAGGTGCCGCCTTTGCCGTCGGGAAATCCGTAACAATCCGGCGCGCTGTGGGTGTGCGTCGCGCCGATCAAAATATTCTTCGGATCAATCCCTTTGACCGCCGCGCGCACTTTGTTGCCAAGGAGCGCCGGAAACCCGAGGAAGTCTGCGCTTACGATCGCAACGCGCGTTCCATCCTGATCAAGGACCAGTGCGCGCACGTTGAGTTCGCCATCCTTGCGCGTGGTTGTCTTCGAAGCACCGACGCCGCCGCTGACCGGTAAGAGCGGGTCGGGCGTGACGTTGCGCACTGCAATTCCTGCGCGGAACTCAGCGCAGGCATCAAACGTGAAAAGGCTAAGGCAAAGGAGAGCGGCAGATAATTTAGTTTTCATGGCAGCTAAGGATTGATTCGGGAATGATTAGATAGGGGCTGAAATCAAAAGCAAGAGGCAAACCTTGAGAGAACTTATTTTCCCTTGCTCCCTTGTCGCAGCTTGTGTTGCAGGTCGCGCAGCGGTCTGTAGCCGATGAGAATTATTTTCTGGTCGGCGATGAGCTGTTTCATTTCTTGGTCGTGGGTGAACACTTCATATTCCTGTGAGCGCGTGGACCAGGAACCCGTGATCGCTTTCAATTCGTCCGTCGGCAGCCCGGCGTGGATGTAGAGTTCAGTGACGCCGGGTTTCAGATTCTTCACGACATCGAGCCAAAAGGGTTTCACGCCGTTTTTTTCGTTCTTCAACTGGTCGAAAACAAAGTCGTCGGTGAATACAATTCCCTTGGCGGCGAACTGGTTTCTCAAATCGGGTTGGCCCATCCGCGCCAGGGTGGCTTGCGACGCCATGCGCACCGGCAGATCAAATTCAACCGCCAGCTGCAAATAGCTCTGCATGTATTTCGCGCTGTATTGCAGCGTGCCCATGTGGGAATCGAGGTGGGTGACATCCACGCCGGCGGCGAGGGCGCGGCGGATTTGCGCGCGTCCTTCGATCAACGCTTGTTCGGGATTGCCGTTGGCGTAAACCTCTTCCACGCTTTTCCAGAGATAGCCGAGCGGATCGACCAGACCGGGCACCTGATCGCGCGAAGCCACGGGGCCCCAACGGTATTTGCCCCACTCGGAAGTGTGACAAAGGTGGATGCCAAAATCTTTTTCGGAATGACTTTTCGCGTATTCGGCGATTTCCAGAAACCAGGGGCAGGGGACCATGATCGTGGCCGAACGCATGGAACCTTTTTCCAACGACTCGATGGTGGCGAGATTGGCCGAGTGACACATGCCGACATCGTCGCCGTTGACGATTAAGATTTTATCGGTCGATTTGTAGCCGAGCTGCTCGGCGAGCGATGGGGTTTCGGCGGCGCTCAACGGCAATGCCCCGAGGAGAAACGGAAGGGCGATCAGGAGAAATCGTTTGTGGACAAATGAACTCAGGTGCATGGGGGGCGAGATTACGTTTGCAGTTCCCGCCGCGCAATAACGATTGCGTTCGTCCGCCAACGAACCGCGGCTGGTCCCTTAGGACACAGCCGCGCGCCGTTGCCGTTTATTCCACCACGCTCAGCGTTTCGATTTCCGCGATTTTGCGGCGCAACTTCATCAGTGCAATTTCCTGGATCTGCCGAATGCGCTCGCGCGTCACGCCGAATTTCTGCCCGATCTCTTCCAGCGTTTGTTCGTCCTCGCCATCCAAACCGAAGCGGTTGCGCAAGATTTCCTGCTCGCGCGGCTCCAGCATCGGCAAGACTTCGTGGGCTTGTATACTTAGCAAACGCATAAAGTTTGGGACAGGTGGCGATAGATGAGACGCTTGCCCTGGATGCATCCGACGAATTTCGCCAGGCGAATTCCATCGGAGTCATGGCGCGTGTTCCAGCGGAACGCGAATTCGTTGGCG
>CANJXF010000105.1 GCA_947478865.1 Verrucomicrobiales bacterium | reverse complement strand
TCCGTTGCCGCTGACCTTTTGGGCGTTCCTGAGTCAAGTCTTGAGTCCGGGGGCTTCCTGCCGCGAGGTCGTCCGCAAAGTCCAGGCGTGGTATGCGCCGCAAGATCAGACGCCCGACAGCGGCACGAGCGCTTATTGTCAGGCGCGTCGCCTCCATTACGGAATCCAACCTGTCCAGCACCGGGGGAGCGCCGCTGGTTTTCACCGTCACGGTTCAATACGACTCTCAAGACCGCCTCGTCAGCAGCACCGACAGCGCGGGCAACACCACCAGTTGCGCCTACGATTCGCTCGGCCGCGTCGTCCGCGTCACCGATCCGAACGGCAATGACACGACCTACGCCTATGATTTCATGGGCGATTGCCTGGCCTCTGTCAGCTACGCCGGATCGTCGTCCGCCCAGTCGCCTGTCATCGTCCGCAGCAGCTCTGCCACCTACGACAGCAGCCTTCGCTGCGCGACCTCCACCGATGCCAACGGCAACACGACCCAGTTCGGCTACGATAGCCTTGGTCGTTGCACCAGCATCACGAACGCCGACGGCACGCAGCTGAAACTTATCTGGAGTCCGCGCAGCAATCTGGTCGGCCGGGTAGATCCCAACGGCAACGTATTCACAAATGTCTATGACTTGAACGACCGGCTCATTCGCCGCGACATCACGATGCCTGCGGCAGGTGGCGGCGGAGCGGGTGGCGCCCTCTATGTCGAGCTGTTCACCCATGACGGTTGCGACCGGCTCATCGGCTATCGCGATGACGATTCCGATGGTGATTTCACCTATGATTCACTCGGCAACTGCCTCCGTGAAAGGCTCAACGGCCTGGCCACCAGTTCAACCTACGACGCGCTGGGCAACCGCCTTTCGCTCGCCTATCCCGGCGGACGCTCATTGACCTATGCCTACGACACCAGCAGCCGTTGCACCAGCATCACGGAGTCAGGCGCCTTGCTCGCCAGCTTTGATTACACCGGTCTGGATCGCGTTTCCCGCGTCACCTACGGCAATGGCATGCGCACCCAGATTGGCTACGACGGCCTCGTCGGTACGCCGAACGCGCAGGACGATCACGGATTCGGGCAGGTCAGCCGCATCCGGCACGCAATGACGGCCGGCTCGCCGATAGTCAGCGACTGCAAATTCACCTATGATCTGAAGCAGAATAAAACCGCGCGGACCGTCGCCATTCCCGGCCAGGGCGGAAGGACGAATGTGATGATGCTTGATTACGACGGGGTGGACCAATTGGTGCAATCGGCGGTGCTGGACGGAACAACTCTACTCCGCAACACGACCTACGGATTGGATCACATGGGCAATCGGACGAATGTTTCTGGCGCGGCAAGTTGTTCGGGCGATTATCTCTTGGATTGGCTGGTTCCCGGCCCACAGGATTTCCAGATGAACCAATACACTGCCACGCCTTGCGACACGCGCACCTACGATGATAATGGTAATCTGTTGAGCCGCAGTTCGCCCATCAGCGGCCCGGTGTCTTACCAATATGATTACGCCAACCGGTTGGTGCAGGCGCAATCGGTTGATTTCAGCAACGGCACGGTTGTGATTACCACATCAACCTATGCTTACGACGCGCTGGGCCGACGTTTTTCGAAGACTGTATCCTCCGGCACCTTGCCGCCCAACGTCCGGCAATACTGTTACGACGGCACGTGCGCGATCGAGGAGCGCGCCGGCGGGGCAGTAATCCAAAGCTTTGTGCATGCCACCGGACTTACGGATAAGATTCGCGAGAATGACACGGTGGTTTTTGAGATGCGTCAGGGAACCCAGGATTACTACTTCCACACTGACGACCAGGGTAACACCCTCGCCCTCACCGGCGCCAACGGCGCGGTCGTGGAGCGCTACGACTACGACGATTACGGCGCGGTGACGTTCCTTACCAGCGACGGCCTGCCGAGTGGTGCCGCGTCCTCTGTGGTGGGAAATCCCTACTGCTGGGGCGGCCTTCGTCTAGACCCGGAGACCGGATTGCAGAATAACGATGGCGGCGGTTATTTCGACCCTCAGTCCGGTCGCGACACCGGCGGAAAAGGGGCGATTTACTATATCAAGGATGCATACCAAATACGCACCATCCGAAGTGGTGGCTCTGGGTTCAGCGACAACAACCCGTGGAGCGGCGGCGGCCCCGTTGCGATGAAAAACGGCACCGTCAAATTCTTCAATGAGGCCAAGGGCTTTGGCTTTATCAAGGAAGAGGGTGGACAGGAGATCGCCAAGCACTACATCACTATCCCGCATAATTTCCGATAAACGAATCTGCTCCCGGTGCTTGCCGGAAACAACCCGTGGAGCGGCGGCGGTCCCGTTGCGATGAAAAACGGCACCGTCAAATTCTTCGACGAAGCCAAGGATTTTGGGAGAGTAGCGGGCGGTGGCGGAATGACTCCCAGCAAGTAGACCAAGACTGGCCACGTCACCTTAATGAAGTGATCTCGACAAAGGAGCGATTCTGCTGCGCGCCGTTGGCGCGAAAACCGAGACAGACCACCTTGGCGGGATGTCCCACCGTTTGGTGAGCAGGGCCTGTTTGAGGCGGTTCAGGCGGACCTTCCGTTGGGGCTTCTCCAAAAACAAACTGGCTATTGTTCCTTGGTTTTGTCCGCAGGGGCTGAGCCACCGTTGCTCTTCGGATCGGGCCGATGCACGTTGCGCAGTCGTTCCCGAACCATATCTGCTCTCAAGACGTCGCGTTCTTCGGCGGCAAGTTTTTCAGAGAACTGTTTTTGCAGATGCGCGGGTTGGGTGACGATGAACAACTCATCGATCAACCAACGTTCCACCTTCGGGAAGTGGCCGAAATCAACCCCCAGCCGCATCAATGACAGAAGATTCATCGTTTCCTTGGAGGAAATGCTGTGGGCATTGGCCAGGATTCCGTAGGCGCGGCCAATGTGGTTGAAAACCATCTTGGGCTTTTTCTCTAACAATAAAATGCGCGCGTTTTCTTCGTGCTCGATGATTTGCAACAGCACTTTGTTCAAGCGTTCGACGATGTCCGTTTCGCCTTCGCCCAGAGTCATTTGGTTGGAAACCTGAAAAACATTGCCCAGCGCTTCGGTGCCTTCGCCATACAACCCGCGCACGGCCAAACCGAGTTTGTTGACTGACTGGATGATTTGATTGATCTGCTCCGCCAAAACCAGGCCGGGCAGGTGAAGCATTGCGCTGACGCGAATGCCGGTGCCGAGATTCGTCGGGCAGGCGGTGAGGTAGCCGAGTTCCGGGTTGAACGCGTAATCGAGTCGCTTTTCCAGATCTGAATCCACCTGGTCGATGGTGAGCCAGGCTTGCTTCAGTTGCAGTCCGGGGCGCAGCGCCTGCATGCGCAGATGATCTTCTTCATTGATCATCACGCAAAGGGACTCTTCTTTGTTCAGGACCAAACCGCTGCCGGCGCTTTTGGCGGCATGTTCGCGGCTGATCAAATGGCGTTCCACCAGAATTTGTTTGTCGATGTTGGGCAGGTTATCCATCGACTGGGAGAACGCGTCGGTCATTTGCGGAAGGCTTTCCACGGCGGGCCGAATCGACTCAAGCGCTTTGACGCGTTCGGCTTTCTTGGCCCAACCCGGGAAGGGAAGTCCTTTCAAATTCCGGGCGAGGCGCACGCGGCTCGACATCACGATTAAATCGTGCGGGCCGGATCGCCGGGTCATTTCGCCGGGAGCAATAAGAAATTCGTGTAAGTCCATGAGTTAAGTGGTCTCGATGTGATTCAATTTGTCGCGAGTGGCCTTGATTTCGTCGCGCAAGTTGGCGGCCTGTTCGAAATCCTCTTCGGTGATCGCTTTGTCGAGGCTCTTCTGCAGCTTGCGAAGCTGGTCGGTGAGATCGCGCCCTTGTTTGAGCGCGTGAGGAACTTTTCCGACGTGTCGCACCCCTTTGTGCATTGTTTTCAGCAGACCTTCCAAGCCCTCGGCAAAAGTAATGTAACACTCCGAGCAGCCGAGCCGGCCCGCCTTTTTGAAATCCGCCTGCGTGAAACCGCAATTCGGGCATTTGACTTCTTGCCCGCCGCTGGATCCGGCCAATTCCTGCGACGCCCCGAGGCCCAACAGCAAATCAGCCAGGGAAAATCCTGCCGGATCGTTGACGCCCTTGCTCTTGGCGCATTCTTCGCAGAGATCAACCTTTTGCATCTTCTCGCCCACGATCTGGGTGAGATGCACTTTGGCCTGGTTTTGTTTACAGATGATGCAAAGCATATTTCGATAATTGGATTCGAATCGGCGCCCGATGTGAACGATTCATAATCACTTCACCGGGAATATCGGTTCACCCGACACTTTCGTCAAAGCGTGGTAGCGATTTACGAGATCTTTTGTGATCGGCCCGGGTTTGCCGGCACCAATGACTCGGCCATCGATTTTCACCACGGGAATCAATTCCGCTCCGGTGCCGGTCAAAAAGCATTCGTCGGCATTGAACAAATCGTAGCGGGTCAGGGTCGGTTCGGTCGCCAGAAGACCGTTTTCGCGCGCCAATTCCATGACCACGCCGCGGGTGATCCCGTAGAGCGCCCCGGCCGAAAGCGGCGGCGTCATCAACTGGTTTCCCTTCACAATGAAAATATTATCCGCCGTGCATTCGGCGACAAAACCTTCCGAGTTCAACATGACCGCCTCTTCCACGCCCGCGTTGTTGGCCTCAATTTTCGCGAGAATGTTGTTGAGGTAGTTGAGCGATTTGATGGCCGGATTGACCGCGCTGTGCAAATTGCGGGTCGTCGCCACGGTGACAATGTCCATCCCGCGCTGATACATCGCTGGCGGATAGACCTGGATTTTGTCGGCGATGATAATGACGGACGGCTTCTCGCATTTGTTGGGATTCAAGCCGAGCGTGCCCACGCCGCGGGTGACCACCAGTCGGACGTAGCCGTCGCGCAAATTGTTTTTTCGGCAAGTGTCCACCACCGCTTTGCTCATCTGCTCATGGGACATGGGAATCGTCAGGAGAATGGCTTTTGCCGAGCAATACAGACGGTCGATGTGCTCCTTGAGCTTGAAGACGCGGCCGTTGTAGGCGCGAATTCCCTCAAATACGCCATCACCATAAAGCAGGCCGTGATCGAACACGGAGATCTTCGCGTTCTTTTCGTCGCAGAGTTTGCCGTCAATGTAGATTTTCATTCGTCAAAGTTGAGGCTAGGAAAAGCCATCCCGCAAAGCAATAGCGAGTTGCGCGGCTTCGAAGATTGGCGAGGCATGCGCGCCAATCTTCCACCGAAAAGCTTTTAATCGTCCAGTTGCGACCCAGCCTTGAAGAAGCGAGGTCGAAAACGGCGGGGCGCATCGCCCCGCCGAGCTGCCATAATATTGCGGCTATTGGCCGAAATCGACGCGACCGGTGACGTTCGTGCTGAGGAAGAAGCCGCCGCCGTAGCCTTGTTTTTGCAGGATGGCACCCTTGAACGGGATCGCTTTGGTCTCACCGGGAGCCGTCGCCGAGCCGACGAACTGCCCCGTCGAAGGCGCAACCGTGAGGACGAGTTTGTTCGGGCTGGAGTTGGTGACCTTGCCGTTGGCGGCGAGACCAACGGTGTTGGTGAAGCCAGAGGCGAGGTTGCCTTCAGTGAAGGCGACAAGGCCTTGATCGAAGTTCAATACTTTATTCGTGCCGGGCGCGCGATAGACGGAGCCGACGAGGCTGGGCGTGACGACAAAGCCATTGGGGTAAACGATTGGCGCGAGCAGCGCGGGCTTGCTCCAACTGACGCTGCCACCGAGGTCGGGGTCGGCAGAATTAGTGAAAGTGACCCAGCCGAGGAGGGAACCGCGTCCGCCGTAGAGCGAGACATAGAGCGGCCAGGCACCATTTTTGGAGAGGGCGGTTTTTTGCGCGGCAGGCGAACCGTCGGCCATGAGACCGGAATATTTCACGCCGCCACCCGCATCGACGACGACGGCGCCGGGGCCATCGCCGGGAGGCTCGGCGGCGGCGTTGGAACTGCCAGGGATCAGCAGCGTGTATTTGTTCGTGAAGCTGCTGGCAATGTGCGTCCGCGCATTGAATACAGCGCGGTCGGCATCGATACGCGCAGTCCACGAACCGTCGGTGATATGGCCTGTGATGGTGTCTGCCCCATGGAGGTCAAGGGCGAGTTCGACGGTGAGGTTATTCGTGCCCGTGCGCTTGACGGAAATGGTCGAAAGACCATCGAGATCGAATTTTCTGGGCTTGTATATTTTACAAACGCATGGACAGCCAATGTCCAAGGGGATGGTTTAGGCTGGTCCGCATGAAAATTTCTAAGATTCAGGCGGGAGAGCCGGTTTTGCAGCAATTGGCACAGGCGTATGGCAATGAAGCCAGGGCGCGTG
>CANJXF010000104.1 GCA_947478865.1 Verrucomicrobiales bacterium | reverse complement strand
GGAAAGTCCCCGCGTT
Organism: Verrucomicrobiales bacterium; assembly: GCA_947478865.1. Classification (GTDB taxonomy): domain Bacteria; phylum Verrucomicrobiota; class Verrucomicrobiia; order Limisphaerales; family CANJXF01; genus CANJXF01. The sequence continues at coordinate 7,404 of CANJXF010000104.1, read as the reverse complement.
ACACTGGCATCAGGCCATGAACCAGTTTGCGATCATGTTTGGCGAGAGATTTTTTGCTGCGGGGCTCGCCCCGCAGCAAAAGCAACACAAACCATAAACCCAGACCCAAACACAAAATTTCGGATAGGCTCCAGTCAGGGCGACGATTGTCTTGGCTCAGGACAACAAAAACCGCGCCGGTGACCGCCCTTCTTCCCCTTCCCGTCCACTTTAACCCTTCATTTCCAACCCTTTCCGCAATCTCACCCCGTCAAGAACCACCGGGGTCCGGCGCGCGAAAAATGGGTTGGCGTCGGTTATGCAAAAGGCGTGGCGGGCGCGCAGAGGGCTGTCGCGCCCTTCTAGAAGCAGATCGCGAAAACTCAAAGGATCGAGCCATCATCCTTTGAGTTTTTTTTGTTTGAACTTCCGTGAATGAGTTTGCAAAGGGCTGGGTCACGGGCTTTTATTCGATTCAAATTGTAACGTGAAAAACTCCGAAAAAAATATTCTCCGCCGGTTGGAAACGCTTTTGCCGCGCGGCGAACTCTCTTTCTCCGCTGAAGTCTGCCAAAAGAATTCCGGCGACAAATGGTTTGCCTCCCATTTGCCGGAAGCAGTCGCTTTGCCGCGCAGCACGGAATCTGTCTCAGCCATTTTAAAATTCGCCAACCGGCACAAAATTCCGGTCACGGCGCGCGGCGCTGGCTTTGGTTACGTGGGCGGCTGCGTTCCGGTGCGCGGCGGAATCGCCCTGTCCCTCGCGCGCATGAATCGGATCAAGGAAATTCATGCCGGCGATTTCGTGGCCGTGGTCGAACCGGGGGTGATCACCAAAACGTTGCAGGACGCGGCGGAGCGAAAACATCTTTATTATCCGCCCGATCCGGCGAGCCTCGCGGATTGCAGTCTCGGCGGAAACATCGCGACGAACGCGGGCGGCCCGCGCTGTTTGAAATACGGCGTGACGCGCGACTACGTTCTCGGCGCGGAAACCGTGCTGGCCGATGGAACCGTGGTCCGCCTCGGCAGCCGCACGCACAAAAATAAAACCGGATTTGATCTTCACCGCCTGTTCGTCGGTTCGGAAGGAATGCTGGGCATCGTCACCGAAGCCACGTTGAAGCTGCTGCCGCTGCCGCCTTTTCGCGCCTGTCTCGCGGTTGGTTTTGATTCGATGAAAGCGGCGACGAAAACCATCGGCGGAATTTTCCGCGCCGGTTTTCTGCCGTGCGCGCTGGAAATCGCCGATGATTTCACGCTCGCGGCGGCCCGCAAACGCACCGGCAGCAAACGCCTCGATGGCTGCCATGCCCTGATCATCGTCGAACTGGATGGACAGGAGAAATCGGTGCGCAGCGAAATCCGCGCTCTGGAAAAAATCGTCCGGGAGGAGAATCCGGTTTTCGTGCAACGCGCCCTGGGCTCGAAAGAGACTGAATTGATCTGGCAATTGCGCCGGGAATTTTCCTATTCATTGCGCGACACCGGATTGACCAAGCTGAACCAGGACATCGTGGTGCCGCGCGGGCGGCTGGAGGATTTGTTCCGGTTCACTGCTGCCCTGCAAAAGAAACATGGGATCGCCCTCGCCTGCTTCGGCCACGCCGGGGACGGCAACATCCATTGCAACGTGATGTACGACGACAAGCTTCCCAACATCGTGGCGCGCAGCGAGAAAGTGCTGGACGAACTTTTCGCGCAAATCCTCTCCTGGAACGGAGTGATCACAGGCGAACACGGAATCGGTCTCGCAAAAAAACGCTGGTGGCCGCAGGCGGTCTCGGCGGAAGCACGGGCCCTTCATCGAACGATCAAGCGCGCGCTGGATCCGAATGACATTTTGAATCCCGGCAAATTCGTGGAATAAAGGCAGGCCAGGCAAACACCCGAGTAACCCCGAATTCCGGAGTGGGAATTGGAAACCGGCGGGCGCGGACGCCTAGCGCTACTTCGAATGCGGGTTGAAAATGCATTCACACCCGCCGGAGGCAGGTGCTGCCCCGCATCCTACGAAAATAAAAAAGCCGCTGATTGCTCAGCGGCTTTGAATACCAGTCCTGGAGTAAATTAACGGCGCTCGCGATAGCCGCCACCACCGCCACCGCCGCCGCGGTATCCACCACCCCCGCCGCCGCCCGCAGGACGGTCTTCGCGTGGTCGCGCTTCGTTCACCGTCAGAGGACGGCCTTGAAAATCTTTTTGATGAAACATGGAGATCGCTTTATCAGCGTCTTCTTTTGATGCCATTTCGATGAAGGCAAAACCGCGTGAGCGCCCGGTCGTGCGATCTTGCATGATGTTGACGGACAGAACGGATCCAGCTTGCGAGAAGTGGTCCTGCAGGTCGTTTTCTGTTGCTGTAAACGAGAGGTTACCAACGAATAGTTTAGCTGACATATGAACTTTCTTTGACTTGTATTTATTTGACTTGGCGAGTGGTTACAAACGGTGGCAACCGCCTCTATCCATTTTGGAATGCCAAAACACTAGGCTCAAAACAGAGTCAGGCCAACAAATAAAACATCGGGGAAACTCTGATTTCACCATGCGTCCGCCCGCCCGGAAGCCCGGGAATCCGCCGCACCCACCAGCCCTTTGCCCTTCGGATTCTTGCCCACCGCTTGGGAGACGCCGAGCGACTCCACCGGTTTCAAGGTATGCCCGAGCAGCTCAAGCGCATGAAACGTCTGCTGCCCCAGCGCGTTCTCGACCTTCAATTCGTTCGGGCTCCATTGATGGTGAAAACGCGGGGAGGCAATTGCCTGGTCAATGTTCATGCCATAGTCGAGCACGTTGATAATCGCGAGCACCGTTTGACTAATGATGGTGGGCCCACCCGCTGCGCCGACGGAGAGGATCGGCTTTCCATCCTTCAAGACGAGCGTGGGACTCATGCTGGAGAGAGGCCGTTTGCCCGGAGCGACGGCGTTGGCTTCCGCGCCGACCAAGCCGAAGAAATTCGGCACACCCGGTTGGGCAGAGAAGTCATCCATTTGATTGTTCAAAACGACGCCAGTCCCGGGAATGACCACCTTCGATCCAAAACTGGTGTTGACCGTGGCGGTGCACGCGACCCAATTGCCTTCGGCATCGGCGGCGGAGAAATGCGTGGTATGCTTGCCGAAGAGGTCGTCGTTGGATTTTTCCGGGATCCCATGTTCGGGAACAACGGTGGCGCGGCGCAGATCAATTTTTTTCGCGAGTTGTTTTGCGTATTTTTCGCTGACCAAACCGCGGGGCACTTTGGCAAACGCCGGGTCGCCCAGCCAATAGGCGCGATCGGCAAAGGCGAGCTTCATCGCCTCCGCAACGAGGTGGATCATCTCGGGCGAATTTGAAGGCATCTTATTGAGCGGATAGCGGTCGAGAATGTTGAGAATCTCCGCCACATGCACTCCGCCCGAACTCGGTGGCGGAAAGCTGACGATGGTGTGCCCGCGATATTTTGTGAAGATCGGCTCGCGAAATTCGATCCGGTAGTTCTTCAGGTCGGCGCCGGTCATGATGCCGCCGTTTTGCCGCATCCATTTCTCGGTCGCATCGGCAAATGCTCCGCCGTAAAACCAGCCGATGCCATTCCGGGCCACCTCGCGATAGGTCTTGGCCAGGTCGGGCTGCCGGAGGATCTCGCCGGGTTCAAACGGCTTGCCATCGTGAAGAAAAATCGCTTTTGAACTTTCAAATCTGGAGAGGTCCTCCGCGACGTGTTTCACCACGTTCGCGTAGTGGCGCGTCACCGGAAAACCGTCCTCGGCAACTTTGGCGGCATTCAACAGATGTTCGCGAAACGGAATTTTGCCGCATTGACGAATGGCCGCCTCATACGCCGCGAGCGAGCCGGGAACTCCACTGGCCAGCGCGCCCAACTGGCTCAGGTCGGAGTCCGCTTTTCCGTTGCGCAGAAACATGTCGTGAGTCGCGGCGGCTGGAGCCATTTCACGACCGTCGATCGCCAGAAACTTTCCATTCTGCAACCGGATCAACATGAAACAGCCGCCGCCGATCCCGGAATTAAAACCGTCCACCACTCCGAGCGTGAGCGCGGTCGCAACGGCGGCATCCACCGCATTGCCGCCGTGTTTGAGCGCGTTGATTCCGGCACGCGTGGCAATCTCATTCACGCTGGCCACCGCGCCGTGTTCACCGAGAGCAACCTCGGCCCGGAGAAATCCGGGAGCAAGAAACGAGAAACAGGCCAGCATCAAAAAAGCGCCAGGCAACGGACTGACCATTCTCGACTGCGGACGAAACAGGATTCTCCAGAGGTCAAACTTCATGCGACGTGAAACTCTCATCGCGGCCAACTTTGTGGCAAGAGGAATCGCGGAGCGCGTTGTTCCCAGTTGGAAAACATCGAACGCTGAACCTGGCGATGGCTTGAGAAAGGACCTCCGAGAGAATTGGAAATCACCAAACCAGATTGGTCACATTCGATCCGACGTAGAACTCTCCATGGCCATCGGTGAAGATGAAATTGCCGGCAGCGCTTTTCGGCCGATGCCAGCCGAGCGAGTTGTTGGCGAAGCCGGAAGGATCAGTGGCAAAACAACCGTCGGCGAACAAAACGGTTTTCGATGGATTGGTCACACTGCCGCTGCTCTTTCCGCCGAGTCCCGTGGTGAAGGCACTCGCGTAACCGCCGAAGTTGAAGAAATACGAAATGCCCACCCAATCAAAAAGGCGGCTGGGGATGGTATCGGCCCGGCCCTGGTCGAGCGGACAGGTGGCCAGTTTTTCGTTCATGCCATAATCGTTCAGCGGACGGTCGATCCGGTTGAACAAGTTGCCCTGGTCCTTATCGATGTTGTTCGATTCCCTTCCCGCCCAGACAAACCACTCCATCCCCTCGAACGCGACATTGGTCGAGGTCCAGAAATATTTCTCACGGAAATCGGGCAAATACATCTGCATGGAAGTGCCAGCCTGGCGGAGATTGGAAAGGCACTGGGTCGTCAGCGCTTTTTGCTTGGCTTTGGAAAGGGCGGGAAGCAACAGCCCGGCAAGGATGGCGATGATCGCAATAACGACCAGCAGCTCAATCAAGGTAAAGGCAATATTGGGTTTCGAGCGCATCGGAAAACACGGTTACTCTAGCGGCGGCGGACGCGGAATCAATCCGGTTTTATCCCGGATTTTCAACTCAACTCTTTCCCGGCCGGGCGCGAGAAAAGCCGGCTCGAATCACCGGTCTGGTTGCGCTCCGCTGACGTTCTCCCGCCGGACAACAGAAATGTTTCGAAAGATATAGATGTGGCAGCGGGCGAATTCAGTGCATTATCTCTCGGATCATGAAAATTACGTCCGCGGCTTTTAACTGTAGCGCTCCCGATTTGAAATCTTGTCCGGAAGAAAATCTCCCGGAGTTTGCATTCATTGGACGGTCGAATGTGGGCAAGTCTTCCCTGCTCAACGCATTAGCCGGGCGAAAGGATCTGGCGAGAGTTTCAAAGATTCCAGGCTTCACCAAAATGATCAACTTTTTCACGATCAACAATTCGTGGCGGCTGGTCGATTTGCCCGGGTACGGATTTGCCCACGTCGCCAGGGAGAACAAGGAAAAATTCAACGCGGCGGTCAATGACTATCTGGTCAATCGCGTGAATCTTTTCGGCGTATTCGTCTTGGTTGATTCCCGGCACCCTCCGCAGAAAATTGATTTGGAGTTCGTTCATTGGCTCGCGCGCAAGTCGGTCTCCATCGTCCTGGTGTTCACCAAATCAGATAAATCGAAGCCGGCGCAGATCCAGAAGAACATCGACTTGTTCAAGGCCAGCATCGCGGAGGAATTTGACGATCTGCCTGAAATGTTCACCTGCTCTTCCGTGACGAAACAAGGATTGCCACAACTGCTCGAAATTATCGAAGAGGTATTGAAATCAGAGCGCCTGGCCCGATCGGCTTGAGATCATTGGGTGGCGGTTGATTTTTGCCTTGCCAAAACGGGCAGGAACGCAAAATTTCAATTCCAACAATTACTCCCCATCGAAAAGGAAAACTATGAAAAGGCTATTCACAACGATCCTGGCACTGGCTGCCCTTTCCACGGCAACGGCGTTGGCAGACGATGCGGAGGCGCTCGCCGGCAAATGGACGCTCCAGAAAAATGACCAGGGACAGCCGCAAACTCGCGTGCTCGAGATTAAGCAAAATAAATTCAAGTTCACCGTTCTGCGCAATGGGGATCGGCCAATCTTCTACGCGGAGGGCGACATCAAAACCGAAAAGCTGGGCCCGTTCAACGCCGCCAGATTCACGAATATGAAAGTCGGCGAATCGTCTTCCGACATCCAACCCACCGATGAGGAGCGCGCCTCAATTTACCAACTCGGCGAAGGCACCCTGATGGTCGCTTCGGATTTCGATGCCGAGCGCGATCAAAAGCCGAGCTTGGACGTTTACAAGAAGGCAGCCGCTGCCGCGAGCGAGCCAAAAACCTTGTATCTCGATAAGATTGTGATGCACCAAACCCCGCAGGTCGCCACGTGGTTCGTCTGCTTCGAAGCAAAAACCGGCGGCGCCCTGCAGCGCTTTAATGTTCCCAATCAAAGTTTCGACAAAGACAATGTCACCATCCCGATGGACTTAAAAATCGCCGGAGTTCTTCCAGGCCAAACTTGCACCTTTAAATGTCAACTGGATGATGTCGAATCAGACGTTTGCACCGATGATATCGACAACACCAGCAGTGAAAAATTCACCGTGACCGAAAGTGGCTCGCAGGAATACAAACCCGAAGATCATTGGCGCTACACCATTTACTGGCACCTCAAATAGCGTTCCAAAAAGGCCGAAGCACGGAGGCACGTCTCCAGACTCCTCTTGGTGCGCCGCGCCATCGGCCTGCCTGAAGAACCTCTTCGCCAGGAATATTGAGTCAGGAAAGGCGCTCTCCCGTTTCAGCGCCATGCACCGCCAGCCCGGATCGGGAATCCGCCGCATCCCACTCATTTTTACATGCCTTGGAATTATGCTACTTTATTGAAGGGCATCTTGCCACGAAAGGAGGCGTAATGAACATGCAAACTATCAGAATGCCGGACCCGGCGCGGGCCAGGGAACATTTCGAGGAGAAACTCTCGTTCACAACCGGGCCGGTGGAACTCAATCGGATGATTCAGTCCGGCGAAAACATCAACATCATCGACGTCCGTGAACCTGAAGATTATGCGAAGGGGCATATCCCGGGTGCAATCAATCTGCCCAAGGGTGAATGGGGCAGCTTGAAAGGTCTTTCCAAAGACAAAACGAATGTCGTTTATTGTTACACAGTCGTTTGGGCTTGTATATTTTACAAACGCATGGACGGCCAATGTCCAAGGGGATGGTTTAGGCTCGTCGGCATGAAAATTTCTAAGATTGAGGCGGGAGAGCCGGTTTTGCAGCAATTGGCACAGGCGTATGGCAATGAAGCCAGGGCGCGTG
>CANJXF010000103.1 GCA_947478865.1 Verrucomicrobiales bacterium | reverse complement strand
CAGCACCTGGCTCGCTTTCTCAACGTAGTCCACGGCGCTGACGCGCCACTCCTCACCCAGCAACAAGATCTGTTGAAACACTTTCTCCGAAATCATAATGCCCGACAGCAAACCAAATCCTTTTACCCATTACAAACGTCGAGGAACCTGTTTGCCTGGCCCGTTCCAGTCCAACTCGGAATGATCAGGAACGGTGTCAAGGGGGTGCCGGTGGCCCAGTAACGTTCGTTGGCGGGGCCGGGGCCGGGAGATCCGGTTTCGAAGCTGCCGTTGGCGACTAAATTCAGTCCGGTCGCATTGCCAGAGCCGATGAGGTTTAAACTCGCCTGCGCTCCAGGGCTGAGGACAATGGTGGCGAGGGTGAGGGACAACAGTTGGGCGGCTTTTGAACTCATGGAGTCTCTTTCGTTGGAACTTGTGACAGTGCGCCGAATGGCGCTGGAGCGTCAAGGATGAAAGGGCTGTCGAGGGCTTTTACGTCGAAGTGGAACATCTCCAGGTCGCTGGCACGAATCACCACGGGCGGGCTCAAATGAAAATGACCGCTCGAATTCTGATGAAGTTGTTTGCGGACCGTTCACGACGGAACGTCAGACCTTCTTCACGTAGCACGCTTTGAGGCCGATGGAAATTCCGTCCATCTTGCAGTCGATCTCGTGATCGCCGTCCACCAGGCGGATGGGTTTTGACTTCGTTCCCACTTTGAGAACCTGTGAGGAACCGTTCAGCTTCAAATCTTTGATCATTGCGACGATGTCGCCGTCCGCGAGCACGTTGCCGTGGGCATCCTTGACGACGCGCGCCGCGGTGGGTTCTTCCGGCTGGGCTTCGCGTTCCCATTCATGACCGCAGGTCACGCATTCCCAGCGATTGGGGTGATCCAAAACTTCGGACATTTCGCACATCGGGCAAACGGGTTTACTCATAAAAAAATAGTTTAGCCGGATTTAGGGCAGGAATTCAACAGCACTCTTTGCCGCGGCGAGGTTAAGTCGATTTTCCATAAAGCGCTGACCAACAATTTCGCGGTGGTGGCATAGTTCCAGACCTCAAGGGCGTCAGGATGAGATGATTCATCAAAAACGGGAAGGGGGACATCGCCCGCAAAGGGGATTGTCGAGATGGACGCCAAAGTTTAGGCTGAGGCGTGGACCGGACGAATTCCACTGCTCATCCGAGGCGTTCCTCACCCTGGCATTATCTCGAAGCCAGCGAGGTGGTGCGTTTGCTGGAGGTGGATCTGACGAACGGGTTGTCCGCGGACGAAGTCAAACGCCGCCGGGAAAAATTCGGTTTGAATTGCATCACCGCACGACGCGGCACCCCCGCGTGGCAGAAATTCTTGCAGCAATTCAACCAACCTCTCATTTACATCCTCCTCGTCGCAGTCGGCGTGACCGCATTTCTCGGCGAATGGATGGATTCCGCCGTCATTTCCGGGGTGGTAATCGTCAACGCGATCGTCGGATTTCTTCAGGAGGCCAAGGCGGAGAAAGCCATCGAATCGTTATCGCGCATGGTGACGACCGAGACCACCGTGCGGCGTGAGGGAACGAAACAGCGCGTTCACTCCGATCAGCTCGTGCCCGGCGATGTTGTCGTGCTCCAATCCGGCGACCGTGTGCCCGCCGATCTGCGCTTGTTTCATGTCAAAGGCTTGCAAGTCGACGAGTCTGCGCTGACCGGTGAATCGCTCCCCGTCCAAAAACATTGTAGCCCGCTCGCCCTCGACACCGTCCTCGTTGACCGCAAGAACCTCGCCTTCAGCGGCACGCTCGTCACCGCAGGGCAGGGTGAAGGTGCGGTTTGGGCCACGGGCGACAGCACCGAAACGGGCCACATCGCGCATCTCATTGCGGAAGCGGTTGACCTTTCAACGCCGCTGACGAAAAAAATCGTGCAGTTCAGCCGCCTGCTCTTGTGGGTCATTCTCGCCCTCGCGATTACGACCTTTGCCATCGGAGTCGTGCGGGGAGAAAAAGTGGTTGAGATGTTTATGGCGTCCGTCGCGCTAGCCGTCGGTGCGATTCCGGAAGGATTGCCGGCAGCGGTCACCATCGTCTTGGCGACTGGGGTAGGGCGAATGGCCAAACGCCGCGCCATCATCCGCAAGCTTCCCGCCGTCGAAACCCTCGGCAGCACCACCGTTACCGGAGATCATTTGGCCACGGCTCGGGCCATCGCGGCCCAAATCGGACTCGGTCACAGTGATGAAGGAAAACTCGTCGCCCTCTCCGGGCGCGAGCTGGAAAAAATTTCCGATGCTGAACTCCCCGAAATGGCCGAGCGCACCGTGGTCTTCGCCCGCGTCGCTCCCGAACAAAAGTTGCGGTTGGTCCGTGCGCTCCAGTCGCGCGGTCACGTTGTCGCCATGACCGGCGACGGAGTCAACGATGCGCCCGCGCTCAAGCAGGCTGACATTGGCATTGCCATGGGCATCAGCGGAACCGATGTCGCCAAGAGCGCCGCTGCGATGGTTCTGACTGATGACAACTTCGCCAGCATCGAGGCTGCGGTGGAGGAAGGGCGTGGAGTTTTCGACAATTTGACCAAGTTCATCGTGTGGATCATGCCGACCAATTTGGGCGAGGCGCTGTTGCTCATCACTTCCATTTTTTTTGGTTTGCCGCTGCCGGCGCTGCCACTCCAGCTGCTCTGGATCAACCTCACGGACACGTTGCTCGGCTTGCCGCTGGCGTTCGAGCCGAAGGAAGCGGGTGTGATGCACCGTCCGCCGCGCGATCCGAGGCAACCGTTCCTGACCCATGCGCTGCTGATGCGCACGGGATTGGTGTCGCTCATCATGGTGGCCGGCGGCATGGGGCTGTTCTATTGGGAAATTCGCGTTGCGCAAACTGGACTGGCTGCGGCGCGCACTGCGGTGGTGAACGTGATTGTGCTCATCGAAGCGGTTTATCTCTTCAACTGCCGCTCGTTGAATCGATCCCTTTTCACGATGGGTCTATTTACAAACCGCTGGGCTCTCGGCGGAGCGTTTTCCATGCTCGGCGCGCAGCTGGTTTTTACTTACGCCCCGGTGATGAACCGGCTTTTTCACTCCGCACCAATCAGCGGAGAATCGTGGATGCGCATTGCTGTCGTGGCCGCTGTGTCCTTCGCTGCCGTCGAGTTGGAAAAATGGATTCGCTTCGGCCGTCGCCATGAAGAGCGGTCGATTCCGGAGTAACGGGAGACCGCGCATTTCCGGATTTCACATTGCGCAACATGGCAGTTGCGGCGACGGTAAATTGCTTACGCGTGTTGAATATGAAAAACGACACCACCAAACCCGCTGCGGTTTCCAGGCCGCTCCGCCTCCTCGTCCCGGTGGATTTCTCGAATCCTTCGCGCGAAGCCCTGCGCGCCGCCGTCGTTCTCGCAAGACGATTTGGTTCTCGCGTGGCCGTGGCGCACGTGACCCGGCGCAACCGACCCGATAGCCACATCGTGGCCGAACAATTGGGCCTCACTTTCGACACGCGCCGGGCCGGGCGCGCAAAGCTGGATGAGTTCATGGAGCGCGAATTCCCTGCCGACCTCCAGTCCACCAGCATCGTGGTCGATGGGGTGCCCTTCGATGAAATCGTCAAGGCGGCCGCATCTTGGGAAGCCGATATCATCGTCATCGCCACGCATGGATACACCGGGTTGAAGCACGTTCTGCTGGGCAGCACGGCAGAGCGGGTCGTTCGCCATGCGCCATGCCCGGTGTTTGTGGTGCGAGGCAGGCCAAAACGCGGAAATCAGCCGATCTTCTCGCCCGACAAAATGGGATCTATTCTTGTGCCGACGGACTTCTCCGGGAATTCGCTCGCCGCCGTGCCCCACGCCGTGACGTGGGCGCGGGAGTTCGGTGCCAAGATAATCGTGCTTTATGTCGTGCCGGAACATCTGCCCGCCGAGGTTTCGCAAATCGGTTTGGTGCTGCATGAGCGGCGAGCGGCGAAGGAGGCGGAAAGAAATCTAATCGAGTTTTGCCGCGTCCATTTCCGCCCTGAAATGGCTGTCGAAACCCGCGTCGTCATCGGTCCGCCGGGGCATACCATCTGCGAAACCGCCCGCGAGCTGGGCGTCGGCCTGATCGCGATGGGCAGCCGCGGTCAAGGCGGCTTCAAGCGGTTGATGGTGGGAAGCGTGACGGAGCGGGTCGTGCAATCTGCGCCGTGCCCGGTGCTCGTGGCACGGTGAGCGCCTCTCCATCACGGTCGGTCACGCCGGTTATGCCTTGCCCAAGCCGTGCAACGGATTAGACTGCATTCGTGTTCAACCCGATGATTTGCCATTGTTGTTCATGGCGCTTCGTATGTCTGGTCTTGACGTTGTTCTGCCTTTCACTGGATGCGGCTACGAATTCTGCGTGGTATGCCCGCCCCTATTATACCGAGGACGGTTTGCCGGAGCATACCATCGTCGGACTGGAACAAACTTCGGACGGTTACCTCTGGATTGCGACGCATCGCGAGTTGTGTCGTTTTGATGGACTGCGTTTCCGGGAATTCACTCCTGCCATGGCCGCTGCGGACAATACCCAGATTCGCGCGACGCTCATGGATCGCCGTGGCCGCCTCTGGCTGGCAAAAGATCGTGGCGCGGTCGTTTGCGTGGAGGAAGGCAAAGTGGCGCAAGTTCTTGCCGTGAAAGATACGTTGCCCGGCGGCCAGGCGCGGATCATGGCTGAAGACGGCGAAGGGAGCATTTGGCTCAGCCAAAGCCTCGGATCTCTTTTCCGGATAAAAGAAGGAAAGGTGCAAGACTTTGGAACGGTGAGCGGACAGCCCGGAGAATCTGCCTGCTGGATCACAACCGATAAACTCGGTCAGCTTTGGTTCTCTCAAGCCGGCAGCGTGGGAATATTTCGAGGTGAAAAATTCGTGACGTTGACCACGCTGGGAAATGATTCCGGGCGCATTGCCATGGCGCGCCGTGGCGGCGTCTGGATTTGCGCCAACTTGAAATTGTTTCACTATCAGGAGGGTGGTGAGTTGGAAGCGGTCGCAGAACTGACACTGGAGCCGGGCCGCACGGATGTCTCGGTGACCGCGCTCTATGAGGATAAGTCGCATGGCTTATGGATTGGCACACCCGGCGGGCTATTTCGCTTCGATTCCAAAGGCACCCAAAGTGTGGACACCTCCCATCCCAACATCGTGAGTATTCTGGAAGACTCGGAGGGAAACATCTGGGTCGGCACTCGCGGTGGCGGCCTCAATCGCCTGAGCCCTCGTGCGATCCAGCTCCTCGGAGCAAAGTCTGGACTTCCATTTGCGTCCGTTCAGTCTGCTTGCGAAGATTCCGAGGGAAGCCTCTGGGTGGCAGGCCAAAACAATGTGTTGGCGTACCAGAGCAAAGGAGTGTGGAGCCTGGTTTCCACCAATTCGGGTTGGAGTGGCGGCGGGGTCATTTGTGTTGCCGCCGAAACGAGTGGCGGCGTTCTCATTGGCACCCGGGACAAAGGTGTCTTCCGCCACCAGAATGGAGCCATTGTTCCTCTCCCGCAGAACCGGGATTTGACGAACCTCATGGTCCGCACCCTCTACGTTTGCACCAATGGAGATATTTGGATCGCCGTCGGTTCCGGCATGGCCCGGATCCGGTCGCGCGATGGAAGCCTGAAACATTTTTCTCTGCCGCCAGGCGCCAGCGATGTTCGAACCATGGTCGAGGTATCTGGCGGTGACGTTTGGATGGGCACAACTTCAGACGGCCTGCTCCTGCGCGCACATGAGGATTCATTGATCAATGAAACCACCAATGTCATGGGAATGCCCAGGCATATCCGCTGCCTGCAGACAACCCATGATGGCATCCTTTGGATGGGCTTTGCGGGACAAGGCCTTGGCATGCTGAAGAATGGTCGTTACTCGCAATTCCGGGCCAGTCAGGGGTTATGGGACGATTACATTTCACAGATCCTGTCTGACGGCCGGGGCCGTCTCTGGATCGCTGGCAATCGAGGTGTTTTTCAATTGGCTCGCTCGGAGTTGGAAGCCGTTGCCGAAGGTCGCTCGTCGCGAGTGCGATCGGTGATCTTCGGACGGGAAGAAGGAGTGCCTAATCTGCAAGCCACCTTCGGAGTCTGTCCTGGCGCCACTCGAACCCGCGATGGCCGTCTGCTGATTCCGATGTCGACGGGCCTGGCGGTCGTCGAGCCCAGCTTGTTGCGTAAAAATTCTTTGCCGCCACCGGTTATTATCGAGCGGATGATGGTGAACGGACGGATTGCGGCAGCATATGATATGACCGGCAATCCCGATCTCTCCGAACAACCCGCTCCCGTCAGCTTGCGAACGGCTCCAGAGAACCTGCGCTTATCGCCGGGAGTTAATTCCTTGGAATTTGAATTCACCGGCCTGAACCTGGCCGCACCGGAGAACGTCACCTTCCGCTACCAGCTTGAAGGGTCAGGCCAAGGTTGGGTTGAGGCTGGCACGGATCGGGTCGTGCGCTACCCGCGCATTTCCCCAGGGAACTACACCTTTCACGTGATCGCTTGCAATCACGATGGGGTTTGGAATGAATTTGGCGCCTCACTGCCGTTCATCGTTGAGCCACAGATATGGGAAGCCACTTGGTTTCGCGTGACAGGGACGATGTCGGCCGCAAGCCTTCTGGGCAGCGCGGTAATGTTGATAGCGCGCCGCCGCTACCGACAAAAACTTGAGCGTCTCGAACAGCAAAAGACTCTGGAACGGGAACGCGCTCGCATTGCCCAGGATTTGCATGACGATTTGGGCGCAGGACTGGTCGAGATCAGCTTTGGCAGCGAACTGGCGCAAGATACTGCCCTGCGTCCAGATGAAGCGCGCGAACACACTCGTGAGATCGGCGTTCGCGCCCGCGAAATGGTGACCGCCCTGGACGAGATCGTTTGGGCAGTCAATCCCAAGCACGATGATGTTTCTTCGTTGACCACTTATTTCTGTCAGTATGCCCAGCACTTTCTCAAGACGACGCCGGTGCGGTGTCACCTCAACGTGGCCAAGGACCTCCCGGATGCGCCGTTGAACGCCGAGAAGCGTCACAACCTTTTTCTGGCTTTCAAAGAAGCGCTGAGCAATCTCGTTCAACACTCCGGGGCCAACGATCTGCACCTTGCCATTTCGGTTCAAAAGGGAATTCTTCTCGTTTCGGTGGGCGACAATGGATGCGGCATGGATCTAACCATTCCACGCGAGCAGAGCGGGGCAGATGGCTTGGGCAACATGCGGCGGAGATTGCAGCAGTTGGGCGGAAAATGCGAGCTGACCAGCAGTCTGGGGCAAGGGATGACCGTGACTTTCAAAGTGCCTTTGCAACGCATGGATCGGACAACGATGAGTAACTCAATTGAGGTATTGTGAACTCAAACCCGCCAGCGCAAATTGGAGTAAAAGGTGGAAATGTTTCAGCCTCCACGACTCACTTATGTCTGAGAATACTCAGTGCCTTTCACCTGCCGAGCTGGCCATTTTGGAGGGCGTTATGATCACGGTCGCATTAGTTGAGGACAGCGCGCCAATGCGGCGCAACCTCGAACGCATGCTGCGTCGGGCGGACGGGGTCCGCTGCGTATGTGCTTGCGGATCGGCGGAAGAGGGGCTGGCGGAAATTCCACGACAAAAGCCCGATGTTGTCTTGATGGATATTAACCTTCCGGGCGCTTCGGGCATCGAATGCACAACTCGCCTCAAACAAATCCTGCCCGCGACGCAGGTCATCATGCTCACCGTTTATGAAGACTCCGCCAGCATCTTCAGCGCATTAAAAGCCGGGGCTTGTGGATATTTATTGAAGCGGTCTTCACCCAACGAAATTCTCGATGCGATCACAAACGTTTGCACCGGCGGCGCACCCATGACCAGCGAGATTGCCCGCAAAATCGTCACCGCCTTCCAATCCCCGTCACCAAACCCATCCGAGAAGGTGACGCTGTCTGTGCGGGAAGTGGAAATCCTTGAACTCCTTTCGCAGGGGCAGGTGAGCAAGGAGATCGCCGATCAACTCTCGATCAGTTATCACACGGTCCGAGTTCACCTGAAACACATCTACGAAAAGCTGCATGTCCGTTCCCGCTCCGAGGCATTGTTGAAATTTATGGCAGAAAAGAAAGGCGCGTCCAACCGCATCGGCGCTTAGCGTTAGATGATTCGTATTTTAAGAAAGCTGCTTGAATTACGAAGCCCCTGCAGCGGACCTCTTTGAAAAAAGTCAGTTTGAGATTGGCAGATCACAATTTTTCATAGGATACTTTCCTCTAGAGCCTGTACTTAACTTTTCGCAAAAATTGTCTGTACAATGTAAATACATCCCGGCAATAAGCTGTGGATGAGCAAACAACGAAAGAGTTATCCGAGCGATGTCAGTGATGAAGAGTGGGCGTTTTGCGTCCGGTACTTGACGCT
>CANJXF010000102.1 GCA_947478865.1 Verrucomicrobiales bacterium | reverse complement strand
CCCCCCCCCCCCCCCCCCCCCCCCCCCCCCCCCCCCCCCCCCCCCCCCCCCCCCCCGATCCGGCTTCTCCGATTGTATCTCTCGATTCAAGAATCGTTTTAATCTATCTGGGCGGTGCGCCCGCGGGCATGGACTGCGGTGTTCTCAATTTGGGGAAATCGTCCCGAATGAAAGGTGACGAGCGTCGTCCCATTCTCCGCGCCGATTTCCAGGAATTTTTGGCCGGCTTCTCCTTGCCTGATCCGCAGGTAAATCGGATCGATTGCAATATGATTGGTTTTCCTTTCGCCCGGAAGGCCCAGGCTAATGCTGAAGAGGTCATTGCAAACATCGGCTCGATCAAAGGTTATTTTGTCGAGCGGAGCGTCCCGGGCCACGTCGCTGCGGATTCCATCCGCCGCGATCAATTCGATCGTGAGGAGCGAGCCTCGATTCGCTTCATTGAAATTTGCACAGAACTCGCCCCATTTTGAACTGTCGATTTCCTGCGTCTTCATACTTTAATAACTGGACGGATATGTTTCGGGCACTTCGCCCTTGGCCCACAAAGTTGTCCGCTCCAATTGCTCGACCGCACGCGTTTCATCGAAATGGAATACCGCATCGAATTGCTCGGGCAATCGTGCGTCGAAGTAATGGCTAATACGCTCGGTTTCCGGCAGGTAAATAACGCCAATCGCCCGCTCCAGCCGGGGTTCACGCAGCCGGATTCTAATTCGTGGATCATCGCGCAGGTTCAGAAAGAACCGGTCAATTCCCGCTTCATGAAAAAGCGCCTCGTAACTTTCAGGCAAGGCGGGAACGATTTGTTTTCGTTGAGGCGGCTCGTCCCATTCCGACGCTGCAGTGACCGATCCGCTGTAAGTGGTAAAGCCAACCAGCACCGCGTCGCTGGCATGTTTTTCACGGATCAATTGGCCCACATTTAATTCGCCGCGCTCGACAAACTGAGTCGCCCGGGCGTCGCCCAGATGCGAATTGTGCGCCCACACAATGATCTTCGCGTTTTGCGCCTGTTCTTGAAGATGCCGCGAAAGTGCCTCGAGTGTTTCCGCCATGTGCTGGTCGCGCAAATTCCAATTCGAAGTGCGGCCAGAAATCATTGAGCGATAATATTGTTCCGCATTCTTGACGAGCCGCGCATTTTGTTCGGCAAAAAAATATTCATTAATCGCTTCAGCCCCGTCGCAATGCGAATATTGGGCGGCGCGGCGCCGAAGTTCCACCAGCTGCGAGATGACCTCTTCCTCGCAAGACTCCGCCAGACCAAGACTCATTGCCTGCGCATACGCCTGGGCGTCCTGGCCAAAATGTTCGAAGCACGAATAGCGGGACCGCGCTCGCTTGGCTTCTTCGGGATCAATTTTTTTTAGATAGTTCAGGACGGCATGAATTGAGGTGTGCAGGCTGTAAAGATCCATTCCGTAGAATCCTACCTTCTGCTGCTCTGGCCGCGGGTGATCGTTATGACCGCGCAACCAGCCAATGAAATCCAGCACGTCTGCATTGCGCCACATCCAAGTTGGAAAACGCTTGAACCCCGCGAGCGCTTCTTCGCCATCTGCATCAGAATCTTCACCGCGCACGAATCGATTTACACGATAGGCGTCCGGCCAGTCCGCCTCGACGGCAATCGCGTTAAACCCCTTTTCACGAATGAGCCTCTTGGAAATGTCGGCGCGCGCCTTGTAAAATTCGTGCGTCCCGTGGGTCGCTTCGCCGAGCAGCACAAAACGCGCATCGCCCACCATCTTCAACAATCCGTCGTAATCCTGTGCGCTGCCCGAGAGCGCATGCGCCGAGTCGCGTACATTCTCCGTGGTTATATCAAGAAATGCTGGCATCCAAACTTTCCTCCATTAAAAAAGCAACGGTGACGCAAGAGCGGATTTCGGGTCGAACCGCCCTTTCGCTCTCAGCAACAACTCGCGCACCTCTTCATCCGAAGTTTGCGAGAAATCATCATACCATTGGCCGACTGCGTAGAACTCTTCCGGCATATGAGCACAGACCAGTTCGCTCACCTCTCCTTCCAATTGTTTGCGAGCCGATTCGGACGCGACCGGAACAGCGACGACTATCCCCTTGGGCTTCCGTTGTTTCAAGGCGTTGACCGCAGCGTGCATCGTGGCCCCCGTCGCAAGGCCATCATCCGCCAGAATCACGGTGCGACCATTCACATCGAAATCAGAAAACTCTCGTCCGTAAACCTCCGCGCGACGCTCCAGTTCCTGTTCTTCGCGCTCCACGATCCTCCTGATTTGCGGACGAGAAATACCCAGTTGCCGAACGACTTCCTCGTTGATGAACCAAACCCCTCCTGAGGCAATCGCGCCTATGGCGAACTCCTCGTGCCAGGGAATACCCAGTTTGCGCACCAAAAAAATCCCGAGCGGCGCCTTGAGTTCCACCGCGACTTCATAACCCACCGGCACTCCGCCGCGAGGCAATGCCAGAACGACCACGTCACCCCGGCCAGCATAACGCCCCAGTTTCCTGGCCAGTTGCCGACCCGCATCGGCCCGATTTCGAAAGTGCATAATTCACTCCTTTGCGGACTAACTCTGGTTTTTTTCCTCTTGCGCCCCTTTCAACATCTGATCGTGATTGGCTTCTTCCAACCCTTCCTGGACGAGGCGCTCCGCGACGGTTTGTTCGTCGGAAACAGGGTTGTTTTCCACGTGATGTCCGGCGGCGTCGGGACCTTCATCCCACTGAATAATCGACGCGGTAGGTTCTTCTTCCTGCTCTTCAGGGGCATCCTCGGCCCCCAACATTTCATACTTGGCCTGAATCCAATCCTCTTCGGTAAACTCATCGGCCAACCGCCCATTGATCACCGCCACTTCTTTGGCGCGTCTCTCAACCATTTCCCGATTCACCGTGCCGACTCCGTGAAAGTGCTCTGAAATTCTTCCACTCCTGCGGTGTGCCGTTTTCATATAGAAAGCTAAGCCCGGAACGCCCGCGATCAACCCCGAGGTCTCTATGGGATTTTTCCGGAGGCGAACCTCAGCATCATTTTCAGTTTGCCACCGAAAAGTTTCGCCAGCCTAGCTCGCGCTCAGATGACGGGCCTGCCGCTTGGGGGCAAGCTGCTTCGCTCGCGCCGCTTGCACATCCTGGTTGGAGACAAAATCGCCGAGGAAATTTGGCTTCTCCGTGCGACCCGTCCGCTGCCAGTCGCGCCACATCACCTCGGCCGCGAAGCGCGGCTCCATCGCGAGTTCGATGGTGAGAAATTGAAAAAGCAGCTCGGCCAGCCGGACTAGCGCGATGCTGTGTTGCCGCCCAATTTTGGCAAACATCCATTCGCTTAGGCGCATTACGCCGGTGAACGGCGACCCGCTGGCGCTCCAGAGCAGCGGAGTTGTTTCAACAAAGTTGCCGCTGTTGCCGATCAAATCCCAGTAGCGCGCGAACCGCCGCATTTTCTGCATCGCAGGAAAATCAATCAACCCGTTCTGTAAAATTTCATAAGGCGGATCGGCGCTGTAAATCATCTGGAACGCACGGTCATGCCGGATGATTGGAGTCCCGCGCAACCGTTTGAGAATGCCGACCTGTATCTCCTGCGGACGCAGAGCGACGAGCCGATCGAATCCCGCCGCAAAACTTTCCAACGTTTCGCCCGGCAAACCGACAATCAAATCGGCGTGAATGTGAACTCCCGTTTCGGCGCGGAGAAAACCAAAGTTGTCGGCGAGTTTCGCGTAATCCTGACGGCGGCTGATGTTTTTCGAAACCGCGACGTCGAAGGTTTGAATGCCGACTTCGAATTGCAAAACCCCGGCAGGAAATCGCGCGATCAATTCACGCAACGCTTCGGGCAAACGATCGGGAATCATTTCGAAATGGACAAACAAACCGGGCTGCAATCGTTCGAGGAAAAACTCAAGAATCGCGCGGCTGGTGTTCAGATTCAGATTAAAGGTGCGATCGACGAACTTGAATTGCCGGAGGCCGCGATCGAGCAGTTGCTGCATTTTTTCCAACAGCAGCGGCAACGGAATCTGCCGCACCGGAACATCCAGCGACGACAAACAGAATTCGCAGGTGAACGGACAACCGCGCGAGGCTTCGATGTAAATGATCCGATGCGCGATGTCGTTTTCGGAATACAAATCATAGGGCAAGACGAGCCGCGCCAAATCGGGCAGCTCCGCCGGAATCATTTTGGAAACAGGTTTTTCTCCCGACAATAATTGCCCGCAAACCTCCGCAAATTTCAGGTCCGCTTCCCCCGTGATCACGTAATCCGCCAGCTGAACGATCCGCTGTTGTTCGGATTCAAAACTTACTTCCGGCCCGCCCAGCACGATTGTGATGTCCGGACGAAGCCGTTTCAGCGCATCAACAATTTCCGCAGTTTCAGTAACGTTCCAAATGTAAACCCCGAGCCCGATGATCTTTGGATTCTGTGCCAGCAAAATCTCCACAATCTCCAGGGGCCGTTGGTTGATATCGAATTCCAGCAGGCAGGCGCGATCGCGCAGTTCGCCCAGATTGGCCAGAAGATAACGCAGCCCAAATGACGCGTGGATGTATTTGGCGTTGAGCGTGGATAAAACAATATCGGCCATGGCGGCGACGAATATCGCTCAACGGAGGAAGCCCGCAAAGCGATTTGTCAGTTGGCGCGCTGGATGGAAAATGACCAAGCCGTTCTGTTCGGAAAGGTCAACTTGCAATGGATTTCATCGCAGCCACATACGCTCCATCCACCTGGTCCACAAAGGGCACGAGTTCGCGTTCGCTTTCGAGCGTGAACTGAGGGTGCTCGGCCAGGAAAGCTTTGATCACTTCCTGGTTTTCCTCGGGCTCGAGACTGCAGGTGCTGTAAACGAGAATCCCGCCAGGCTTCAAGCGCGGGGCGGCGCGGCGGAGGAGGTTCAACTGCGTTTCGCGGAGGCGCTGGATTTCATCGGGCTGGATGCGCCAACGCAAATCGACCCGGCGACGCATCACGCCGGTGTTCGAGCAGGGCGCATCGATCAGAATGCGATCAAAGCGCAGCGAAGGTTTTTCGATCAGGTGTTCCGGCGCAATGGACGTTTCGATGCAGGTCAGGCCCAATCGCAGGGAATTTTCCTTCACGAGATCGAGGCGTTCCCAATCGATGTCTTGCGCGAAAACTTTCCCGCGATTTTGCATGAGTTGCGCGATGAAGGTGGTTTTACCGCCGGGCGCGGAGCAAAGGTCGAGAATCGTTTCACGCGGCTTCGGATCCAAAATTTTGACAGCCAAAAGCGTGCTCGGGTCCTGAATGTAGAAGAGCCCCTTTTGAAAGCTCTTCAGTTTCGCGAGCGGCGGATGGGATTCGAGTTCGAAAACCAAATCGTCATCCGTCCAATCGAATTTGCGCGCGATGTATTTCACCCCTTCGATGTCCCACATGTTCATCAACTCCTTGGCCGTGCCGAGCTTCAGGGTGTTGACGCGGGCAAACGTTTTCGGCGGCGTGTTGTTCCATTCCATCAAGGCGGCAGTTTTCTCCGCGCCCCAACGCGCTTGCCAACGCTGATAAATCCATAACGGATGCGAGTAGCCGATGGGGGGTTCGGTGCGCTTGATTTGCTCCAGCAGCTTTTCGGTCTCCTCGCGATCACGCGTGTAGCCGCGCAAAACGGCGTTGATAAATCCCGCTTGCGAGACGAAGCCCATCTTCTTGGCGATCTCCACCGTTTCGTGAACGGCGGCGTGGTTCGGAATGCGGTCGAGCCAAAACATCTGGTAGAGACCGATGCGCAGCAGGATGAGGAGATTGATTTTCTGCTCGCGTCCCTCGGTCTTGCGGGCGATCAGCCAGTCGAGCGTTTCCTGCCAGCGGGCGATGCCATATACGAGTTCCTGGCACAGCGCGCGATCGACCGGCGAGATGCGAGCCTCGGCGAGTTCACGCTCAAAAATGTTTTCAACAAAATCGGGTTCCGTTTCGCGCAACTGCAGCACGCGCACGGCAATTTCTCTTGGTTTTTGTACAGCCACGCCTAATAATCACATTCGCGAGACGGGACGCGAGAATTTATGTTCATTTTATGAAAGAAGAGTTTGAAAAACTGGTTGCTGCAGGAAAATTGACCAAACAGCAGGTCGATCCACTGGTCACTTTGACAGAAAGCCGTTATTGCATGCACCGCAGTTGGGGTTTTGGAAAAATCACCACCATCGACACGGTTTTCGCTCGGTTCGTCATTGATTTCCCTTCCAAATCCGGTCACACGATGGATCTCTCCTTCGCCGCCGATTCGCTCAAGCCGATTCCGCCTGACCACATCCTGGCGCGCAAGCTGGCTGATTTGAAGTCCTTGCAACAGATGGCCGCGCTGCATCATCTCGACCTCATCAAACTCGTCCTGCAAAGCTACGGCGGCCAGGCCACGGTTGACCAAATCCAGCATGCGCTCGTCCCCGACGTCATCACCGAAGATTGGAAAAAATGGTGGGAAGCGGCGAAGCGCGAACTGAAGAAAGACGGCCATTTCCAGCTGCCGACCAAGAAATCCGAGCCCGTCATTTACCAGAACAAGGAAACGTCTTTGCAAGAGCGGCTGATGAGCGAATTTCGCGCGGCCAAAGGCTTGAAAGCACGACTGAACGTCGCCTACGACCTCGTCAAAAGCATTTCCGATTTGACCGATAAAAAAGGCGCCGGCGAAGAAGCGATTGCGACGTTAAACACCGAGATTCTGACCCATCAACGAACCCAGCCCGCCGTGGCGCTGGAAGCAATTTTTGTCCGCGACGATATTCGCGAAGGAATTGGCGCTTCCGCTCCCGAAAAAGAAATTTCCACCAACTCGTTTTGGACTCAGGAATCAAAATTCGGGCAAGTGCTCGAAGCCATTCCCGCGGCAAAACATCGCCGCGCCTTGGAATCGTTCAAAAAAGCGAATCCAAATCTTTGGCAGGATGCGTTGCTTGCGACGATCAACACCGTCTCAACCAAACTCGCCGGAGAAATGGCCCACGCGCTGATTGAAGGCGGCAAATTTGATTTGCTCAAAGAAACGTTGGCACGATTGATCAGCCAGCATCAAGCCAGCAGCGACCTGCTGTTGTGGCTCGCCAAGGATCGCTCCGATACCTACGCCGACATTCTCGGGCCGGAAGTGTTTCGCGCCATGCTCACCTCGATGGAGCGCGATCAATTCAATGAAAAGCGTTCGAACAAATTGCGCGATTTCATTCTCGATGATCCGACCTTGCTCGTGGAGCTAATTGGCTCCGCGGATTTGGAAGTCATCAAAGATTTGACCCGTGCTCTCCAGCTTTCGCCCTGTTTCGACGACATGGACAAGCGCTCATTGCTGGCTCGCATCGTCAAGACGTTTCCGGCCGTGCAATCAATGATTTCAGGCGAAGCAACCAAACAGGAAGCGACCTTGCAGGTTTCCTGGGAGAGTCTCGAACGTCGCAAAAACGATTACCAGGAGATCGTGCAGAAAAAGATCCCGGCAAATTCAAAGGAAATCGCCATTGCGCGCAGCTACGGCGATTTGCGCGAAAATCACGAATACAAAGCCGCCAAGGAAATGCAGAAAATCCTGATGCGCCAGAAATTTGAATTGGAAACCCAGCTCTCTCGCGCACGCGGAACCGATTTCGCCAACGTCAAAACCGACGCGGTCGGCATCGGGACGAAAGTCGCCGTGACCGACATGAACACCAGGCAGAGCGAAACGTTCAATATCATGGGCGCCTGGGATTCTGAACCCGAAAAAGGAATCATCAGTTACCTCACGCCCGTGGCCCAGGCGTTGATGAACAAAAAAGTCGGCGAGGAAGTGGATTTGGATTTGGAGGGAACCGTAAAACGTTTCCGCATCGATTCCATCGCTGCGGCACGGCCGGCATAATTTCCAATGAAGCCGGAGGCGGGGCGCAGGGGGAATTCCAATCCGAGCCGGGATATTTCACACGCAGCGTGTGATGCCGACAGAGTGGAGATCCGGTTTGCAACCCGCTTTGGGTGTGGAGAAGCCGCAAAGCCGACTTCTAGTCGGCGCTCCGCCTGAAACAGAATGAAATATGCGGAGTGGAGGTCATCTGGCTTCACAGCCATCACCCTGGTCAGGCCAGAAAAGAAAACCGCAGAGAAGACTTCAGGTAAGTTCGACCGGGCTTGTTCAACAACGGCTAGCTTCGACGCTCCTTCGCTCCGCTCAGTCGGTCAAAGCTGCCCTTGGAGGTTAGGCCGCACGTGATGTGAAATCAAGGTATCCATCCTAGCAGGCATGCAACAGCAAACAAACCGAGCGCAACGTGAACGGGAATCTGTAGAAGCCCCCCTATGCTATTCGGGTCAGCAATGCAGAGAAACGTGACGCCGAGAGCAAACACGAACACGTAGCGGAACGTGACATCGCTGCGGAATGCCAAAATAATCGAGCACAGAAAGCCGATGACCCACAGCGCATCGGTGAGGTATGCAAGCGGTGTGTAGTCGTCCGAGTGCTGGAGATGTCCGGCCATGCAGAAATGCTTGCTCCGGCAGATGTAGTAAGCGGGCGAAGCCGCGAGAAACGAAAGAAACGCAATCCGTGTCGCGCGGTCTGGGCTAAGGAACTCAAGGAAGCGCTTCATCCGTAGTGTGGCCTAACATTGAAGTCGGTTGCGAAAACGGCGCATTTTGCAGCCTATCTCCGGGGTTTCGCAGCCTATCTCGGGTTTCAATTGCGCAACCCTACGCTTGCGGATTGAGTCTTGCCAGCCCTATTTCATGCCAATTCCCGAACAGTTTGTGCCGAACCCGAAGCTGCGTTTGCGGCAACCATGGCACGAGGTTGCCCGCTTTAAACATTTGTCCCTCCGCACGGAGCATACCTATTGGGATTGGATCAGGCGTTACATTCTGTTTCATGGGAAAAGGCATCCGCGTGACATGGGAGCGGCCGAGGCGCAGTCGTCTGTGGCACGAAGGATCGGTGGCAAAAGAAAACCGCAGAGAAGACTTCAGTAGTTCAACCGGGCTTGTTGGTAGTATCGGAAATTTTGTGTTTGGGTCGGGTTGTTAGTTTTTGTCCTTTTGCTCCGGGGCTAGCCCCGGAGCAAAAAATCTTTTTCCAAACATAATGGCAAATTGATTGGCCGCTTGCGCCCATT
>CANJXF010000101.1 GCA_947478865.1 Verrucomicrobiales bacterium | reverse complement strand
TTCAATCTCTCACGTTCGCTCCCACTCATCTGTAATGTCTCCATGTACGGGCGGGTTGCTACCGCAACCCAACCCACGGGGACATTCTTATCGAGTTACCAAGGGGACATTCTCATGGAGTTCCGACAGCTTGATAAAATCCCTTGCCAAAAGGGGGTGTCGCAGTGGATATTTCGCGCCCTTGGTTGGCTGGATAGCTCAGTTGGTAGAGCAGAGGACTGAAAATCCTCGTGTCGCCGGTTCGATTCCGGCTCCAGCCACCAATCCAAACTCTTCAATCAATCGCTCAAGTTTCCGCGCATTGGTCTGAGGCAATTCTTCCAACCAAAGCCCTTGATTTTTTTGGATTCCCCAAAGAACCTCTTCTGCACAAAAAAATCCATTCAAAGTGAAGCGCGCTGCTGCCATCTTGCTGTTTTGTTTTGCCGCGATCTGCGGCAGCGAAGTGGCCGCCGTCCCGACTAGTCCATCGCCCCTCGAATTTTTTGAGCAACGCATCCGGCCGATTCTGGCCAACGAATGTTACGAATGTCATGGCACAAAGAAACATAAGGGCGGGTTGCGCGTCGATTTCCGCGATGGGTTGCTTAAGGGTGGGGAATCCGGCCCTGCGCTCATTCCCGGCAACGCGAAGAAAAGTCTCCTGCTACGGGCCATCTCGCACGAAAATCCCGACGACGCAATGCCCAAGGACCGGCCCAAGCTTGGCGATTCCGTGATCGCGGATTTTGTGGCGTGGGTGGATCAAGGAGCAGTCGATCCGCGCGATCAACCTCCGACTATTTCTGCGCCGAAGAACGCGGGTTGGGCAACCACTTTTGCCGCGCGCAAAGACTGGTGGAGCTTCAAGCCGGTTCTAAATCCTGCCGCGCCCAGCGTGACCAATGCCGGTTGGTCCCAGCATCCCGTGGATCGATTTCTCCTGGCGAAAATGGAATCCGCCAATCTCCAGCCCGCTGCCCCCGCTGATCGCCGCACGCTCCTTCGTCGCGTCACGTTTGTGCTCACAGGATTGCCGCCCACCACGGAGGAACTTCATGTGTTTCTGGACGACGCTTCTCCGGATGCCTACGCAAAAGTTGTGGAACGGTTACTCGCTTCTCCGCGGTTTGGCGAACATTGGGCGCGGCATTGGATGGACCTGGTTCGATTCGCCGAAACGCACGGCAGCGAGAGCGATCCGGAAATTCCGAATGCCTGGCGTTATCGCGATTATCTGATCCGTGCTTTCAATGCGGATGTTCCGTTCGACCAGCTGATTCGTGAACACCTTGCCGGAGATTTGCTGGCAAAACCTCGTTTCAACGAAGCGGAAGGCATCAACGAATCGCTGCTCGGTCTCGCGCATTTGCGCCTTGTTGAACATGGGTTTCAACCCGTGGACACCCTCGACGAACAGGTGAAAACGGTGGACAGCCAAATCGACGTGGTCTCCAAGGCGTTCCAGGGTTTGACCACATCATGTGCGCGCTGTCACGACCACAAGTTTGATCCCATCAGCCAGCGCGATTATTACGCACTCTACGGAATTTTTGCGAGCAGTCGGCCGACGCACTTGACGGTCGATGCGCCAGGACGTCTTCGGGTGCATCGAGACGAGTTGGAGAAGTTGAAGCGCTCAATCCGGACTGTTGTGGCTCAAGCGTGGGAAACTTCCGCGCGCCAGCTTGCCGAGAACCTTGCGGGGTTTCAAAACGGTGAAATCAAACGCGTTGCGATTCCGGGCGATGAAGAATCGGAGCGCATGGTTAAACTCGGCAAACGCATTGACGAAATCAACAACGCCGGTCGCGCCGCTGTTTTGCAGGCACGCGGTGTTAGCAACCCGGAGGGAAATAACATTTCTCCAATCGCGGCGTGGACGTTCGATGGCGATACGCGTGATTCGATCGGCGGCTTGCATGGCGAACTTCATGATGGCGCGGTCGTCCGCAACGGGCGTCTCGTCCTTGATGGCAAAGGAGCCTTTCTCCGCACGACCGGCCTGGCCCGTCCGCTCCGAGAGAAGACGTTGGAAGCCTGGGTAACTCTCGCCAGCCTCGATCAGCGCGGTGGCGGCGTGTTCAGCGTTGAATCGAAGGATGGTTCGGTTTTTGACTCGATCGTTTTTGCAGAACGGGAGTCGCGCAAATGGATGGCTGGCAGTGATTTTTCCCGACGGACGAAAGACCTGGGCGGCGAAGTTGAGACAGCTTCTCCGAGCGAACTTGTTCACCTCGCCATCGTTTATCGCACGAACAACAGCATCGAGATTTTTCGGAACGGCATTGTTTACGGCGCTTCTTATAGTCCATCCGGAGATGGTGCGAGCTTGCGGACATTTGATGCAAATACCGCGCACATTCTCATCGGTCTGCGTCATACCGGCGGCAGCAGTGCGTTCTTTGCAGGCGAAATCGAGGAGGCCCGCCTCTATGATCGCGCGCTCGCCGCGAAAGAGATTTCCTCGTCATTCAAAGCGGGCCCCGGATTGGTTACTCCGAATTCGATTACCCAGGCTCTCACGACCCAGCGACGCGACGAGCGCGATCGTTTGTTGACCGAAGTGGCTGGCGCACGCAGCAATCTGGAAAAGAATTTTCCCAATTATGCGCCGCAGAATGCAGCGCGCTCGCGGAGGCTAGCGGCATTTCGGGCCGCTGCCACCAATGAAAATCATCCTTTGAAGACCTGGTTTCAACTTCGTGAAAAATCTGGTGAAGCATTCGCGTCCGAGTGGCAGCAGTTCGCTCAGAAACAAGAGGCTGATCTGACCGCGCGAAAAAAATTCAATGCTGATACCTTCAGACCCGCTTGGGATTTCACGGGCGACGGTGTGAAGCAATGGTTTCGCTATGGTGTAAATCCGCCCGAAGTTTTAGCTCGCCCGGGCGAATTCGCCATTGAGCCGGAAGGCGAACGGATTTTTGGCAGACTATTGCCAGCAGGGGTGGTCAGCCATCGCTTGTCGCAAAAGCACAACGGCGTGTTTGCTTCGCCGCGATTTCAATTGGCCAGCGGCAGCATCAGCGTGCGCGTGGTGGGAGGGAAGGGCGCTCGCGTGCGGCTGATTTCGGACAATTATCCGATAGGTCAGGGGAATATTTTTCCGCAAGCCAACCTGAGCAGCGATGCTCCAACATGGGTGCGCCTCGACACCGCCTATCGCAAAGGCTCGATGGTCTATTTGGAACTGGCCACGGCGGAAGATGTCACCTCGCGCGATCGTTCGCCCCCGGGCGCAGGCGGGCGTTCTTTCTTTGGCATTGAACGCATCGTGTTTCATGAGGGAGGCGCGACGCCAAAAGAGGAGATCACCCCGCTGACTTTGCTCACGCGAGGCGCCCCCCCGAAATCAGCGGACGAGTTGGCCGCACGCCTTCACTCGTTTTTGACCAATGCAGTTTTCGCTTGGCGCAGCGATACTTTAAGCGAGGAGCAACGATTGTTTTTGGAACCGTTTTTGCGGGATGAATTGCTGCCTAATTCAATTCAGGAAATTCCCGCGTTGGCCACGCTCGTCAGCGAATACCGTCGGCTGGAGAACCAAATTCCCGTCCCGCGCCGCGCGCCGGGAGTTTTGGAATCCATTGCCTACGATGCGCCGCTCCTCGCTCGCGGCGATCATCTGAAACCGCTCGATCCTGTTCCGCGCGCCTATTTACAACTCGTCTCCAGTAACCGCTACGAGACCGATCGCAGCGGGCGACTCGAACTCGCAAACGAAATTGCCAGCGCTGCGAATCCGCTCACTGCCCGCGTGCTGGTGAATCGCCTCTGGCACCACATTTTCGGCCGCGGTCTCGTCGCAACCGTCGACAATTTTGGACGGCTCGGAGATAAACCATCGCATCCCGAGTTGCTTGATTTTCTCGCCGTGCATTTTGTCGAGCACGGTTGGTCGGCCAAAGAGTTAATTCGTTTCCTCGTCACCACGCGGGCTTACCAGATGTCCGGCGAAGCCCCAGGCCGCGCTTTGGAAATAGATCCCGCGGACGAACTTCTCTCGCACGCGCGCGTCCGACGCTTGGAAGCCGAATCGATCCGCGACAGCTTGCTCGCAGTCAGCGGACGGCTTGATCCAACCATGTTTGGTCCTGGCGCAAACGCGCTCGCTGCCTCCGCCGAGCAAAAACGCCGCAGCATTTACTTGATGGTTCGCCGAAATTTTCTGAGCCCATTTCTCGAAGCCTTTGATTTTCCTCGCCCCTTCAGCACGCTTGGCCGCCGGGAAACAACCAATGTTCCCGCGCAGTCTCTCGCCTTGCTGAATGATCCGTTCGTCATTGAACAAGCCGCGCAGTGGGCGGAGTCGGTCACGAAGCTCGAAATTGAAACAGACCCGCGCATTCGTCGAATGTTCGAAATGGCGTTGGGCCGGCTGCCCAATGAAACGGAACTCGTCGCGAGTCGCGCCTATCTTTCGGAAATGGCACGCGAGCAAGGCCCTGGCAAAGAGAATCTGGCCTGGCGAGATTTTGCGCAGTCGCTCTTCAATTTGAAGGAGTTCATTTACGTTCGCTAAAGGTTGTATGTTGAATCCATCTATGTTTCCGCATCATCGACCGGTCGCGCCGCTGACGCGCCGCGAAATGTTGCGACGCTGTTCGCTTGGCTTTGGATCGCTCGCATTATCAGCACTGCTGTCAGACAAAGCTTTTGGTGCCGCCGCTGCGCCGAAAGGCCAATTGCATTTGCCGCACTTTAAGCCACGTGCCAAATACGTCATCTTCGCTTATATGAGCGGTGGCGTTTCGCATCTCGATTCATTCGACCCCAAACCGGAGCTGAAGAGGCGACATGGTCAACCGATGCCGGTTCCTGTGAAGCCGACGATGTTTAACGACAACGGCAATATCATGGCAAGTCCGTGGGAAGCCAGGCCGCGAGGTAAAAGTGGAACCGAAATCACCGACCTCTTTCCGCACCTCGCCGAAATGGCGGATGACCTTGCCGTCATTCGATCCATGACCACTCGCGTCAACGAACATGCGCAGGGCAATTACATGATGCATACCGGTTTCCCGTTCCTCGGCCATCCAAGCGCGGGCGCGTGGTCGTGCTACGGACTCGGTTCGGATAACCAGAATCTGCCCGGCTTCGTTGTGTTACAGAGCGGCGGGGCAGTGGTGCCGCACGGCGGCGTTGGCGTTTTCAGCAGCGGCTATTTGCCCGCGCAATTCCAAGCATCCGTCCTGCAAGTGGATCGTGATTCGGCGCTGGCCAATATCAAACCGGGCGAACGCGACGAATTACAACGGCGACGACTCGGGTTCATCAATGACTTGGACACGCGCTTTGCCCAAGCGACCCAGGAGCCCCAGGTGGATGCGGCGATTCGCAATTACGAGACGGCGTATCGCATGCAGGCTGCCGTTCCAGAACTGTGCGACATTACGGGCGAAACCGACGCGACGAAAAAGCTTTACGGTCTCGATTCAAGCGACAAAAACAAGGTTGCCTACGCCAAACAATGCCTGGTGGCACGGCGGCTCATCGAGCGCGGCGTTCGGTTTGTGGAACTGAGTTGTCTTTCCGGCGGCATCGGCGCAGGTGGTCCAGGCAATCCGTGGGATCAACATGGAAAGATCAAAGAAGGGCACGGCTCGATGGCATTCCAAGTGGACCAACCTTTGGCTGGGCTCATTCAGGATTTGAAATCGCGCGGGCTTCTCGAAGAAACCTTGATTATCTTTACCGGCGAATTTGGCCGGACACCGTTTTCCCAGGGCAGCGATGGTCGTGATCATAATCCCTTTGGTTTCAGCTTGTGGCTGGCCGGCGGCGGTGTGAAAGGCGGCAGCGTCCTTGGCGCCACAGACGATCTCGGCTATTATGCAGTGCAAGATGTCTGCACCACCTACGATCTTTGGGCGACAGTGCTGCATTTGCTCGGTTTGGATCACGAGAGACTCACCTACCGATTCGGAGGACGAGACTTCCGGTTGACCGACGTGCATGGGCAATTGTTAAAAGCCGTGATTTCATAGATTCCGACTCCCATTTCGTAGAACCATAACCGACGATCCTTTCACTGGTTCCCACAGCCTTGACTTTCTAGGCTTTGCGTTACAAAGTCGATTGCATGGAAAATAATTGGGCCTCGGAAAACCTGCTTGCCATTCGCACGTTGATGGAGCGCTCCTCGATTTATCGTCGAGCCCTCGCGCCAATCATGATCGTGACCGGAGCGATCGGTTGCGCCGCGTCTTTGGTACATTATTTCGTTGAAATTCGATCGAACTTGGCCTTTGCAATGTTGTGGATGGTCACGGCATGTGTTGCATTTATCACCGCGTTGCTGCTCGTTCGTCGACAAGCATTGCAGGACGCAGAACCCTTTTGGTCGATGCCCACCCGGCGCGTCTGGCAATCTTTGTTGCCTAATTTTTTCATCGGATTAGCCATCTGCATCTTGTTCAGCATCCCCGGTGCGATGCCCGCTGGAATGAGCTGGATTCTCCCACCCGTCTGGATGCTTTTTTATGGAAGCGGACTGCATGCGGCAGGTTTCTTTATGCAGAGGAGTATCAAGTTGTTTGGATGGATGTTTGTCATCTTAGGAGCTCTGGTCCTGGTTGGATTCAATTATTTTCCACGGTTGCAAACGGCTGAAGTGGCGCACGACACCATGGGAATCTTTTTTGGCGCGGTTCATTTGGCTTTTGGCATTTATCTATTCTTTACCGAAACGCGGAAGAAGGCGGCGTGAATCCTGAACCGTTTTTACAAATCGATCGTGTCATCCACGAGAAAGGGCGCATGGCTATCATGTCGCTGCTTGCGGCATCGCCTGAGCTTTCGTTTACCGAAATGCGTGACACTTTGGAAATGACAGACGGGAATCTGACCACGCATATTCGCACTCTCCAGGAGGCTGGTTACGTTTCGGTCGCCAAGAGTTACAAAAATAATCGCCCGCTCACAACCTGCTCGCTAACTGCCGGCGGGCGCAAGGCGTTCGCGACCTACATTGATCTTCTCGATCAGATCGTTCGACAAACGAAGCCCGGAAAATAGTTTTCAAAATGTTTGAACAAACTGGCTGGGTTGCAATCTGTTACTTTGTAATACAAAGCGAAAAATGAAAATCTCAAAAGCTGAACATCTGGGCATGTGTTTTGGCGTCCGTGATGCCATTGCGCTTGCAATGAAACAATCCAATGGGCAACCGTTGACGATTCTCGGCGAATTGGTCCACAACGAAGCCGTTCTCCAGACCCTGAGAAATAGCGGAATTCAATTCGCGAAGCCGGATGACTCGCTCCGAACCGAAAGAGTGATGATTACGGCTCACGGAACATCCCAACGGATCGTCAGTGAACTGAAGATTGATGGGCACATCGTAATCGAAGCCACCTGTCCGCTGGTCCATTTCGCGCACCGTGCCCTTCACAATTTGGTCGGCGCCGGATTTCATCCAGTCATTATCGGTCGAGCGGAACACGTTGAGGTTCGCGGCATGACCGGAGATCTGACCGACTACGATGTGATCTCTTCCGAGGCAGAAATCGCCAGTCTGACGGAGCGCCCACGATTCGGAATTGTTTCCCAGACCACTCAGCCGATTCAGAAAGTGCGATATCTTGTTGAGCTGATTCGTCAACGGTTCCCAAAATCGGAAGTCAAATTTTCTGACACCGTTTGTCAACCGACCAAGAACCGTCAAAGCGCCGCAGTCGATCTGGCAAAGAAATGCGACCTCGTGATCGTGATCGGAGGGGCGCATAGCAACAACACCCGAGAACTCGTTTCATCCTGCAAACGTTTTTGCGAACGGGTTTTCCATGCGCAATCCGCCGACGATTTACAGATCGAATGGTTTGCGGACGTCGAGGAGGTTGGGATTACCGCGGGAACTTCTACACCCGATTCAATCATCCACGAGGTGGAACGACGCATTCATGAGTTTGCGCGCAAACGTGATGAAGACAGATTCGTAATGGGTGCGCGCGAACGAAATCCACTCACGTTTCAACTAAACACGGGGAAATAGGTTTTATGAACGAAAAGAAGTGCTGGTTGGTTGTAGCCGTCTTTGCGATGGCGATGGCGTGGGTGGAGTCGTCCGTGGTTTTCTATTTGCGAACGATGGTCGATCGGATTGAGCCGTATCAAGCCAACCCGCTGCCGTTCTTTGGCGGGCTCGGCAAAGCGGAATTGATCCGTGAATTGGCAACGATGGTCATGCTTTTGACCATCGGATGGCTTGCCGGAAAAACCTGGCGAAACCGGATCGGATACAGCGCAATCGCCTTCGGTCTCTGGGACATTTTTTATTACGTTTTTCTGAAACTCTTGTGCGGTTGGCCGAACTCGGTTTTTGATTGGGACATTCTTTTTCTCCTGCCGCTTCCGTGGTGGGGACCCGTCTGGGCTCCCGTTTCCATTGTGCTGCTGATGATTCTATGGGGCACTCTCGCCAGCCAGTTGGAAGGATCGCCGCGTCCTTCAGATTCGAGAAGTCGTATCCCATGGGCGCTCAATTTTTTTGGAATGGCCATCGCACTTTACGTTTTCATGGCGGACTCTCTTCGAGTCGCCGGAACGAGTCCTTCGGCTTTGCGAACACTATTGCCAACGTATTTCAACGGGACGCTGTTCATTCTCGCGCTGCTTTTGATGGCTGCGCCGATTTTTCCTGAGCTGCGAAATCTAGTTCGGCAACGATCAATCAACGACAATCTCCGCGGAGGTCAGCAACTTCTGCCGACCCGCACGGGGAGCACTGAGAACGTGAGCTAATGAAAACGGCTCTCAAAAAAATCTTTGTTGGCTCGATCGCTTTGATTCTGGCCACGACGGTTTGGTTGCCCTGCTTGCAATTTGTTTTTCGCTGCCGTCCCAATCAGTTCCACACCCAAAACGGACTTTCCCAGAAGTCTCAACAATTGGCCGCACGTCATATCCAACTTTGGACCGAACCCGATCTGGTGCAGCGCGAATTGGGAAAAATGCGGACCAGGTAATGCCGAGTGGGATTTCGTGGGGTTTCGGGTTGCGCTTTTTACAAGTCGGATTTTCGCATCTGAACGCGAAATCCAATGTTGGATTCAAAGTGTGGACGCTCATTTTCCTCCTCATCATGTTGCAAATGACCGCAGCCCTTCGGCCAATCCTTGGAACCGCACCCACGTTGTTGCCAACCGAGAAGAAGTTTTTCCTGTCGCACTGGGCCGATTTTCTGGGAAAATAGTGCGAGCCATGAAACATCGCGCCGAAGTTTTGCTGCGCCGCATCCAGAGGTTAATCTGGCTATTTATCATCGCCTTGGTTTTCAGCGGCTTGACCGCCATTCCATTGCAATGGGTGTCAGCGGTCACATAAAACCAGCCATGTAGGGTCGAATCAAAACCAGCCAGTTTGAGAGAAGATTTGCGAGGGGATCGGCGAGAGCCGCCAGACTTCGCGATGAATGAACTCAAATTGAGCCTGCAAACATCCATTGGAAGATTGA
>CANJXF010000100.1 GCA_947478865.1 Verrucomicrobiales bacterium | reverse complement strand
GAGCCGCGTCGGACATCAACCCTGAAGAGGTAGGAAAAGAAAACCGCAAAGGGAAACCCACTGGAATATCCGGGCTTGTTCAACAACAGTTAGCATTGATGCTCCGCCCCCTTTACCCCCTCCGATCAATGCTATCTTTGGAGGTTAGGAGAGATAGTTTTAAAACCAACCATTTCCATTCCGCCTGCTCGTCGAATTTTTCGATGATCTCGATCTGTTGTTTGGCCCCGAGGTAGTATCAAACTCACCTTGGTTTCCAATCGACTGAACTTTTACACCGTCCGGTATCGGTTATTGTTTTAGCAATAGAAGTTATTTACCTAGAAAAACGATTTTTACGCTGTTTGCGCCTCCACCGGTTCCGCCTTGGCCGCCCCAATTTCCAAAGCTAAAATTCCAGCTTCCCGGCTGTGGTGGAATATAAACACAACTGTAAACCACATGATTCGCGTGAACTCTTTTTGCTTGAGCAGTTAGTTCAACAGCTTCTGGATATTTGCCGGTGTATTCCGTCTGTCCGATGACGGTGTAGCCTTCATTCACCAATTTGTCTTTTTCCGCTGCGACGTTGTCCACTTTTGCAGTAGTAATCGGGCCTTTGAATTTCGCCCCAACAACAGACGGGTTGTAGTAGTCTTTCGTTGGGCCGCCAGCGCACCCGATTTAAAAAATGGCAATCAGTGCGAATAGATTCTTCATTTTTGATCCTACTTATTTTCCGAGCAGATGCTCAATCACCATTTGGTCGAGTGCCTGGTAATCGCGATCAGCAATCAGTTGTTTCGATTTCGCTTCATCGAAGCTGCGGGATTTTTCCACCAACTTCAAAAAGGTGCGGCGGCTGTTATCGAGATGCGCGAGCCAATGTTCGACCTTTGTCGTGCGGAAAGGATGCACGTCGAAGCAAACGTATTCGCCCCTGCTGCCGTATTTGTTGCGTTCCAAAACGCGAACCTGATTGAACGCGCTCCGAAGATTGGTGCTGCCGAACGGTTTGTCCTGATCGTATTTCAAGCCGTTTTGATCGTTCAGATGCAGCGACCAAAGTTTTCCAAACGTCATGCAAAAATCAATTTCGTCGGCGGGATCGAGTCCGGCGAGAATGCAATGCGCGCTCTCGATTAATGCGCCGACGCGTTTCGGATCGTGGGTGAGCTGCGCCACGGCGAGGGCGTGGCCGATGGTTGGGATATACGCGTGATCCATCGGTTCGTTCGGCTTGGGCTCAATGGAGAGACGAACTTTTTTGTCGTGCGCCAGCATTTTGTCAAAAGCTTGAACCAGCAACTCCGTGCTGCGCTTCGCGTTTTTTGCTTCGCGCAAATAAGTGCCTTCGCGCGCCAGCCAAAGCACGAGCAAATCGGTTCCAAGAATATTTCCGATGTCGATGCAGCGCAGAGAACGGTCGATCGCATATTGACGATGCTTCGGGTCATTGCTCGTGTAAGCGCCGTCAACGGTTTGCGGGGCGAACCAAAGGCGCGGCGCAGTCATCTCAGCGGCGATGCCTTCTCCGTCCAAGCGCTTCTTGAGTTCCTTGGCTTGCTTGAGAATCTGCGCCGTCGATTTGCTGTCGATATCGGGAACAGCGTCGTCGTCATGGAACATCATCGCGTCAAAACCGAGCTTTTTCAGCTGTGCGAGCTTCCAATCGAATGTTTGCGCGGGGCGGGTGGTTGGGCCGTAAGGATCAGAGCCTTCGCTGATATTCCACGGGCCAAAACAAAATTTGTATGAATGTGCTTTTGCCATAATTTCGCGAGACGCTAGGCAGTTTTGGCGCGGTTGAAAATAGAAAACTTGTTTCCCTCAAGTTCGTCATTGCTTTCCGGCCGCGAACAAATCCCAATTCAGGAAACTTAATTAAACAACGTTATGGAAAAATCTGGACTAATCATTTTCAGCAAAGGCAATGGCGGGTTGCCGCTTCTCAAGGTTCACACGCCGATGAGCGACGCCGAAATTTATTTGCATGGCGCGCACGTCACCCATTTTCAACGAAAAGGCGAGGAGCCGCTCCTTTTCCTGAGCGGCAGCAGCCGCTTCGAGGAAGGCCAACCGATCCGTGGCGGCATACCTATTATTTTCCCATGGTTCGGGCCGCGGGAGGGCAAGCTGATGCATGGTTTTGCGCGCAATCACCCTTGGGAGCTAAAGGAAATTGACACAAACCCCGACCAGTCGATCACGCTGGCGTTTGAATTTCCTTTGCCAGCCGAGGCGACTGGTTTTCCAAAATTCTCCGCTAAATATTTTGTAACCGTTGGCGAATCGCTCACGTTGCAATTACAAATCGTCAATGAATCACTCGAAAATCTGACCCTCGAAGATTGCCTGCACACCTATTTCACGGTTGGGGAAATAAGCGCAGTGACCGTCAGCGGATTAAAGGGAGCGGATTATTTGGACAAAGTGGAAGGGTTGGCCCGCAAAAAGGAAACGGCTGAACAAATTAGTTTTTCAGGCGAAACCGATCGCGCGTATCTCGGCACGACCGCGACGACCGAAATTCACGATGCAAAACTGCGTCGCCGGATCATCATCGAAAAGGAAGGGTCGAGGTCCACCGTGGTTTGGAACCCCTGGATTGCCAAGGCGAAACTAATGCCTGACTTTGGCGATGAAGAATATTTGCGAATGGTTTGCGTGGAGGCGGGGAATGTTTTGGAAAATCGGCGAGTGCTCGCGCCCGGAAACGTTTCCTCGCTGAAAATGAGGCTGAGCACGGCCGGGATTTAGCAGCTTAATTGGGCGATGAAAACAGCCGCCGTCGAAAGATGGTTGATCAAACAAACGCTGATCGAAGCGGTTCTCAATGTCCCGGTCGGCTTGATCTGTCTTTCGGCCAGCCTCATCGTTCTCGCCTTTTCCACGTCGATTGCGGGGTTGGTTGGTTTTGTTTTATTCAAGATTGTTGCGGCACTGGTCAAGTCGATCCTGGATTTCAATCTGCTCGACTCAACTTTGTTCTGCGAAATTTTCTGCTCTGGATTCCTCGTCTGGTTATTCGTCAGCCATTTTCGGAGGAATGCGGATTTTTTCCATCAATCGCGATTTCGCACATCGAAAGTGCATGTTTCCAACGCAGGGTTGAGCCGTGCCCTAAATGTGCTCCTCGCCGGACCTCGCAGCGAAGACGGGCTTTTTGTGCGCATGCTTTACACCGGCCCGCAGTGGTTTGCCTCGGCCATTTCCATGTTCTACAAATCGGTGACGCTGCTGGGGATGGACATTTCGAGCTGCGCAAAAATCCTGGCAATCGTCATGCAAAAAGGCGCGCGTGTTTCCTTCGCGGAATTGGCCCAACTCGCGCCGGAGTGTAATGGCGTGAAAGTATTTCCACAGTTGCGCGACATTGCGGGAGTTATTTTTCTGCAAAACGAACCCTGCGGAATTTCCCTGACGAGTGAATTGCGCGCTGAGTTCAGCAGGGTGCTCGGGGTGAAAATGAAGCCGCCATCCGAAAAGGATTTCCATGCCCGGCCCAAACCGCCCCCGGTGCGCGTGGTCGAGCCGGCACCGCCGGGACCGCATACCATCCTGGGAATTCCAAGTTCTGCTTCGCTGGCGCAAATCAAAGCGGCTTACCGCAAACAGATTAAGCTGTGTCATCCGGATCGGTTCGCCACGTTGAACAAAGATTGGCAGCAAATGGCCGAGCAAAGGTCGAAGTTGGTCAATGAGGCTTACGCGACGTTGTCTGCGCAGTTTTCAAAACGATCCGGCGCGTAGCGAAGGTTGGGTTGCTTGTGCCCATGCCGAACGGTTTGGCGCTTAGCATTAATGCTTTATTCGATGAGCTGACTTGCCCGCACTTGAAGTTCATCGATGAAGGCTTGCGTTAGCGGCGAGGGCTTTCCACGCCAGAGAATGCCGAACGTCACCGGTTCAAATTCTGGCAACGGAATTGCCCGGACATTGGGAGGCAAACGGCCGCGCGGAATGGCGATCGAGAGGCCGATGCCATAACCTCCTGCCACGTAGCTCTCAATCAAATTGATTGAAGTCACATCGAAACTTGGAAACCAATCAATGCCGCGGGTGGCGAGGCAGCGCTGGAAATTTTTAGGAATCGCCTCGTTCGCCGGAAGGCAAATCAACGGCTCGTCAATCCGATCTTTCTTCCATAACTCGTCGGCCGATTTCACCGTGCTCGACTTGTTCACCAGAAGAATCAGCGGAAGAGTAAGCAACGCGAGGTGATGGATTCCCGGAGGCGATTTTTCTTGAAGCAACGTGAGCGCGAGGTCGATTTCTCGTTTGTCCAACCAAGTTTCCAATTGTGGTTGATAAGCTTCGCGTAACGTAAGTTTTAACTGCGGAAACTTTTTGCGAACAATTTCAATTAGCGCCGGCAAGTGATCGCGCAACACAATTTCCGACGCGCCAATCCGAATCTGGTGCGCGGTTCCACCCTGAAGTTTGGCGGTGACGGAATTGAGGTTTCCAAAGAAAGGCTGGATGAAATTGAACAATTCAAGGCCTGTCGGCGTGAGTTCAAAGGGGCGTCGCCGAAAAAGAGTCATCCCAAGAAATTCTTCGAGCTGAATGATCTGCCCGCTCACCGCCGGTTGTTGGATGCCATAGGGAATATTGCGAACCGCTTCGCTGATTCCGCCGTGTTTTGCGACGTAATAAAACAGTTCCAAATGATGAACGTTCATGACCTCGAATTCTATTTGCGTGTGAAACTTCTAACGATTCTCATCCATCGATGGAAGTGATGGCAAGCGAAGTTTTATCAATTAACACTTCAGGGGGAACAGGGCTTAAAGATAACCTATGAGAACCACACGCCACATTTATCCGACATCCCACGGCCAAAGTTTTCTACTGGGTGCGCAGTCTTTTTGGGTGGGAATCTTGAGTGCCAGTCTTTTCACCTTTGAAGTTGGTTGCGTAACTCGCCGACCTCAAGGGTTCACGCAGATCAATTCTCCGCCGATTTCACAAGAAATTTTCTCTCAACTCGGAAAAGTTGGAGTCATTTCCACGAGCACTGTCCCAAAGTTGTCGATCCAGCGGCCACTCACCAAAGATGCGGCTACTCTGGAAGCGCGCGCTGATTCCGAGGCTGTCTGGGCCCGCACCTACGAAAACATGTTCGGGCGGTTCGGCGTTATGGATCCGAACCTGGAGTTGATTGCCACCTGTGTCGCGGCCCCGATTGTCATTCCAAAAAGCTTCATCGAACAGACGGTCGGTGAAGTAAAAGGTGTTATGCTCAAGGCTCTGGAACGATCGGACCGGGCGCTTACAAAACTGGCGGGGGAAGTGGATCTTCAGGAAGCCTTGCGCGCTAATCTTTCCACAAATGCCCGCACGGTAAACGACTACCCGCTGGCAGTGGTGCGAAAGCCATTTCCGGCTGATAATGAAAAGGAGTTTTCGCAAATGAGTAGCGTGATGGCTGGAACGCTGGCTTGGTTGCCGACAGGCCAATCGGCTGAATACTACCTTTCCAGCCAGGGGATCGACACCGCTCTGGAAATCCAACTCGTTTATCCAGCGTTGAAAGGAGACGGCATCATCAATCCGCCCATGGCTTTCACAGCAATGGTCCGGGCGCGCCTCGTCCAAGTGCGCGGCGGAAAAGAACTTCATGCGTGCGAAATGAATTATCGCAGCGCCGAGAAGAAATTCTCCGAATGGGCGGCGAACGATGCGCAGCCGCTCCGTGAGGAGATCGAGAGTTTCTGTGAACAGGCGACGTGGCAGATCATTGACCGCCTCTCGATTCGTAACTGGACCACCCAAAAGCCACCGGAATTTGTTTCCGCGGGCCAGGAGTAAAAATGCATACGCCGGAGATCAATTTAGTTCTCGCTTGGGTCGGCATTCTGCTTGGGTTTGGCTCCGGATTTATTCTGGGGCTGAGTTTCCAAAAAGAAAACTGGCTGGGAGGTTACTCCAGTTGGAAACGGCGGCTCTATCGGCTCGGCCATATTTCGTTCTTCGGTCTGGCGCTGATGAACCTGGCGTTTTATTTCACGGTTCGGAATTCACCGATTTCGACGAGCGTTCTGGTTGCCTCATTTGGTTTTGCGCTCGGGGCGATTTCGATGCCGATTTGCTGCGTCGCCATGGCGCACCGGCCGGGATGGCGCGCGATTTTTCTCATTCCGGTCCTCAGTCTTTTGACTGCCGCATCGTTCACACTGTTTGAAATTACAAAGCTATGAAAAAAATTGGATTTATTGCCATGAGCGGAGTGCGAGCGCACAACGAGGAGTTGACGAAGCTCGGCCTGACGCTTCCCGGTTTTGTGGAGCGAAACAAAATCATTACGTCAATGCCGAGTCTGGGTCTGCTCACGCTTGCTGGACTGACGCCAGATTGTTTCGAAATTGAATACTGTGAAATCGCCGATCTCAAACAGCTGGATTCATTGCCTGAACATTTTGATGTCGTCGCGATCAGCACGTTCACCGCGCAATTGAAGGAGGCATATCTCGTTGCCGATTTTTACGAGAGCCGCAAGATTCCGGTGGTGATGGGCGGCATCCCGGTCAGTTCATTGGCGGATGAGGCGCTCGAACATTGCACCAGCGTAGTCATCGGCGAAGGGGAGCCGCTTTGGCCCGAGGTTTTGCGCGATTTTGAAAACGGAAACCTGAAACCGTTTTATCGTCAAATTCCACCGGGCAGCTTCGACCTTCGCGCCGCGCCGATGCCGCGATTCGATTTGCTCGATCCGGAGAAATACAATCGCATCACGGTGCAAACCAGTCGTGGTTGTCCGCACAAATGCGAATTCTGCGCGAGCTCCATTCTTCTCACCCCTCATTACAAAGTGAAGCCGGTCGAAAAGGTTATTGCCGAAATTCGCGAGATTAAAAAAAATCTGGCCGCATCCGTTCATCGAGTTTGCCGATGACAACAGCTTCGTGCTTCGGGAGCATTACAAAAACCTGCTGCGCGAATTGGAGCGAGAGAACCTGCGCTGGTTTACCGAGGCGGATTTGAATGTGGCGAAAGACGAAGAGTTACTTGGCCTGATGCGCGATTCCGGTTGCCAGCAAATTTTAATCGGATTGGAAAGCCCCCAGAAAAAAAGCCTCTCGGGCATCGAGCTGAATTCAAATTGGAAGGCGCGCCAGCAGGATTATTACAAGGCGGCCATCGCCAAGATTCAGTCGTATGGCATCACCGTTAACGGCTGTTTTATCCTCGGCCTCGATAACGACACTCCCGACGTCTTCGAGCACGTTTCGACCTTCGTCAAAGACTCCGGTCTATATGAGGTGCAGGTCACGTTTCTGACCGCATTTCCGGGCACGCCACTTTATTCCCGTTTGAAAAACGAGGGCCGGATTCTTCGCGAAAAAGCCTGGGAACTTTGCACGTTGTTCGACATCAATCTGCAGCCGAAAAACATGAGCGTGGCCGAATTGCAAAATGGTTTTCTCGCTCTCGTCAAAGATATCTACTCCGCTGAAGAGACCAGCCAACGGAGACGCAATTTCAAACAAATGCTCAAAAAATCTCCTAATTTCGGCCGGAAGAATTCCCGGCGAATTCATCCTCATTCGGAAACTCAAAAAGCATTGGCTGCCTGATAGAAAAGAAATGAAAACGTTCTGCCAAACCGATCGCGTCACGATCCGAATCTCCCAGGAGGTGACCCGTATCTTGGTGTCCGCGCGGCCAAGGGGTCTTGCCGCTCTTGGTCACAAACTGGCGAGTTCTGCCCCGTGTCAATAGATTCCATGAAATCAAACTGATGGATTTTTGCTGCGGAGCATTGCCAATGCATTACGGTCTTTTCACAAAATGAAGCGTAGCCTTGGCGCCATTTCCATCGGGTTGAATTTAGCGCTGCTTGGCGTTTTGATTTTTTGCCTGCGGCCGGGGCGGATTCCCGCGAAGGCCGACCCAGAACGCAAATTGGGCTCTCCATCCACGATCGCCTTTGCCCAAGCCACCAATGTGATCGATGTGACCAACACGGCGGTTTCGGTTGTGAAGTTCCATTGGCGCGAAATCGAGTCGTCCGATTACCCGACCTACCTGGCGAACCTGCGCGCGTTTCATTGTCCCGAGAAGACCATCTTCGACATCATTTTCGCCGACATTGAAAAACTTTTCACTGAGCGGGCCAAGAAGTTGGAAGTCGCTGAAAAGTTCTGGGCAACGGGTGACGATTTGGAAAAGGCGCGGCTGGCGAAGGAACAGAAACAGGCTGATCTGATCGAGGAAAAACGAGCGCTCATCAAAACGTTGCTTAACAGCGACCTTGATTGGGAAGTAATGCAGGAATGGTATAAAGAGAAAGAGCTCGGGATGTATGCTGGATTTTTGGAGGACTCACAAGCCGAACGGGCCTTGTCGGTTGCTAAAAAATTTGCTGATCGGATCGAAGCAGTGGACGCGCGTGCGAGCGGCCTGTTGATTCCAGAAGATGCCGAGGAGAAAAAAAGAGTTTACGCCGAAATGAGGTCGGCGCTTGGCGAAATTATCTCTTCAGCAGAACTGGAAGAAGGCGAACTGCGGGCAG
The DNA here is from genome assembly GCA_947478865.1 of Verrucomicrobiales bacterium. GTDB lineage: Bacteria > Verrucomicrobiota > Verrucomicrobiia > Limisphaerales > CANJXF01 > CANJXF01. Next base: position 1,257 of record CANJXF010000100.1, on the reverse strand, counting down.
TTTTTTTATCCAGCTATCTATTTTCTTCCAAAGACTTGCAGGAGGCGCGGCTCTCGGGGCCTGAAGTCCATCAGATCATGCAGCTTAAATTGCGATTTGATAATCCGCTGGAGCACGAATTGGGCAAATACGATGGCAACGACGCGCTGCCAGAAGAATTGTCGAAACAAGATTTCCTGGCGCGGGTTAAATTGTTGTTGGGTGAGTTTCGATATCAACATTATCTCCGGGCACACGACTCGGACTTCCAGCGCCTCTGCAAGCTCGGCGAAGAAAATGGTTTGCGTCCGCAGGTGGCGATGGCTGTGTTTGATGCCCAATCGGCGGCGACCTTGGAATCATTGCCGATTCGTGAAAACAACTTGCTGCCGCGCCGGGAACGGAGGCTGCAACTTGAATCCGTCGAACGAGCAACGCACGACGCCATTCAACAAATGCTCGGGGAAAAAGTTATGGCTCGCTACTCAACCAACGGCGGAGGCTGGATCAAGGAGCTTGGAAAGCCGTGAGCAAACGAAGCGCCTTTATTTCGCTCGCGCTGAATTGTTTTTTGCTCGGTGCGATTTTCTTCGTGCGATACCCCGGCAAAAACGTCGTCGGCGAACCCGACATCAAGCCCAGCGTGACGGTCCCGCATCTCATCCGCAACGTGACGCGGCGCACGAACATGGTTCAACAGGCTGCCTCTATGCCCTTTGATTGGAGCCAAGTGGAATCGGAGGATTTTTTGGCCTACGCAAACAACCTGCGAGGCATTGGTTGTCCCGAGGCGACGGTCAGGGATATCTTAACAGCGGAGATTAACGATCTGTTTGTGCATCGCAGGCAGGATTTGTTTCGGCCGTTTCAAAGTCAGATTTGGGATTTGGTGGCGCACGGCGATCTCAACTTGAGGAATCTGGTCTTTGAAAAGGCGGAAGCGCTGGATGAGCAAAAGGAGGCGCTTTTAAAAAAAGTCTTTAGCGCCGAGCCGCCGGAAAAGGGAAGCTTTCCGACATCCCAATACGAATCTGTGATGGGTGATACTTTGTCCCCGGAAAAAGTGCGGAAACTTCACGAAATCTCGGAGAAGTTCGGCCAATTGCGTCAAAAACTTGAGGCCACCGACTTGGGCTTGTATATTTTACAAACGCATGGACGGCCAATGTCCAAGGGGATGGTTTAGGCTCGTCGGCATGAAAATTTCTAAGATTGAGGCGGGAGAGCCGGTTTTGCAGCAATTGGCACAGGCGTATGGCAATGAAGCCAGGGCGCGTG
>CANJXF010000099.1 GCA_947478865.1 Verrucomicrobiales bacterium | reverse complement strand
TCGCCCCGGCCGCTCCGAACCCCGCGCGGTGAAACGCCGCCCCAAGAACTTTCGCTTGCTCACCAAACCGCGACACCAAATGGTGGTGGAGCGTTGTCGGAAGTGGTCACAAAAACCATCGAAACAGGCCCTTATCTAAGCGCCATTCGGGTCAGTCACCACTTTCTAAAATCCCGTCTCACAACCAGCCACGGATATGGAGGGTTTATTTTGCCCTTCATATCCTCGCTGCAACACCAAGGCGAGCAGTCTGGCTAGCCAAGAATTCGCTTGCCTTCGCTGAGGAAAATTCCTTGGAAATTCATTTCGAGCGCCTGGGCATTCGTGGCCTTTCCCAAGGCTTCTTCGCGTGACACTTTTCCGTCCTGCACCAGTTGGAAGAGCGCCTGGTTAAAATTCAGCATGCCATCTTCGTTGCCGGTTTCGATGGCGGCGGGGAGTTTATCGAGACGATTCTCTTCGATCAGTTTCCGAACCGTGCCGGTGTTGATCAGGATTTCCTGCGCGGGCGTCATGCCTCCGGCAATCAAGGGAACCATGCGCTGGCAAATCACGGCTTGCAAGGTGCCGGCCAATTGGCGGCGGACCTGTTCACGTTCGTCAGCTTTAAAAAAATCCAAAATACGACCGACCGATTGCGCCGCGTTGGTAGTATGCAAGGTCGAGAGCACGAGATGGCCGGTGTCCGCCGCGCTCATGGCGGCGGAAAAGCTGACGGCATCGCGCATTTCTCCAACCATGATGATGTCGGGATCCTGACGCAGGACGTGTTTGAGTCCGTGACCAAAAGAAAGCGTGTCGAGACCCACTTCGCGCTGTTCGATGATGGATTGATTATCTTCGAACACATATTCGATGGGATCTTCCATCGTGATGATATGTTTGCGGCTGTTGGCATTGATGTGCTCGATCATTGCGGCGAGTGTGGTCGATTTGCCGCAACCAGTAGAACCGGCCAGCAAAACAATGCCGCGCGGCGACTGCGAAATCTTCTTCAAGATTGGAAGCAGCCCGAGCTCTTCAAAACTAGGCACCTGCGTTTTAACGAAACGCATCGCCAAACAGGAGCGTCCGCGTTCTTGAAAAAGGTTCGTCCGGAAACGGCCTACGCCCGGCAGAAAATAAGAAAAATCAACTTCATGATCTTCTTCAAACCGTTTCTGCAAATGTTTCGGAAGAATCGTAGCGGTGACGGTCGCCATCCATTCATCGGTAGGAATCGGAGCCTCGATCGCGACGAGATTACGGCTGATTCGAAAAATAATCGGGTTGCCAATTTTGACATGAACGTCAGAGGCACCGCCTTGGACAGCGGTCGATAAAATGCGACGAAAGATTTCCATGCGCGAAACTCTACAGACCGCATTGCAGTGAGACAAGTTTCTGTGATGCGAATGCGATTAACTTCTTTGAACTAGCCGAATCAATGCAGCCGGGGGGCAATGAACTTCAAGCTTCGGGGGTAAAACCCATGACAATGTCAAAGCGCGCGGCTAGTTCTGCGGCGCGGCCCTCTTTCAATGGAGCGAAGGGAATGATTACGGACTTTCGTGCTTTGTCGTCCTTGATCGATTTGAGAACTCCATCACGTTCATTCTGAGCCTCGCCGGCAACGTAACACTGCGTCGTGAATTTTTCGCGGCCTTTCATTTTGACGGCGAAATGAATATGCGGCGTGCGGCCCGGATACTGAACCGGCTTGATCGTTCGGAAAAGATATTCGCCAGTCGAACCGGTGAGGAATCGGCCAAAGCCTTGGAAGTTGCTGTCGCGTTTGCCGTGGTTGTTGCTGCCGCTGTGCAGATAAACACCGTTCTTATCCGTCTGCCAGATTTCGACGAGCGCATTGCGAATCGGTTGTCCACGGCTATCGAGAATTCGTCCGCTCAAATAGGTAATCTCGCCCGCCGCCGGAGTCAGCGCGTCGTTCACGATGACAAGATCGTTGTCGGTATCGAGCGGAAGTTTATCGGGGTAAAATGGCCCTTCGGTTTGGCGAGGAGTCAGCGCGAGCTGTTCAGCGTAGGCTCCCGGCACCGTCCAGAACAGCGTTGCCAGGGAAAGTTGAGTCAGGAAACGGCGACGATCTTTGCGCAAAACATCCGCCGGCAAAATCAGGGAAGGTGTCTTCATCCAGCAACCATAGACGAAGAGCCATAGATTGAAAATAGAATTGCTGAAGATGTCCTGCGAGAAGGGGAAACGAAAATCGGCAGATCAGCTTACTTCGTTCATTGCGCTCAAAACCGCTTGGGATTGGCGGGAGAGTTTGGTGAACAACAAAGAAACGCGATAGCCAGAGTGACGGTTGCCATCACACGCCACCACGACGCCGGTGCAATGAACTTTTTTCAAATCAGGGTATTGCAAATCGACCGACATTTCTGTCCAGGCAGCAATCGGATCGTGGGAACGAAATTCAATTCCGCTCTTGCGAACGCGAACCGAATCAGCTGGGAGTGACAGGCGAATCTGGCTGGGCAAATGAGCCTGGAACAAGTGAGACAGATCAATTTTTCGAGCACTCATAACTGATGCGAATTTAGCATCGTTTGTTTCTCCGTCCAATTTTTTCACCACTCGATTACGGCTGCACCCCAGGTCAATCCCGCACCGAATACTACGAGCAACACAAGATCGCCACGATGAATCCTTCCGGAAGTAACTGCTTCATCGAGGGCAATTGCCACGGATGCCGCAGAAGTGTTTCCGTATTTTTCGAGGTTGACGAAAAGCTGTTCGGGGGTGACTCCGAGACGTTCACCGACGGCATCAATGATGCGACGATTGGCCTGATGCGGGATAACACATTTGATTTGTGTGATGTCGATGTCGCAGCGGCGCATCGCTTCTTGAGCAGCGCTGTTCATGGCGTTGACCGCACTCTTAAAAGTTTCCTTGCCGTCCATGCGCAAGAAATGCAGACGCGAGGAAACGGATTCCGCTGTGGCCGGACAGCGACTTCCGCCCGCCGGCATTGAGAGAAGGCTCGCCTTCCCGCCATCCGAGCCCATACAGGCCGTCAACAAACCGTGCGCTTGAGGACGATGTTGCAAAATGGCCGCGCCCGCGCCATCGCCGAAGAGCACGCAGGTGTTGCGATCCTGCCAGTCCACAATGGTGGAAAGTTTCTCCGCCCCGATGACGAGCACCGTTTCATAAGTGCGCGACATGATGAATTGCTGGCCAATTTCCAAACCAAAAATAAATCCCGAACAAGCCGCCTCGATGTCAAAAGCGGCCGCACGGCGTGCGCCAAGCTTTTGCTGGACCAAACACGCTGTCGAAGGGAAATGCATATCCGGCGTGATGGTCGCCACAATGATCAAATCAATTTGATCAGCAGTGATGTTGGCTCGTTCCATGGCAAGAAGAGCCGCCTTGGAGGCGATGTCCGAAGTAAATTCATCCGCCGCGGCGATGCGACGTTCCTTGATACCAGTACGGCTGGTAATCCAGTCGTCGGTGGTATCGACCATTTTTTCCAAATCCGCGTTGGTCAGCACGCGGGAAGGCACGTAAGAACCAACGGATGTGATGGAACAGGTTCGCCCTTCGAAATTATGTTGGGCACGGGGGTTTTTAAATTTTTTCAAGAGACTCATGCAGCTTTGGCCGTGGCCAAACGGGCGTTTGCTTCCGCGATTTCGTTTTTGATAATGTCGTTAATGTGGTGCTGAACAGCTTCGCTCGTGATCCGGATTGCGTTCATGATGGCTCGTTCGCGGGCGGAGCCATGGGCCTTCATAACAATTCCGTTCAAACCAAGCAATGGCGCACCGCCGTAGGCATCGGGATCCATGCGGCGCTTAATCGTGCGCAGCGCGTTTTGCGCCAACACCGCGCCGAGCATGCGCTTGGGATTTTTCGTCAATTCGTCTTTCAACCACGCGCCCATCCCCTTGGCAAAACTTTCGATGGTTTTCAAAACGATGTTGCCGATGAATCCGTCGCAGATCACGACGTCAACACGGTCATGAAACAGGTCGTGGCCTTCCACGTTGCCGATAAAATTCAGATTAACCTGTTTGCAAAGCTTGAAGGTTTCTTGCGTCAATTCGTTGCCCTTGTTGTCTTCGGTGCCATTGCTCAACAGACCAACACGGGGTTTCGCGCAACCGAGAATCTCCCTGGAATAAACGCTGCCCATAACCGCAAAATGCAGGAGATGCTGCGGACGACATTCAACGCTCGCACCGGAATCGAGGAGAACAAATTCACTGTTGGCAGTTGGAATGACGGTGGCGATGCCCGGACGATCGACGCCGGGCAACTGGCGTAGGCGAATCGTGGATGCAGCGACTAACCCGCCGGTATTTCCGGGCGAAACAATGGCATCCGCCCGACCGGCCTTAACCAACTCAACGGCGCGAAGAACGGAGCAATCTTTCTTCTTGCGGAGTCCATCAACGGGTTTGTCATCCATGTTGAGGACTTCGCTGGCATGAATGATGTGCAGGCGCGGATCTGTAAACTGGCTGACCTTGAGAGCCGCCTTGATTTCCTCTTCCCTGCCGACGAGAAAGAGTTCGGTGATTTTCGCATTGGCCTCCAACGCGAGCTTGACCCCATCGATAACGACCTTGCTTCCGTGGTCGCCACCCATGACATCGACAGCGATTCGCATAAATAGAAAGAGCGCAGAAGGAAAAATCCCCGTCCTGCGCTCCTTAAAACGAATTAGGCGACTGATTGAATATTAATCACCTGACGGCCTTTGTAGAAACCGCAAGCGGGACAAACCCGGTGCGGAATGGCCGGCGCGGCGCATTGAGGGCACACGCTCAATTGTGGCAGAGCTAAAACACTATTATAAGCGCGGCGCATACGCTGACGGCTTCGTGACGGTTTACGTTTGGGAACACCCATAATATTACAACTTCAGTTTATTTAATTCGGCCCAGGCAGACGAAGTATCGTCGATCTGTTTGGCGCCGCTTGAGCCTTTTGCTCCGATTTTTGGCTGATTCTTCAATCCGCCGCACTCACTCTCGCACAACGGATGTTGCGGAAAGGCCAGAAGAATATCTTCACGGATATGTGGCGTCAAGTCCACGCAATCACTAACGATGTTGACCTTTTCCTCGCCTGATAAAGGCAAATGACAGGCCCAATCGTCAAATGCGAGCTCCCGTTGAAACGGTTTCAGGCAGCGGGAGCATTCGCAGTTCAAGGTCAATTTCAAGCTGCCATGCACCAACAAGTTGTCTTCCAATCGTTGCGCCACAAGATCGTATTGCAGCGGCTGATCGGCGCGAATTAGTTCATCAATGTTGTCTAATTCGAGGTCGGCAGCGGGCAATTCTCCTTTGACCGCAAGGTCTTTGTGTTCCAAATGGCGCAGATTAATAATGAGTGGCATAGAGCAAATCTCCCTTCAAAGTTTCTGGAATCCGACAATTGTGAGCTAAGCTTTGCTCAACTTCCCTTTCAGCGCTGCTTGCACGTGTGCTGGAACAAATGAGCTGACATCGCCGCCGAGCCGGGCGATTTCCTTGACAATCCGCGAACTCAGAAAGGTGTAAGTGTCCTTGGGCATCATGAAAATGGTTTCCACTCGTTCATTCAACTTACGATTCATCAACGCCATTTGAAATTCAAATTCGAAATCGGAAATGGCGCGCAAACCACGAACGACGGCCTGGCCAGAGCGGCTTTCAACATAATCGACCAGCAAACCGTCAAAGGAATCGGCGTCCACCTGCGGCAAATGAGCGACCGCCTGTTTCACGAGATCCACTCGTTCGGTAATATTGAACAGCGGATTCTTGCTGTCGTTTTGCGCAACAGCAACGATCACTCTGTCAAAAAGCTTCACCGCCCGCTGGATCACATCAAGGTGACCATTAGTCAATGGGTCGAAACTTCCGGGATAAATCACGGTGCGCATGGCGCGAATTTATCAGCGCGAGACCAAATGCCCACAGAAAAATGAACAGCCTGGGCGCGAGACTTAAGCGGCCTTGCGGGTCAACAGTTCTTTGGCCCGGTCCAATTGGGGGCGGGTTCCCAGCAGCAGCAATTGATCGTGGGCCAGCATTTCTTCGTCGGGACCCGGGTTGAGGATGCTGACCTTGCCGCGTTGGATCGCCACAATGCTGGCTCCGCTGACGCTGCGCAGTTGCATTTCACGAATCATTTTCCCGGCAGGAACAGCGTCGCTCGCCACGAGCACTGTTTCCAAATCTGATTGGTGAAGAATCGACGAAACCAAGGCTGATTTCAGCGCCTCGTCGGTTGGGGACGGCGGGGATTCGTCGAGGGTTTGCTTGAGGGCAATCTGAGCTTTGGAATAAATCCGGATGAAAAAACGGCGGAGCAAAACCGAAACCAGCAGCGCAACGCCCAACAGAACGATCAGAACCTCCCACGGCGGGAGCAGAGCGGAACTCAAAACCATCGTCAACAAACCGAGGATCGCCGTTCCCGTGATCGTAATCCCGTGCGAAACAACCAATCTGCCGCGCGAACCGTGCGAACCGCCGCGGGTTTCCGAGATCAACATTCCGAGTGCCTGCAGTTTTCGAAAGGTCGCAATAAACAGAGGGAGGGAGCACACCACCGCCGCCAGCCAGAGCAATCCCTTCAGGCCAGCCTCGCCGACCGGCAGTTTTGGCAACCACTGTGGCGGACGCCGGCCAATAAACGCGGCTGCGACGAAAATTCCCGCCATCAGAGTGGTATTGATCGCCATTTGCAGAATCCATTTGCGGATCAGCCGACCGGAAAGGCTGCGGTGGCGTTGGCCCAAGTGACCAATCCATTGTGTGTAAAGGCCCATTGCCTCCAGAACGGAACTCGACGCGGCACGGTCGAACCGTGCCACGAGCTGGTCGGAGCTTCGGATCAAGTAAGGCGTAAGGAGCGTGGTAATGGCCGAAACGGCTACGGCGATCGGATAAAGAAACGCGCTGGTCACTTTCAGCGTTAGCCCAAGGGTCGCGATGATGAAGGAGAACTCGCCGATTTGCGCCAGGCTCATTCCGACACGCAGCGAAGTCCTCGTGTCGTTGCCCGCGACGAAAGTTCCGAACGTGCAGGTCAGCACCTTTCCCATGACCACAGCGACAGTGATAACGGCCACGGGCCAGGCGTTATCCGCCAGAATTTTCGGATCGATCAACAACCCAATCGCGACGAAGAAGATCGCGCTGAACAGGTCGCGAATTGGCTCCATCAACAGTTCAATTTTTCCAATGTGCCGCGCTTCGGCAATGATTGCGCCGATGACAAACGCCCCCAGCGCAACGCTGTATCCGAGTTTCACTGCAAGCAAAGAGAAGCCAAAGCAAAGCCCCAGCACGGTGATCAACAACACCTCGTTGTTCTTAAATCCGGCGACGAATGCAATCAGGCGCGGCACTGCGATCAACCCAACCACGAGCGAGGCCGTCAAAAAGATGCTCAGCTTGCCAACGGTTGTTGCTACTTCTCCGATGTTCAGCGAACCGGTCATCGCGATGCTCGAAAGCAATGCGATCATGACGATGGCGAGAATATCCTCGATGATCAGGATGCCGAATACGAGTTGCGCAAATTTTTCCTTGGTTTTCCCGAGTTCACTGAGCGCCTTGATAATAATCGTGGTAGACGATATCGAAAGAATTGCGCCGAGAAACAAGCTGTCCATCGAACCCCAGCCAAAGAGCAGGCCAATCTCGTAGCCGACCCAAACCATCAGGACAATTTCCAGGAGCGCCGCGATAAGCGCAGCGGCACCAACCTGTTTGAGTTTGCGCAAGTTGAATTCCAGCCCAAGTGAGAACATCAGAAAAATAATTCCCAACTCGGCGAGCGTCTGAATGTTCTCCTCGTTTTGGATCAGCGGGAAGGGCGGCATGTGCGGGCCGATGATGAACCCTGCCAAAATATAGCCGAGCACGACCGGTTGCTTGAGCCTGTGACAAATCACCGTCACGATTCCAGCGACGACCATCACGACGGCAAGGTCTTGCAAAAATGATATTGAATGCATCCGTTTTCTCCTGGAAGAAGTTCGCCTGCCCTGCGAGACCGGGTCAATCGTTTCTAAATCGAAACTCGAACTATTTTTCGCCGCGCATTGAATCCAGCGCGATCAAAATCTCTCGCTCCAGCACTTTCGCCGCATCCTGTCCGAACGGAGAATTATCCACTTCGTAACCGCCTTTACTCCACTCTTCCGCCGTCGGGAGATAGGCCATGCGACCATTCGTGTAGCCGGACATAAACGTGATGGGAAATGGCGACTTGCGTTTGATCGCAATGCCAATTTCCGCAAACGGTTCGATATTGCACCCGACAAACGCCATGTCGCCGAACGCGATGATATGCGTTCGCACTCCGGCGCTCGTCTTGCCGCCGAAATCGTCCGCCATGCGCAATTGAATGTCCGCCCGCCTCGCCATGTAAATCGCTTCCGTGATTGCGGCTGCGTCGTTCCGCTCACGCGCGTCGTTTAACTTCGTTTTCCACTGCGCTAATTTTTCCGACGCCGCCTGCTTCTCCGGTAACCCATTCCGCAATGGAACCACGATTTCCCTGTCTACCACCCGCACCGGCACGCCGTTCAACGCTGGGAAATCCGCGTCATACATCCCCAACGGCGCGCCTGAGGGCACCACTTCGCGAAAGATTGGATTCGTCGGGACACTCGTCAGACTGATCGCGACCCGAGCCACTTCATGACCGAGCACGGCGCCGAGTTGCCGGTAAATTTTTGCGTCCGCGATGAACCCTTGCACTGGGCCTTGATCGCCTGCCGCGCCTTGCAGAAAAAAACATCGTCCGCCCAACGCCTCCTCGACCACCCGCTTCATCGCACCGGGATAATCTGGAGTGATCAATCGATTCAGTGGACCCATCACCGTCGGATGACAGGCAAAATTCACCAGTGTTGCGAGGCAAATCCCATTCCGGGAATCAATCTTTACCACCAGCACCTCGTGATCACACGTTCCCGCAGGATTAATCCCCAAAAAGCGTTCACCGGTAGCCGTCGCCGCGCGGCGGTTGGCATTAATTCGACATTCGCCCCGCCCTGCCCTGACTTGCACCGCGTGCAAGTTGTCCAGAGCTTCTCGCGCCGCTTCTGACGCCCAATCGGCGACTCTCTCAAACCACGGGCCGACCATTTCGAATCCGCGCTCAATCCAGCTTTTATATGGCACCGGTCCGGAATGCGTATGGGTCGCCGATGCGCGAATGTTCCCGACCGCAAGACCCGTCGCCGCGCTCACCGCCGCGCGAATCTGGTCCGCTCGGTCATTCGTCAGAATTTGAATATCAATATCGAGCAGCAGCGTCGCCGTTTGCCCATCCGAAAGCGCCAGCACCGTCACCCACAAATCCATGTCGATGCCTTCGGCCTGTTCATGTTTTTGCGCGCCCCAACCGCCGTGGGCGATGTTCGGCGGCGGATTGATGCATCGTCGCCCGGTGCCGGCCAGCAGTTGATTTTGCGTAATGTTCATTTAGGAAAAATTGCGAACTTCTATCTCCGAGAATGTAGGGTGCAACCAACAATTCGCGGAAGAAAATTCAGTAGCGCTCGCAACCCACGCGTCACTCTTGGCGAACCTCGAAAACCGCGCGGGCGTTTCAATTGCCAGCTGCTACAATCCAGACGATTTATTTAGAATCAGGTATCTCGTCCCAGTTATTGAAATTCCTGCGGTACGTTTCCGCAGCGCGCGCGCCGAGTATGGCGATCATTTTTTGCCTGGCCTGTTGCCGGATCGTCTCCAAGGTGGCTTCGCGCTCCTCACCTGGCAGGTTGGCTTTTTCGACGGCTTGCACCTGTTTCTTGATGGCTTGAGCCAGTTCATGAGCTTCGGAAACCGTTTGCAGCGACAAGTCGTAGCGGCGCCCCAACCGGTTCAAATTCTGAAAGTCGGGGTCTTTTGCTTGCTCGTATTCCGCAAAGCGTTTTTTCCCCAGCAGCACTTTCATCTGCTCATCGACTTTCTCCTTTTCGGCCTGTTGCTCCGCGAGTTTGGTTTCGTAATCTCTCGCCGACTGGTCGGTCGGAACCGGCTTCTCATTTAGCGTCAAACGCGCCATCGTTCGGAACTCCTCTTCGCTTGCGGCAAAGGCAAGGAGGCTTCCTCGTCGACTGCCAAAAGGCGACAGACGTAAACGAAACTCCTCCAATTCCTCGGGCGACAGGATCCCTTTATTTTCCAAGGCAAATTGCTGGCGTAACTGATCCTGTTGCTTTTGCTTTTCTTCCGGCGACAAGTCGGTGTGGGCTTGTATACTTAGCAAACGCATAAAGTTTGGGACAGGTGGCGATAGATGAGACGCTTGCCCTGGATGCATCCGACGAATTTCGCCAGGCGAATTCCATCGGAGTCATGGCGCGTGTTCCAGCGGAACGCGAATTCGTTGGCGT
>CANJXF010000098.1 GCA_947478865.1 Verrucomicrobiales bacterium | reverse complement strand
AAGCCGGCGCGCAGGGCGTGGCGGATGAAGAAGATGCGTTCGGCGTTGGGCACGCTCAGCTTGCGGCTGATGACGTCGCGCGGGAGGATGTCGCGGTCGCCATAGACTTCCGTGCCGATGCGCCAGGGTTTGCCGTCGCCGCCCAGGCCGCTGCGGCCGATCTCCAGCGAGCGCAGGCATTTTTGCAGGCTTTCCTTGAACGTGCGGCCGATGGCCATGGCTTCGCCGACGCTTTTCATCTGCGTGGTGAGCGTGGGATCGGCTTGCGGGAATTTCTCGAAGGCAAAGCGCGGAATCTTGGTGACGACGTAATCAATGCTCGGCTCGAAGCTTTTTATACAGGACTTCTCTCTTTTCCTTTCAACGCGGTTTTAAGATAACCTGTTAAAGCGCGGCGGGCGGGCACTTCAAATAAAACAAAGGTCAGGCAGCAGAATAACAACATCGCGGCAAAATAGATAAAGAAGTATGCTTTGTTCGACTCAGGCGAATGTCCCAACGCTCGCTCCCAAATTCTGCTGCACCAAAATGCTAAAGGGATGTGCAAAATATAAATACCATAGCTGACCTCGCCCAAAAATATCAGCCACGAGTGGCTCAACAGCTTTTGTATGATGCCGCCACAGTTCGCAGCGGAAAAAATCAGGATTCCGAACAATGGTGTTAGAACTGCCGCTGAAAGAAAAATTGGAGAAACTTTTTCATGGAGAGCGAAGATTGCGACGAGGAAGCTACTGACTAAAACAAATATTTTGTCTCCCAGAATTCTCGACCGCTCTATCATAAAAAGTCTTCCAAACGCCATTCCGAATAAAAAAGCCGGTAGATGCCAAACAGGACAGAACGCAAAAAATTTATACTTCGTTTCTGACACCGCCGCCTCATTTCCACCAGACTGAGAAACTGATAGCAGGAAAACACCAGTTGCAAGAACAAATATGCCTGCCATAGCAATAAACGCCTTTGGTGTCGTGTTGCGAAACAGTTTCCTTACGACCAAAGGAAAAAGAGCGTAAAAAAATGCCTCAACGGAAAGCGACCATGCCGGGATATTCCATTCCCAAGCAATTTTTGGAATCCAAGCTTGAAGCAGAAGGGGAACGCACAGGATACCTCCTATAAACCGTGGCATTGGGGTTATGTGCGCAACGAAAGTCGAATATATGTAAGGAACGACAGAAATCAGAAGTGCCAAAGCATACATGGGATAAATCCTTGCCATCCTCGCTATCCAAAAATCTTTATTTGAAGTTCTCAATTCCGAATCATTTCCCTCCTGACAATAAGAATAAGTCAGAATGAATCCTGAAAGAACGAAAAAGAAAATCACCGCTTGATATCCATTTTGAAACATTCCCTGCACCCACCAAGGACTTCCTTCAAGCGCTTTCCCCCCACAATGGAAAACGACCACTTGTGCTGCGGCAAAAAATCGCAGCGTAGTAAGACAATCAAGGCGCGGCTTTTGCATTGTTCTGCCTTCGCGCATGATTTCCTCAATTTTTCGCTGTCGCCAACTCTTCCTCGAAATCCACAATCTCTTTGATCTGCACCAAGAACCAGCGGTCTATCTTGGTCAGGCCGAAGATTTCTTCAATCGTGAATCCGGCCCGCAGCGCGTGGCGGATGAAAAAGATTCGCTCGGCGTTCGGGACGGAGAGTTTGCGGGAAATCACGTCGCGGGGAAGGATGTCGCGGTCGCCGTAAACTTCTGTTCCAATCCGCCACGGCTTTCCATCACCGCCGAGTCCGCTTCTGCCGATTTCGAGGGAGCGGAGACATTTCTGGAGGGATTCTTTGAAGGTTCGCCCGATGGCCATGGCCTCACCAACGGATTTCATCTGAGTCGTCAGGGTCGGATCGGCCTGGGGAAATTTTTCAAACGCGAACCGGGGAATTTTTGTCACGACGTAATCAATGCTCGGCTCGAAGCTCGCGGGGGTTTCGCGCGTGATGTCGTTCTTGAGTTCGTCGAGCAGGTAGCCGACGGCGAGTTTGGCGGCGATCTTCGCGATGGGAAAGCCGGTGGCCTTGGAGGCGAGCGCGGAACTGCGGCTGACGCGCGGGTTCATCTCGATGATGACCATGCGGCCGTTCTCCGGGCTGACGCCGAACTGGATGTTCGAGCCGCCGGTCTCGACGCCCACGGCGCGGATGACAGCGAAGCTCTGGTCGCGCATGATTTGAAATTCCTTGTCGGTCAGCGTCTGGATGGGCGCGACGGTGATGCTGTCGCCGGTGTGGACGCCCATGGGGTCGAAGTTCTCGATGGAGCAGATGATGACGCAGTTGTCGGCCTTGTCGCGCATGACTTCCATCTCGTATTCCTTCCAGCCGAGGAGGGATTCTTCGACGAGAACTTCGGAGACGGGCGAGAGTTCGCAGCCGCGCTTGGCAATTTCGTCGAACTCCTCGCGGTTATAGGCAATGCCGCCGCCGGTTCCGCCGAGCGTGTAGGCGGGACGAATGATGAGCGGGAATCGGCCAATTTTTTCCGCGACGGCGCGGGCTTCATCCAGGTTGTGCGCCGTGCCGGAAATGGGAACGTCGAGTCCGATGGAAAGCATGAGGTCTTTGAACACCTGTCGATCCTCGCCCTTTTGAATCGCGTCGGCTTTTGCGCCGATCATTTCGACGTCATGCTTTTGCAACACGCCGGAGTGATGAAGTTTCATCGCCGTGTTGAGCGCGGTCTGGCCGCCGAGCGTGGGGAGGAGAACGAGTTTGCCGGTCGCCCCGAGTTTCCGCATCTCTTCCTTCTCGCGGACGATAATTTTTTCCACGCACTCGGGGGTGATCGGCTCGATGTAGGTGCGGTCGGCGAACTCGGGATCGGTCATGATGGTGGCGGGATTCGAGTTGACGAGGATGACGCGGTAGCCTTCCTCGCGCAGGGCTTTGCAGGCTTGCGTGCCGGAGTAATCGAATTCGCACGCCTGCCCGATGATGATCGGACCTGCGCCAATGATGAGGACGGAATGAATGTCTGTTCTTTTTGGCATCGTAAAAATCTCGGTTTGCCCGGGCGAATTTCCGTTTCAGCGTGCAGGAGCACACGATGGCATTTGCGCCGTGGCATTCTTCAAACGGGCAAGATAAAACACCGCTGGAATTCGGAAAGCGAGGGTAAATTCGCGGCGAATTTCTCCACCGCGTTTCCGCTCGTTTGGCGGGACTTGGTTCCGCGGACAATGGATTGACAAGTGGGCGCGGCAAAGTTTATCCCACTGCCATGAACCCGATGTTTTTTAGCGCGCGACGGCAGACCAGCCGCCGGAAATTTCTCCAGCAATCCGCGCTGCTGGCCAGCGGCGCCGCCCTCGCCCTGCATGCGCAGGAGGCGAAGTCGAAAGACGTCCTGCGCGCCGCAATCATCGGCCACACCGGGCAAGGCGACTACGGCCACGGCCTGGACGCGGTCTTCAATGACCTTCCCAACGTGGAGGTCGTGGCGGTGGCTGATCCGGACGCCAAGGGGCGCGCGGCCGCAGCCCAAAAATCCAAAGCGGCGCGGCACTATGCCGATTACCGCGAAATGCTGGCGAAAGAGAGACCGCAACTCGTGGCCGTTGCGCCGCGTTGGACCGATCAGCATCACGCGATGACCCTGGCCGCGCTCAAAATCGGCGCGCACATTTACACCGAGAAACCGTTCACGAAAACCTTGGCCGAAGCAGACGACTTGCTCGCTGTCGCCGACCAGGCCGGATTGAAAATCGCCGTCGCCCATCAGGTGCGCCTGGCGCCCAACATCGTGTTTCTGAAACGGGCCCTGGACGCGGGCCTGGTTGGCCAACTGCTCCAGATTCGCAGCTGGGGAAAGCAGGACGAGCGCGCGGGCGGCGAAGATATGCTCGTCCTCGGCACACATCTGTTTGATCTGCTGAGGAATTTTGCCGGAGAACCGGCCTGGTGCACCGCGCGGATTATGCAGCAGGGCAGCGAGTTCAAACGGAGCGATGCGCGGAAAACCAAGGAGCAAATCGGCTTGGTCGGCGGAGACGAAATCGACGCGCAGTTCGCGTTTGCGAATGGAGTTTTCGCGACGTTCACCAGTCGCGCCAGGCTCCGGGATACGGTCGGCCGCTGGGGCATCGAACTAATCGGCAGCAAAGGCGTGGTGCGAATTCTCATGGATGTTTTTCCCGCCGTCCTTTTCCTGCCCAACACCGCGTGGACTCCGGGCGGCAAAACCGATTCGTGGCAGCCGCTGAAGGACGACCCGACGCTGAAATTCACCGCCGACGAAAAAAGTTTCGGCCCGGCCAATCGCCGCGTCGTCGAGGATTGGCTGGCCGCAATTCGCCTCAACCGCGAGCCCGCTTGCAGCGGGCGCATCGGGATGAAAGCCATTGAAATGGTGATGGCGGTTTACCAGGCCGGCTTGTCGGGAACGCGGGTTTCGTTTCCGCTCGCCGATCGCTCGCATCCGCTGGGCGGCTGAGATTGCCGCGCGCCGTCACACGCCCTTTGGAACGGCCCAGTGATCTTCCCGATAGGATCGCCGCACGAGCTTTGCCGCCTCGTCGTCTCCCACGATTTTCTCCGTTGCCGGATCGAAATGGAGCGTGCGCCCGACGCGCGTGGCGATGTTCCCCAGATGCACCAGCGTCGCGGACAAATGGCCGATTTCAATATCCGCGTGAGGCCGCGCGCCGGTTTTGATGCATTCCAGAAAATTGCGGTGATGCGACGGGCCGTCCACTTTGCCCGCCATCTTTTCGCGCAGCTCGTTCCTGGGCCCAAACAATTGCCAGCCGCCGCCTTTGCCCAGGACCAGCATTCCTTTCGTGCCGTAAAAAGCGTTTCCATTTTCATGGCCTTCCTGCACGTAGGGCGACCAGATCCGCTGCTCGAAGATCAGTTGCCGCTTGCGCGCCCCGGCGTATTCGAAGGCGACATATTGCGTATCGGGAAACTGCTGGTCGTCGTCGAAAAAATATTTGCCGCCCATCGCCGCGACTTTGGATGGATGCGTCTCGACCCCCAATCCCCAGCGGGCGATGTCGATGTCATGCACGCCGTCGTTGCCCATGTCGCCCGCGCCGAACGCATGCCACCACCGCCAGTTGGCGTGCAGTAGATTTGATTGATAAGGAACCATCGGAGCGGGGCCAACCCAAAGGTCAAAATCGAGATGGGCGGGAGGCGAGGCGGGCTTCGCGTGGCCAATGGAACCGCGCAGCTGGCTGTTCCACGCCTTGGCCACGAGCACTTCGCCGATCGCGCCGCCGCGCAGAAGTTCCACCGCTTTCGTGATGTGTTCCGTGCTGCGGCTCTGCGTGCCGACCTGGACGACGCGCTTGTGATTGCGCGCGGCTTCCAGCATCAAGCGTCCTTCACGAATGTTATGCGAACACGGTTTCTCGACGTAAACGTGCTTGCCCGCGTCACAGGCCAAAATCGTCGCCGGCGCATGCCAATGATCCGGCGTGGCGATGATCACTGCGTCCACCGATTTGTCTTCGAGAATGCGCCGGAAATCCTTCACGGTTTTGGGGCGGCGCTTCGTCAGATCCTCCACCGTCTGCGCGGCCTTGTTCATTCGATCGGAATCGACATCGCAGACGTAGGCGATTTCAACCTCGCTCTGCGCCGCGAACGATTTCAGCAAATTCATCCCCATCCCGCCCGGCCCGATAATCCCGAGAACAATTTTTCCATTCGCGCCCGCCGGCTGCTGGGCACGCCCGCTGAATCCAAAGACGGTCGCACCGGCGACCATGGCGCTGCCCTGTTTTAGAAACCGTCGGCGATTGGTTCTGCTCATAATGTTATTCTGGTTGTGGTGAAGTTGATGGCTGTGGCATGGATTAAATCGTTTCGCCAGAGATTGTCAGGAATTAATTCGCTCTTCCCCGACATAATTTCCTTTCCCTCCGCGAGAAAATTTTGAGAAGCTCAGCTGATTCTGATACCCCTTTTATGAAAAAGCATTTACTTGTCGCCGGCTTGTGTCTGTTTCTCGCGGCCCCATTTCTGCGCGCGGCCGAGTTCCAATTCGGCAACCAGATTCTCAAAGTGCCCGATAGTTTTGAGGTTATACTTGCCGCCAGCACCAACCTCATCCAACGCCCCGTCAGCGCCAGCTTCGACGACCAGGGCCGGCTTTATGTGACCGACTCATCCGGCTCCAACGACAAGCCCGACATCCAGCTCAAGAACCCGACGGCGCGCATCCTCCGCCTCGAAGACACCGACGGCGACGGACGCTTCGACAAATCGGTGGTGTTCGCCGAACAGGTGATGTTTCCCCAGGGCTGCCTGTGGCACGACGGCTGGGTCTATGTGGCGGCGCCGCCGAGCATCTGGCGATTTCGCGACACGAACGGGGACGGCGTGTCCGATCAACGCGAGGAATGGTGGAAGGGAGATACGCTCACCGGTTGCGCCAACGATGTCCACGGGCCGCAGCTCGGACCGGACGGCTACATCTACTGGACGAAGGGCGCTTTCGCCGAGCAGACCCACAAGCTTGGGAATGGCCGCACGTTGAATGACAAGGCCGCGCACATTTACCGCGCGCGCCCCGACGGATCGGACCTGGATGTCATCATGACCGGCGGCATGGATAACCCGGTGGAGATTGCCTTCACGCCCGAGGGCGAGACGATCTTCACCAGCACGTTCATTGACTTTAGCCAGCCCGGTTTCCGCGACGGCATCGGGCACGCGGTCTATGGCGGCGTGTTCGGCAAGATCCATGACGTGATCGAAGACGGCCGCGTGAAGCGAGCCAGCCCCGAGGTTATGCATCCTTTTTACCAGGCCGGCCCCGCCGCCGAGTGTGCTCTCTGCCGCTACGAAAACGATGGCTTTGGCAATGGGTTCCGCGACAACTTCTTCGCCACCTCCTTCAACCTGCACAAGGTCACCCGGCACAGCCTGAAGCTGAAAGGCGCCACTTACGCGAGCACCGACAGCGATTTCGTGGTTTCTGACAGCGTGGATTTCCATCCGACCGATGTGTTGCCGGACGCCGACGGCAGCCTGCTCGTCGTGGATACGGGCGGCTGGTACAAGCTCTGTTGTCCCAGCTCGCAACTGGCCAAGCCCGACGTGCTCGGCGCGATTTATCGGGTGCAAAAAGCGGGTGCGCCGAAGTTAACCGGCCCGGCTCGCCCCGCAGCCTTCGCCCAGTTGGTCAAGCCTCCCGGCCTGGCCGGCAAAAACAACATTGCCGCAGCCCTTAAGCTGTCCGCCCTGGCGCCTGACCAAAAAAACTTTCCGCGCTTCGCCCGCACCCTCGCCAGCTACCGATCGACGTCAGATGACGCCGCCGCCCATGCGGCCCGCGTTTCAGCCGAGGGCCTGGGGCGAATGGGCGCCAAAAATTCCATCCCGGTTATTTTGGAAGCCATTGGTCAAACTGGCAAAGATCCCGTGCTCGAACAGGCCTTGATCCGCGCGCTGATCGACCTTGCCGCTGCCGAACTCACCCGGGCCGGGCTGAAATCCAGCCAGCCGATCATCCGCCGCGGCGCTCTCATCGCCCTCGACCAGATGGATGGCAGCGACCTGAAGCCGGCCGAGGTCGTCCCCTTCCTGAGCGCCGCAGACGAACGCCTCCGCACTGCCGCGAACTGGATTCTGAGCCACCATCCCGATTGGGGCGGCGAACTGGCCGGTTGGTTTCGCCAGCGACTCACGGCCACCGACCTGGCCGATGCAGAGCGCAAGACATTGAACAGTCAACTGCACATCCTTACCCGCGCCGAGGTCGGCCAACAATTGCTTGCCGATGCCATCACTCAATCGGGTTTTCACAACGAAACCCGCGTCGCCGCCTTGGAGGCCATGGCCGGCGCCGGTTTGAAGGAACCACCGGCAAGCTGGAGGGCGGCCGTGTTATCCGTTCTTGAAGGGAAGGATTCCGGTTCGCTGCCGGCAGCCGTTCGCGCGGCCCGCGCCATGAACGGCAACGCGAATATTGTCGCCGCGCTCCGCGCCATTGCGCGCGAGTCCAAATCATCCGCCCAACTTCGGCTTGATGCTCTCGCTGCCTTGCCGACGGGGGCGACCCTGGACGCGGCTGAGCTTGATCTTCTGCGCTCCAGCCTTTCCGCCGACAACACCCCGATGGCCCGTAGAACGTCTGCTGGCGTGCTGGCGCATTCGAAACTCGGGGCAGCGCAGCTCGCTTCGCTGACGGACAATTTGAAATCAGCCGGACCGCTTGAATTGAATACGCTGCTCGGTGCATTCGACGGCGGCGGCGACGATACCCTCGGAGCCACGTTGCTCGCCGCGTTGCGGGAGTCGAAGAGCGCGAAGGCATTGCCGCCGAGCCAGCTCAAGCCGCATTTCGCCAAATTCCCCGAGGCCACGCTGAAGAGCGCCAACGAATTTCTGGCATCGCTGGACGTGGATGCCACCAAGCAGGCCGCCCACCTTGAATCCCTGCTGACCGCGATCACAGCTCTCAAAGGCGACATCCGCCGCGGGCAATTGGTCTTTACGAGTTCCAAGACGGCGTGTGTCACCTGCCACGAGATCGGCTATGTCGGCGGCCACCTCGGGCCCAGTTTGTCGGGCATCGGGAAAGTTCGCACCGAGCGCGATCTGCTTGAAGCGGTAGTCTATCCCAGCGCCAGCTTCGTGCGCAGTTACGAACCGATGATGGTGCTGGTGAAGTCCGGCGACGCCTTCAGCGGCATCCTGCGCAAGGACGCGCCCAATGAGGTCGTGCTGGCAACCGGCCCGGAAACCGAGACGCGGATCGCGCGCGCCGACATCGCCGAAATGCGGCCAGGCATGCTCTCCGTCATGCCGCAAGGTTTGGACACGCAATTGAGCCCGCAGGAACTGGCCGACCTCGTGACGTTTTTGAAGTCGATGAAATAGTTTGTTGCCAGACTGATCAGCGGCAGCTTGAACCCGAACACCAAAGTTCGGACACGCGCGGCGTGCAACCTTTTGTCAGGAAGAAAAGGTGCGGCGGAAATTTTTAAATCCGAACCCCAAAATAAGAATCTGATTTTGGAAGGAGCGCGGCTGTGGCGCAGACCAGCCGCAGCAGCTTCGCAATGGAGTTATCGTAGAAATAATCTGGCCCCTCCTTGTTGGTGGCACGCTGCGGCGGGTCGAGGACGGCCCAGCCGCGCCCCGTCTCCGCTCCAACCCAGTTTCAAAATTTGGTTTAAAATACAGTTTGGCGACACGCTGCCAATTTTATGAACAGGACCAGGCTCGCGTCACTGCGCCGGTTTGCGCAGCGACGAGAGAAATTCCACGAGGTCAACCAACTCCGGCGCGGACATCGTCTGCTGCAACCCGGTGGGCATGATCGAGGTTTTGAGCTGCTGCCGCTTCGCCACCTCGGTTTTCTTGTAGCGCGCGA
Organism: Verrucomicrobiales bacterium; assembly: GCA_947478865.1. Taxonomy (GTDB): domain Bacteria; phylum Verrucomicrobiota; class Verrucomicrobiia; order Limisphaerales; family CANJXF01; genus CANJXF01. Next base: position 2,480 of record CANJXF010000098.1, on the reverse strand, counting down.
CGATTCCTTTCAAATCTTTCATCACCAGCTCGTCGCTGGTTTCGCTCACGACCAGGCCGTAGGCTTCGTCGCCCGATTTCAGCTCCACCTGATTCGCCTCAAACCCGAAGGAGATCCCCGCGCTGGGATCAAGGATCGCTTCGATCAGCGCTTCCTTGCCCAGCTTGGTGCCTATCTCGGTGAGCGCCGGCCCGATCTCCATCCCCTTCCCTTTGATCTGATGACAACTGCTGCACGCCGATTCCGTGCGGAAAAAAACCTGTTCTCCCTTTGAGATGTCGCCTTTCATTTTCAGCAGCTCCGCCACGCTCGGCAGCGGCGCGGCTCCTTGGCTTTGCGGCAGCGGCAAAACTTTCGCGGCTTCCTCCTTGGTTTTTACCCAGCGCACCTTGTTCAATTCCGCGCTCGCCACCAGCTTCAAGTCCTGCGGCAATTTCTCTTCTTTCGCCAGGCTCAAAACTTCGGAGGCGCCCTCCGGAGTCTGGGCGAGTGAACGCACGGCTTGTTTTCGCAGAAGCAAATCAACGGTGACGTTTGTTACGAGCGGCAGGAGCAGTGGAACCATTTCTTTGCTGGCGGTGTTGCCCAATGCTTCGGCCAACTTCACCGCATTCGTGCCCTGCAACCCTTTATTGAGCGCAGCCGTATCTCCATTGGCCAGAACCAGGCGAACAGCTTCCACACCACTTTCGCTGGCGGGCGAGTTCGCCGCCACTTCGAGCAATCCCTCGCTTTGATCTTTCAGCTTGAGCTGTTTGACGACGCCGACGAATTGCGGAGTGCCCCGGATTTGCGCCAGCAATTTGGATGCAGCCGCTTTGAACTGAGGATTTGTTTCCAGGTCGATCCCCTCCAATTGGCTCAACGCCTCGATCGCGATGGTCAACCGCTGTTCTTTGGTTAAACCTGTGTCTTGATTGGTTGTCTCGCTCCGAGCCGAGAGGCAAAGCAAAAGAAAAACAATCGATGGAAGAAATTGTTGTCTTGGGAAACGCAAATGCATGTTCAACGTTTGCCAAAAGACCGCCGTTAAACAAACCATTTCAAATGAAGAAAACTCCTTCGCGTCGCAACAAAGCTTCTTTCCAACTCAATTTCTCGAAGAGACGCTCTAATTTTGGTAGTGGGTTGGTTTGGTGGGGCGAGGCTACTGACGAGCCGCAGCCATTCCTTTGCGCCAAGAGACGGCTCGCGAGGACGCTCGCAGTGCTTTGCCTTGATTCCAAAAACGGGGGGCAAATCCTTAAGTTCCTGAGATTGCCATCTGATTCGTGAAGGGTGGTTTGAAGATTTCTTGAACCAGAAATCATATCCCAAAGTTGAAAGGTTGCGGAACAGATTGCCATTCAATGTTGGTCCAGAATTCCGCCATGCCTTCGCCGTTCAGCCGCTCTCCAACTCCGACCGAGCGCAGCGTTGCCACATAAATCCACTCAAACCTTTTTCATCCGTGCTTGGGAATCCTCAAATGCCGCCCCAAAAATATTCGATTGTTCACCAAACCACGCCACCAAATAATTGTGGAACGCAACCAGATCCACTCGCAAAAACCATCGAACAATGCTCTTATCTAAGCGCCATTCAGGACTGCCCCGTTTCGCGCGTAAAATTATGTTTGGAAGTTGAGAACAACGATTGTGCTGCTACTCAATTCGCGGAGGTGCCGCAGCAGGTCCAGGGTTGCTTGAATCACCGCTTTGTTTGTAATTCATCCAATTGATCGCATTTTGTATGATTTCCTGGACATCAGCCTCTATTGTGGCGTTACGCTTTTTCAGGAGTTGTTCCGTGTCCTTGCTGTTGCCATGCGTGTATAACACATAGCAAATGGAAGAAATGATTTTCTTTTCCTTCGTATCGCGTAACAGCCGCCAGAACTCCTCGCCGATGAAACTACGATCCCATATTTCAGATAAAGCGTAAAGCTGCGCTACCACGGGAATTCCGTTACTATTGAGCGAGTTCTTCCAGTCGGCAAAGATGAGTTGTTTTGCTTCCTGATCTGTTGAGCTTTGCCACAGGCGTAGAGCAATCCGCCAAGTCGCACGATAGGCATCCAAAGCGTCTTTCTGGCTCTGAGGGGAATCGAATGAGTGATGGGCCAATTCTCTTGCTTTGGAGGAGAGGCGAATTGCCGCCTGAGCCTCTAGGACTCCAGACTGTCCGGTCAGGGTACTCTGAAAAGCAGCATAGTCCTGGGGCAAAAGCCTGCGAATCGCAGATTCGTCCACGTGGCCGAGACGGTTTGTGGTTTGGGCGTTTGCTCCAAGATAGATCGTTGTGTTCAGACAAGCGACAATAAGGCAACTAAACAATGTGATTTTCATATACAGAGACCTCTGAAAAACACCGTTTTTGGTTTTGGTTTCGGTGTCGCTGAGGTGGTTCAACATGAGAATGAGCTACCGCGCCGAAGGTGCGGGTGCTTTTGCTTTTGTTAGCTGGTCGTTTTGGTCCAAGGGCGGAGGTTCAGCGCGGTT
>CANJXF010000097.1 GCA_947478865.1 Verrucomicrobiales bacterium | reverse complement strand
GTGGCAAAAAGCACCACCGCAATGGGCGCAAGCGGCCAATCAATTTGCCATTATGTTTGGAAAAAGATTTTTTGCTCCGGGGCTAGCCCCGGAGCAAAAGGACAAAAACTAACAACCCGACCCAAACACAAAATTTCCGATACTACCCTAAACTCTTTTGGGGAGCAGCGGCACGGGTGATAACCGCCGTCTCTAATTGCCGCAATTTGTTCACGACCACTCCGCTTTGGGCCTTGTTTGATGAACTAGCTTGCTCCAAAAAATCTCAAACACTGCGAGCAACGCGGGTTTCCCAGAGTGCGAGAGTCTCCCCCTGTCCAGCAATCACGCCAGCAACTTGCCCACGATTTGTCCTGCGACATCGGTCAACCGGAAGTCGCGGCCTTGCGAGCGGAAGGTCAGCTTCTCGTGATCGACGCCAAGCAACTTCATCACGGTCGCGTGGAAATCGTGAACATGAACCGGCTCTTCGACGAGGTTGTAGCCAAAATCATCTGTCTTGCCGAGAGTGACGCCGCCTTTGATTCCGCCTCCCGCCATCCACATGCTGAAGCAGCGCGGATGGTGGTCGCGACCGAAACTGGTCTTCGTGATTTCGCCCTGGCTGTAAGTGGTGCGGCCAAATTCTCCACCCCAGATCACCAGCGTGTCATCCAGCAGACCGCGCTGTTTCAAGTCCATGATCAAGGCGGCGGAAGCTTGATCGGTTTGTTTGCACTGATTGCGAATCGCATTCGGTAAATCGCCGTGATGATCCCAATCGCGATGGAACAGTTGGATGTAACGGACATCGCGTTCGGCCAGGCGGCGGGCGAGCAAACAATTATTTGCGAACGACGCTTTGCCCGGCTCCGCGCCATACATGTCCAAAACGGATTTCGGTTCGGTGGAAATATCCATCAGATCCGGCACGCTCGTTTGCATGCGAAACGCCATTTCGTAAGCCTCAATTCGCGTGGCAATTTCCGGATCGCGAATGGCTTCGAGCTGGATGCGATTGAGCTTTTGAATCCCATCGAGCAATTGGCGTCGTTGCTTGGGCTCAATTCCGCTTGGGTTCGACACGAATAAAACCGGGTCGCCTTGGCCGCGAAATTGCACGCCTTGATGATTGCTCGGGAGAAATCCGTTGTTCCAATAACGGGAGAGCAGCGGTTGTCCGCCGCCACCGGAAAGCAGAACGATAAACGACGGCAGATTTTTATTTTCGCTGCCAAGTCCGTAGGAAACCCACGCGCCCATCGTCGGGCGGCCCGGCTGTTGATTTCCCGTGCCGATAAACGTTACGGCGGGATCGTGATTGATCGGCTCGGTGAACATCGAGCGAACTATGGCGATATCGTCCGCAACTTTCGCCGTGTAAGGAAGGAGTTCGGAAATTTCCGCACCGCATTTTCCGTGACGCGCGAAGGCGAACGGCGAACCGACGCAGAGCAATTGCTTTTGCCCGCTGGTCATGCCGGTAATGCGCTGGCTGCCGCGAATCGAGGTGGGCAATTCGGTTCCCGTCAAATCGTTGAGCTTCGGTTTGTGATCGAAAAGATCGATGTGCGACGGTCCGCCCGACATGAAAAGGTGAATAACGCGCTTGGCTTTCGGCGCCATGTGCAACGCGTTCAGCGCGCCGAGCGATGCCGTTGCTTTTGAGCCACCGGCGAAAACATTTTGATTGAGCAACGACGCAAGGGCGAGCGAGCCAATGCCGGTGCTAGCGCGGCCGAAGAAGTGTCGGCGCGTCATCGACTTGGCAAATTGTTGATCGAGATAATTCATGTTCAACCTTTTGTAATCATCTCATCGACGTTCAGTAGAATATTTCCAATCGCGGTCCACGCGGCCAGATCGCTTGCGTCCAGATCGGCGGCCGGTTTCGATTCGCCGATTTCGATTAATTTTTTCGCGGCGGCCGGGTCGGCTTGGAAATGTTTCAACTGTTCCGCGAAAATTGTTTCCAGGAGTTTAACCTCCTGTTTCTCGGGCGAACGCGCGAAGCAAAGTTTGAAAGCGAAGCCGATTCTCTCTTCAAAGTTGGCGCCACCCTCTTTGACAATTCGCTGCCCGAGCGCGCGAGCGGCCTCGACGTAAACGGGATCATTCATCAGCACCAGCGCTTGCAACGGCGTGTTGGTGCGTGGCCGTTTCACCGTGCAGACTTCGCGGTTCGGCGCGTCGAACGTGACGAACGACGCGTAAGGCATCGACCGCTTCCAGTAGGTGTAAATCCCGCGCCGGAAATTCGCGTCACCTTTGCTCTGCGAATAGGACTGGCTCGTAAATCCATTTCCGAAACCGATCGCTTCCCACAATCCCGCCGGCTGATAAGGCAACACGCTCGGGCCTCCCATTTGTTTGTTCAGCAGTCCGCTCACGGCCAGCGCGTTGTCGCGGATCGTCTCTGCATACAAGCGAAGCCTGGCGCCGCGGGCGAGCAAACGGTTGTCAGGATCGCGTTCCAAGATTTTCTTATCGACCACGCTGCTCTGACGGTAGGTCGCTGACATCACGATCATTTTCTGCATCGCTTTCATGTCCCACTTCAGGCGGATAAATTCCGTCGCCAGCCAATCCAAGAGTTCGGGGTGGCTTGGCCATTCGCCTTGCGAACCAAAATCATCGGCAGTGCGAACAAAGCCCGTGCCGAAATATTGTTGCCAGAAACGGTTTATGGTCACGCGACTGACGAGCGGATTTTTCGGATCAACCATCCATTTGGCCAGGGCGAGACGATTTGCGGGAACTCCCTCGGGCAAAGGTGAAAAAATCTTTGGCACGTTGGGTGTAACTTTCTCGCCTTTGTTCCGGAAATCTCCACGCACCAGAAGTTGTGTGTCGCGCGGCTTTTCCATTTCTTTCATCACCATGGTTTCAGGAATGGATTGCTCGATTTTCGTTTTGGCAGCGCGCTGCGCTTCGAGTTTGGCGCTCACCATTTTCACGTCGGGCAGAAACTGTTCGCGATAATATTTCTGCAACTCGACTTTTTGCGCGGGCGTTCGCGCCTCGGGCGCAGTGGCCAAAACGCTGCGAACGGGGCCAGGCAGTGCTGCAGGTTGAATCAATGCCTTTGAAGTTGTGGCGGAAATGCGGAAGTGCCCAAACGCGTGTGCGCTAAATTTCGATTCGAATTTCATTCGCACTTTGATTTCGGTGCCCGCATCAAAACCAAAGGGTTGCTGTGGGATAAAGAATGCCTCGCGATCTCTTCCGGCCTCGCCCTTTTCATTCAGGATCGCCCAGCCTGTGTCGTCTTTTCCGTCCAGTGCCAAGGTGACATCGAAATCTTTCTGGCTGAAATCGGCCACTGCCGTTGAAAACGTGATGGGAAATTGATCCAGCGATTCCCGGAGAACTTTGAAATAATAACTCGATCCGGCAGTGCGATTGCTGATCTTGACGAGCAGTTTGTTTTCGCCCGCGGCCAAACCCAAAATCGCTTTGTCCTGATCCGCCGCCGCGCCGCGCGCCACATCTTTCGAGAACGCTTTTTGCCCGTTGATCCAAAGCTGGATTCCATCGTCGCTGCCCAAAGAAACTTCGATCTGCCGCGGCGCTTTTGTCGAAATCGTGCGGTAAAGATAAGTCGCGGAATTTTCGATATTCCCAAGGTCGTGAACGGCGCCGTCCGCCCAATTCTTTTTTTCCACCCAGCCGAATTTTCCGCCGTCGATTTTTTTAGCGAGGTCAACCTTCGTCTCAGGCGAAAAACTTTTTGCAAATGCTTCCTCAGCGGAACCGGCTTTGAATGGACCCGCGGAAAACCAGAGGCCGAGCTGCAGCGGTTCTAGTTCGGCTTTGTCTTTCGCGACGGGATTCTTCGCCTCTGCTTCGAACGCCGTCAGGACGAAGTTGCTGTTATCAAATCGCCCCGGGCCTTTTGTCGGCAACGAGTCGTGCGTCAAGGTTTCAAGTCGCAATCCGGTAATCTCCTTTTCCGTGGTTTTGAAACTGACCTCGTAAACGTCTTTGTCCGACTTCGCTCCACTCAGCAGTAAAGCGTTGCTGGGAAGTTTCGTGAAAGTCGCTCCGCTGGTCGCCGAAAATTTTTCCGGGATCAAAGTTGTCCAGCTATTCAGCGCGTGGTTGCTCATTTTCTTTTCCCACGCTTCTTGCGCGGAATCGACCTCCGGTTTCGGTGATTCCAAAAGCGTTTTCAGCCCAGCTTCCAGCGCCGCAATCTCCTGGACCGCTTTTTTCAGTTCTGCTTCGTGCTCGGGCGAAGGAACCGAAAGGCGCGGGACTGGCGATTCCTTTTGGCCATCGAGACCTTGTTCATCGATGGTATTGAAGAAGGCGTAGAACTGATAAAATTCCTTCTGCGAAATCGGATCGTACTTGTGATCGTGACATTCGGCGCAGGCAAAACTGGTGCCGAGAAACGTTCGCGACGTAGTATCGACGCGGCCCACGACATATTTCGTCAGGTATTCATTCGGATCCGCGCCGCCCTCGAAATTCACCATTTCGTTTCGATTAAACCCAGTCGCAATTTTTTGTTCAATGGTTGCATTCGGCAACAAATCGCCGGCTAGTTGCTCGATCGTGAATTGGTCGAACGGCATGTTCTTATTGAAGGCGTTGATGACCCATTCGCGCCATTTCCAAATCTCGCGATTGTTGTCGATGTGATAGCCATTCGTGTCGGCAAAGCGCGCAACATCGAGCCAGAACAACGCCATGCGTTCGCCAAATTCCGGCGAGGCAAGGAGGCGGTCGACCAGTTTTTCGTAGGCACCGGCGCTCTGGTCGGCGAGGAACGTGTTCACCTGCTCAATGGTCGGAGGAAGACCGGTCAGGTCCAGCGTCACGCGGCGAATCAGTTTTGCGCGATCTGCTTCACGCGAAGGCCGCAGCCCTTCTTTTTCCAGTCGCGACAAAATGAAAAAATCGATTTCGTTGCGCGGCCACGATTTGTTTTTGACCTTCGGAATTTCAGGACGTTCCGGCGGGAGATAGGCCCAGTGCCCCTTCCAGTTGGCGCCCTCTTTGACCCAGCGGGAGAGGGTATCTACCTGCGCCTTTGTTAGTTTCCTGGGAAACTTCGCGGGCGGCATTCGATCGTCTTCATCGCTCGTGGTGATGCGATGAATCAACTCACTTTTTCCGACGTCGCCGGGAATAATGGCAGCTTTTCCTGACTCCAAAGTTTTGAACGGCTCCTCATGTCGATCGAGCCGGAGGCCGGCCTTGCGTTTATTCTGGTCGGGACCGTGGCAGGCGTAGCAGTTCTCGGAAAAGATCGGGCGGATCTCGCGATTGAAATCAATCTTGCTCGCACCCAACGAAGCTCGAACTGTCGTCGCAAGGGCGAGGAGGAAAACCAGGGATTTAGCTGCCCGTTTTCGCTGAGCGGATCCGGCTGGCGCTGGAGAAAATATAGCGAGCGGGATTTCAATTCCCCGCGTGAACCCAGAAAGTAAACCGGTGCCAAAGCGGAGCTGGCTGGAACGAGAATCTGGTTTCATGGGATGACACCCATCCTATATTTCAGAAAAATCTCGAATGCGACCTTAATTAAGGCTGCCGAAGATTTTGGTGTTTGGTTGGATCTGCTGATTTCCCGAGATGAATCGGAATCCTCGAAATGGGAATAAATCATTTTGCGTGACTTGGTTTGCCGGAGTTAAAGGCTGGGTTTTTCTGAGGCAACGGAACCTCGGCTTCCTTCCACCATGCGTGGAGACGGTTTCGTAGTTCCGCAGCGCGGTCGGGTTGTTTCGAAGCGAGATTGATGCTTTCCCCGGGATCATTGCGGAGGTTGTAGAGCTCCGCGTGATTGTCCTCGAAATACTCGAGCAGTTTCCAATCGCCGGACCGGATCGCGCTGACAGGGGTGGTGTTGAAGTAGTAGTGCGGATAATGAAAAAACAGGTCCGCGCGTTGAAGGTGGGATTTCGGGTTCTTCAACAGCGGAACAATGCTGATGCCGTCCGAGGTGGTGACTGCGGCTGCCTGTCCTGCGGCGGGTTGACCGCAAAGTTCAAGAATGGTGGGGAAGAAATCGGTGCATAGGACTGGCTCGTCGCACGTCGCTCCCGCCGGCGTGACGCCGGGCAGGCGAATGATCAGCGGCACGCGGATGCCACCTTCGTAGAGCGAGCCTTTGCCAGAGCGCAGCGGCCAATTGTCGGTGGGAACTTTATTGCGAAATGGGTTTGTGTAACCGCCATTGTCGGAGGCGAAGATGACCAGGGTGCGATCCGCAAGCCCGCCCACTTTGAGGCGATCCAAAATGCGCCCGACATTCTCGTCCAGCGAATGAACCATCGCTGCGTAGTCGGGATTTTGGTGATGCAGGCCGGGCTTGAGTTTGCGGTGATAGGATTCGACTTGCTCCGGCTTTCCTTGAATTGGCGTGTGCGGGCTATGGTGCCAGAGGTTTAGAAAAAATGGCCGGTTGCCAGCCTCGTCGATGAGTTTAAGCGCTTCATCGGTCAGGCGGTCGGTCAAATAGTCATCAGCTTTGCCCAGGCCAAGGCCAGGGACGTAGCGGAACTCGCCCGATCTACCGTTCGTTCCGCTGAAAGGATGGAAGTAGGTTGTTGGTGCACCCCAATGTGTGCCGCCGATGTTGATATCAAACCCGAGGCTTTCCGGAGAATGGTCAGCATCGCCCAAATGCCACTTGCCCACATGCATGGCGAGATAGCCGGCGGCTTTTAGAGCGGTCGCGAGATTTTTTTCAGCGCGAGGCAGGTCCGTTATGGCGGGAGCCGGAAGAAGCGGCTTATCTTGCGCGGCGGGAGAGGCGGCTGCCTCCCGCCAAGTGGTCATGTGGAGGCGGGCGGCGTGTTTACCCGTGAGAATCGAGGCTCGCGTGGGCGAACAGACGGACATGGCATAGGCCTGGGTGAAGCGAACACCGTCACGGGCCAACTTGTCCAAATTCGGAGTCTCATGCAGGTCGGCGCCATAGCATCCCAAATCTGCCCAGCCCAGATCGTCCGCCAGGATAAACACGACATTCAACGGACTGCCCGCCGCGACCAGGGCATGGGCGGAGAGGAGTGCTCCCCCCAGCCAGGCCGCTACGTATCTGCTAATTTTCTTCATGGCCTTGATAAAGGCGCGCTTGCGTGGACATCTGCCGCACGGAAGAGCGCCAGGTTTTTCAATTCAGTTGATTACGCTTCGAAAAATCCTAGCCGGTTGGCTCTCAAGTGTCTTGCGTTTTTGCCGTGCTTAATCCGTTTAGAATTACCCATTTCTTCTTTTGCACTTCTCGCCGCTTTGGCAGACTTCGCCCGATGGGCGTTACTCCGCAACAATTTGAGCAGATGAAAAATCGGCTGAAGAGCCCGTCCCGCTCTGTAAAAGCGTCAACACCCATTATCGAAAGCGGTTTCAAGCCGGCGCGATTGCACGAAATTATCATCGGCATTGATCCTTCGCTGCGCGGAACGGGTTACGGCGTGATTCGCCTCGCCAAACCGTTCCCGGAAACGCTGGCGCAAGGAACCATTTCCTGTCCACAGAGCTGGGAGCATTCGCGTTGCCTCGTGAAAATTGCGCACACCCTCCGTGATGTTCTCAAGCAACATCAAGCGACGGTTTGCGCGATTGAAGGACTTTTCTTCGCGCAAAATTTACAGACGGCGCTGACCATGGGCGAAGCACGCGGCGCGGCGCTGGTGGCGGTTGGCGAGGCGGGTTTGGATATTTTTGAAATTTCGCCGCGCAAGGTGAAGCAGGCGATCGTCGGTTACGGCGCAGCTCAGAAATTGGCGGTGGCGAAAATGGTGCAGCGCATGTTGCATCTGTCGGAACCCCCCGCACCGGACGCCGCCGACGCCCTTGCCCTGGCCTTGGCGCATGCGCAGGGCATCAGTCGATTTAATCTGAGCGCGTCAAAACGAATTTAGCTTACGGTTTCTTAATCTTCGTCGTAATCATAATCGATCTTCCCTCATGAACGAGAATTACGATTCAGTTTAGGATTATGATTGAGAGCCTGAAAAAAGAACGATGATCTGGGATTTACACTGCCATTTGTCCGGTGTTTCCGGTCGCACGCCGGATGAGCGCATGGCGCAACTCATCGAATTTGCCAACCGCATGGGCATCGAGCGAATTTGCGTTTACATGGGCATGCACTGGTCCAGCGACCCGAAACCGGAGGACTTCCGCCAACAGAATGACGAGGTCATCCAAGCGCTAAGTCATTGGCATCATCGCGCCTTTGGGTTTGCGTATCTGAATCCTAAATACGTGAAGGAAAGCCTGGCGGAATTGGACCGCTGCGTGCGGGATGGCCCGATGGTTGGCGTCAAACTCTGGACCGCGCATCGATGCAGCGCGTCGGAACTCGATTCGATCGTCGAGCGCGCTGCGGACATGAAAGCCGTTATTTTTCAGCACACCTGGTTCAAAGTTGAAGGAAACCTGGGCAACGAATCGACTCCGCTCGATATGGCCGCGCTCGCGGGTCGACATCCCAATGTCCCGCTGATTTGTGGCCACACCGGAGGCGATTGGGAAAAGGGGATTCGCGCGATTCGTCCGCACAAAAATGTTTCCGTTGATCTCGCCGGGTTTGATCCAACGGCGGGCGTGACCGAGATGGCGTTGCGCGAATTGGGCGCGGAACGAATCATTTACGGCAGCGACGCGGGCGGGCGCAGCTTCGCCTCTCAACTCGGCAAAGTCTTCGGGGCGGATATTCCCGAGTCGGCGCGAAAACTTATTCTCGGCGAAAATCTTCGCCGCATGATTCTGCCGATTTTGAAATTGAAAGGAGTCAGCCTGTGACCGGCCTAATCGACGTGAATGTGACTCTGTCGCGCTGGCCGTTTCGCCGATTGCGTGGAGACGAGACGTCCGCACTGGTGAACAAGCTTCGTGAACACCATGTCGTGCAGGCGTGGGCGGGAACATTCGACGGATTGCTGCACAAAGATATTTCCAGCGCCAACGCGCGGCTTGCCGAAGAATGCCATGCGCACGGTCGTGGCATCCTTCTTCCATTTGGCTCGATCAATCCGACCCTTCCCGATTGGGAGGAAGATTTGCGCCGCTGCCATGAAGTCCACAAGATGCGGGGAATTCGTCTGCATCCCAATTATCACGGCTACCGGTTGGGCGAACCCATTTTTGCCAAGTTGCTCGCGGCGGCAGCGGACCGCGGGTTGATTGTGCAATTGGCTGTTCTCATGGAAGACAAACGAACTCAGCATCCGCTCCTGCAAATTGCGCCCGTCGATTTAGGTCCACTTCCCGAATTGATAAAACAGAAGCCTGGAATCCGCTTGGTGTTACTCAATTCCCTTCAGGTAATCCGAGGAGACTTGCTGCTTCGACTGGTCGCCAACGAACAGGTGTTTTTCGAAACGGCCTGCTTGGAGGGCTTGGGCGGAATTGGAAAACTGATCGAGCAAATTTACGCGCGGAAACTTCTTTTTGGATCGCACGCGCCGCTGTTTTATTTCGAATCCGCGTTGCTCAAGTTGAAGGAATCCGTCCTGGATGAATCCACGAGGAAAGCAATTTCAGCTGAAAACGCGCGCCGCTTGGTGCTCTGAAAATCAACTCCCCCTGCGATCAAACCGACCGCTTCGTTCCGCTTCGCGCGTGGAGGAAGGGGGTTGCGCGCGATAGGACGGAGCCGGGGTCGCAGGAGCCGACAAGGTTGGCGGCCGCTCTACAGTGTTTGGAACCGAGGGAACACTCCGGACCGGTGGCGCAGTGAACGTCGGCTGTCGTTGAATTGGCGCGGCCTGGGGCTGCGAAGGAAGGGAACGCAAAAAGGGCTGCGTTCCGCTGTCGCGTGAAGGCACCTCCTGTCGCCGCGTTTCCCGGACTACTGGCTGTTCCCGCTGCACCGGTGGATTGCCGGGTTGCGATCGCGTAATGGGAGCCGAGCTGCTGGGCGCCGTTGGGAAATTCGGCGATGGCGCCACGTTTCCAGCCGAACCACCGAAGCTTCTGCTCCGTTCCTGCGGCGCCTGCGTCGGCAACTGCCGCAAGGTCGTGGAGCCACTGCGGCGAGGGCTGGTTTCTTGAGGTGTTGGTGTCGCACGAGGACTTGCCGTTGCTGAAGGTTTGCCTGCATTCGCGCTGGCCGATGCGTGCTCTTGATTTGCCGGTTGCGAACTACGCGTTTCGCTCGGATTCGGATTTCTTAAAAAGGTCTGTCCAGTTGATCGGAATGGAGTGGTTGCAGTCGCAGGCTGCTGATTCTGCGTCGTGTTCGGAGCAGTCGTTTGGCTTCGCGAAGGTTGCGTCAAAAGAATTCGATCCTGCGGCCCGCTGCCTGGTAACGAGCTGGGCGAAGGGGTTTGAGGGTTAGGCGTTGTTTGAGTCGGGAAAATCGTGCGAGTTCCAATCGACCGGCGCGCCAACATGGCTTGCGCCGCGGGACTTGGCCTGAAGACGGTCAGGCTGTTGCCCTCCAAACGTTCCGCTCGCCCAACTGGGGTTGTGGTGGTTGGCAGATCGCGCAACGGAACCGGTCGAATCGCCGTGCGGGTCACTTCAGCAATTCGATTTCGCCCGATTCCTTCATTGATCACCGTGTGGTCGTTGCCTCTTCGATAGTGATTGGCAACGACACTGTGCTGGTAAACTTCCTTCGCGCGCGAGCGGGGCAGGTAATAACGATACGGATAGCGATCGCAAAAACGGCTGGTCGGAACGAACGTATAAAAGTCGTCGTGCAAACCAAAATCAAAGCCGAATCCAACCCGCGAATTGTGATAGCGGAATCCAAATCCATCGTAATAAGCGGTGGGCGGCAACGGTGCCCAGCCACAGTATGAATCGGTGTAACGCCAGCTTACCCAGGATGGAGCCCACACCGAACCCGGGAACCAAACCCAGCCGGCACGGTTATCGCAATACCAGCGGCCATAGTGAAACGGTGCCCAACCCCACGAATAATCAGACTGCCAATACCATCCCGCCGTGGTGTAAATCCAGCGGCCTCGATCTCCGTAGGGCCGCCAGCTGGGGTTGATCGCAACCACGGTCGGCTGCCAGCAGCGTCCATAATCGGCCACTTCAATCCATCTGCCGTAAGGAGCGAGGCTTTGTTCAAAATAGTTGATCGTCACCTGCTGGGGCGGGGCGGTGGTTGCTGATTCGCTGTAGCCAGGTGCCGCTTCGACCGAGTAGGAGGGCGCGGTTCCCTCAGCCATGCTCGGCGCGGGCGGAGCATTGGTCGCCGGCCAGGCCAGATTGGTTTCCGCCGCCGGCTTTTCCTCCGGCGCCCTGGCAGTTGCCGTTTTTGATTTTCCTTCCCGAACCAAAGTGGCGAGAACCGTTTCCGATAGACCTAAATCCTTGAGATAAACAATTTCATCCACCGTGGGATTGAATTCGTGTCCTGATTTCTCCAGATAGGCCAGGAGAACCTCTTCGCCAACGCCGGATTGAATCAACTTCACGACTTCAGCAACGCCCGGTGAAAGGTCGGCCGGCGGAATCATGTCGCGCAATGGCGCCGAGGGTTCGCGTTCGCTGGAATCCGGTTGGGGCGCTGCGGATTCCACCACCGCCGAGGTATCTGGAGCTGCATTCGTTCCGTTGGTTTCGTCGAGACAACCCAGAAAAAGCAGGGTGCTGCCAACTGCCAGCAACCATCTCCAATTCTTTGTAAGATTCGTGTTCATTTGGTTGATGTAACCTCAGGAAATCTTGGTTTAATTTACGTCAAATCGGCTCAGTCTTCAAAGTTTTCCTTTGTATTAGTCATCTCAATGGACGGTTTAGTTTTCATTATATTCACAAGGCGAAAAGCCTTGGAAAGGATGGTGTTTGCCGTGAAAAACATTGCACCGAAGGGAGGACTCCTTCAAATTGCCGATAACTCGGTGGAGAGATGGCTGAGTGGTTTAAGGCACACGCCTGGAAAGCGTGCGTAGGTAACA
>CANJXF010000096.1 GCA_947478865.1 Verrucomicrobiales bacterium | reverse complement strand
GGGGTCGTAGATGCGGCCTTTGTAGGGGGCGAGCATCTCGACGAGGCAGCGCACGACGCAGGACGGGGTGTAGAACTGGCCGCCGTTCTTGCCCTCGGCGCTGGCGAAGCGGGTGAGGAAATACTCATACACGCGGCCTAGCAGATCGACGGAGCGGTGGGTCTTCTCGCCCTCGCTGGCGGCGGTGAGTTCGATGGTGGCGATGACGTCGATGAGTTCGCCGAGGCGCTGTTTGTCGAGGCCGGGGCGGGCGTAGTCCTTCGGCAGGACGCCCTTGAGGCGCGGGTTGTCGCGCTCGATGGCGACCATGGCGTCGTCCACGGTCTTGCCGATGGTGGGTTGCTTGGCGCTGGCCTGGAGGTGGGACCAGCGGGCATCGGCGGGCACCCAGAAGACGTTCTCGGCTTTGTATTCGTCAGGGTCTTCGGCATTGGCCCCCGCGTAGTCGCCCTGTCCGGCGAGGAGTTTGGCGCGGTGTTCCTCGAAGGTGTCGGAGATGTATTTGAGGAAGATGAGGCCGAGGACGACGTGCTTATACTCAGCAGCGTCCATGTTGTTGCGGAGCTTGTCGGCGGTGAGCCAGAGCTTCGCCTCGAAGCCGATGGTGGCGGTGCTGTTGTTGCTGGGTGGTTTGCGAGCCATGGTCAGAGAGTAGTGAGCCAGATCCCGCAGACGCGGGACTCCAAGCCGATGGTGGCGGTGGATTGGGCGGAGTTGCCGCTGGGTTTAGTGCGAGCCATGAGCGGTTGTGAATGCAGGCGCGGCCGGCTCGGCGGCGTTCGTTTCAGATGGGGCGGTCCAGATCATAATCCATTTTTCCCGTATGCTGTTGCGCGCCAGATTATTTCAATGCGTTTCAAAGGCAACACCCAAGCCGGAAAACCTGCGCAAGCAAGCGCGATCTGAGCAAAATGTCCCCGCGTTTTTTGAAATCATCCCCAACGGCGTGCGCTCGGGGCCCCTTGCCACGAAAAACATCATGCCGCCACGAACGGTGGAGGAAAATGTCGTTGCAACTCTTTCGCGTTCCGTTGCATCCATCCGGTTTCCGCCTCTCCCCGGCAAAATCCATTCCGCCAGATCCTTCAACCGGGCGGCCTGACCGCGGAAATAGTATTGAAAGCCTGCATCTTTGAGGGGCCAATTCTCACTGTGGGGACGAAAGGTTCGCCCACTTTGCCCTGCTTCAGGGGAATCGGGAGGCGACAAAAGGGCGGCAATAGATCGATTTCAGATAAATTCCCCTGGATTGAACCCGACGGAAACCGTTTAAGAAGTGGTGCACCCAGGAAGAGTTGAACTTCCAACCTTCTGATCCGTAGTCAGATGCTCTATCCAATTGAGCTATGGGTGCAACCGAGCGTGGAACTTACAAATGGCTTTCGCGCGGCGCAAGTAATTTCACCAATTCCGCCAGCGCTAAATCTCGCCGTGCCCTCGATGGCTTCGCCGGATTCGAGCTTAAAATCCGGGAATCATGTTCCTTCAGCGACTCAAGAAAGAGTCTTTCGATCGCGCTCAGTTTCAAAAGCCTGGTCGTGGGATGCCGCCTTGGTTCCGCGAGGCAACTTCCTCAATTATGGCGAAGTTATCCGGCGCAACCGATAAAAGGCGGAACCTCCGGAGGCAGCCTGCGTGACGCAGCAGGAACCGTCGCTGATCACGGGGGGTGAAGACACGGGCGACCAGCTGCCGCCCATCATGGATTCATTCTTTTCCAAAACAAAACCGGCATAATCCGAGGGCCATGAGATCACGATCGCCTGCCCGGCGGCTGGGATGATCTTGATTCTCGGCCGATCAATAATCACCAAAAGCGCTTTGCTCCTGGTGAGGATTGCGTCCGGGCTCGACAGAAGCAGCTGCACCGTCTCGTCGCCTTCACAGAGATTATCCATCGTAATCGGAATGATGATTTTAGGAATGGCTGTGCCGGGACCTGAAAAATGCAACGTGCCGCTCACCGCGGTGAAATCTTCGCCGCCGATCGCCGTTCCATTGCTGACTGTGTAATCGACG
Source organism: Verrucomicrobiales bacterium (assembly GCA_947478865.1). GTDB lineage: Bacteria > Verrucomicrobiota > Verrucomicrobiia > Limisphaerales > CANJXF01 > CANJXF01. The sequence goes on along the minus strand of CANJXF010000096.1, from coordinate 10,779 downwards.
GAACCACTCCAGCTTCGGTCCCCCGGGCTGAACCCGACCGTGATCTCGGCGTTCGACGCATCCTCATCGACGTAATAGGTTTCGCTCGTAAACCAGAACAGGTTCGGGCTGGTCGTGTCCAAAGCGCGATGCGGACCGTCGGCAGCGTGGACCGGCCGAGCGAAGAGACCCAGGAGCATCGTCGCAAATGAAAGCGCGGAGATGCGGTTGGCGAAACGACTAAGCAAATGGGTTCGCATAAATAACAAGACAGCCCCACCTCCCTGGCGAATTGGATCACGCCATGACAGCGCTGAGGTTTATCAATACACCCATTACGCCCGCCGATAAATCAGCGCCGCTTCGCAAAATTGGCTGCGGCAAAACCTGAGCCGCAAACCGGCTTGGCGCTGGCGCCCGGAGAATCGGCGCGGCGAAACGGGGATTTTCTCCGAGAGCCCGACAGCGTTTCTGCAGAGGCATTTCCGGCAATCACCCTAGTTTGCAAAACAAAAAATTCGATTTAACTTCGGGCATGGCTGAACAGAAAAAAAAGCCGGCAGCGCGCAAGGGAGCAGACTCAATCCAGGATCATTCCGAGCCATCGCCGCTCGACCAGCTCCTTTCTCACGAACAATTGGAGACTCTCTCGACCTTGCAAATCGTCGATCTGATCGTGCAAAAACTGCCAGCGCGCCATACCTCCATTCTTGATTTGATTTATTTGCGCGACCGGATTTCCGAGCTGGAAGAGGTCAACGAGCAAGCGCGCCAGGCGATCGAAAAGCTCGACGCCATCGTCGAGAAACTTCGCTCGCCGGCCTTTCGCGTGGGAACTTTTTTGATGGCGATCGAGCCGGACAAAGCGCATGTCTGCGTCGGCGGGTCGGACTATGTTTGCCGGATCGATCCGCAGATTCCATTGCCCAGCCTGCAAATCGGCCAGCGCGTGCTGTGCAACGAAGCCTTCGCCGTTGTGCAAGGCCTCGGCTTCGAACGCAACGGGCCGATTGTCCGCATCGACGAATTACTTTCCGACGGCCGGCTGCGCATCGGGCAGGAATCCGGTCTGGCGCCGCTCGTCATTTTGCGCTCCTCACTTTTGGCGAAAGAAAAGTTGAAGTCCGGAATGGATATCCGCCTCGACGGCAATCAGCGCGTGGCGCTCGAGGTCATCGGCATGGGCAAAAGGATTGAACGCTCGCTGGAGACGGTAAATGACCTGCCCTGGTCATCGGTCGGCGGCCAGGATGAAGCGGTGCAAGCGATCCGCGACACCATCGAACTTCCATTTCTGCATCGCGATTTGTTCAAGCGTTTTCAGCATACGGTTCCAAAGGGTTTTCTTCTCCATGGCCCGCCAGGCTGTGGCAAAACGTTGTTGGGCAAAGCCACTGCCTATAACCTTCGCCATCAGATCAAAGAGCAAACGGGCGTCGATCATCCGGAGTTTTTCCTGCATGTCAAAGGACCCGAAATTCTCAACATGTGGGTTGGCGAATCCGAGCGGCAGGTGCGCGATCTATTTGCCCAGTGCCGCGAACGGGCCAGCGACGGGGCGCTCGCGTTTCTTTTCATCGACGAGGCGGAATCCATCTTGGGCACGCGCCGGGCCGGCCGTTACTCCAGCATTTTGAGCACGCTCGTTCCCATGTTCTGCACGGAAATGGACGGAATCGAACCGCTCAACAACGTCGTCGTGATTCTTGCCTCCAATCGCGCGGACCTGATTGACCCGGCGATTCTGCGGCCCGGACGGATTGATCGGAAAATAAAGGTGACCCGACCAGACAAAGCCGGCGCGCAAAAAATTTACGGAATCTATCTGCGCGAATCCTTGCCGCTCGCGGAGCCGAAAGAGGAATTAGCCCGCGCCATTACCGAAGCGCATTACGCCCACAGTCCCGAAAACCAGTTTCTGGAAATCGTCTATCGCAGCGGCAAGAAAGATTTTCTTTATCGCGGCGATTTGGCGAGCGGAGCAATCATCGCAGCCGTCGTGGAACGGGCCAAGAGCCTGGCCATCAAACGATCGATCGACACCAACAAGGAAACCCATTTGACGAGGGAAGATTTGTTTGCAGCACTGCGGAAGGAATATGCGGAGAACGATCTCTTCCCGCCGACGGACATCACCGAAGATTGGCTCAAGCTGACCGATTTCGATCCGGAAAATGTGATTAAACTCGGCCCGATTCGCCCGCAAAAACCGGATTCGATGGGAAAAGGAATCGTCTAAACGCGCGCCCATCTTTCCCCACGCTCACGCCAAACTATGACCATCCTATTCGGGATTGAAACGGAGATCGGCATCGCTCGCGACAATGCCGAGCATCTGGATGTGGTCGCGGAATCAATCGCGCTGGTCCGCAGCGCAACCGAACCCGGCGTGCGAATGCGCTGGGATTACGCGAGCGAAGATCCCCATGCGGACATGCGCGGGTTTCACGTGAATGAATTGCGGCAGGACACCGACGAGGCCCACTACTTCGAACAAGACACGCAACGCGAACTCAGCTTTGTGGAAATCAAAAGCGATCTGGTTCTCGGGAACGGCGCACGCTTTTACAACGACCACGCGCACCCGGAATATTGCACGCCGGAATGCAGCACCCTCGATGAGCTGATTGCGCAAGATCGTGCCGGAGAACGAATCCTCATGAGGTGTGCGCAGAAGCTTTCCGAGGAACGCGGCGACACCGTGCGGCTCTATAAAAACAACACCGACTTTCGCGGGCACAGCTACGGATGCCACGAAAACTATCTGCTGCCGCGCTCCTTGCCGTGGGAACGGCTGGCGCAAAGTATTCAAGCGTTTCTCGTGACCCGCCAAATCTTTGCCGGCGCAGGAAAATTCGCCATTGAAGCGGAAGACAGATTTGTTTCGCACGGCTTCCAAATTGCGCAACGCAGCGATTTCTTCAGCGAACTTCAAAGCGTGGACACGATGCAACGGCGCCCGCTGATCAACACGCGCGACGAGCCCCATGCCGACCCGCATTTATATCGCCGCTTTCACGTCATCATTGGCGACGCCAATATGTCCACGTTCGCGACCCGCTTGAAGGTCGGCGCCACCGCGCTGGTGCTCGAAGCGATCACCCGATTTCCAAAGCGCGCTTATCCGATCCTGATCGATCCGCTCAGCGCGTTGCCTGCGATTTCGCGCGACACCCAATTTCGCTGGGAACTTCGTTTGCAGGATTCGCGAGCCTCAACCGCTGTGACGGTCCAGCGAGAATTCCTGCAAGCCGTCCGCGAACTCTGCGATTTATCTGATCCCGCCAAAGCACAGCTGGTCGCTGATTGGCAGACCGTGCTCGACGATTTGGAAACCGATTTCATGCGCTGCCGCAATCGGCTCGATTGGGTCGCCAAACTCGCATTGATCCGGGAATTCCAAACCGCGCAAAACCTCAGCGATGACGATCCGTGGCTGCAGAGCCTGGACCTCGAGTATCATCGGCTTGATTGCCAGGAAGGCCTGTTCTACGGCCTGGAAGACGCGGGCGCTTTTGAGCGCGTCCCCACGGAAGGGGCGGTCCGCGCGGCCATTTGCGGCCCGCCCTCCACGACTCGCGCTTTAATCCGCGGGAAATGCGTGCAAAAATTCCGCAACGACATTCTCTCCGCCCAATGGGATCACGTGACCCTTCAAGGCAGCGGCAGGCCGATCAGGATTTCGCTGATGGATTTATTTTCGCCGACACAAATCTCCCATTACGCGCAACTGATCGACCAGGCCCAATCCCCGGAGGATTTACGCGAGTTGGCGGTTCGTTGATTTGAGTTCTTTGTCTAACTCGAAAAAGATGAAGGTACTATTTCAAAAACTGCTCTGCTCGGCGCTCTCGTTCTCTTGTTCGCCCGCCTCCTCTCGACTCTAGACACTCGCTGGGCTTGTTGGCATTCTCGCCGCCAATGAATCGGATCACGCAACGTTTTGCCCAGCTCAAAAAGGAATCACAGAAAGGTTTCGTCGTTTACATCGGCGCGGGAGATCCAGATTTAGCGGCCACTCAGGAGCTGGCTCTCGCCTTCGACAAAGCGGGCGTGGACATTCTGGAACTCGGCGTTCCATTCAGCGATCCGCTCGCCGACGGCTTGGTGAATCAATTGGCCGCGCAACGCGGGCTGGCCTCGGGCACCACTCCATCCAAGCTTTTGCAGACCGTTGCCGCCATTCGACAAAGCTCGCAAATCCCCATCGTCTTCTACGTTTATTTCAATTTGCTTCATCGCTACGGAGTAAAAAAGTTTATCGACGACGCCGCTCAATCTGGCGTGGACGGATTGCTCGTGCTCGATTTGCCGCCGGAAGAATCCGAGAACTACGAAGCCATGATGGCGGAGGCGGGCATGTGCAACATCTACCTCATCGCCCCGACCACGCCCGATGAACGGATTGAGCTCATCGTCAAACGCGGCACCGGTTTCATTTATTACGTTTCGCGCATTGGCGTCACCGGAATGCAGTCGGAAATTTCCGACACGATCGCGCAAATGACGGCGAAGATTCGCGCGCACACCGATTTGCCCATCGCCGTCGGTTTTGGCATTTCCAATCCCGAACAGGCCAAAACCGTCGCCGGCTTCGCTGAAGCCATCGTCGTCGGCAGCGCCGTCGTGAATCAAATTGCGCAACACGGCCGCAGTTCTGATTTGGTTCCGCGCGTTTCGGAATTTGTAAAATCACTGGCGACCGCGATCAAAAAGTAACTGAGATGAAAACCAAACCCAACCTCAACGACCGATTCGTGATCATCATGGCAGGCGGAAAAGGCGAACGCTTTTGGCCCGTGAGCCGCGAGAAAACGCCCAAGCAACTGATCACGCTGCTCGGCGGAAAATCATTCCTGCAACAAGCCGTGGAGCGCGTTCTGCCGCTGGTGCCGCTGAAAAATATCTTCATTATCACAAATGCCGTGCAGGCGGATGCAGTCCGCAAACAGCTGCCCAAGTTGCCCAAAGGAAATGTCATCGGCGAACCGATTGGCCGCGACACCTGCGCCGCCGTCGCCCTGGGTGCGGCGGTTGTTGGACAACGCTCCACGAAGGCGGTCATGGCGGTGCTTCCCGCCGACCACGTCATTCCTGAAGAAAAAAAATTCCAGCAAGTTCTCGGGGATGCATTCGATCTCGCAAGCCGCGGACAGGTGATTGTCACCATTGGAATCAAGCCGACGGAGCCGGCGACCGGTTACGGCTACATTCGCACCGGCAACGCCTTGCCGCCGCCGGCCGGGGTCAAACCTTACAAGACAACCTTTTTCAAAGCCGAACAGTTCGTCGAGAAGCCATCTTACGAACGCGCGGCGGATTATGTGAACAGCGGAAAATACCGGTGGAATGCGGGGATGTTTGTCTGGTCCTTCGTCACGATCACGCAGGGCCTGGAGAAACATCAACCGGAAATGGCCGCCGCCTGCCAGCGCTGGTTCAAAGCCGCTGGAACTCCAAAGCTTGAAAAGGTTTTGGCCAAGGAATATCCCGAGATCAAAAAAATCTCAATCGACTTTGCCCTGATGGAACACGCGCAAAACGTCGTGGTGGCCGATGGTTCTTTCGATTGGGACGACCTCGGTTCCTGGAACGCTTTGGCGCGCCATTTGAAACCAGATGCGGAAGGCAATTGCGCCGTCGGCGACTTCATTCATGTCGATGCCGCGCGAAATATCATCTTCGATGCGCGCACCAAGAACCGGACGCCGATCGCCGTGGTCGGATTGAGCGACTCCATTCTCGTCCAAACCGACGACGCCACCCTGCTCGCTCACAAAAGCCAGTCGCAGAAAATTAAAGACCTCGTCAAAAAACTGGCGGAAGATAAGAAGTATAAAAAGCTGATTTAGACTTCATTTCGCTGCCTCGCTCATCACGAACAATATTTTCCTCATCCGGACACAAACAATCTTTCTGAAACAATTCAGCTTTGTCTCGACGCATGCGTCTGGAGAAAAACGGCTCTGAATAATTCGTGAAACATTTTGGGCTCTGGCTATAGTTCAATCATCTATGAAACGAATCATCTGCACTTTGATTTCAACTTTCTTCGTCGCGGTAGGCGTTGCCCAATCGACCAACCCAACTCCGCTTTGGCCTTCCGGCGCTCCGGGAGCCTTGGGCAAGGAAGATAAAGATATTCCCACGCTCACGGCGTTTTTGCCGAAAGCGGAATCAGCCACCGGCGCGGCGATGATCATTTGTCCCGGAGGAGGCTATGGCGGCCTCGCTCCGCACGAGGGAGAGGTTTACGCAATGTGGCTTCGCGATCATGGCGTGACCGGTTTTGTTTTGAAATACCGCCTCGGCTCCGCTGGTTACCGTCACCCGGTCATGTTGCAGGACGTTGCACGCGCCATGCGCACCGTTCGCGCCAACGCCGCTGACTGGAAACTCGATCCCAAACGAATCGGAGTCATGGGTTCATCCGCGGGTGGACACCTTGCCTCGACCTTGCTCACCCACTTTGATGCGGGCAACCGCAGCGCGGAGGATCCAATCGAGCGCGCCAGCAGTCGGCCTGACCTGGGAATTCTGTGTTACCCCGTAATCACGCTGGGCGAAGGCGGCCACGCTGGTTCGAGGAAAAATTTACTCGGCGAAAATCCTTCCCCGGACCTCGTCAAATTTCTTTCCAACGAACTGCAAGTGACACCGCAAACGCCTCCCTGCTTTCTATTCCACACTGCGGAAGATAACGGCGTGCCGCCCGAAAACAGCCTCGCTTTTGCCCAGGCGCTTTTGAAAAACAAAGTTCCAGTCGATTTGCACATCTACGAAAAGGGCAAACACGGGATGGGACTCGGCAGCCGCAGTTACGAGCCAAACAATCTGCATCCTTGGGCGCAGGATTGTTTGTATTGGCTTAAGCTGCACAACTTCGTGAAATAATCCCCGGCCCTTCGCCCGCCTTGCATGAACCAACGCGTCGTCACCATCCGCAACCTCTCGAAGGTTTATCGTCAAGGGGAAATCAACGTCACCGCGCTGAACGGCGTTTCGCTCGAAATCAGCAGCGGCGAATTCCTGACCTTGATGGGGCCCTCCGGCTCCGGGAAATCGACGCTACTGCACATCATCGCTGGAATCGATCGACCGACCAGCGGCGAATGTCGCGTGCAGGACATTGACCTCGCGCAACTCGACGAATCCGCGCTGGCCGACTGGCGAAATCGAAACGTCGGTTTCGTTTTTCAAACGTTTAATTTGATCCCGGTGCTCACCGCGTTTGAAAATGTCGAGCTGCCCCTTTTGCTGACGCGACTGAGCCGGAGCGAACGCCGGCGACAGGTCAACGTCGCGCTCGACCTCGTCGGGCTTTCCGATCGCGCTCATCATTTGCCGAAACAACTTTCCGGCGGACAGGAACAACGTGTGGCCATCGCTCGCGCACTCGTCACTGATCCCAGCCTGGTCGTGGCCGATGAGCCGACCGGAAACCTCGATTCCAATTCGGCGCAGGAAGTTCTGAGCATTCTCCAATCCCTCAGCCAGACCGCTGGAAAAACGGTCATCATGGTGACGCACGATCCGAAAGCCGCCGCATTCGGTTCTCGCGCCATTCATCTGGAAAAAGGCGAACTGACGATTTAAATGACGGCCGCGTCGTTCATTTGGAAAAATGCATTGCGCAACCGCCGCCGCGCCGCGCTCTCCATCCTGAGCGTCGCCGTAAGTTTGTTTCTATTTGTCACCCTGCTGGTGGCGATGCGAGAAATCACGGTTCCGCCTGAAGACATCGGCGCCGCATCGCGAATTGTGGTTCGCAATAAAATTTCTCTAGCCAATCTGCTGCCAGCGCGACAACGCGGCGTGATCGAGCGGATTCCGGGAGTTGAAGCGGTCACGCCGTTTACCTGGTACGGCGGAAAATTCCGCAACGAAGATGCCACTCTCTTTGCGCAATTCGCGTTTGATCCGGCGACCTACAAATATCTGCTCGGCGAGGCGAAACTCGGCCCGGGCGAACTCGATAATTTTCTCAAGAACCAGACAACGTGCATCGTCGGTAAACTCACAGCGCAGAAATATAAAATCAAAGTCGGCGATAAACTTCCGTTCACCGGAACAATCTGGCCGTGCGATCTGGAACTCACCGTGGCCGGGATTTATTGGGGCACGATCGATGACCGAAACGTTTTTTTCCATCACAAATACCTGGATGAAGCCTGCGGCAGCCAGGGGATGGTCGGCACCTGGTGGGTCAAAGCCAAATCGATCGACAACATGACGGAGATTCTCGCGAAAATTGACAAAGCGTTTGCGAACACCTCGGCCGAAGTGCGCGCCGAAACCGAGCGCGCATTCCAGATGAGCATGGTGTCGATGTGGGGCAACATCAAAATCCTGGTGCGCTCGATCTGTTCCGTCGTCGTTTTCACGCTGCTCCTGGTTTCTGCGAGCACCATGAGCATGGCCATCCGCGAACGCTTCCGGGAGCTCGCCGTGTTAAAGGCGATCGGTTTTCGCCGCCATGAATTGTGCGGCTTTATCCTCGCCGAAAGCTTTGGCCTGGCGATGGCGGGCGCCTTGCTCGGCGTCGGCGGAGCGTGGTGGGCTTATTCTCACATCAGCATCGCCAGGCTCACCAATGGCATCTTCATCACCTTTGAAGTGACTCCTAAAATTATCGGGCAGGCATCGTTAATTGCAGCACTCCTGGGAATTGTGGCTAGCCTCGCTCCGTCAATTGCAGTTTCGCGGATGAGCGTGGTCGATGGCCTAAAAACTTTGGACTAATCGCACTTTGCAAGGGGACTTGATCGAGCAGCGAATTGAAACTGCTCTCAAAGCAGGGAGTGAAGCGTCTTTGGCGCGGGCTGCGGCAAAGAGTCTATTGACTTTGCCAATAACTCTTCCACATAGTCGGTTCATGTCAGCTTCAGCAATCTCAAGCATTCCAATTCCGTTCCCTTCCAATTTCAATGTGACAGAATCTGTGCTGAAGCCCGTGCGCCAGCGGGCATTGCGCGAGGCGGTTTTTGAGACGTTGCTCAACGGCATTGTTAGCGGAGAGATGAAGGCGGGTGATTGGCTGAACCATCAGAAATTAGCGGAACGGTTCGAAGTCAGCGCAACTCCTGTGCGCGAAGCTTTGCAGGAACTCGCATCCTTCGGCATCGTCGAAAACCAGCACAATCGCGGAACAGTGGTTCGTCCATTTGGGCCAAAGCAGATCGAAGAACTTTACTCGGTCAGAGCGCTGCTTGAGGCCGAAGCCACCCGCCTGGCCTGCACCCGACTCAATCCAGCTCAACTTCAGGAAATTGGCGCAAGAACCTCGGAGCTCCTTTCCAGTGAATCATCCGCGTGGGTCACAGAAGTGCCGAAGATTGATCAACGCCTCCATGGCTTGATTGCTGAGGCTTGCGGCAACCAGCGCCTGAAGGAGGAGATTCATCGCTATCACGTTTTCATTTTCATTCCAAAAACCCTTCACCTTCCGGCCTATAAATCGGTGCTCGTTGACCACATGCAAATTATCGATGAACTCGTGAGTCAGCATTCCGATAACGCTGCCAAAGCCATGTTGAAGCACCTCCAAAATTCCGCGAAAGCTTGCGATGCGCTGCTGTTCCCAACGTCACAAGAGAAGCCCCAATCCACTTCCATGCTCGTTCCCTCCTAGTCAGGGCGCTGCGCATGGCCGAGAATTTTCCAAAACACGCACGACTGATCGACTTCCTGAGCCACGAATAAAAAAGGCGGATGGAAACAAATCCCATCCGCCTGCGTCCGTTATGATGAATTGACCAAGGAGTGGGAATGGGCAATCCCCAGTGCCTGAAACCGTCCATCGAGCTCCTTTCCCGTTCCCTATACACCCCGCCCTGCCCCCCTCGCTCGCCCCTTTCCAGCCCCACTTCCTGTCATCACAACGGAACCTCCGTTACCCTAACGAGAACCGACGTGAAACAATCCAACCCCGTTCCAACCGCGTCGGCCGTTACCCCGGTACTCTGGCTCGACTTGAGCCAGAAGGATTTTTGTTCCAGTTTCTATCGGTCCCGTCGCCAGCGCCTCGCGCGCTAAACGTGCTGACAGGTCGAAGGCACTGAAGGGTTTTCATAAAATCGTTTCGTACCGTTAACATGCTAGAAGCCGACCAGACCATCATCAATCATCCGGGATGATGGTTTTTGCCTGCCGGTTCCATTGTATTAGCGCGACAGGGATTCCTTGTTCCCCATTCCAAATTCCCCGAACGCTCTTCCGTGATTTCTTAGGGGAGAAAAGAGCCAAGGCGGATTGTTTCCGGAATGGCTCCGGTGAAATCAAGAACCTGAAAATCCAAAACTTAAAGTTACGTTCCGCTCAAAAACCTTTTGTATATTCGTATTCTTACGTAGGACATTCTCGGGGATAAAATTGCGTATTCTGCCTAATAGATTCTAAAGGACATCCTAAACATACTGTCGGGGTTCTCACTTTTAACTCATCTGGCTTTGCCAGCTGTAATGCGAGGAATCCTATGAACGGAAGCAAGGCTGTCAGAATCTGCGAACTTAACTTCTCAGACAAGAACTGGATGATCAAACTCGGCAAAGTCAGCCGCGTTGCCAACCAGGTCATTGTCCGGAATTTTTCCCCCAGCACCTCCAGCATTGGCTTCGTTAAAACCATCTCCTCGGACAATAATCTCTTCATCGGTTCCTCGACGTTTGTAGTGGGTAATGATGTCGGGGGGAAGAATGCGGCAGGTGACGCAGAGGTTGGCAGCGGCTCGGAGAACACCGAGCTGCGCGCAACATCTTGCAGGAAACTTAAGAAACGTCGAGAATTGCCGATGGCAGGAAT
>CANJXF010000095.1 GCA_947478865.1 Verrucomicrobiales bacterium | reverse complement strand
GAGCTAAGGCTCGAAGACGCGCTCCCTGCTCGTTCTAACTCGCTGCCAAATCTCTTGAAACCAAAAACCAAACTGCTATAAACAACTCACCTCAGACTGGCTGGTTTTGATTCGACCCTGCCTGGCTGGTTTTGATCCGACCGGTGACATCAAAAAATCCTCTTCCAGGATTTCACCCGGCGTGATGTTGGCCAGCCGCTTGTTTTTCATAATCGTCTAGTGGTAATCCACGATTTCAAAATTAGGGGCGACCAACAAACCGCCGTCACCGAAATAAATCGCTGTGGGTGCCGGTGCGTTCCAGCCGGACATGGGAGTCATTTTCCGTAAGCGTGTAGATGAGCAACCAGTCTGGTTCAAGGTGACAGTCTCGGCTCCCCGCAAAATTACCCCGCAACGGATGATCTTTTTATTCAGCCGGCAATGGCTGGCCGGCAATCAGCACAGCCAACACACTTCGCAGTTTCGACAGGTCTTTGCCCCGCTTTTCGGCGAGTTTGACGTCTTTCTTGAACTGGCTGGTCCGGCTGATTGTTCTCACAGACCCAGATCAGCGTAGAGTTCTTTTTTGCTGCCGAAACGCTTCACATTCTTGCCCGCCTTGCTCGCATTCAAGGTGCGGGTGGTCAAAGCGTTCGGAATCCGCACATCAAAGGGCAGCCCGCGCTGCAATTTGATCTGCCGATATAGCAGTTGCACGGTTTCCGAGGCGGTCAGTCCCAACTCCGATAGAATGCCCTCGACCTCACTTTTTAGGCCCGGTTCAATGCGAGTGCGGATGGTGGCGGTTTTGCTCATGTCTAAAATGTAGTCCCATTGTAGCTACATGGCAAGCGACCAGTTTGACTTGTTATTTTGGCCTTGTTTCCTGCGCGTGCTCTTGTCGTTTGACCCACGCCATCCGGTGAAGTTGTGAGCCATTGCCGACTTGGACACCTCCAGAATTTCGTCTACCTCACAACAACATCAGCTCGCTTTGCTCGACAGAATTTTTGTTCGCGCTGCACAAGTTCGCTGCTCAAACAATGTGAACGCGCTGGGTGGCAGGTCACCACGCTCGAACGTTGTGCGGAGTAAAGTTTGCTCGCTCTGCTCGAACATTGATCCGCACATCAGGCGCGCACGCGGACGCCGGACGCTCATGCTCGTGCTGCCAGCTAACGCTGTCAGGCCCGAGCACCGGCACGCCATCATCGGCGCGCGATTACCAACTTACGGCGTGCCTTTCGCTACAGCGCGTGCGCGTAGAACCGTTCGGGTTCACTAAAGATTTCGGCGCGATGCAACCATTCAGGTTCGCCACGGCTTTAGCGCGCTGTCCGGCGGGGAATGGTGTCTGCGACGCTAGTTGATAACTCGTTCGCTTTCACCGGCTGCGCCGGTAGATAGAAAGATGGTGGCTAGTCCGGCACGGATCTCGTCGCTGCGCGACTCGCGGCGGCGAGCCGTCGCGATGCTTCCGGTTCGCCTTTTTTGTTTTCAGCTTTCAGGATTTCAGGTTTCAGCATTTTCCCCGTGGCTGCACCGCGCCGACACTTGCGCTCGTGCCTCGCGCCAAGCCTCGGCCCGGTTTCGCTTGCGTCCGTGACGGACTCGATTGTTTGCCGCCTCTCCATTCGCTGCCGCACTCCGCTCCACAGATTTCGCGGGATGCTCTCGCTCATTCCGAAGTCGTCAAAGCATTCGAGACCGTCAAAGTTCCAGCGGACGCGCCCCAAGATAGATTTCAGAAAATGGGCAGGTGGCGTTGCCCCGGTGGCCAGTGCGGCACGCACCTCGTCGCTTCGCTCCTCGCGCGGCTCGAACGGCTCACAAAAGTTCCGCCGGTCTCGCTGATCGCGCTCGGATAACACCCCGGATCAAAAACACGGCGCGAGGCGTTGCCTATCGCCAAAGACGAAAGCAATAGCACCGCGCGGCTGCGCCCGGTGCAAGGCATCAGCAATAGGCGTGACCACGACCAGCTTTCGCTGCGCCTGCGGCTTTGCGAAACATGGTCGGCGTCACTGTGGCCGAATTATTTAGTCCGACACCCCGCCGCTGGACTTCGCGGCCTGCCGTCTCAGGTTCCCCCGTGTTGCCATGGAACTGGCCGTCATGCCGTTCCGTTCCAGCGGCGGGGACTCAGAGAAATTGGCACCGCGCTATCGCGACCGTGCCGGGAAACGAAGTGACCCGGCGAATTTTTGAAGCGTCTCCGCTCACGGGGTTGGCATGACGGAACGCCGGCGGCTACGGTGCTCGTGCCTGCGCGCCTGGGCCGCCGGCTTGCTTCCGAGACATTCACACAACACATATTGTGTGTTTGGTCGGTGAAACGACGCGAACACCTCCCACATAAATTCTGATCGTGCCGACACACCCCCTGCGGGGACCCTTCGGCACGGAATTTATGTCACACAATATGGCGTTGTGTGCAGTCCCGCGTCTGCTCTGTCACACCGATAGCGCCGCTGTCCCCAGCGGTCGCGCAATCGCCCATTGCGCTGCTATCGGTGCGCCAGCTTGACGGCATCCGTCATGCCAACCCCGTCGCTCCGCCTTGAGTTGGAATGGGCCGGGTCAATGTAGTCAGTTTGTTTCGCTACGCTTCCAAGTGAGTTAGCTCGCTTCGCTCGAAGAAAAACTGGAACGGTTTTTTGTGAAGGCCGCTTCGTTTTCAATGCCGTTTTTTCTGCCGCCCCTCACCAAGAGTCGTTCGCCTTGTCACGGCCTCGCCTAACACACCAGCCCGCCATTGCGCGGCTCCTTCTGAAGACTACTTCCACGCAGGAGGGCTGGAGGCTCGGCTGTTTCGTGAACAAGGCGACCGACGGATGAGGGGCAAGCAGAGCAGAAAAAAAAAGCATATGAAAACTACATCACAAAAAAAATCGAACAGGCTCCCTCAAGAATCAGAGCAATCACAGCAGGCTGCCGCGCAGCCTACCAGCACACCGCAGCCAGAGCGCGTTGACACGCGTTTGCCGATTGATACCGAGGCACGGAAGAAGAACCGCACACTGCCCACCGAAAAAGTTTTGCAGATGATGCAGAACGCCTCGCCGGACTTGTTCCGCGTCGCGGAGGTTGTCGGCAAGTGGGTTTGGGTTTCGTTCAGTGAGCAGCCCGCGCCCACCGTCCGCCAGACTTTGGCACAGCTTGGCTTTCATTGGAACCGCACCCGCCAAGCGTGGCAACACCCGTGCGGCCAGTTCCGCTTGAGCAGCGCAGGCGACCCCCGCGAGAAGTATCAGTCCTACCAGCCCGCCGAGGTTGCCAGCTAACCACACCCACACGGGGCGGTGTTCACGCACCGCCCCACTTCCCCCGATATTTTATGAAAAATCTTTGGGCCCGTTGAGCCAGTTCAACACCGACCGCAGTGTGAAGGAATACACCAAAAAGTATTACCTCACCAAGTAACGCCCCTCTAAAAACCCGAAAACCGGATGGCTCCACGCCATCCGGATTTTTTGTTGGCCGCCCGATCAACCCGCGCGTTTCAACTTCATCAGCATCTCATCGAGCTAGTCGGCGATGGTATGCACCTCCGCCAGAGTCGCGGGTCCACGCCATCTCCCGCTCCGAACGCAAGGCCGCAGCAAGATTTCTGGCAAAAAACACCGCCTGGAGCCCAGCGCTTCCGGCGGTTTGTTTTATCCTTCGGGTCGGGACTTTTCGCCGCCGGCCTCAATTGCGGGTGACTTTATAATATTGGCTCGCTTGGTTGGCTTCGACGTAGAAGTTGAGCTGGCCACCAGTGCCGACGAGCGTTTGGGAGGTGGGTGTGAAATTGACGAGGTCGCTGGAAGCATTCAGCGTGTAGGTGACGCCGGGTTCGGATAAAAAGCTGACGGCCAACAGCCGCTTGATGGCCACGGGAGTGCCGAACGCCATCGCCTCCGCTTGCGCGGCGGAGAGGTTTTGTCCGGCTTTTTCCCGCACAAATACCAACGGGATCACGGGGGTTACGCCGCTGCTGAATTGCCACTTCACCCAGCCGTCGCCGGAGGAGAAATGGACTTTGGACCAGTTATCACTGGAATTCAAAATGCCGCCCCGGAAGGCAGGATAGTATGCCTCATTCTGACCATTGCGGTCGCCGGGAGCCAAGGCGGAGACACTGCGCACCCAGGCCGCGCCGTTGCCGGATTCGCCGGTGATCCCGAACGCCCCGGAGGCATCCAAGGTACCAAAGCCGGGGAATGTGGCCAGGGAGACGTCGTTGGTGCCATCGCCATCCACGTCGTTGCCGCCGCCGGCGAGGGCCTGGCCAAGTTTACCCCCGGTGCGGACAATCTGCGCCGCTTGGGCCACGAGCACTTCGCAGTCGGCAGGCGAGAGGTCTTCGCCCGCAGCTTCGCGCACAAAGACGAGGGGAATGACCGGGGAGACGCCGCTGCCAAATTGCCACTTCACCCAACCGTCAGCAGAGGAGAAATGCACCTTGGACCAGTTGTCACTGGAATCCAGCAGATTGCCGCGAAACGGCGTATAGAAGGCTTCATTCTGCCCGCCGCGATCACCGGGAGTCAGGACGGAATTGCTGCGCACCCAAGCCGCTCCGCCGCCGGATTCACCAGTCAAACCAAAACCGCCAGTGGCACCAATCGCGCCGAAACCGGGAAACGTCGCCAAGGAGACGTCGTTGATACCGTCGCCATCAATGTCGTTGACTCCACTATCCAAGGCTTGTCCGAGTTTCCCGCCGGTGGTGCGGACGGAAGCAGCCAAGCCAGGCAGGTTCAAGGCCACGCAGAAAGCCAACGTGAGAGCAATTCGGGTTGATAAATAGGATAGGATTTTAGTCATGATTGGGTATTTGATTTAACCGATGGAATTGAATCTGCCAGCCAGATGCCTATCGTCAAAGCCCTAAATGACTGGAGCAAAAAGTAGCCAGCGGATGGCTGGCGATCGTATCGCTCTAACGGGTGGAGATAAGTTTCACGCGGACATCACCGGCACAATTTGTGCGGCGCACAATAACGGCGAACTTTTAGACATTACGCCGGACGGCAAAGATTCAACTGTGCGCGTGAATGTCGGCGACTATTGCATGCCAGTGTTGTGTCACCTCCCCGCCATCCGTCCGCAAAACATTACCGGCTACATGGTGTGCTGGTATTTCAGCGAACAGACTGACGGATTTGGAGAGTTCCATCCCAGCCACCTTGTGTTTGAGAGAGTCCTCAACACCGAAGCAGAGGCTTTGAAGTATGCCAAAAAGCGGCAGGGAAATTACACGCACATCTTTTACGACGTTCGCCCCTACTTCGGCGACCGCAAACAGTGGGTCTGTCACGACCCCACCAAACCACTCGGGCAACTGGAATTACTTGCAGTATGAAATTCCCAACTCATGTCCGAACCAAGAAGCACGCAATCGAACTGGCGAATGAATTGTTCCCCAGTCTCGACGTAGCCATCGAGCGGGTGAAGGCTCGCTATCCGGCTGATAGCGAGAACCCAACCATCCGCCTCCTCAACCACAACCCCTACGTCATAGTGAACAGTGACATTGAAGAAACGACGCGCTTGTTCTTGGAGTGGCTCTATGACGCCCGTCCATTCCATCACCAACCAGACCGGCGACGTGCGGCAGGCCCGCACCGCTCCCGCCAGCCAGACCTTTTGGCAGGCGTGGCGCACCAACAAGCCCGCGATGAAGTTGGCCGGATATTCAGCACGGCCCACCACCAACGGCTGGCAGGCCATCCAATTTGTGAAGGGAGGCAATCAATGAACTCCATTTTCACCCTTCGCGCCGGTGACGTCATCCGCTACGCCGGCCAGAACTGCCAAGTCTTGCGCGTGACCGAGTCCGCCGCCGTCATCGCGGTGATGCAGAAGCCGCGCACCATTGTCCCGCGTTTTGGCAAGCCGGTGACGATTCAGCCCAGCCCCAAGCACGCTTGGATTTCTCCTAATTCCCAAATTCCCATCCTTAACCGCTAAATTTTATGTGCATCGCCACCGCAGATTTTGCCAACACCGGACTTTATCGCGCCGTTTACTTTGACGGCCCGCAGTCCGACCGCAACCGCGAAGGCGACGAAGTCCCGTCATGGGTGGTTTACATCGGTGACGAAGACGCCGAGCCGGTCAGCCACTTGCAGCACTTCCGCAGTTACCAGATCGCCGAACAAGTCGCCCGCCAGCTCGCCAGCACGCGCCGCCTCGACTTCGTCCACGACGCCAGCCCCGCCTGATTTAACCGCAGCACACACAACAAACAACGAAAGGAAAAATACATGAACACCGAACCAAACAACAAACCGGAGACCGACTCGCCCTTTGGGGAAGTCGTTTACGCCTACACTCGCAGCCAAGCCGTCGCCGACGGCGTGCAGGTTGAGGTGACGAAAACCGCCAAAGAGGCAGGCATCAGCATTCCCGTGTTTCTGACACGGACAGGCGACCAAGGTAGGTGCCAGCGGCATTATTCCAGTCCAACAAGCGACGAGCTTCAAAAGCAACTTTCGTCTCCGCTAGCATCCGCTCCAGATCCGTCGCCGTTCCACTCCATTTGCCGACATGCTCTTTTTCTTCCAGCGCGGTGTCAATCAAGGCGAAAAGACGCTCTTCGGGCGACAACTCGCTCAACGCCGACATCAAAGCCGGGTGATGAAAATGTTTCACCCCGAAACGACCGGAATGTAATGCCGCCGGAATCTGGTAGTGAACCAGCAGTTCCAAAAACGCTGGTAATTCGCTCATCAATTTTGCCCAAAAAATTTTCCGGCCTGCCGCCGTGCCAATATCGGCGGGCAGCCGCGCCTTTTTCGCCCGGAGCAGGATGATTTTGTCTTCGATCGAATCATCAATCGGCGGCAGGATCAGCAGATTCTCCGGTTCGTCATTCAGGGTGATGGTATTGCGCCAAAAGGGTTTCAAGCTCAACGCCGGACGGTTTTTCGCGTGGCACGACTGAACCGCGTTGACCGTGAAATCCTTGATGCGCGCCCCAAAATGACGGCGGGCGCGAATATCCGTGAAGGCGACTTCGTCTTCGATCATCAGGTGTTCGGCGGCAAACAGATCCCCGTTGAACTCGGTCGCGCCGCTCATGTAGCGGTAAGGTTTGGCCGAACGGCCGCCGAGGATTTCGGTGATCAGCGCTTGGAACAACGATTTGCCACAATCACGTGGCCCGGCGATGGCCAGCAGTTGGCCGGGACGAAGTTCGTCATTGAGCAAGGATTCGTAGCTGACCTTCAGCCAACTCAACACATATTGAATCTGATCGAACTCGGGGTGGTCGGGATCATCAAACAGATCAACGATGAACTGTTCGAGGGTCGGACATTCGCCGGAGGCTGGTTGAAGCAATCGCGGCGGACGCGTTACCAGAATGCGCTGACCGCACATTTCCTGCAGGCCAACGCCGTGACCGGCCAGCGGACCGGCATACTGCACGTCCCGCTTGCATTGGATGCGATTCAATTCATCGTCCAACTGCGTGTTGCCGTTCTTTCGGTCATTGATAAATCCAGCGCTGGCCAGATGCCGCGTTAAAGCGGATTCGGTGATCTCAATCATCTCGCTCCGGTCGTTGGGAATCCAGTAACACTTGCGGGCCGGATCATAGACCACGTCCAATGGCTTCGGCTCGGCGTGGTTCTGTGAAGTTTTTTCCATCGCCGCCACCGCTTTGTTCAATCCGCGCCGGGAGATGTCCAGGTTTTTGACCGCCAGCGTCACTATTCGTTCTTGCACCAAGGGATTGTTTTTCAAAACCGCCGCCAACTGCACCAGCCGCTTCTCGGCTTTCATCCTCGCCGCGCCATTCAGGCTGGCGATGGCGGCCATCTCCAGCTCAAATAATTCCACCGCCAGCGCCGCTGGTTCCGCGTCTGCCTTTACTAAAATCGCTTTGGCCATGCGTTCCTGCCACCAATCGGCGAAAGTCCCGTTCAATGCCGCGCGACAATCATCCGCGCCTTTACCCGGCCCGTTCAGCGGAATGCGCGGCAGCCATACCGGCACTGGGTGCACCAACTTGGCCAAGCGCACCGCCGCGTGTGAAAAGGCGTAGTTGAGAGCCGTGTCCGAATCGCCGCAAAATAAAATGCGTGCCGGTTTGCGACGCTCGATAACGGCGGCGAGTTCCGGCACAAGGGCTTCGCCGCCCTTCGATCCAAATCCGTAAAAGCCAGAAATGCCCACCGCCGGAAATCCCGCCTCCGTTTGCGACAACGATTTGAATTCACCCTCGATAATAATCAAATCACCGCCAACCGTGTTGTCGTCAGCGACCGTCGGCGGCAGGTAGGCATGCACGTTGGTGCCGGCTGACTGATAATATTTCATGTCGCCGCGCGGCTGGTCTAAACGCAGTCGGCCATAGACCTTGTTGCCGTCGCGGATCTCGCTACCATCGGCGTTGCGGTAGGGCAGCCACAGGCCGGACGCGTCCAGACCACATAGTTCTTTCGCTTCGGCGGCGCTGACGTGCTGCACGCCGGCGCGCGCCAGCATCTCGTTGGAAATTCCCGGTCGCATAAATTCACCTCCCTGAGTTGGTTGATCGGTTGAAGCTAGCCATCACCTTGCCAGTCGCTCAATTCAGGCTAGGGTCCCCATCGGTGGACTTCCGGCTCGGCAGCGTTGCTGCTGGCAGCCGGCACGGCAGTGTCCGCGTCTGGAGAAACTTCTCCACGGCGGCCACGGAGTAAAAGACTGGGCCGCCGCCGCGCTTGGCGGTAGGGTTCGCCTTGAAGCGCGGGATGCGCGCCGCATCAAACCAGTCGCGCAATGTCTCGCGGGATGGTGTTGGGTCGAGATAAGCGGGAATCAGCGTTTGCACCAGCTGATCCAGCGTGGCCAATCGGGCCGAAGGGGTTGGGTTTGTTCCGCTGTGGTTTTGCCACCGCTACACCAAAGAACTCGCGCGGCTCCGTCCGGATCTGCTTTCAAGCAGCTTTTGATTGTTGCGACTTGCGCTCTGGATGGACTCTCAACAGCCGCCCTTTCGCCTTGTTGCTTTCAGAAAGATGATAGCTCGGCGCATTCCAATGCCGGCGTTTACTGTGAAGAATTTTCCGCATCCGCTCTCGGGCTTGAATGGTGTGTTCCGCGCAATAAACTCCCACCGCCGGTTTACCACACGTCAGACAAATTCCTTTGGATTTCTTTCGCAGCATGTGGATTTGTTGCCGTGACATCGGGGTTCCATCTGATTTCAACAATCCAGAATACTCGTCTTGAATTTTTTTCCTGCTCCATGTTTTTGAAGCCTTCAAACTAATCGCCTCCTTGAGGAGACTATAAACTAGAAATCAGAAATTGCGAATCGCAGGGCAGAAATTGCCCGATCTGAAACGTGAAAAACGAGGAGGTTAGTGCTGTTCCCAACTCACGACGTTGTCTTTGTTTTCCTCGGCGTATGGACTTTTCTTCGAATTGATTTTTCCATCCGGACCGAATGACCAAACCATTACGTCAGCAGCAACAATAAGACCTTCGCCTTTGGACAAAAACTTCCCGAGACCGAAATAAAATCCGTCCTGACACTTATTATCGAAATCACTATCAACCGTAATGATGTAGGGATTTCCCCAAGGATCTCGGAATACGCCATCGGGTCCTAAGCCGCCAGAATTTGTGCTTGTCGAAATTCGTGGAGTAATAAATGTAATTTTCCTAGGATTGCAGGCAGAATTTATATTCGGGTAAGCATCGGAGTTTCGCAAAATGGCCATTAATTCTGCGTTCGAATTCTGGTAAGAGCCATTGTTGCCATTGCTCTCAACGTTTTTCCCATTCACGTCGGCGGCAGCAATTTTTGTATCCGATACGCCGGGAACTCCTTTGACCGTGGTTCCGAACGTGAAATCTGGGCAATCAAAAGATTTCAGCGAACTTGCAGCGTTCGTGGACAAAGGCATTCTTTTGTATTCACCTTCATATTGATTGATCGCTGCAACGATTGTCTGCATCTCCAGCTTGGCCACGCGAACTTTCGCCGCGCGTTTGGCTCTTGAGACGGTTGGAAGTAACATGCCAGCAAGAATTGCAATTATGGCAATCACCACCAGCAATTCTATCAAAGTGAATGCTGACCCCCGGAAATTGGCGTTAGAAATTTTCATTCAGAAATTCCGAGCTGCGATCCCCGCCGGACAGCTCGATAAAAGCGAGCATACTGACCTGCTGCGGGAGAATCCACAAAAATTAACGTGGGCCCATTGATGGTATTTGTGCTGATCGGCGTCCAGTTTTTCAAATCGCTGGAAGCCTCAATGATGTGGGTGATTGTCGGTTCAGCCGTCAAAGTGAATTCAAGGTTGCCGTCCGACCGTAATTTCGGCGCACTCAGAGTCGGCTCGACGACATCATAATAAATCTTCAAGCTCCATCCACCGGCAATGCTTCCGTTATCAAGGCTTACATCATCTACGACGTAAAGTGACCATGCGCCATTGGGATTAGAGCCGTTGAAATCTGACAACAACGCTCCGTTGGGCGCGGGAGCAGGCGCAGGGAACGAATCTGATGCGCCATAGTCCGTCGGCTTGTAACTTCCGGACGTAAGCTCATCGAAATCTGGCAATGAAGAGGTCGCTAATTCTTCGAAGGCGAGAGTCAGGTTGTTAACGGTTGTGCCACCACCAGTGTCCGACATCACTTTAATAGCTTTGCCGGTTGGACCTGTTAGCAGAATATCGATATCGTCAGGAAACTCATGGCTGAAATCATGCAAGGTCATCACGAGTTTTTGAACAGTGCCGAACAGGCATTTGATATTAATCGGGGATGGGTAGGGACTTGCTTTATTCTGTGCCATCGTGATGTAAGTCGAGTTCGTTATGATCAAAGGATTTTCTGTAATTTCAGGTTCAACTGTGAGCAGGGCACTATTTGTAACGGTGTTGCATGAGCTACTCACTTCCACTGAATAAATCCCTGAACTGTTGGTCGTCAGGTTTTGTAGAAAGAGAACATTGCTGCTTTGGTTTGGAATGACAGCCCCGGCTTTTTTCCAAACGAATGAGAATGGTCCATTTCCGCTGGCCGAAGTCGTAAATGTCGCCGCCTGGCAGGAGCATACGGTTTGATTGGTCAAAGCCGTCGCCGTAACCGATCCGCCAACCGCTAGTGTGGCGCTGTTTGTTGCTTTGTTACAAGCACCTGTGACCTCGACGGTGTAAGTGCCCGCATTCGTCACGGCAACCGAGGCGAAATTCAAGCTGCTGGCGATTTGTCCAGAGAGGATTGTTCCATCTTTACGCCATACATAGCTGAACGGCCCTGTGCCAGAAGCAGCAGTGCTGAAGCTCGCCGGGTTGCTCGGGCAAACGGAAATTGAAGTCAAAGGAGTGATCGCCAGACTCGTATTCAAGGTCAGGGATGCGCTGTTCGTCACTGTGTTACAAGGGCCGCTGACTTCAACGGAATATACGCCCGCGTCAGAAATCGCCAGGTTCGTGAGCGTAAGCATATTGGTCGTTTGGCCCACCAGCACGCCACCATCCTTCTTCCAGATAAAGGTGCATGGCCCGGTTCCCGAAACCGTTGTGATGAAGCTCGCGCTTAAGCCGGCGCAGAGAGTTTGTGTGGTCAAAGCCGAAGCCGTGATTCCGGTATTAACGACCAATGTGGCGCTATTCGTCACCGATCGGCACGCTCCAGCAACTTCCACACTGTAAGTTCCAGCATTCGTCGCGGAAATGTTGGTGATCGTTAGCACTGAATTGGTTTGTCCAGATAAGGCGACGACACCCTTTTTCCAAACGTAAGAGAATGGGCCCGTTCCCGCTGCCACTGTGCTGAAGACGGCTGTGCTTCCTGCACAATTCGTTTGGCTATTCAGCGCGGTTGCAGACGTGTTTGTGTTCACAACCAGGATTGCTGAATTAGTAGCTGAATTGCAGCTACCCGAGACAATCACACTGTAGATGCCTGCATCGGACGAACTCGCCGCGGCAAGGGTGAGGGTGCTGGCAGTCTGGCCGACCAGGTTAGTGCCGTCTTTGCGCCAAACGTAAGTGAATGGGGCGGTTCCAGAGACGACTGGCGCAAAGATCGCGCTGTCACCCGGGCATTTCGTCAAGCTGACGAGCGGTTGAACACTGACCGCCTGTTTCACGGTGACCGTGAACGTGCATACATTCGTGTTGCCCGAAGCATCGGTGGCGACATTGGTCACAGTGGTTGTGCCGACCGGGAAAGTCGAACCCGAGGGAGGTGTCGAAACAACCGTCACACTGGAACAATTATCGGTAGCTGCCACAGAAAACGTTACATTGCTCTTGGAATTCTGCCCGGAGTCCGGGCACAAACTCATGTTGGTTGGGCAGGAGACGATGTTCGGGAGTTGAGTATCATTGATGGTGACAGTGAAGGTGCAACTGCTGGAGTTGCCCGAAGCATCGGTGGCGACATTGGTCACGGTGGTGGTTCCGACCTGGAAGGTGGAACCGGACGGCGGAGTTGAAACCACCGTTACGCTGCCGCAGTTGTCGGTCGCGCTGACGGAGAAGGTGACATTGCTCTTGCTGCATTGGCCGAAGTCAGCAGCCAGACTCATGTTGGTCGGGCAGGAGACGATGTTCGGGAGTTGAGTGTCGTTGATCGTGACGGAGAAGGTGCAACTGCTTTTGTTGCCCGAAGCGTCGGTGGCGACATTGGTCACGGTGGTGGTTCCGACCGGGAAAGTGGAACCGGAAGGCGGAGTTGAAACCACCGTTACGCTACCGCAGTTGTCGGTCGCGCTGACGGAGAAAGTGACATTGCTCTTGCTGCATTGGCCGAAGTCCGCAGCCAGACTCATGTTGGTCGGGCAAAGGACGATGTTCGGGAGTTGAGTGTCGTTGATGGTGACGGTGAAGGTGCAACTGCTGGAGTTGCCGGAAGCATCGGTGGCGACATTGGTCACGGTGGTGGTTCCGACCGGGAAAGTGGAACCGGAAGGCGG
>CANJXF010000094.1 GCA_947478865.1 Verrucomicrobiales bacterium | reverse complement strand
TATGCCAAATTGAATTTGACAGGCAAACCCAGTGAAATCACCGCTTTAGAGCAAGAACTAAATCGAAAAGAGTAAAAAGCCCAGGGCTTCGTGCCTGATTCTTACCAAGCCAGTCTCGTTTGAGGACACCAAAGCCACCTTGCCGCTGAGATTTCATGAAACTTGAAGGCATTCCATCAAATTTTGTTCCTATGAACTCAAAGTAGCGAACGCGGTTTTGAAAAAAAAGGCTTAGGAAGATTAATTCCTAAGCCTTCGGTTTTAAATTAGCCGGAGTCAGTTCGACAAAACGTGGGTGGCAGGAAGAATCTTGCAGGTTGGCGCTGTTTGAACATCGGTAACGCCGTAGCTCGTCGCGAAGTCGGGGGAAGATGCCGCAGGACACGTCGGCAACGATCCAGTCACGCCACGGCCCATGTATGGCTTGATTTCACTGCCATCCGCGGCGACGGGTGCCGTAGTGCCCTTCTTACTTTCGAGAGCCCATTGTTGAATAGCACCGTCAATCTGGCGAAGATTATTGATGCAGGCATTTTCCTGCGCTTTGGTGCGGGCGCGGATGAAGTTAGGAATCGCGATCGCGGCCAGGAGGCCGATAATGGCGACGACAATCATAATTTCGACCAGTGTGAACCCGGATTTACGGTTTGTTGTTATTTGCATAATTTTTACTTTTCTTATTCGCGGCGTGAACGAAGCACAGGCGGACAATTATTGTTTCCGAATTTATTCACATATTACCTGTTGCCAACCGCAGTCTGATTCAAGCAGCGGATGCTCCTTCATTGAAGTGAGCCAAACCTCACTGCTTTGCACCGAGTATACCTATAAAAACCGAAAAATAAAGGAAGTTGCTGCCAAATTTTTAGAAATTAGCCTCGTTTACAGACACAAAAGCACATCTGCCGCTTGCCTTTTTTTCCCATTCCCTGAAGCTGACACCCAATTCTTATGGAAATAGTCAAAAACGCTCGAATTTATGTCGCAGGCCACCGCGGTTTGGCTGGAAGCGCTATCTGGCGGGAGCTGGAACGCCAAGGCTTTAATAATCTCATTGGCCGAACACGTTCCGAGCTCAACTTGCTGGATTCAGTTGCAGTCCAAAAATTCTTTACCGCAGAGAAACCTGAATATGTTTTTATCGCCGCAGCCAAGGTGGGCGGAATCCTGGCCAACGCCACGCAGCCGGCCTCGTTTCTTTTTGAGAATCTTCAGATCCAGAACAACTTGATCCATAACTCCCACATTTCAGCGGTTAAAAAGCTTCTATTTCTGGGCAGCTCCTGCATTTTCCCCAAACTCGCGCCGCAACCCTTGAAAGAAGAGTATTTGCTTACGGGACCGTTGGAACCAACCAATGAGTGCTATGCCGTTGCAAAAATCGCAGGAATCAAGCTTTGCCAAGCTTATCGGCAACAATATGGGAGCGATTTCATTAGCGCGATGCCCACCAATCTTTATGGCGCCAACGATAATTATAATCTTGAAACGTCTCATGTGTTGCCGGGTTTGATTCGCAAGTTTCATGAAGCGAAATTGTCAGGCGCAGCAGCCGTTACCTGCTGGGGCACGGGAAAACCGTTGCGGGAATTTCTGCATGCCGATGACCTTGCGCGCGCTTGCGTCTTTTTGATGAAAAATTACAGCCAGAGCGATTTTATCAACGTCGGGTCCGGGCAAGAGGTCACAATCCGCCAGTTGGCTGAGCTGGTTCAGGCGACCATCGGATTCCCTGGCGAGATCGTCTGGGATACCACCAAGCCGGATGGCACGCCACGCAAGCTGCTGGATACGTCACGCCTGTTTGCACTGGGATGGAAGCCCGAAATCAGTTTGGAAAATGGCATTCGCCTCGCGTATGAGGATTTTTTGAAGACGCCGGCCAAATAGGCCGTCCCGTTTGGGCCGCATTTCGATTCGAGTTACCCTGCCGGCGTTTCCCAGGCCGATTCCTGATTCCGTCATGTTTTCAAGGTCACCCTAGACCGCAGGACGGGCCTGCTCTAAAATTTCCCGATGGAATTTGAGCCATTTCCACGAAAGTTCTACGCACCTTCGGCTGAGATCGTTGCGCCACAACTTCTTGGCCATTGGCTGATTCGCCAAACCCCGTTGGGGCCGTGCGGCGGACCGATCGTGGAAACGGAAGCCTACTTGAGCAACGATCCGGCTTGCCACGGTTCCGTCGGGCGAACACCGCGCAACCAATCGATGTGGGGCCCGCCCGGCCATGGTTACGTCTATTTGATTTATGGTTACCACTATTGCTTCAACGCGGTCTGTCGGCCCGCGGGATTTGCCGAAGCCGTTTTGATTCGCGCCATCGAACCAATCTTCGGCGAAGATTTCATGCGAACGCAGCGGCCGATTGCTGAATTGCGCAACCTGACGAATGGGCCGGCCAAAACCTGTTCGGCGATGGGGATCGATCGCGCTCTGGATGCGGTCGATCTCTGTTCCAATAATTCGCCGGTGTTCATCGCACAGAACCCAAAGGTTAAACGTTTCCGCGAAGACCGCGGGCCAATCATAACGTCCGTGAGAATCGGAATCACGAAGGCGGCAGAACTCCCCTTGCGTTTTTATTTGAGCGAAAGCGCTTTCGTTTCGAAGCGATCAAGACCGTTCTCGCGCTGACAATGCAATCCCGGCCTCAGTTTTCGGAATGGGATTTTTTCGCAATCCACCGCACCGTTCGCAGCATCAATGGAATCGAGGTCAACAGACTGATATGACCATGACGCAAGCGCCAGATTTCCGGCTGTTTCCATTCGTGCCAGAGATTTTCAATGCACTCCTTGGGAACGAATAAATCCTGTTCAGCCTCTTGAATTAAAACGTTCTCAATTGGCAACTGCGGCCGATGCGTATCCAAATTCAACTTCGCGAGCGATAGATTTGACTTCGCATAGCTGCGCCGGATCGGCGCGCAAAAAGCTAACTCGTTGATCACTTTTTCAAGCTGTGTCACCGGAGTGGTGAGGACGGCAAAATTTAACTCTGGTTCATGGCCGATGATCAATCCACTCAGCCATCCGCCCAGCGATGTTCCCCATAACCCGACAGGCTGGCTGCTTGCCGACGTGATCCATTTCACCATTGCGCGAGTGTCGGAAATCGACTGCCGCGTCGCTTCGACCATTCGCCAGAGGTCCTGCGAAATGAAGTTATTGATCGCTCCGGGAGTGTCCGGGCGGCGTTGCAGGTGGTAGGGCAGTTCGAGCACAACGCTGTTGACGCGATGGCGGGCCAAGCATCTTGCAACAAACGGCAATCTCCACTGATAGCCGATCTCGTCGTTCCAGCCGTGCAGATGAATCACCGTTGGAAAATTCTGCCACCTCGCGGCACAGGTGAAAAATCGTCCGCGCACTAAATTGTTTTTTTCCCAGGGTGTGGCAACGGCCGAGCGAAACTGAAAATGATTATCGCTCACAAATTGGAGATCAACCGGAGCGCGCGCTGCGTCACAAAAAAAATCGGGGCAAGCCAGCAGCGCCACGGCTTCTGCTGCGTGGGGCTCGTGCGGTTCCGATTCCGCCATGGCATTGGCCGCCATGCGGATGATCAGCCGGTCCAATGAACGCGTGACTAGCGGATGCATTTCTTCAAAAGTTTAGCACAAAGGTCTTTCCCAAATGCACGCCAGAAAATAGTTTCAGCAGATGAAACAATTTGTCCTCTGCTGCCGCGCGGCTTGCGCCACATTGCCGGCGTTGGTTTTGTTCTCCGGTTGCGCGACGAAGACGATGTCCAAACCCACTTCTGAAATAATTACTCCTAAAACCCCGTCAGCCGCGCAGGTGGAATCGATCGCTGGTCCACGGGAGTTAAATTTATTCAACGGAAAGGATCTGGGCGGCTGGCGCGCCACGGGCTTCGGCGGGGGAGGAGAAATTGTCGTGCGCGACAGTGAGATTCGAATCGGCATGGGCGCAGAGCTGAGCGGCATCCATTGGACAAATGCTGCGGTGCTGCCGAAAGCCAATTACGAAATTGAACTCGACGCAATGAAACTGGATGGAAACGATTTTTTCTGCGGCCTGACTTTTCCGGTGAACAATTCCTTTTGCACCCTGGTCCTGGGCGGATGGGGCGGATCGGTGGTGGGAATTTCCAGTCTGGACGGCGGCGATGCTTCCGAAAACGATACGAGCACAAGCCTCTATTTCTTGAAGAACCGCTGGTATCACATCCGGGCGCAAGTCACGCCTGAAAAAATCATCGTCTGGGTAGACGCTGACAAAGTGATCGACGTCAAAATTGCCGGCCGAAAAATTTCAATGCGCGCCGGGGAAATCGAAAACTCGATTCCGCTGGGAATTGCGACCTGGCAAACAACCTCGGCGCTCAAAAATTTGAAACTCAAACGGCTCTAGCCCCCTTGGAAA
The DNA here is from genome assembly GCA_947478865.1 of Verrucomicrobiales bacterium. GTDB lineage: Bacteria > Verrucomicrobiota > Verrucomicrobiia > Limisphaerales > CANJXF01 > CANJXF01. The sequence continues at coordinate 8,555 of CANJXF010000094.1, read as the reverse complement.
GCCAACCGCATCACGGCTTGACCTGTAACGTGGACACCACTTGGGTCACGCCATCCACAGCCAGCGCGAGCTTCATCGCTTTTTGAATAGTCGTGTGCGATGGCACCGTTCCTGACAGCGTCACCACCCCGCCAGTTGTATTCACCGAAATCTTCATCGAGGAAACATCTGATTCCAATGCAAGTTTTCCTTTGATCTCAGTCGTGATTCGCGCATCTGCGGTGGCGTCGGAAATCGCCGAACCGGCCAGCTCCGCTTTTTTGCGCATGACCTTTCCGGTGCGTGCCAACTCGTCTTTTATTTTGTTGGAATCCAATTCTACATTCTCCTTCCACTTATCTTTCAGCTCCCCAGCGCTATCGGAAATTCGGTCCCCTGCCCGGCTGATTGGCGACTTGCTCCCGGAATCGCGAAGGAAAATGTAGGCGCCAATCCCGATAGCCGCGCCAATCAGCAGAATCACCAGAGTTTTCATGGGCGCACTCTAAGTTTTCGCAACTTTATGCGCAACGCTTGAACTTTGCTCTTTGGTGTTGGCCGCAAGGCTCGTAATTTCCACCGAATGCAAATTGATTCAAGCAACCCATCCAAGTCCCCCGCGACGTTGATTCATGAACTTGAATCGATCGTGGAGCGGATTGACCTGGAGAAAATTTTCCCGAAGGCGCAACCACTGCAATTGGAACTCGGTTCGGGCGACGGCTCGTTCCTGGCGAAATACGCCGCCGCTCATCCCGAGAATAATTTTATCGGGGTAGAACGGCTGCTTGGACGACTGCGCAAGATCAACAAGAAAGGTTTGCGCGCCGGCTTGACTAACCTGCGCCTGGCGCGAATCGAGGCTGCTTACCTTTTGGAATTTCTGTTGCCGAAAAAATGTGTCACCGCACTGCACGTCTATTTTCCAGACCCGTGGCCGAAGCGCAAACATCGGAAAAATCGCCTGATCAACGAAACATTCACGGAGTTGGCGAAGGACATTTTGCAACCGGGCGGAACGGTTTATCTGCGAACCGATGACGCCGATTATTTCGAGCAGATGAATCGAGTGTTCGATGCCAATCGCGCTTTTGAAAAGACGGAAACTCCGCTGGAACTCAGTTCAGTTGTGACCGATTTTGAGCGCAACTTCCATTTGCGCGGGGTGCCGACCTTGGCGGCGGCCTACCGGTTGAAATAGCCTCGAGGTTCGGAAATCAAACGTCGATCACCGGTCCGCCGCCATCATCTCGCGGCGGCGTGGAAGCCTCTTTTCTCACGGACACTGGTGATTTGCCCGTGCCGGTAATCCAGTTCAGCACCAGCGAAACAATGCTGATGACGAGCGCCGCCCAAAAGGCCGTGCCGAAACTTTCCACAACGAAGTGCGGTTGCATCAACCAACTCACGATCAGCAGGACGACGGCATTGATCACCAGGGTGAATAATCCGAGAGTGAAAACGAGCAACGGAAGCGAGAGCAGCAAGAGAATCGGGCGGAGGAACGCGTTGAGAATTCCCAGCAGCAATGCGGCGACGATCAAGCCGGTGGGAATGGCCACTTTGAAACCGTTCAAGTCCATCAGCGTGCTGTCGTAGCTCACCCCGCGTACCACAAACGCCGCAACGAGCACGGCCAGGGTGTTGATCAACCAACGTTGGAAGAACTGTTTCATTTCGCGTGGAACATCGATTAGCCACCCGGCAAAAACAAGACCGATTTCTCCTTTAACCAGCGATTATTTTCAGGAAGGAAACGGGTTTCGCAGCATGCAGAAAGACGCTGCGGCAGGAAGCCGGCACGAGGCAAAACTGCCCGGCGCTCAACGTGAGATGGTGACCATTTTCTTCCACGGCAAGCTCCCCATCGAGCACTGCAAGAATTTGCATCGTGCTCGGTTGTAGAAGGAATTTCTCCAGCGCGACTGTTTCCAAAAGATCGACGGAGAACAATGGATCGCGAACCAGCTGGCGGGTCTTCACTCCGTTCGCTTCCACGACATTTCCGCAAACCAGATTGGGTTCGATGTCAGCGAAGTCGATGCTCGCCATGGATTTTGCGACGTGCAGATCACGAGGCTTTCCATTGCTATCAACCCGGTTCCAATCGAAGACGCGGTAAGTGGTGTCCGAGTTTTGTTGAATCTCAAAAATCACATTCCCCGCGCCCAGGGCATGCACGCGGCCGCTTGGAAGAAACATGGCGTCCCCTTTTTTTACCCCAATCTGATGAAAACATTCCGCGACCGTTCCATCCTGAATCCGCTTTTCAAATTCGGCGCGGGTCGTGCCGCGTTTTAGTCCAACAAACAAATCCGCGTCAGCCGTTGCGCTGGCGACAAACCACATTTCCGTTTTTGGTTCGCCGCCGAGTTCACCTGCTTTGGAAGCGGGCGGATGAACCTGCAGAGAAAGCCTTTCCTCCGCGTCGAGAATTTTGATGAGCAACGGAAATCGGCCGGAAGGCGACGGTTTTGCAGAGCCCAGCAGCGCTTCGCGATGATTTTCCATGAGCCATCGAAGCGATTTTCCCGCAAACGGACCGTTGGCAATGACGCTTTCGTCTTCAGGACGATCAGAAATCTCCCACGATTCGCCCACTGGAATGGATGCCGGAAGTTTCTTCCCATAGAGACGCTCCAGGTTGCGTCCGCCCCAGATACGCTCCTTGAAAATCGGTTGAAACGTAAATGGGTAAAGCATGCGTTCGATCGCGCGTTGCAGGAAAGCGGCTCAGGCTTTTGCCGCAGCCATTTCGTTTTCCGAGAACCGTCCGTGCGCGCGAAACTTTTCGTAGCGGGATTTAAGCCGTTCCTCTGGGGAACATTTTAAGAGTTGATCAAGGTTGTTTAGCAGATGCTCTTTGAGCGAGGCCGCTGTTTGGACATGGTTATGGTGAGCGCCGCCGAGCGGTTCGGGAACAATTCCATCCACGAGTTTAAGGTCCAAAAGGCCTTTGGCGGTGATCTTCAACGCATCTGCGGCTTTGGGTGCAGCAGCGCGATCTTTCCAGAGAATTGCCGCGCATCCTTCCGGGCTAATGACGGAATAATATGCATTTTCCAAAATCAAAACGCGATCGGCCACGCCGATGCCGAGTGCGCCACCCGAACCGCCTTCCCCTATGACAACGGCGATGATCGGCACTTCGAAGAGCATCATTTCACGGAGATTCACGGCGATGGCTTCGGCGATGTGGCGCTCCTCCGCCCCGATCCCGGGAAACGCCCCAGCCGTGTCGATAAGGGTAATGATGGGCAGGCCAAAGCGATCCGCCATGCGCATCAAACGGAGCGCTTTGCGATAGCCTTCCGGATATGCGGAACCGAAATTGCGCAAGATATTCTCTTTGGTATCGCGTCCTTTTTGCGTTCCGATGACCATGACTTTATTTTCACCGAGCCGAGCAAATCCGCCGACAATGGCGCGGTCGTCAGCGTAAAGTCGATCACCGTGCAGTTCCTGAAAGCCTTCGAAAGCGAGTGAAAGGTAATCGAGGGTAAACGGACGTTTGGGATGGCGCGAAAGCTGGACGCGTTGCCAGGGAGTAAGATTAGAGAAAATTTCGCGCCGCGTTTCCTCAATTTTCTTTTCCATGGCGGCGATTTCGCCGGCAAAGCTGACGTCTAATGAATGCGTTTCGGGATGCTTTTTCAGATCTTCCAGCTTGCGCTGCAATTCTAAAACCGGCTTCTCGAAATCGAGCTGATGTTTCATATCGAACCAAGATTAGTTTCCGTGACGGGAGCAGGCAATGGCGAATTGGGGATAATCAGTTCTGTCACCCGACTGATTTTATTAAATTTTTTGGCCAAAGGCTTTCCAAGAAAATCAAAACTCAATTATCGTTTCGGACATGTCGTTGAGAAACACCTTGTTCGCGTGGCTTGCTTTCAGCGCGTTTGCTGCCGGTGCCGCCAGCGTGGTGCCGCCACAGCCGCTGCGCGAATTCCGGGCGGGATGGGTTCCCTCGGTTGGCAACAGCCAATGGCCGTCGAAACCCGGGTTGCCAGTGGAGGAACAGCAAGCGGAGCTGCGGGCCATCCTGAATCGCGCCGCGCAACTGAACTTAAATGCCATCGTGTTGCAGGTCCGCCCGGCATGCGACGCGTTGTATGATTCCAAGCTCGAACCATGGTCAGAGTTTCTCACCGGAAAAATGGGACTGGTGCCGCAACCGTTTTACGATCCGCTGGCGTTTGCCGTCGCGGAAGCCCATCGGCTCGGCCTGGAATTGCACGCGTGGATCAACCCGTTTCGAGCGCGAATCGTCAACTCGAAATCACCCACCTCGCTGAATCACGTCAGCAAAAAACATCCCGGCATGATTGTGCCCTATGGCAAATATCTCTGGCTCGATCCGGGGCAGCGCGAAGTGCAGGACTATTCCCTGTCCGTCATCATGGATATTGTTCACCGATACGACATCGATGGTTTGCACATGGATGATTACTTTTATCCTTACGCTGAAAAAGACGAGTCCAAGAAAACGAATCTACCCTTCCACGACGAAGCGAGCTGGAATCGCTACATCGCGACCGGAGGAAAATTGGGCCGCAGCGATTGGCGACGTGAAAATGTCAACGGATTCATCGCAAGGACTTACCAGTCGATCAAAGCACAAAAACCATGGGTGAAATTTGGCGTGAGTCCATTCGGGATTTGGAAACCTGGAATTCCCGCGACGATTTCGTTGAAATCCGGAAACATGTATGAAGAGATTTACTGCGATTCGCGCAAGTGGTGGACGAACGGCTGGGTCGATTATCTTGCGCCGCAACTTTATTGGCCCATCCAACCTCCTGACCAAAGTTACACCGCCTTGTTGAAATGGTGGGCGGAACAAAACGTGCAGCATCGGCATCTTTGGCCGGGCATGAACACCGGCAGGACCGCCGAAAAATGGAAGGCTGAAGAAATCGTAAACCAAGTCAAAGCAACGCGCGCGCAACCCGGCGCCACCGGGCACATTCATTGGAGCATGAAAAGCCTGATGAAAAGCAGCGGTGGAGTTGCGGATGCACTCCAGCCGTATTACGAACAGCCGGCTTTAATTCCGGCCATGCCATGGCTGGCCAACTCTCCATTGGGCAAGCCAACGATTTCCTTGAAACGGAAAGAGAATAAAATCCAGGTGGAATGGCGCGCCTTCAGCCGCGAACAACCTGTAACCTGGGTTTTGCAGCACCGCACGGGAGGCAATTGGGTCACGCATATTATCCCTGGCAGCCAGGATTCCTTCGCGATTCCTGGATCGACGGCACCGGCGCCGAATGCGATTTCCATCATGGCCGTGAACCGCTACGGCACATTGAGTCTTCCGGCCACAATTGAGTTAAAATAAACGACAGCGAGTGGAATAGTTATGTCAGGGTTTCACCTACTGGCAGTCTGGTATTTTCACGACGGAATGAAACATCTGTGACCTGATTGTTCTGCATTTTTCTTTCGTTTTAACTGAGAGGCATGAAGCCCGGAGGTTTCCTTCAGGCAAACAAACTAAGCTTATGTCAGGAAAAAACGTAAAAAACCAACCCTCCCCGACCAAAGCAGTTGCGGTTGCGAAAAAAAATCCTACGCGCATTTTAATCGTCGATGACCATCCATTGCTGCGTCAGGGGATTGCCCAGCTGATCAATCACGAGAACGATATGATTGTCTGCGGCGAAGCAGAGAATTCGCATAAAGCCCTCGATGCGATTGCTTTGACCAAGTGCGACGTGGCCATCGTCGATATTTCCCTCGGAGGAAGCAGCGGCATTGAATTGTTGAAAAACATCAAGGTCCGCTATCCCAAGTTGCTGGTGCTCATTCTTTCCATGCACGATGAATCAGTTTATGCCCAGCGCGCGCTACGGGCGGGAGCGGCCGGCTACATCATGAAACAGGAGGCCACGGAGCGGGTCTTGACGGCCATTCGCAAAGTGTTGAACGGCGAAGTCTATTTGAGCGAGAAACTGGGCACGCGCATGCTCAACCAGCTGGTGGGTGGCCGAAGCGCGACGTTAAGTGGTTCGCCTATTGAAGAGTTGAGCGACCGGGAGCTGGAAGTTTTCGGCCTGATCGGCCAAGGACATGGCACGCGGCCCATTGCGGAAAAACTTCATTTGAGCGTCAAGACAATTGAGTCCCATCGCGCGCACATCAAAGAGAAATTGAACTTAAAAAACGCCACCGAATTGGTGCACCACGCCATTCAATGGGCGCAAAGCGAAAGCCTTGGATAATCAAAGGGTTAAGTGAATTGGAAGCCTGGCTCCGCAGCAGTAGGAAGGTGCTTTTACGTTTCTAAGAGATTCTCCTAGCTCTCAATCCTTCGCTTTCCGAATGATGAAACAGGGGCGTTCCCCATTGTTCAGCCCTCTGCCTCGTTTTAGTTTTTTGCATGAAAAACACAATTACGAATTTAATAATTTTTGCCTCGGCAGGAGCGATTTTCCAGATCGGTCCATCGCCTTTTGCGGATGAAAACCGGATCCTTAACCAACCGGCGGGCGCGCAGGTTAATGCCTCGGCTGAATTCCCCAGCTCTAGTCAGATCAGACGCGCGAGCCACCTTCTCGGTGCGGGCGTCCACAATCAGCAGAATGAGAAACTCGGCGACATCAAGGATCTAATGGTGGATTTACCTTCAGGACGAGTCCCCTTTGCAGTGCTTTCCTCAGGAGGCCTGCTGGGCGTGGGTGACCAGTTGGTTGCTGTTCCAGTGAGTTCCTTTGCGCAATCCACCGATGATCGGACGTTGGTTTTGAACATGGACAAACAGCGTCTGCAATCCGCGCCATCTTTTGCGAGAAACAACTGGCCTGACATGAACGACCCAACTTGGAGCAGTCGGGTCTATAGCTTCTACGGCCAGCAGCCTGCGTTTGAAAGCAGAACAACCCAGGCCTATAGCAGCACTCGCATCGAAGAGCCGGCTGGCGCTGAGCGATACAGCGCGCCAGCAACGTCCGGCCAACCATATCGCTATGGAGGAATCTATGCTGAGAAGGAAACGGAGATGCGTCGTGATCGCACGCCTCGAAAGGGATTGGGCGCCGAAGACTTGACCAGAAACGAACAAAAGACCTCGGATGCCGAATCCCGAACCCGGTCAGAAGCGCGTATTCGAGAAGAAGCGGGTGCGGAACCCCAAGCGCACGATGCTGCCACCATCCATCGCGAATCGACCACAACGCAGCAATCACACCTGGCCGCCGCCATGGCGGGAAAGACCCGTCGTGCCAGCGACCTGATTGGGATGGAAGTGAAGAACAACCAAAACGAACGGGTCGGAGAAGTGAAGGATCTGGTGATTGATTTGAATTCAGGACGGGTGACGTATGCCGTAATTTCCGCAGGAGGTTTCCTGGGGATGGGCGACCGCTTGTATGCGGTGCCGCCAAGTGTATTGAAGCGCGCAAGTGATGAACAAACTCTGGTCTTCAATACCGATAAGGAAACATTGCGGGCAGCGCCCAGCTTCGAAGGTAAAAACTGGTCCGAGGCAACCGCCGATCAGCGGTTTGCCACAGAAGTATACCGTTATTACGGCCAGCAGCCTTACTGGCAGAGAGGTGGAGAAATCCGGGAACCCGCTGGAGGCCAACCCCGGATTCTACAGCAACCGGACCCGGGCTGGGAACGAGGTTACTATAACCCGCAACAACCAGAAAGCCGCGGCTTTCAGGAACCTTCGGGCGCTGCTACGTCGACGCCAAAATCGACAGCAGCCGGTGCGGATCAGGCAGTGAGCGAAACGGATCGACTGCTCACCCAGAGGGTGCGCAGTTCGTTGCAAAGCGACACAACGCTTTCTTCTCAAGCTCATAACGTTCAGGTCAGTGCTGAAAATGGCCGGATTATTCTGCGCGGGTCTGTGGCCAGCGAAGACGAAAAACGGATCATTGAAGACAAGGTAAAACAAGCCGCGATTGACAACCAACTGGAGGTCAAAAGCAGCAATCCTCAAAGGAGGTAATTATGGCTAAAGCAGTATTTTGTATTTCGACTAGTGACGATCAATCGGAGTCCATCGTCCGAGATCTTAAAAGCGCCGGTTTCGCCGATAATGACATCTCGGTTTTGTTTCCGGATAAAACGGGAACGAAAGATTTTGCGCACGAACATCACACCAAAGCTCCAGAAGGGGCCGTCACAGGGGTGGGAACCGGCGGAGTGGTGGGAGGAGCATTGGGTTGGCTGGCGGGAATTGGCGCACTGGCGATACCCGGGGTTGGCCCCTTCATTGCCGCTGGACCCATTATGGCAGCGCTTAGCGGAGCGGCAGTTGGGGCAGCGTTTGGAGGAATTGCCGGCGCACTTGTTGGGATGGGGATTCCTGAATTCGAAGCAAAACGATATGAAGGAAAAATCAAAGCGGGAAATATCCTGATCTCGGTCCACTCGGAGACGGGAACTGAAACCAGTCGCGCAAAAGAAATCTGCTTCTTCGACGTTTGTAATGGGTAAAGTCCCATTGGATGAGGCAATGATTCACCCCAAGGTTGAGTGGCCCATTGTTTTCTGCCTCTTCCAAAGCTCTTGGTCGCGCCCATACGCCTGCTCGAAGTCATGTAGCCACTACAGCTGCC
>CANJXF010000093.1 GCA_947478865.1 Verrucomicrobiales bacterium | reverse complement strand
GCTTCCAGTCCAACGCTCGATCGAGTTTTTCCAGGAAATCATTGGTCAATGTCGAAGGCATCAAGCTGTCCAGAAGTCCCAGCTGTGGATTGGTCGTGGTTTGCATCTCTTTCAGACTTCTATTCACGCCCAGTATTCAAGCTGAGTTTTTCAGAGGTCTCAGTGCATTATATCGGATTGGACGTCCACAAAGAAACGATCACCGACGCAATCGCCCTGGTCAGGCCAGAAAAGAAAACCGCAGAGAAGACTTCAGGTCGTTCAACCGGGCTTGTTCAACAACGGCTCGCTTCGACGCTCCTTCGCTCCGCTCTGCCGGTCAAAGCTAGCCTTGGAGATTAGGCCGTTGGCTCATTTCGCTTTTTGGATAATTTCCAATCACGATAGACGAACCAGCCAAGAATCAAAAGGCAGGCAATTGCTATATGCGGCCAGGCATTGAAAAGCTGGCCTGCTCCAGCTGCGTGATGAGGAGGGAATCCTGCGTTTAGAGGAGTCAGCACAGCCATCATGCACGCATAAACCACTCGACCGATCGGATTTGGATCCGGGTCGCCAGCGTTGAGAAGGCCCAACAAGAAACCTCCAGCGGGACCTGCAGCAATCAAACTAACTGCAATATGGCGCGATAGTCTCTTTATACTCATAAGCTCGAAGTGGCCTAACATTGAAGTCGGTTGCGAAAGCGGCGCATTTCGCAGCTTATCTCAGGTTTCACTGGCGCAACCCTACGCTCGCGGATTGAGTCTTGCCAGCCCTTTTTCATGCCAATTCCCGAACAGTTTGCGCCGAACTCGAAGCTGCGTTTGCAGCAACCATGTCGCGAGGTTGCCCGCTTTAAACATTTATACCTCCGCACGGAGCATACCTATTGGGATTGGATCAGGCGTTACATTCTGTTTCATCGGAAAAGGCATCCGCGTGACATGGGAGCGGCCGAGGCGCAGTCGTCTCTGACACGAAGGATCGGTGGAAAAAGAAAACCGCAGAGAAGACTTAAGGTCGTTCAACCGGGCTCGTTCAACCGGGCTTGTTCAACAACGGCTAGCTTCGACGCTCCCAGGACTGGCGCACATACTGATGGATACGCCAAGGACGCGGATGGACTCCCTCTCCCCGCCCAAGCGGGGGGGGGGGGGGGGGGGGTGGGGGGAGGGGATTTGCGCAGCGAGCCTAAAGTCCTCCTCTCCCCGAACCTCTCCTCCCTCGGGGGAGGAGAGGGAGTAAAACCCTCAGTTCGCAGGTTTATTTCACCGTATGCGTCAGCCCTGGGTTCAACAATGGCGCTTCGACGCTCCTTTGCTCCGCTCTGTCGGTCAAAGCTAGACTTGGAGGTTCGGCAGCAGTGTATTACTCATATTTTGGCTCCTTCGTGGCTCGGGAATCTGTGCGCCCAAGATGCTCTAAAAGGGTCGGCAAGTTCATGACTGTGTTATTAGTGCGTGAAAAAGCTTCGAGTAGTTTGATCGCGATTTGCGCGTTTGATTGCGCCTCTGCCTCTCGTCCCTGCTCATGATAAAGCTTTGCAAGGCGCGCCCTCGTTATGAGAAGCACAGCTCGCGCTTCATTCGTATGAACCTGCTCTTTACGAAACTTGTCTGTCTGCACGTCCACGAGATGACGAAGCTCCCAAATGGCAATCGCGGGTTCTTCGTGCTGATATGCCTGCTTGGCGCGTTGCGCTGCTCGGGCAGATTCTCCTTCCTTAAAAATGCTTAAGACTTTCTGCTCCTGCTTCATCATATGCACAAATACACCGGCTGCCGCTAATAATGTTCCCAAAATAAAGGCGATGATGGTTTCGCGCATACGCAATGTGGCCTAGACCGTATGGCTTAACGAAGGGTTTAAGAGGGCGTTTGGATCCGGTAGAACGTGGACGGCCGGGCGTGAGCCAAGCCGAGCCGGAAGGCGAAAGGCCCGTCGTTGAAACAAGGAATCATCCACAACCTCAGATAGGAAACAAGCGCCCATGAACGAAACAGTGCATCACATCGGTTGGGCCGTCCACAAAGAAACGATGGGCGGCGCCATCGCTTTGGAGAAGCACGATGCTCCTTCCCCTTTCCCAGTGCCAGCGGCACGAAATAGAACAGCCCCGGGTCGAGCGCTGGCGAACACCCGGGGTTCATGCCTCCACGCCGTTGATCACTCTGCCGCAGGCGCGAGCGCAGCCGAATTTCATCCGCGAGGCGCCAGGTTTGGTATTGAAATTATTTCTTGCCTGCTTTCACGTCGTAGCACCAAAGCGAATTCTGCTCTCGAATGTAAAGGCGGCCGTTCGCAACCACGGGATAAGCCCACGCTTTCGCCTGTCCGCGCGCCGGTGGATTTGAAGGAGAGAAGCGGCCTTTCTCGCGATAGGCTTCCGCAGATGGCTCGATCAGCGCCACCTCACCGCTCTCGGCGTGGAGATAGACCCGTTTATCCGCCACCAACCAGGAACAAGGTCCGATGGCGCGCTCTTCCCATTTGACCGTGCCGGTCTTGAAGTCAACGCACATCGCGGACTGGCTGCTGCTGCCGTAAAAAGAATCGCCCACCTTCACAATTCCACCCAGGCCGATGGGGAGCTTGTTGCCGGAGTAAATCTCTTCCACGGCGAATGTGCCGTCCTTCAACACCGGCTTAACCATCGCGGAGGTGGCGCGAAATGCGCCGCTGTAAATCATGCCGTCGGCTACCAGGGGCGTGAGGATGACGGCCGGGCTGCCCTTCGCCGTTTTCTCATAACGCCAAAGCACCTTGCCGGTCTTCGCGTCCACACCCACGAGCCCGGTGGCGAGAAACTGAACGTATTGTTTTACCTTGGAGAATTCCGCCAGGATGACGGACGAATAGCTCGCATCACTTCCCCCGGGCACCGCGCATTTCCAGATCACCTCACCATTCTTTTTGTTGAGTGCCATCAGTGTGGCGTTCGTGCCTCCGGGCGTGCAGATCAATTTATCGCCATCCACCAGGGGCGATTCGGAATAGGCCCACTCCCCGTATTTACCGCCGAAATCGTTGCGCAGATGTTTGCGCCAAACCTCTTTGCCCTGGGCGACTTCGAGGCAAACCAGGTCTCCATCCGAACCCAGCGCGAACAGGAATTTGCCGTCAACCGTGGGGGTGGAACGCGCGCCGGGGTAGCTCGGATTTTGCTCCGGGTGACCGACCTTGCCCAACTTAGCCGACCAGACCCGGCTGCCGTCTTTGGCCGAGAGGGCGATGACCGACTCCTCCGCTCCTTCGTTGCCGAGCAGATAGATTCGCTCGCCCAGAACGGCAGGGGTGGAATAACCCGCGCCGACTTCCTTCGCCTGCCAAAGCAATTTCGGCCCGTCCTTCGGCCATTCCTGAAGCAAACCGGTTTCAGGAGAATGCCCGTCGCGGAGCAGGCCGCGCCATTGTGGAAAATCCGCGCCCTGCAATCCGGTTGCGGCCAGGCCCATTATCGCAATCGGGAGCAGAAGTTTTAGGCGCCAGTCGAGAATCAATGTTTTCATGAATGTGCCGAATGGTTAACCACAATGATGACGGGGTTCAATTTCAAACTCCAAATCATCACCCTATAAAAAATGCGATCGAATGCCCTGGGCGACGGCGGCCGCCTCATCCATTGGCAGGCTTGGTCACGGACCGTTACTTCGAAATCTCAAGGGCGATCCCCCGCTCGGGGAGCGGCGCGGGAAAATCACCTTCGCGCCGCGCAGCCGCATTGCAAGCCGGCGTTACGCCAGCAGAGGTTTAATAATCTCGCCGCTGACATCGGTCAGGCGGAAGTCGCGACCTTCGAAGCGATAGGTCAGTTTGGTGTGATCTATGCCCAGGCAGTGGAGCATCGTCGCGTGGAAGTCATGCACGCTGACCGGGTTCTCGACGATGTTGTAGCCGAAGTCGTCGGTCGCGCCATACACCTGGCCCGGCTTGATTCCGCCACCTGCCATCCAGATCGAGAAACAGCGCGGGTGATGGTCGCGGCCAAAGTCGTCCTTCTTGATCTCGCCCTGGGAATAGGCGGTGCGCCCGAACTCGCCGCCCCAGATGACGAGCGTCTCGTCGAGAAGCCCGCGCTGTTTGAGGTCCTTGATCAAGGCCGCGCTGGCCTGGTCCGTGTTTTTGGTCTGGGCTTTGATGCCATTGGGCAGGCCACCGTGATGATCCCAGTCGCGATGGCAAAGTTGGATAAAGCGCACGTCGCGTTCGGCCAGGCGCCGGGCCAGGAGGCAATTGTTCGCATAGGATGCTTTGCCCGGTTCGGCGCCATACATGTCAAGGATCGCTTTCGGCTCCTTCGAGATGTCCATCAACTCCGGCACGCTGGTTTGCATGCGGAAGGCCAGCTCGTAATTGTTGATGTGCGTGGCGATGGCGGGGTCGCCGAGCGCGCCAAGCTGCTTGCGATTCAACTCCTGCATCGCATCAATCAACTGCCGCCGCTTCTGGCCGCTCACGCCCGGCGGGTTGGAAACGTAAACCACCGGGTCGCCCTGGTTGCGAAACTGCACGCCCTGGTAGTTGGCGGAGAGAAATCCATTGCCCCAGTAGTGACCCTGCAACGCCTGCCCGCCGCTGCCGCTGGTGAGCACCACGAACGCAGGAAGGTCGTCATTCTCACTGCCGAGGCCGTAGGCCAGCCACGCGCCCATGGTTGGGCGACCGGGTTGTTGATTGCCCGTGCCCATGAAGGTGACCGCCGGATCGTGATTGATGGCGTCAGTGAACATGGATCGCACGACTGTGATGTCGTCCGCGATGCCGCCGATGTTGGGCAGCATGCTGCTCAGCTCGACGCCGGATTTGCCATAGCGTTTGAACTCGAACGGCGAGCCGACACAACGCAGCACCGCCTGGCCCGCCGTCATGCCGGTGATACGCTGTCCCTTGCGAATACTGGGAGGCAGCTCCTGGCCGGTCATCTCCTTCAGTTTGGGCTTGGAGTCGAAAAGGTCCAGGTGGGACGGCGCGCCGGATTGAAACAGATAGATGACCCGCTTGGCCTTGGCGGGAAGGTGCAACGTTTTGAGCGCGCCTTTGGACTTGAGGATGCCGCCGGGTTCCGCGCCGAACAATTGCGGGTTCAACAGCGACGACAACGCGAGCCCGCCGAGGCCGGTGGCGCTGCGGGTCAGAAACGCCCGGCGGTTGATGACTTTCTGGATTTCGTTTGGATCAAGCATGGCGGTTACTTGGTGATGGTTTCGTTCAAGTTCAACAAGACGTTGGCTACGGCAGTCATCGCGGCTAACTCAGCCGGATCCGCCCGCTCGGGCAAAGGTGATTCACCAACCTTCAACAGCGCTTTCGCGGCGTCGGAATCCTGGCGGAAGCTGGCGAGTTGCTGCGCGTAGGTTTTCTGCAGCACCACGACTTCGTCCGACTGCGGCGGGCGACCCAGCGTGTGCCGGAAGGCGCGGATGAGCTGCCTGTCCACATTCTTGGGCTCCTCCCGCCAAACCCGTTCAGCCAGGCCACGAGCGGCTTCGACAAACGCCGGATCGTTCATCAGCACCAGCGATTGCAATGGGGTCTGTGTGCGCTGGCGCAGGAAGGTGCAGACCTCGCGGCTCGGCGCATCGAACGTGGCGAACGAAGGGTAGTGCGCCGACCGCCGCCAGAAAACATACATGCCACGGCGATAAAGCGCCTCGCCTTTGTCCTGTTCATACTTCGCGTCAGTGCCATCCCAAATGCCGGGGGGCTGGTAGGGCTTGACGCTCGGGCCGCCAATTTGGTCGTTGAGCAAGCCGGCCACGGCGAGGGCGTTGTCACGGACATATTCAGCTTCAAGGCGAACGCGCGGTCCACGGGTCATGAGACGATTGTAAGGGTCGCGCTCAAGTTTCTCCGGGGTGACCGCCGCGGACTGCCGATAGGTGGCGCTCGTCAGCATGAGGCGAACAAGTCCTTTCACATCCCAGGCGGCGACCGATGGTGGAGCAGAGCCGGTTCGCGACTTCCTTATTGGCTCACTGCCATCGCGAAACTGCACCGCCAGCCATTCGAGCAACTCCGGGTGGCTGGGCCATTCGCCCTGGGAGCCGAAGTCATTGATCGTTTTCACCAGCCCGGTGCCAAAGAATACCGACCAGTAGCGGTTCACCGTGACTCGGGCCATCAGAGGATGGTCTTTTGCAACAAGCCAGCGGGCCAGGGCCAATCGATTGGCCGGACCCTGCGGCAGCGGCGGTAGAACGGAGGGCGTGCCGGGAGTAACCTTCTCTCCCTTGTTGCGGAAATCGCCGCGCACGAGCACGAAAGTGTCCCGGGGTGGATTCATCTCCTCCATCACCAGGGTCGTGGGAATCTTGCTATACGATGCTTCCTTGCGCTTGCGGGCCTCGGCCAGGTCGGTTTCGGAGCGCAAGTAATCCACCGCGTAGTTCTCCTTGTAGAATCGTTGCAGCTCGCTGCGCTCCTCATCAGTCCGGCTGCCGCGGGATTTGGCGATGAGCGGCAGGTAGCCGTTCAAGGTGAGCGCGCGCGCATCGTCGACCGCGAGTGTTCGCTGGTAGAAGCGCACATCGTCCACCTGCCCTTTCAGCATCGCCTCACCCTTTCGCGCGCCGATGCGCACCGATTCACCATTCGCGATCGTATCCGACAGTTTATCTTTCTCGATTTCCACGTCACGGGCGCGACCGTTCACGTAAAGTTTCAGGCCACCCGCTTTCCCGGAGCCATCGTAGGTGGCCAACACGTGCAGCCATTGGTTTTTCGGAAATTTTTCCTTGGTTTTAATCTTCAAAGCGTTCTCCGGCCAGGCATGGGCCAGGTGCACCTCAAAGCGTTCCTCCGCGAAGAAAAGGTCAAAGCCGCGAAAGCCCGGCCCCTTTTCCATCTTGCTCAGGACCGCGCCGTCGCCATCGAGTTTCACCCAAGCGCCGTAGCTGAAGGCATTGGTGCGGTCGAATGCCACGATCGGGCCCAAGTCCGCGTACGCCTTGCCATCGAGCTTCAGCGCCTTGCCCAGGCGTCCATCCGCATACTCCGTTTTCCCGGGTTCAATTACCTTGCCGGCAGCGGCCGTGGAGGGTGGTTCGACCGAGAGGGATCCATCAAAGGCAAGCGCGGCGGCCAATCCATTGTCGTTCGGTTTGGGAGGTTTGATGTTCGTTTCGCGTTCCCATTTCTCCTGCGTTTCGCCCAGTTCGTTGGCCCGATCCTGAAGCGTTTTTTCGGCATCCTTGAGCGTGAAGTCCGCTTCGACAAATTTCAACGCCTGCTCCGTCGTGGGCATCGGCAGGCGTGGCGGGGGGTTGTCTGTGCGAATGCGATCCAGCCCTTTCTCCGGCACGTTGTGGAAGAATGCATACATTTTGTAAAACTCCTTGGTCGTGAGCGGGTCATACTTGTGATCGTGACACTCCGTGCAACCCACCGTCAGGCCCATCCACACCGCGCCAACGGTATTGACGCGATCCACGACATATTTGTTGAGGTACTCGTCGGGATCCGCGCCGCCTTCGTCGTTTGTCATGTTGTTGCGGACAAAGCCGGTTGCCACACGCTGCGCCCGGGTTGGCTTCTCCAGGAGGTCGCCGGCGAGTTGCTCGACGGTAAACTCATCGAACGGTTTGTCCTCATTGAAAGCCTTGATCACCCAGTCGCGCCAGAGCCACATGAAGCGGACGCCGTCGAAGTGGTAACCGCTCGTGTCGGCATAGCGGGCGAGATCCAGCCAGTTCTGCGCCATGCGCTCGCCGTAATGGGGCGACGCCAGCAAACGGTCCACCAATTTTTCGTAGGTGCCGGCAGATTTATCCGCGAGGAAGGCATCCACCTCCTGGATCGTCGGTGGCAACCCGGTCAGATCCAGCGTGGCCCGGCGAATCAGCGTGGCTTTATCCGCCTCGGGATTTGGCTTGAGGTTCTCCTTTTCGAGCCGGGCGAGCGTGAAATAATCAATCGAATTACGCGGCCACTTCCGGTTTTTCACCGACGGCAGCTCCGGGCGTTTGGGCGGGATGAATGACCAATGCTTTTCCCAGCGGGCGCCTTCCTGGACCCAACGCTTCAACAAAGCAATCTGGTCCGCTGAAAGCGGCTTGTTGTGCTTGGGCGGAGGCATGACTTCTTCCAGGTCCTTGGAAGCGATGCGCTCCACCAGGGTGCTCTTGGCCAGCTCGCCTGCCACCAGCGCGTGATTGCCCGATTTTAGTTCCTTGAAGGCCTCCTCGGCGACGTCGAGACGCAATCCAGCCTTGCGCTTGCCCTCGTCGGGTCCGTGACACGCATAGCAATGCTCGGAGAAAATGGGCCGGATCTCGCGGTTGAAATCCACTTTTGCCGTGGCAACGGGTGTTTTGGCAGTGGAATTCGATGCCGGCATCCACGCCAGCATCACGGCAAGCAGCAGCGGGCGGTAAAACAATGCTCGATTCATACGTCACGTGGGCACATGGGGAAACCATCGCAAAGGAATACGTTCGCGCCAATGTTAAAAATACGGCGATGAAAAACGATGGTTGGCCGGCAACCGCTTGAGCCTGGATTGCCGCGCGAAAGCAATTGATGTCACGCCGTCCCCGACATTTCTCACCCGCTGGCCAAGAAATCTTGAAAGAAACCGCTGATTCCTGCGAATGTGTATTTGTGCTACCAACTCGACTTCGGGAATCTGGCGCCGCGGACCCGGCTGCCACGCGGTCGAGCCTGGTCCATCGCCTCCGCGATTGGAGCGATCACGGCAGTTGGCAGGATTTTTTCGATACGTATTGGAAGCTGATCTACGCCGTTGCCATCAAAGCCGGGCTGTCCGAGGCGGAGGCGCGGGACGTCGTGCAGGAAACCGTCGTCGCCGTGGCCAAGCAGATGCGCGATGGCGGCTACGACCGGACCAAGAGTTCCTTCAAGAACTGGCTTTGCCTCATCACCCGGCGGCGCATCATTGATCATTTCCGCAAACGCACCGATCCGAAGCTCCGCGCCACGCCGGAGGTCCATGAGGATACCAGTCGCACCGACACCATTCATCGCGTGCCTGATCCGCCAACCACGAACGTGCCATTGGTATAAGCCGCGCTCCCCGCGATGCCCGTCGCTCCTAGGTCTTGGTCTTCCCAAGGCCCGAACGGCCCGTCGACGCTGCCGCGGGCAATTCCGGCGTTAAACAACAATGAGAGGCATAGCAGCGCACCTGAGATGAGGCCCGATTGGCAAAAAATTCCGGTCATATCCGCCCTTCATTTTTCGATTAAGCCTTGAGGTTTCGAGCAGATCAAGAGAGACAATCAGCAAAAGCGCCTGGCAGTTTTGACCAACGAGGGATGAGAGACGCACTTACCTTTCAGAACTGCCGCAATCGTTTCACACCCTCTCACACCCCGCTCAACTTCCTCTGCTCAACCGCCCGCGTCTTGGTCGCCAAAAGGTAGCGCAGCGTGTCTGCCGCGTCATCGCCGCCCACCCCGTCCTCGTCTGCATCCACCTTCAGCACATCCTCCGGCTTGTGCGGATCATGTTGCAAGGCCGGCAGGCATTCCAGCAGCCGCCCACAGCGCCGATGAATAAACAGCTTCGGCGGGATGTCCGCATCCACGTCACCCAATAGCTGCAACACTTCTGCCCAACCATTCACCCGATCCGTGTTCGCGCAACGCAACGTGATCCCATGCCGCGCATACTGCGCTGCCACCGTCGTTCCATCGCTCTGACGGCTGAACACATCCGCCCCCGCCACAAACCGTTTCAAATCCTCAACCCGCAAACCTCGATCCCCAATTCGATGCCTGGCCAACATAGCCTTGATCCCCACCGCATGCCGTTGCGGAAGCCACAACCGTTCCGCATGTTCATCCACGATAAACGTGTTCCCATCCCCATCCGTGCAGCCGAGCAGGCAGACCGTGTAATGGGTAAAGCCGTAATCCAGCGTGCAGAACCATTCCCGCGCCCGCGTCTCGTCGAAATCCTTCACCACATGCACCTCGCGCCGGAAGGTCGTGAAGAACTGGCCCGCCGCGATGTCCCAGTCCCCGTCGAACCACGCCCGCTTCTGCCAGCCGGTCAGGTTGGCCAATACCTTGGTGTATTCCGGGTTGTTGAACCGGTTGTCGCCCACCTTCGCCGGCACGAACCGCGTCCCCTCCTCCCGCCGCTCCACATGCGGCAGGATGAACTGGGTCCGATACCACCCGTGCCCGATCCCCCCGGGGTTCGTCGTCGAATAGATCCGCGGCCGCCAGTTCGGCTTGGAGGTCCGGCAGCAGGTGGTGATGTCCTGATGTTTGCGCGAGGAAAGCGTCGTCGCCTCCTCAATCCCAATCACGTCATACTCCAGCCCCAGGTAGGCATCGATGTCTTTCTCCGCCTGGAAATGCCCGGCAATGATCCGCGACCCGCTCCCGAACGTCAGCACCCCGCGATAGGCCGAGAACTCATGCCCCAGCCGGCCGAACAAGCGCCGCCGCAGGTCCTCGAAGTTTTCCATGTTCGCCTTGCCCACCTTGCGCAGCAGCAGGCACTTCAACCCCGCCACCCGCTGGCAATCGTCCGCCCCCATCTGCGCCAGCAGCCAGTGCGACTTCCCCCCGCCGCGCGCCCCGCCATAACCGACTGCCGTCGGCCCGCCCGGCTCATCGCAACGCCGCGCCGCCGCGCTCGCCATCAGCTGCCGCTCCTGCAAAATGATTTCCGCCTGGGCAAAGTTGAGCATCTGCTCCTTCGGACATCCCGCCTGCGCGCCCATGAAAATGTATTTCTCCCACGAAGTCATATCGTTCCCCCGGTAGCCGGGACAAAGCCCCTTTCCATTGCCAGGACCTGATTCCGGCGATAGCCTTGCTCCATCGCATGAACGGAGAAGTTTTCAAATACGACCCGGACGAAGAGGAATGGGTTGACCCCGCTCCGAAAAGGAAACGGCATTGGCTGGCCTGGACCGTCGGCCCGCTTCTCTTCCTTGGCCTCTACGTCCTGAGCGTAGGACCGGCGGCCTTGCTTCTCCAAAAAGGGAAGCTCAACGCCGCAATCGCAGGCCCCTTTTACCAGCCCCTTGAGGCTGTCTATGATGCGTTTCCAGCCGCACGCCCCCTGTTCAACTGGTATCGCGACATCTGGATTTCCACGAAACCTGCTCATCCCTGACCTCCCACCTTCGTCGATTCCACCTCAATCGGAGCAGCCACCGCCGGCATGCGGTCCGCCTTGTGGCCGTCTGCCAAGACCGCCTGCCCGTAGATCTTCTCCAGCGCCAGCGTCACCTCCACCCGCACCGTCGTCGTCTCATGGACCACCGGACGCTCGTTGCGCTCGCCCAATCCCGATGCCAGCCGCCCCAGCTTGGACGCCACCTCCAGCATCCGCGCGATGTCCGCGAGGTTCGCATAGACCTTTTCCCGCTCCATGTAGCTTTTCAAGCCGCGCTCCGCCGCTGCGATCGCCTTTTCGTGCATCGCCCATTCCCGCTCCTTCAGGATCTCCTGCCGCTTGAGCCATTGCTCCGCCCTGCCCCGCACCAGCGCCTCCGTCGCCTCCCGTTCCACCACGGCCAGATGCCTCCCCTGGGCCTGCACCCGCGCCCACCAGTCGAACTTCTTCGACCACCGTTCCAGCAGCGTCCGGCTCTTGCGCAACTTTTTCGCTGCCGCCTCGATCGACCGCTGCTCCCCCAGGTTCAGGTATACCGTGAAGGCCGCAAACGCCTTGCCGCTCTCCCGCCGTTGTTGTTCAAATTCTTTCATGGTTTTATTCGTTCCGCAGCAACCCGCAGCAACCTGCTAAACTTCCTGAAAAATACCCCCGTTTTTTAGACTCTATTATCCCTTGCTTCGGTGACTGCGTGACTGCGGCGGATTGGAGTGTCATTTCTGTGTCACAGTGTAGGTTTTGGACTTAAAACTCCCGCCCTCCGACGCGTCAACCCGCGCCACATATTTTTCTTCGCGCGTGATCGCGAATGCCTCCATTTCCAGCGTGTTGCTCCCGTTAAAGAGTTTACCCATCGCAGTGCCGATGACTTTTTTGCCCTTGCCCTCATCCGCTCCTGCCGCCAGCCCGGGTATAACTGTTCCGCCCCGAGTTCTCACCATCTTGCACGAGGCCCATCGCCAGGGTAAAAGCCGCCTCTATCATTACAAGCTGAACCAATTACTCACTCGCTTCATCGATGAAATGGGTGGAATCAGCAAAGAAACCGCGAAATCTATCCAGGGCACAAGGCACGAATCGGATCCCAAGAAATGAAAACAAAAAAAACACCCGAATTCCCGCTCGTCATCACCCGGGGCTCCGTTTCGGTGAAAATCTATCGCACCCCGTCCCATGGATCCGAGGGCTACACCGTCTCCTATTGGCTCGCTGGCCAGCGCCAGCGCCACGCCTACGCCCTTTTGCAGGAGGCCAGGGACAAAGCCGCACAAGTCGCCGCCAAACTGACCAGCGGCGATTTAGACGTCCTTACCCTGCGCAGTGCAGATAAAGCGGCCTACACCCGGGCCATTCAAACCATCGCCCCAACCGGCGTGTCCATCGAGACAGCGGCCGCCCAATTCGCCGACGTCTGGAAAATCCTCAGCGGCGCAAGTCTGATCGAAGCCGCCAAGGAATACGCCAAGCGCCACCACGCCGTCGTCGCGGCCAAGACCGTCTCGGAAGTGGCCGATGAATTCCTGGCTGAGCGCATCGCCGACAGCGTCAGCCAGCGTTACTCCCAGCAACTCGAATTCAAACTCAAACGGATCAAAACCGCGTTTGCCGGCCCCATTAACAGCGTCGAATCGACTCACATTCAGGATTTCCTGAGAAATCTGGCCATCAAACCGCGCACCAAAGGCAAAGCGACTCGCCTCGTCAAGCCCAAGACCAAAAATGATTACCGGCAATTGCTCGGCCAGTTTTTTGCCTATGCCAAGCTCAAGCGCTATGTCGCCAAAGATCACGACTGCATGGAAGGGATCGGGAAATTCAAAAAGGCGCTGGTCGCCATTCAAATCTATTCCGCCGATCAGATTCAGGCGCTGCTCGCAGCGGCGCCGGACCCTCTCCTTCCATTCATCGCCCTGGGCGCCTTCGCCGGATTGCGCCACTCCGAGATCGGCAAGCTGGACTGGTCGGAAATAAACTTTGAGAATTCTTTCATCGTGGTGACGGCGGCGAAGGCCAAAACGGCCAGCCGGCGCATCGTTCCCCTCCTGCCGAACCTGGCGGCCTGGTTGCTCCCGCTGGCGAAGAATTCCGGTCGGGTCTGTGAGCGGGATGATATGACCAGACCCGAATGGCGCTTAGATAAGGCAGGGCGATAACAAATAGTGTGCGCAAATCGCCGTTTGGCATTGTACAAATTTGGCGGGTTGTTAATCTGGTGGATGCACCAAAACACACCGTTTCTGCCAGGGATTTCCCACCATCTTTTCGGGC
>CANJXF010000092.1 GCA_947478865.1 Verrucomicrobiales bacterium | reverse complement strand
ACCCGATACGAATACGGACCGTTTGGAGAAACGATTCGGCAAACGGGAACCTTCGCTACAAACAACCCGTTCCGATTCAGCGCCAAGTTCACCGACAATGAATCGGGGATGCTTTATTATGGTTATCGGTATTACAACCCCTCCACCGGAAGATGGCCAAATAGAGACCCGATCCATGAATTGGGACACCAAACTCTACGGGCCAAGCGGAGCAGCCGAATACGACCGGACGATGGGAATCTCTACGGCTTCGTTTACAACGCACCGCTGAACTTCGTTGACCCCGACGGCTTGACCGGCTGGGCTATTAACAATCCTGTGAGATGGCGGAATCCAAATGCGCTGGATTTTCAACCGCCGGTAACACCGCCAGTTTTTCCTGACGAAAATTTTGTTGGAGAGGAACAACATTTCATCATCGGTTCGGGATTCACGCGTGCTTCATGCTGTGACGAGAACAAGACCAAGAGGATTTTCTGGTATCGAAAAATTTGCATTGGTGGGGCAATCGGATTTGGTGCTGGTGCGGGTGCAGTTATCACCGGCTTCTCCGGCAAGAACTGCCGTGGGTCAAATTATGAAGGCTGGTTCTATGAACTCGGCGGAAGCATCGGGCCGGTAAGCGGCGGTGTTGATGTTGGCTATACGAGTGGCGGAGACTTTTCCGGCGTCAACGAGGTTGGAGGCGGGCTGGGCATGAGTCCTCCTGGAGTGATGTTCAAGAGCACTTGGTGCTACTACACGTTGTTTTCCGAGAAACACATTCCGTGTGGGTGTGGGAAGTAGTATGGCTGCAAACTCCACACTTGGTTACGCTTTGTTGCTGCCCGCCGCGACCGCGCTTGTCGTGTATGTGGCGTGGTGTTTTTCGCGCTCCCGCTCTCTTCTTCAACGTTGGGCGAGCGAGAACGGGCTTCAGATTTTGGATTCCAAGCTCAGTCCATCAGGGCCACCTAGCTGGAACTGGACGAGTTCTCGCAGTCAAACGGTTTACTTCGTTCGTGTTCGAGATAATGACGGACGAGAACGCCGTGGCTGGGTGCGCTGCGGCAGCTTTTGGGCAGGAGTTTTCAGTGACAAAACCGAAGTGCGGTGGGAGGACGAGAACCCAAACGCCTGAACCGGTGTCCCGCCAAAAGCTGAGAAGGAATCTAGTGGCGCTCGGGCCGGCGCGAAGTAAGTCGGCGTCACGTCTGGCACCTCTGTTTGATCCCATCATAAACGTCGTAGCATAACGGGTATGACGAATACGACGGAGGCTGGAGAAACGGTTTTAAAAATCGACGTGGTTGGGACGGGTGAAGACGCCCAAGGAGCGGCGGGAGGCGTTGCTGGATGAATTTGAAGCCAGCGGGTTGAGCGGCAGGAAATTCGCCGTTGACCGGAATCAACTACCAGACCTTTGCCACGTGGGCGCAGAAGCAGCTACACCGACCCGTTGCCCCAAAAGGTTCAGCGCAACCGCCTGAGACCGGTGCGTTGGATGGAGGCGGTGGTTGAGAAGGCGGGGAGTCTTCCAATACCAGGCGGAATCAGTGACGCTGTCCCACTTGCGCCGGAACACGGTAACTGGTGCCTGGGGAGAGTCCTCGGCGCAATTGGAGAGCTGTTTCCTTTCTGCTCATCGGCCTTGTGATAGACAAGGTTAAGTTTTGCTGCTCACTCAAAGCAGTGAACTCGGTGGCAAGCAACTGTATCCAATCTGCCACTGGTTTCCGGCGGCGGGCTGTCCCTTGCCTTGCGCCTGTTCCGCCACTCGAGGCCCGAAAGCGTGATAAGCCCCCCGCGCTCAACCCCCAACCCCTCGGCTCACAAATACTTCTGCAGGAGCGGTCTTAATTCACTGATGGTCTTCTTCGGCCAGACTTTCTTGTCGGTCATGATCGCGTTGCGCAAGGCGTCGTGGCAGGGCCAGGTCGGTTCTTGCGGAATCGTGGCAATCGCGCGGGTCACAATTTGTTTTGCGGTCGCGGCGTTTTTCATCAGGTTGGCGATGACCATTTCCACGGTCACGTGGGCTTCATCGACTTTCCAGCAATCGTAATCGGTGATCATCGCCATTGTGGCGTAGGCGATCTCGGCTTCGCGGGCGCACTTGGCCTCGCCGAGGTTCGTCATACCGATGACGTCGTAGCCGAGTTTGTGATTGGTGGTGGATTCAGCGCGGGTGCTGAAAGCCGGGCCTTCCATGTTCACATAAGTGCCGCCGTCGTGGACGCGAGCCTTGAGCGCGCGCGCGGATTTCAGGAGCAATTGGCGCAACTCCTCGGCGATCGGATCGGCAAACGCAATGTGGCCGACGATGCCGCGTCCGAAAAAGGTGTGTTCGAAATCGCGCTTCGTGCGGTCGAGAAACTGGTCAATCAACACGATGTCGCACGGTTTGTATTTCGCTTGCAGGGAACCGACGGCGCTGACGCTGATGATCCAGGAGACGCCGAGCTTTTTCATGGCCCAGAGGTTGGCGCGGTGATTGAGCTCGCTCGGGAGAATGCGATGTCCGCGCGCGTGACGCGGGAGAAAAACCACTTCGCGCCCGGCCAGCTCGCCGGTGAGAAAATCGTCCGAGGGCGCGCCGAACGGCGTTTTGACCTTCACCCATTTCTGTTTGGTGAAGCCTTCGATGTTGTAGAGGCCGCTGCCGCCGATGATTCCGATTCGATGTGTTTGCATTCGTTCCCCCTATCGCCGCAAAAAACCGGCCAAGGCACAAGAAGTTTTTCACAGGATGAGGGTGAGGCCGCGGGATCTTAAATCAGCTTTCGCCCGATTCTCAGCGCAAGGAAGGGCCACCTAGATTCTTGCCGGAGCATGAATGCGAAACCCGCGAGCTGGCCGGTCCGGTTGTTCGCCGCGCTGCTGTGGGCGCTGCT
Organism: Verrucomicrobiales bacterium; assembly: GCA_947478865.1. Taxonomy (GTDB): domain Bacteria; phylum Verrucomicrobiota; class Verrucomicrobiia; order Limisphaerales; family CANJXF01; genus CANJXF01. The sequence goes on along the minus strand of CANJXF010000092.1, from coordinate 10,847 downwards.
TCTCTCCTCGTGCGCCAGCGATCGGGTGCTGCGCCAGCACTTGAAAAACCCGGCGCCGATCAGCGACGCGCGGTTCGAAGAAACGATTGGCGAATTGACCGGAACCCGTTTGCTCGGGGGAAATCGCATCACGGAACTCGTCAATGGCGAACAGTTTTTTCCCGCGATGATCGAGGCCATCCGCCACGCGCAGAGCAGCATTCATTTCGAGAACTTCGTCTGGCGCTCCGGCGACGTCAGCGATCAATTCATCGCCGCTCTTTCCGAGCGGGCCCGCTCCGGTGTGAAGGTCAATTTCCTGGTCGATGCGCTCGGGTCCATCCATTTTAAGAATGACGATTGGGAGCGGTTGCGGGAATCCGGGGTGCATTGCGTGAAGTATAAGCCGCTGCGGCTGCACACTTTGTTTTCCGTGAACCAGCGAACGCACCGAAAAATCCTCATTGTCGACGGGAAGATTGGTTTTGTCGGAGGTATTTCGATTGCCGACGAATGGCTTTATGAAACAGATAATCCCGGGCGCTGGCGCGATTCTCACTACCGGCTGGAAGGCCCGGCGGTGGGGCAGCTCGATGAAATCTTCGAAGCCCACTGGAGCAGGGTGGCCGGGAAGTGCGCGGTGTCCGGTCGCGGGAAAAATCCTCCCGCCGAAACCTCCGGGGCCTGCGCAGCCGCCTGTTTCCTGAGCGGGATTGGAGGTGAGGAAAACGCCCGCCGGATTTATCTGCTTTCCATCGCTGGCGCCCGGCAGAGCATTCGCATGGCGCAATCCTATTTCGTGCCGGATGACCTCGCGCGCCGTCTGCTCATCGAGGCGAGACGTCGCGGCGTGAGGGTCGAAGTGATCACACCGGGAAACGTGAACCTCAATCTTGTCCGACGCGCCTCACGGTCCCGTTGGAAAAAACTGTTGGATGCGGGTGTGGAGTTTTACGAATACCAGCCCGCGAAATATCATTTGAAACTGTTGATCGTGGACGATGTTTGGACGACGGCCGGCTCGGTGAATTTTGACGATCGCTCGTTTGGAATCAACGAAGAGGCCAACTTTATCGCGCTGGACCGGGAGTTTGCCGCCACGCAGATCGACACATTTGAAGCGGACAAAAAACTTTCGCGCGCCGTGGTTCCCGAGGAATTCAGGAGACGTTCCATCTGGATCAAGTCGCTGGAAAAACTGGCCGGCCTGTTGAGATTTCAACTTTAGAAAGAACCGGCGAAGCTGAATTCCAAGAATATCACTTGAGCGAATGGCGAAAGGGAAACTACTGTTGAGCTATGTCAAAGGTTAAACACATTGGATTGATTAAATTTAAGGACGGGACGAGCGCGGAAGCCATCGAAAATGTTTTCGCCCAAATGCTTGATGTCACCGAAAGTGTGGAGGGGATCGAAGATTACGTTTCCGGTCCGAACGCCAGCCCGGAAGGTTTGAGCCTCGGGATGACGCACGGATTCATCATTACCTTCACCGATGCGGCGGCGCGCGACGCCTATCTGGCTCATCCGGAGCATCAGCGGTTCAAAGAGAGCGTGATGCCGTCGATTGACTCGATCCTGGTCTTCGACTTCGAAGTTTGAGCGTGCCGACTTTCCTGGGGCGTAACCATTTCCCTTCAGCGGAGTCTTCTCTTCACGTGATCCCAAAAGGATCACGTTCTTTTTTTCTGAATGGCCATTAAATGAAATTGCTTCTTTCAGCTTTGTGTCTGACCGGCGTTGTGCTGACCAGCTGCGCCGCCGTTCTGCCGCTTGATTTTCAGCAAATTGAGCCCGGGGTTGTCTATGCCCATCAAGTCGTTCAACCCGCACCGTGGTCGATTCACATTCTTAAAATAGATCGACGCCGCAGCGATTTGAAATTCGTGACCACCCTGGGAAAGGAAAAAATCCATGGCCTCAGCCCGCTGCCCGAGCAGGTTGATTCGATCACGCCAAGACGGGGCAAAGCCGTGGCGGCGATTAACGGGGATTTTTTCCTGATCGCAAAAAAACCCTACCAGGGCGACCCGCGCGGTTTGCAAATCATGAACGGCGAACTCGTGAGCGCACCGGGTAAGGACGTTTGCTTCTGGCTGGATGGCGCCACGCCGAGAATTGAGCAAGTCGTTTCGAAATTCCATGTGACCTGGCCCAACGGAAAAGATTCGCCGCTCGGCCTGAACGAAGAGCGGGCTGAAAACCAAGCTGTTTTGCTCACGCCAACCCTGGGCGATTCGACCCGCACGACCAACGGCCTGGAGCTGGTTCTGGAGCGTGCCGGCGCGGCCTGGCTGCCGCTGCGAGCGCAAACATCCTACTCCGCCCGAGTGAGGACGGTTTCGGGAACGAACACCGCCACGGCGCCAGGCACGATGGTTCTCTCGATCGGGCCTAAGCTCGTCGAGCAGCTTCCGCCGTTTGAATCCGGGATGAAGTTGAAAATTTCGACCGACACTTCCGCCGCTCATCTCGACAAAGCCGAAACCGCGATTGGCGGAGGGCCCGCGCTCGTTCACCTTGGGAAGACGCTGATCGGAACAGGAGTCGCTCCGTCCCGTGTGAGTGATGCCGTCCGGCATCCGAGAACCGCACTCGGTTGGAATGATGCGTTTTTCTTTTTTGTGGTGGTGGATGGCCGTAGGGAAAATGTTTCGGTTGGAATGACCTTCGCCGAATTGGCCGATGAAATGGCGGCGCTCGGATGCCAGGAAGCAATGAACCTGGACGGGGGCGGATCCTCAACCATCTGGGCCGCGGGAAAGGTGTTGAACCAACCGTCCGACAATCACAATCGCAGTCTTGGAAACGCGCTGATTTGCATTCGGAAATAAAGTTTTTGAATGATGGAGCGCGTTTGATGGCGCTGTGAATTTTTGTGCAACAGCGGTTGAAACCTTTTCCAACCCATGCCAAAATCGCTCTATCAACTTAAAAAACCACATTTGATTTTATGAACAAGAATCGATCATCCCGCCGCCAGTTTCTTCAACTTGCCACCACGGCCGCTGCGAGCGCGCCCTTCCTTTTGCCCTCGCGGATTTGGTCCGCGTCACGCAAACCGAACGACCGCATCACGGTCGGAGTGATTGGCGTGGGCAAGCAGGGGGTCGGGTTGATGCATGGATTCCTCGGGAGCAAAGATATTCAAGTCATGGCGGTTTGCGACGTCGATACCTCGCGGCGGGAAAATGCCCGGAGAATTGTGGATACGCATTACGCCAAGCAAGGCGGCGCGAATTACCGAAGCTGCGCGGCCTACGCCGATTTTCGGGAGCTGATTGCCGGTGACGATGTGGATGCCGTGGTCATTGCGACACCGGACCATTGGCATGCGCTGATCACGATTGCCGCTGCGGATGCCGGAAAAGATATTTACTGCGAAAAGCCGCTTTGCCAGTCGATCCACGAAGCGCGCGCCATGGTAAATGCCGTCCAGCGCAACAAGCGTATCTTCCAAACTGGATCGATGCAGCGCTCCGCGAGAGAGTTTCGTATCGCCTGCGAACTCGTTCAAAACGGAGTCATCGGAAAGATTAAAACGGTTCACGTTGGCGTTGGCGGGCCATCGATACCATGCGATTTGCCGGAGGAAAAAGCCGAGCCCGGCTTGGATTGGAACCTTTGGCTGGGGCCTGCTCCGATGCGTCCCTACAATTCCGTGCTCAGTCCTCGCGGCGTGCATAACCATTATCCGGCTTGGCGGAATTACAGCGAATATGGCGGCGGCGCCGTGACCGACTGGGGCGCACACCATTTTGACATCGCCCAATGGGGGCTCGGCATGGATCACAGCGGTCCGGTGGAGATTATTCCGCCCGTTGAATATGAGAACGCGCAACAGGGAGTGAAATTCATTTACGCAAACGGCGTTGAGATGTTTCACATCAGCGAGAACGGGGTCACTTTCACCGGCACGGATGGAAAAATTATGGTGAATCGCGGGAAATTCGCGCTCGAACTTAAAGGCGTTCAGAAAGCGAAGTCGCTCAGCAATCAAGATAAGCCGTCGCTCGGCGACCAATTGGACGCCGCCGAAAAGGAATTTCTCAGCAACACTCCCATCAAACTTTACAAAAGCGCCAATCACCTCACGGACTTCATCGCCTCGGTGCGCAGCCGTCAGCAGCCTGTGACGGGAGTGGAGATTGGCGCTCGTACGGTGAGCGTTTGTCACCTTGCCAACTTCGCTTACCACCACGGGCAGATTATAAAGTGGGACCCGGCGCGGGAGCAGTTTGTCGGCGGCACGGGCAACCGGAAATGGCTGGACGTTTCCTATCGCGGCCCGTGGAAGCTTACGTAGAGAAAGTTCGCAACCTGAGAGATGTTAACTGAGGTCGGCTGATCCAATTTCGTGAAATTGCCCCGTCCAGAAGGTTCCAAAAAATGGTTGGTCGGCGAAAGTTAATTGGGGGAAAGGCGCGCGATGCCGCACGCCGATTTTGGTTTCAACAAGCGCCGGAGCTTCGGCCGTCAAAAGTAATTTTGCGGAAAATTATTTTTCTCTTGAAACCCGAATTCGGAAGATTCACAGTCTGAAAAATTCCACAGGTATTCAAAATTATGAAAAAAATATTCACAAACATTGCCGCCGTTTCGGCCTTTGCCGTCGTTTCCACCGTCACCGCATATGCCGATGACTTGCAAAGCATCAGTGGCAAGTGGTCGCTGAAAAAAACGGTGGACGGGAACGCCATCACCCAGGCCGTGGAAATCAAAAAAGATAAGTTCACTTTTTCTGTCAAAAACAGTGACGGCAATACGGTTTTGTATGCGGAGGGGAGCGTTAAGGTCGAGAAGCTGAGCCCGTTTAAATCGATCAAATTTTTTGACATTAAGGCAGGAAGGTCCGCGACGGAGACTGAGTCGGTAGACGAGGTTCGCCAGGGGATTTATCAGGTCGAAGACGGAACATGGACTTTGGCATCCAACTTCGACGCAGAGCGTGATCAAAAACCGACCGTTGATGTCTACTCAAAGGTGACGAACTAGATATTTGCAACGCGGTTGATGGGTTTAAATCGCGGGAGCGGCTGGGGTGAGCCGGCTGCGCCCTTTTGAAAACTCTCAAGCGAAACAGAAAAACCGCTCCGACTGCTCGGAGTGGTTTTTCTTTAGAGTTCTCTCATAAATCCGAAGCGCGGCTGTGTCGCCTCCTCGACCCGCCGCAGTGGTGATTTATTTCACGCTCGGTTCTTTCTGCGTTTGTTTTCGAAATACAACCGCAACATTCATTCATAAGCGCATCGGATGCGTCTCGAGCTTCGTTAAATAATTTTTAGAGATCGGCGTCAGTGCGCCGGCTCGGATGACCGCGCGAAAAAGGATTTCCATCAGGTTCTACTTTTTCTTTTCGAATAGGAGTTCCTTGCTATGTTTAAAAACAATTCACCTGATGAGACCTGTTTTTTCTCCCGCGAAGTGGTTGGCGCTGCTGCTCGTTTCGGCATGGAGCGGAGACGCCGCGCCGCTCGACGCTGGTTCACCCACCCAGGCATCAGTTCAGGCGGTCAAGGGTCGTGACCACTGGTCCTTCCAGCCGGTGAAGCGCCCGCCCATCCCGGAGACGCTGGACACGAAATGGGCTCGCAACGACTTGGATCGCTTCATCCTCGCGCGGCTCGAACAAGATGGCTTGCGGCCTTCTGCTGAAGCAGACCGTGTGACCTGGTTGCGGCGAATTTATTTTGATGTCATCGGATTGCCGCCCACGCCGGAGCAGGTGATGGCCTTCGTCAACGACGAGCGCCCCGATGCTCACGAGCGGGTCGTCGATGGCTTGCTAAGCTCTCCCCGCTATGGTGAACGCTGGGCGCAGCACTGGCTTGATGTGGTGCGATATGCCGATACCGATGGCTTTGAAGTGAACACCGAGCGCCCCAACGCCTGGCCCTACCGCGACTACGTCATCGGCGCTTTGAACCAGGATATACCGTATGACCGATTCATCCGCGAACAACTGGCTGGCGATGCCTCGGCCGTGGATGCGGCGACGGGATTTTTGGTGGCTGCGGCGGCCCTGCTTCCGGGACAGATCGGGGCAGACGATATTTCCAAACGACTCGCGCGCCAGGATTCGCTGAGCGAAATTGTGGGTGCGACGGGCCAGACATTTCTTGGTTTGAGCATTGGCTGCGCCCGTTGTCACGATCACAAATTCGATCCCATTCCACAACGTGATTACTATGCGATCCAAGCGTTCTTTGCCGGCGTCCAGTATGGTGAGCGTCCGCTTCGTTCGCCAGAGAACGATCTCCGTCGAAAGGAAATTGAAGAAATAAAAGTGCGAGAGACGCAGATCGATAGAGCCCTTTCACGCTTGGAGCCAATGGCGCGAGCATCTTCGCAGCCTCGGCGGGAGACGAACGCCCGGCTCAATGAAGAAATTTTTTCGCCTCTGGAAGCAAAATTTGTTCGTTTAACAATTCACGACGTTAATCTGCATCCCACGCTCGGAGTTATTGAACCGTGCCTTGATGAGTTTGAAATTTTCACGTCGGAATCGGCCCCGCGCAATGTTGCTTTAACAAGCCTTGGCGCCAAGGTCACAGCTTCGGGCAGTCACACTTCAGAAAGTCATCGGCTGGAACACATCAATGACGGGCAATATGGCAATTCCCACAGCTGGATCTCAGATGAACCGGGACGCGGCTGGGTGCTCTTTGAACTCCCCGAAAAAGCGCGCGTTGGAAAAGTCATTTGGGGCCGGGATCGTGAAGGCAAGTTTGCTGACCGGCTTGCCACCGCCTACACCCTGGAAGCGGGGTTGTCGCTCGATGCGATGACGACGCTGATTTCCGTTGCGCCGCTGCGCCCCGCCGTGAACCCCCGCCAGACAACGGATCGTTTTGATCCGGTGGTGGCGCAGAGGCTGCGGCTCTCGATATCCGCCTGCACCTCTCTTCAGCCGTGTCTCGATGAGCTGGAGGTTTTCACAAGCGAGCCCGAGCCGAGGAACATCGCCTTGGCCAGTGCCGGAACAAAGGTAACAGCCTCCAGCACGTTGCCTGATTCGCCCATCCACCAGTTAAAGCACATCAACGACGGAGTCTATGGCAACGCGAATAGTTGGATTTCCAATGAAGAGGGCCAGGGCTGGATTGAGCTGGAATTCTCATCGCCACAGAAAATCGACCGTGTCGTTTGGGGTCGAGACCGGGAGGAGAAATTTGTCGATCGTCTCGCGACTGACTACCGCATCGAAGTTGCAGATGCCTCCGGCAAATGGAGCAAGGTAGCCGGCTCGCAGGATCGGCAAAAGTATGTGGCTGGCGACAAGAAGGTTGCCGCATTTTCCTTGGTCGGGCTCAATCCTGGTGAGACCAAGGAGGCCACGCGCCTATTGTCGGAGAAGAAAGCCCTTGAGAAAAAGACCCTGGCACTATCCACCGGGCTGATGGTTTACGCGGGCAGCTTCACCAATGCTGGCGAAACGCACGTGCTCCATCGTGGTGATCCCGAGCAACCTCGCGACTTGGTTGGGCCTGCGGTGCTCACGGCGCTGGGATCGTTCAGCTTGCCGTCGGATTCCGCTGAGCAGGATCGCCGCGTCGCGCTTGCATCTTGGATCGGCGATCCAGCCAATCCACTCACCAGCCGTGTCATGGTGAACCGTATCTGGCAAGGCCATTTTGGAATCGGGTTGGTGGAGACTTCCAGCGATTTCGGTCACACTGGGGCGTTACCTTCGCACCCTGCGTTGCTCGACTGGCTGGCCGGGGAGTTTTTCCGTTCGGGTTGGTCCATCAAACACATGCATCGTCTCATTCTGATGTCCGCTACGTTTCGTCAGTCCAGTCGCATCAACCGTGCGTCACAGGCAATTGATGCTGACGCGCGGTTGCTCTGGCGCTTTCCGGCGCGGCGGCTGGACGCTGAGACGATCCGTGATTCCATGCTGTCCGTGAATGATCGACTGAATCTGAAAATGGGTGGCGCGGGCTTCAATCTGTTCAACTCGCGTGGAGGATTGAATGGATTTCCTCCCGTTGAATCCTTCTCCAACGACGGTTTGCGGCGGATGATTTACGCTCACAAGGTCCGCATGGAGCGCGATTCAGTTTTTGGGGCATTTGACTGTCCCGATGCCGGCCAGAGCACCTCACGTCGCCGCCCATCCACTTCTCCGCTCCAGGCGTTGAACTTATTCAACAGCCGCTTCACCCTTGAAGAGTCCGAGGCCTTCGCCAAGCGCGTGCAAACCGATGCCGGCGCAGACGATGGCAAACAAATCAGCCGCGCCTATCAGCTGGCCTTCGGTCGCGAGCCCGACTCCAGCGAACGCCAGGATGCCGAACCGGTCCTGCGCGAGCACGGTTTAACCACGCTGTGCCGCGTGCTTTTTAACAGCAACGAATTTCTTTTCCTGCCATGAAGCCGACGCCGCCCCGCACGATTTCACGCGCTGACGATCTTTCTGCCACGGGACACCATTTGCTGGATCGCCGACAATTTCTCTCCCGCACTGCGACCGGACTTGGCGCTATCGCCCTGACGAACCTGCTCGGAGGTGATGGATTACTCGCAGCTCAGCGCCCCGCCGTCGATGCAACTCGTCCCTATGCACCACGCGCGCCTGACTTTCCCGCCAAGGCGCGCAACGTTCTTGTCATTTTCTGCGCGGGCGCCGTCAGCCAGCTTGAGACCTGGGACTACAAACCCGAACTCATTAAGCACGATGGCAAACCCCTGGCCGGTGGTCCGCCCGTTACTTTTCAAGGGCCAGCCGGGAACCTCGCCCGACCCCAGTATGAGTTCCGACCGCGCGGACAGAGCGGTAAAATGATCTCCGACCTTGTCCCCCATCTGGCACAACTGGCGGATGAGGTATCGTTCATCCACTCGCTCACCAGCAAGACCAACACCCATGGGCCCGGCGAGAATTTTCTTTCCACCGGGTTTGTGCCCGACGGCTTTCCGAGTATTGGAGCTTGGGTGAGCTATGCCCTTGGCAGCGAGAATCAGAACCTTCCCGCGTTTGTATCAATCCCCGATCCCCGCGGTGTCCCGCAAGCCAGCGTGAACAACTGGGGGGCCGGTTTTCTTCCCGCGGAATTTCAGGGCACCAGCTTCAGCGCCAAAGAACCGCTGCGAAATCTCGCCGTTCCGGCAGGAATTTTGCCCGCGAGCGACCGCGCTGCCCGCTCGCTTTTGCAGCGGTTGAATCAGCGCCATCTCGAAAAAAATCCCGATGACGGCAGCCTCGCCGCCCGGATTGCGAGCTACGAACTTGCGGCCCGCATGCAGTTGAGCGTGCCGGAGATTAGTGACCTTTCCACCGAGCCCGCGCACATTCTGAAAAGTTATGGCGCGGATGACACATCGAATCCGGTCAAGGTTGCTTTTGCCCGCAATTGCATCCTCGCCCGGCGATTAATCGAGGCCGGAGTGAGATTCGTGCAGCTCTTCAATGGTGCTTATGCCAGCGGCGGAGAACTTAATTGGGATGGTCACAACAAGCTCAAAGAGCAATACGACAAGCATGCAGCGATTCTCGACCAGCCCGCCGCTGCCCTTGTTCGCGACCTCCAGCAACGAGGTCTGCTCGAAGATACCCTGGTCGTTTGGTGCACCGAATTCGGTCGCATGCCCATGTTTCAAAAAGGTTCGCAAGGCCGCGATCATAATCCCGATGGCTTCACCTGCTGGCTCGCCGGGGCCGGGGTGAAACGCGGGGTGAGTCACGGCCGCACCGATGAACTCGGACGCAAAGCTGTGGAAAACATTCTTTCCATCCACGACCTTAACGCAACCATCCTCCATCTCCTTGGTCTGAACCATGAAGCCCTGACCTTCGAGCATAATGGAATTCAACGCCGTCTCACCGATGTGCATGGGCATGTCGTGAACGAGATTCTCACCTGAAAAAAAATATGAATTACCAATCCCAAATGATGAAGATCGGAAACCGAACCATGAAGACTTGCCTGCTCGCCGTCCTCTGCGCCGCACTGGACCTTTCCGCTTTCGCGGAGACCAACGAAACGGGTTTTGTGTCCATCTCCGACGGCAAGTCGCTCGCCGGCTGGCATGTCAGCCCGAAGACCGGGCACAGTCGCGCCAGCAAGAACACATCCGGCGGACGGTGGGTGGTTGAGGACGGCGCCATTATCGGCTCGCAGGATATTCCGGGCAACGGCGGCATTATCATCACCGACAAAAAGTATTCGGACTTCGAGGTGAAGTTCGAAATGAAAAATGATTTTGGGCCGGACAGCGGTTTGTTTTTGCGCAGCACCGAGGATGGCAAGGCGTGGCAGGCGATGATCGATTACCACGCGGGCGGCAACCTGATGGGCATCTACGGCGAGGGGCTCGGCGGCAAACCGCATGTGCGCAACTTCAGTTTCACGGACAAGGTCACGGTGATTGATCCTAAGAAGACCGGCGAGCCGCCCACGCCGCTGCCGGTCTTACCCGAGGCCTGGCCCTACTTTTGGCGGCATGGACAGTGGAATGAACTGCGAGCACGCATCGTCAGCAACCCGCCGCACATCACGACCTGGATCAACGGCGTGAAGATCATGGAATGGCAGGAGGCCGAAGTTCGACATCCCAATGAAGGCGGGATCGCTCTGCAAGTGCACGGCGGCGGCGACCACACCAGGGAGTTCGTGCGCTACCGCCACATTCAGGTGAAGGAATTGAAGGGCGGGAAACAGCAGTGAGGATGGCGCTGTGGGTCTTGGTGGTTCATTGTTTGCCAATCCCCTGACCGAGACCTCTGAAAAACACCGTTTTTGGTTTTGGTTTCGGTGTCGCTGAGGTGGTTCAACATGAGAATGAGCTACCGCGCCGAAGGTGCGGGTGCTTTTGCTTTTGTTAGCTGGTCGTTTTGGTCCAAGGGCGGAGGTTCAGCGCGGTTT
>CANJXF010000091.1 GCA_947478865.1 Verrucomicrobiales bacterium | reverse complement strand
CATGAGCCGCGTCGGACATCAACCCTGAAGAGGTAGGAAAAGAAAACCGCAAAGGGAAACCCACTGGAATATCCGGGCTTGTTCAACAACAGTTAGCATTGATGCTCCGCCCCCTTTACCCCCTCCGATCAATGCTATCTTTGGAGGTTGGGCAAAGGGAACATGCCTAGCCTGCAATTACACGATCATCTGTAACGATTTCCGGGTCCCAAGTTACGCGGCACCGCGGGCAATCGTATAAATGCTTAAATTGGTGATTCCCCGCCTCTGTGCGCTGCTCAAGGGTGACCCTACGATGCTTCAATCGCCCTGCACACTGGGGGCAATAGACGTGTGAACTTCCATACATGCAAAGAGCTGCAAACGCTATAAGACTGGCTATCCCCAACCACGTGTATGAGGCCGCGAGAGCGATGATACCGACGACCAGTAAGGCAAGTAACGCGCTTACCCAGCGCCATTTGACGCTTTTCCATCGCTTTACTTGGAAGGTCTCGTTCATGCGTTCAGGTTAGGACCTTGCCCAGACCGTATGGCTTAACGAAGGGTTTAAGAGGGCGTTTGGATCCGGTAGAACGTGGGTGGCCGGGCGTGAGCCAGGCCGAGCCGGAAGGTGAAAGGCCCGACGTAGAAACAAGGAATCATCCACAACCTCAGAAAGGAAACAAGCGCCCATGAACAAAACAGTGCATTACATCGGATTAGACGTCCACAAAGAAACGATGGCCGACGCCATCGCTCCCGCCACTTCTGCGTGCTCGTTATCGGCGCATCATCGCTGCCGAAGGACAATTGAGTTTGAGAAGGGCTCGACCAACGCTAACCAGCGTCGCAGACGTTCATCGAATCGCCGTGGCACATCAAAAGCACTCTGAAACCTCCATTCAAAGCTCGCGACAACCGGTTCAGCGGACGCGGATGCTCATTCAGCAGCCTCGTCGGGTGGTTCAATCGGCTAAGTCACTGGTTCGGCGACGGCAGGCGGCGGTTCGGCGCACGCGGAGGGTCGTTCAGCCATCGCGGACGGCAATTCAGCGGCTTCGGATGCGCATTCAGCAGAGGCGGACGGGTCTTCAGCGGACGCGACGGCTCATTCGGCAAGGGCGGAGGGCCGATGGGTTGAGTTGGATGAAGCAGCGGCGGGCGCGGCGAGGTCCGCAATGGGGATGAGCGTGAGGGGGATTAAGATTAAGAATTAAGATCAGGATTGGGGGAGGGCTGGGGCGGGTTGCTTTTTTTTATCCTGTTTAACGGGGAATTCATTTATTGTGTCGGGGCTGATGCCAAATTTTCATAATATTGCTGCCTACAAGTTCGTTCCGTTGAGCGAATTGCGGATGTTGCGCGCCCGGTTGCTTGCCCTGTGCAAAGGCTGGGAGCTGAAGGGAACGATTCTGCTGAGCGAAGAGGGGATTAACCTGTTCGTGGCCGGCGCGCCGGGGAAGATTGAACAGTTGCTCGCGGAATTGAGAAGCATTCTAGGGCTTGGCGAATTGCAGGTGAAGGTCAGCGAGAGCGAGCAACAGCCGTTCAACCGGATGCTGGTGCGGATCAAGAAGGAAATCATCGCGTTCGGCGTGGAGGGGATCGACCCGTCGCGGCGGACGTCGCCGAAGCTTGCGGCCAAGACGTTGAAGCAATGGCTGGATGAGGGTCGGCCGGTGACGCTGCTCGACACGCGCAATGATTACGAGGTGAAGCTCGGGACGTTTCGCAATGCGCTGCCGGCAGGGATCGATAGCTTTCGCGATTTTCCCGAGGCGGTGCGCAAGCTGCCATCGGAGATGAAGGAGCAGGCGATCGTGATGTTTTGCACCGGGGGAATTCGCTGCGAGAAAGCCGGGCCGTTCATGGAGCGCGAAGGTTTCAAAAACATTTTCCAGCTCGAAGGCGGCATCCTGAAATATTTTGAGGAATGCGGCTCCGCGCATTACGACGGCGAATGCTTCGTGTTTGACCAGCGGGTCGGCGTCGATCCGTCGCTGCACGAAACGGAATCGACGCAGTGCTACCATTGCCAGACGCCGCTGAGCAAAGAGGAGCAGCTGGACGAGCGCTATGTGCCGGGCCAGTCGTGCCCGTTCTGCTTCAAACGGCCCGAGGAACAAATGGCGTTGAACATCGCTCGCCGCCACGAGGCCATCCGCAAGGCGTTCGCGCCGTTGCCGGGCAGCACGCCCTATGACAATTTCAAACCGATCAACATCCCGGAAGAGTGCGACGAGAAGACGTTGCTCGATGCGCTGTGCCGGGTGGTGGTGAATGTTCCCGCCGAAAAATGGGAAGAGGAATGCGCGCGCGGCCGGTTGTTGGACATGAAAGGGGAACCGGCTGCGGCGAATCGAACCGTTCGGGCGGGCGAGCGCTACCAGCACAAGTTTCCGAATATAACCGAGCCGGAGGTGAACGGAGGGGTGGAGATTTTGCACGAGGACGAGGCGCTGATCGTGTTGAACAAGCCCGCGCCGCTGCCGATGCACGCGGGGGGACGGTTCTATCGCAACACGCTGCAATATCTGCTCAATAAAGTTTATCATCCGCAGAAACCGCACCCGGCGCATCGCCTCGACGCCAACACCACGGGACTGGTCCTGGTGACGCGCTCGCGCCATTTCGCGGGGAAGCTGCAGCCGCAATTCGAGCGCGGCACGGTGCAGAAGTCGTATCTCGTCCGCGTGCAGGGCGCGCCGAAGGAAGATGCTTTCAGTTGCGACGCACCGATCAGCAGCGAAGCGGGCAGACTCGGCGCGCGCAATGTCGATCTGGAAACGGGATTGAGCGCTCGCACGGAATTTCGCGTGCTCTGCCGAAACGCGGACCACACGACGTTGCTGGAGGCGCGCCCGCTCACCGGCCGGACGAATCAGATCCGCATCCACCTATGGCACCTCGGCTACCCTGTTTGCGGCGACCAGGTTTATCTGCCCGGCAATAAAATGGGGGAAACCCAAACGCTGTCGCTGATCGATCCGCCGCTGTGCCTGCACGCGTGGCGAATCGCCTTCACGCATCCGCTGCGCCAGGCGCGCATGGAATTTTCTGCTCCCGCGCCGAAATGGGCGGGGGATTCCAACGGTTGGCGCGCCGAATAATTTTATGTCACTCGATGCCGCCATTTTAACTGCGCTGCGCCTGCCAAAAACAGGTGCGGTATCCGGCGCGGAACTTTCGCAAAAGCTCGGCGTCAGCCGCGCGGCGATCTGGGCGCGGGTGGAGGAATTGCGCTCGCTTGGTTACGACATTGAAGCGAGCCCGCATCTCGGTTATCGCCTCGTGAGCGTTCCGGATGTTCTGCACGCGGACGATCTGCACTCTCGCTTGCCTGGGGTGAAGGTGGTCGGGCGCGATATCCGCGTTTTTCAGGAAACGACCTCCACCAATGATGTGGTGGAAAAACTGGCGCGCGACGGCGTGAAGGAAGGCGTGGTGGTTTTTGCGGAATCGCAAACGCGGGGCAGGGGAAGGCTCGGGCGCAAATGGATTTCGCCGGAGAAACGCGGGTTATGGTTTTCCGTTTTGCTGCGGCCAAATCTCCGGCCGCAAGCCGCGACGCAACTGACGGTTGCCGCTGCCACCGCGCTGGCGCGGGCCATTTCGACGCAGACCAACCTCTCGCCGGAGATCAAGTGGCCGAACGATATTCTGATCAAAGGCAAGAAGGTGGCGGGAATTCTGACGGAACTTTCCGCGGAGCTTGACCAGGTGAAGTATTTGATTCTCGGCATTGGCGTGGATGTGAATTTGAACGCGAGCGAGTTTCCTCCCGAGGTGCGGAAGCTTGCGACTTCATTGAAGATCGAAGCCGGTCGCACGATCAATCGGGCGGAATTGGCGGCAGCGGTTCTCGAAGAACTGGACACCGATTACGCCAGGATTTGCGCCGGGCAATTTGAAACGCTGGCCGACGAATGGGAGGAGCGCTGCACGACGATCGGACACAACGTGGTGATCCGGGTGGGCGATCGGTCCATTCAGGGGCGCGCGGAATCGCTCGACTCGGACGGCGCGCTGCTGATCCGGACGCAACACGGGCGACTGGAACGAATCATCGGCGGCGACGTGAGCGTCGAGAAATAAGCCGGTGAAGCGCTAGGGTTTCTCGACCTTCAGCCGCACGGAAAATTTTCCAATTCATCGGGAACCCCCGCACACAGAGACTTAATCGAATCCGAGCGCACAACTGAATTCCCACCGCATGTTTCGCGCGATCCACGGCTGTACATAAGCCTTGAAGTTGATCGGCGCTGTGGCAGGTTAGCCGAAGCTTTTTGAACTATGAATAAACCAAAAATTGTCGCCTATTTGAAACCGTCGTGCGGCTGGAGCCAGGGCGTTCGCGCGATCATGAAAAAGTATGATCTCCCCTTTGAAGATCGCGACATCATCAACGACCCGGTGCAGCGCCAGGAAATGATCATGAAGAGCGGCCAAATGCTCAGCCCGTGCGTGGAGGTCAATGGCCAGATGCTTCCGGATATCAGCGGCGAAGAAGTCGAACGGTATTTGCTCGCCAACAATTTGGTCGGGGAAAACAACCGCGTGCCCGACGCTCCGACGAACCAGCCTTGCGCTCATGAAATGCCGCAAGCCAGCCCGTTGCAGTTCAAGCGCTAATTCGATTTGAAAAAGGAAAAACGCGAAGGTGAAGGCCTTCGCGTTTTTTTTGTTGCTGCGCCCAGGCGAGTGCGCCTGGGTGCAGTTGGGAAAATTACTTCTTCGGCGCCGCAATGTCCGGCATGTCTTTTCTTGCTTCTTTCCACGCCGCTTTTTCATCCGCAGGCAGGCGCTTGGCGACCACGTTGCGATATTGCACTTTGCTGCCGGGATCGTGCTGCTGGAAGGCGAAATGTCCGCTGACCAGCCGGCTGGCTGAGTTGTCCACGTAATCGGTCACGATCTTGTCGTTCACTTTGATGATGATTCGATTGCCAATGATGATGATGTGCTGCGTCCACCAGGTGTCGTCCTGGATGAGCTGGTCGGTCACCGCGACCGGCGCCGGGTCAAAGTGCCGGTCCGGATTGTTGTAGAGGCTGCCGGTTTTTTGCGGGTCAGAACTGGTGTTTTCAACCTGCGCTTCGTAACCCGCGGGCCAGCCTTTGCCAAGCTGGGCGTGGAAATACATGCCGCTGTTGCCGCTGTGGCTCAATTTCACCTCAGCTTTGAATTCGCAGTTCGTGTAAACATTGGGGCTGAACAGATGGCTTCGCGGACCGGACCCCATGAGAATTCCGTTTTCAATTCGCCAGTCGCTCGGGTCAGGCGCAACCCAACCGCTCAACGTTTTTCCGTCGAACAATTTGATCCAGCCGTCTTTTCCCGCTTTTTCGGGAACGGGCTTAACGGCACCCGTCTGCGCAACGGCGGCCAAAGTTAAAAGGGAGATGACTCCCAAAGTGGAGAATAGAGTTTTGCTCATGAATTTCATTTTGTTGAATCTGCCGCGAAGTCTTAGCAAACGCCTTGGAAATGGCAACGTGATTTCGTCGATTCCAACCTCGACACCGCTCGGCCAGCAACTATTTTTGCACGATGCTAATTGTGACTTCAGTCGCCGCGATGCAGCGTCTGGCCGCAAAACTCAAGGTTCAACAGGTGCGGGTGGGCTTCGTGCCCACGATGGGATATTTGCATGCGGGACATCTCAGCCTCGTGCAGCGCGCCCGCCAGCAGATCGGAGAAAAAGGGCAGGTGGTGGTCAGCATTTTCGTGAACCCAACTCAATTTGCTCCGCACGAAGACCTTTCGAAATATCCCCGCGACCTGGCACGCGACAAAAAGCTTTGCCGCGCTGCGGGCGTGGACATCTTGTTCATTCCCAAGGATGCCGCGATCTACCCGCCAGACTTCAGCACCTACATCGTCGAAGAAAGATTGTCCCGGGGAATGGAAGGCGAATCCCGCCCCACGCACTTTCGCGGCGTAACCACGGTGGTCGGGAAACTTTTCAACCTTGTCCGGCCCGATGTTGCTGTCTTTGGCGCCAAAGACTTTCAGCAAGGCACCGTCATCCAGGCAATGGTTCGAGATCTGAATTTCCCCCTCAAAATTGTCATCGCACCGATCATGCGGGAGGCCGATGGCCTCGCCATGAGCTCGCGCAACAAATACCTTTCGGCCATCCAAAGAGAACAGGCGACGGTTCTGTCGCGGGCAATTCAAGTGGCGAAGGCGACGTTGAAAAACGGCCCGATCTCGTCCAAGAAACTCGAAGCGCAGATCAGAAAAATGGTTTCGCAACAATCGGAGGCCCGATTGGATTACGTTCGTATTTTTGACCCGCAGACCTTGGAGCCGGTTTCAGAAGTGAAGCGAGGCACGCACCTGGCGTTAGCCGTTTTTTTCGGCAAAACCCGGCTGATTGATAATGGACGCCTCTAAAATCGACCGTTCGAAGGAATGAAACAATTTGATTTTCTGATTCTTGGCAGCGGCATCGCCGGGCTCTCGTTCGCGCTGAAGGTGGCTCCGCGAGGCCGCGTCGCCATCGTGACCAAGAAGTCGCGCGCAGAATCGAATACGAATTATGCGCAGGGCGGGATTGCCGCGGTGACGAGCAAGGAGGATTCCGTCGAGGCGCACGTGCGCGATACGCTCGAAGCCGGAGCCGGGCTGTGCAATGAATCCGTCGTGCGCACCATCGTCGAGGAAGGTCCGGCGCGCATCGCTGAATTGATTGAGCTGGGCATGCGCTTTTCCGAGCGCGAGATCCCGGAATCCGGCGGCGCCAAGGAACTGGACCTGGGGCGCGAGGGAGGACATTCCAAACGGCGCATTCTTCACGCCAAAGATGTGACCGGCCGTGAAATTGAACGCGCCTTGTTAGCCGCCGTGGCGGCGCAGCCGAACATTGAAGTTTTCGAAAATCATTTCGCGATCGATCTCATCACCAGCCAGAAGCTTGGATACGTCGGCGAGAATCGTTGCGTGGGCGTTTACGTTTTGGACAACGCCAGCGGAGCGGTGGAGACATTTTCGGCGGGCGCAGTCCTTCTCGCGACCGGCGGTTGCGGAAAAGTTTATCTCTACACGACCAATCCTGACATCGCGACTGGCGACGGCGTGGCGATGGCGTATCGCGCCGGCGCGGTGATTGCGAACATGGAATTCATCCAGTTCCATCCGACCTGCCTTTATCATCCCAAGGCCAAGTCCTTTCTGATCAGCGAAGCCGTGCGCGGCGAGGGCGGCGTTCTGAAGGATTTCAACGGCGTGGAATTCATGGAGAAATATCATCCGCTGAAATCTTTGGCGCCTCGGGATATCGTGGCTCGGGCCATTGACAGCGAAATGAAGCGGAGCGGCGCCGAACATGTCTGCCTGGACATCACGCACAAGCCGGCCAAGTTCATCATTGAGCGCTTTCCGAATATTTATCAGACCTGTTTGCAATACGGCATCGACATCACGAAAGAAGCGATTCCGGTCGTGCCCGCGGCGCATTACCAATGCGGCGGCGTGCTGACGAATATCGATGGCGAAACGGAAATCCAAGGGCTTTACGCGGTGGGCGAAGTTTCCTGCACCGGCCTGCACGGCGCCAATCGCCTCGCCAGCAATTCACTTTTGGAAGCGCTCGTTTGCGCGCATCGCGCAGCTGAAAAGTGTTTGGCTAATCCTCCAGCCAAGAATCATTTGAAGATACCCGACTGGCAATTCGGCCAGGCCCATAACCCCGACGAACTGGTCGTCGTGTCGCACAACTGGGACGAGATCCGCCGCCTGATGTGGGACTACGTTGGGATTGTGCGGACCAACAAACGCCTGCAGCGCGCCGCAAAGCGGATCGCGAATCTGCAGGAAGAGATTCAGGAATATTATTGGGATTTCATCGTGAACAGCGATTTGCTGGAACTGCGCAATATCGCGACAGTCGCCGAATTGATTATCCATTCAGCGTTGCAGCGGAAGGAAAGCCGCGGATTGAACTACAATCTCGATTTCCCCAACGCCAATCCCGATTTGGCGCAGCGCAACACCATCCTGCGTCGAAGCTAACGTTTAGTCAGGAGCCCCGGCGTGCTCTTCGATCCACTGGCTGACTTCTTCATCCGAAGCGCCGGTTGCCACGTAATCCCGGAACTCGTTCACGTCGAGGCCGGCATCGCTGAGGAACTTGAGGTCCATCGGGCAGCCGTAGGTGAAGTCGCCCTCCCAGCCAAGGAGCGAGGCGCGGCATTTGTCCAGGCAGCGCGCCGCCATTGGAAAACCGGCCAATTCCTCGCTCACGTGGCGAGGTTCCTGTTTTCGTAAATCTTTGGCCAGAAGTTCCAGCGCCTCAAAATTTGGTTTCATTTGCATCACCTCTGCTCAAAGTAGTTCGTCCGGGCGATTTCTCAAATTTCGATTGCGAATCCGCCAAAACCCTTTTTCAATATCGGCCAATCAATATGAATCCAAAACTTTCCCTCTGCGTGGCGCTTTTCGCGACCTGCATTTCAACCACCGCCGCTTTTGCCGAAGGCGAACTTCCGGCGCCGAAGGACGAGCCGAAAATCATCAGTCCCGACCCAATTCCTTCCGATGCGATCGTGCTGTTCAATGGAAAGGATTTGTCGAAGTGGGTTGGCCAGGATGGCGGCCCCGCCCGCTGGCAGGTCAAAGACGGAGTGATGACGGTGAACGGAACGGGCACCATTAGCACCCGGGAAGAGTTTGCCGATTGCCAGCTGCACGTCGAATGGGCTTCACCCGCCGAGGTCAAAGGCGAAGGTCAGGGGCGCGGCAACAGCGGCGTTTATCTCCAGGGCCGTTACGAGGTGCAGGTCCTCGATTCCTACGAGAACAAAACGTATTTTCACGGGCAGGCCGCCTCGATTTACAAACAGCACGCGCCGCTGGTCAATGCCTGTCGCAAGCCGGGCGAATGGCAGGCCTACGATATTATTTTTCATGCGCCGCGCTTCGATGATGGCGGGAAAATCAAAACGCCGGCTCGCGTCACCGTCCTGCATAACGGAGTGCTCGTTCAGGACCATTCGGAAATCTTTGGAACGAGTTCACACATTGGAAAACCGACTTACGAAGCGCACCCTTTGAAACAGGCGTTGCAATTGCAGGACCACAACAACCCGGTTCGCTTCCGCAACATCTGGATTCGCCCGCTCTGATCGGCGAAATTCTTAATCGTCCCGGGCCATCACTTCGGCACCATCTCGGTGAAGGGGAAGACGCGCGCCTGGAGGAACACCAGCAGGCCCACCAGCGTCGCGAGCGCGATGCTGTGGAAGAAAACATAACGCAGGATTTTTCCTTCGTGGCCGTACCAGTTCGTCGCGGTGCTCGCCACAAGGATGCTTTGCGCGTCCACCATTTTGCCCATGACGCCGCCGGAGCTGTTCGCCGCGGCCATCAAAACTGGATTCACGCCGGTTTGCTGCGCGGTGATTTTTTGCAGGCTGCCAAAAAGAACGTTTGACGCCGTGTCCGATCCGGTTAGCGCGACGCCCAGCCAGCCAAGCATCGTGCCGAAGAAAGGATAAAATTTTCCAGTCTTCGCCAGAGCCAGGCCGAGTGTCGCATCGGCGCCGGAATATTTCGTGACATAGCCAAGCCCTAGCATCGCGGCGATGGTCAGCAGGGAAAACCGCACTCGCACGAGAGTCTGGCCGTAAACGCAAATCATCTCGCGAATGGAATACTTCGCGATGAAACCGAAGAAAATCGCCGCGCCTAAAATTCCGGTGCCAGTGGCTGACAGCCAATTGAAAATGAAAACGGCTCCTTCCGGTTCGGTCGGCTTTTCCGGAGTAGGTTCGGGTGCAACCGGAAAACTTCGCGCCACAAGTTTATCCAGTTTCGCCACGGCGAACGCCGGCGCGGAAAATTTATTGGCAGCGCTTTTGAACGCCGGAATTCCCCACAGGAAAACGAACAGGCTTAACAGAATCCAAGGTGTCCAGGCTTGCCGGATTCGGGCGGGAGAAACGTCGATCACTTCGGCTTTGGCCGATGGCTCCGCAGGCCTGTCCAGTTTCCAAATTGTTTTGGGCTGCCAGAATTTCAGCAGCAACATCACGGCGCCCATCGAGGCCACGGCGGCCACGATGTCCACCAGCCACGGGCCGTGATAATTTGCGACGAGAAATTGCGGCACGGCGAAGGAGAGTCCCGCAACGACCGCCGCAGGCCAGATTTCCAGGGTTGCGCGGAAGCCCACCATCGCCCAAACCACCCAGAACGGAACGAGCATTGAGAAAAACGGGAGCTGCCGGCCCACCATTTGCGACAGGATGATCTCGTCGATTCCGGTCACTTTGCTCAGCGCAAGAATCGGCGTGCCGAGCGCGCCGAAAGCGACGGGCGCAGTGTTGGCAATCAAGGATAAGCCGCAGGCGGAAAGCGGCTTGAAGCCAAGTTGCATCAGGATGGCGGCGCTCACCGCGACCGGCGTGCCGAATCCAGCCGATCCCTCGAAAAAAGCGCCGAAGGAAAACGCAACGAGGATGACCTGGATGCGCGGGTCCGGCGCGATGATCGCTAGGTGTCCGCGCAAAACATCGAACAATCCCTTGTTGACGGTGAGTTGGTAAAAGAAAATCAGGTTGAGAATAATCCAGCCGATCGGAAACAAACCATACGCTCCGCCGAATGCCGCGCTGGCCAAGGTGGGTTTAATCGGCATGCCATAAATTCCCCACGCAATCAGCACGGCACAGAGCAGCCCGAGCAGCGCGGCCAGATGAATCCGGACTTTAAAACAGGCGATCAAGCCGAGCAAAACGACAATCGGGATCGCCGCGACTAGCGTGGAAAGCACCGCGTTGTGCAGCGGGTCATAGTTTTGAAACCAAATCGGCTCGGGCATCGAATCACTGTGGATGAACGGATTCTTTGACCCAATCCAAATATTTTTTACTGCCGCTGTTGATCGGCAGAACCAGGAACTCCGGCGTGTCGTAGGGATGATTTTCCAAAACGCATTTCTCCAGTCGTGGAATCAGATTCGAGGTGGTTTTTAGGATCATCAACACTTCGCTGCCGCGCTCCAGTTTGCCTTTCCACCAGTAATGAGATTCGATTCGCGGAACCAGGTTGGTGCATGCGGCCAATCGCGCGCGCAGAATAATTTGAGAAAGTTTGCGCGCCGCTTTCAAGTCGGGCGCGGTGACGAGCGCAACTACGATTTGGCTTTTCGACTTCATGACTCAGACAATTGTGAGGGGCCCATCAAAACTGGTCAGGCTGATGACTTCGGTTTTGGCGAAGTGCGGCCCGTGCTGTTCGCCTTTGGGCGCGAAGAAGAAAGTTCCAGCGGTATAAATCACGCCCGATTCCTCCCATTCGCCGGAAAGGATGTAAGCCGACTCGTTGGCTTGCGGATGGATGTGCGCGGGAATCGTCGTGCCCGCTTTGAATTTGCGCAGCACGGTCAGGCCACCGGTCGTTTCCGATTTGTGAAGCACGAGAAGCTCGACACCTTCGTAAGGGCCGGGTTGCCACGATTTATCTTTCGCGAGAGAAACATATTGGAACATGCCGTTATCCAAAGCTGCTTCAGGAAATTTGCAAGGCTGCAATCGAAGGTTTTATGAAGGGTGCCCCGGCTATTGTTCAGGTTTAAAACCCACGCTCGACACGAAGAAAAGGCGGGTCTAGCGTCCCTGCGAATTCGGCTCAAACACAAAAGATGAAACAAATTCAAGTTTTAGTTACTGGAAGGGTGCATGTGAGCACTACTGGTACAAATGTGACTGAGGCTATGAGTCGGCTTAGTGAAGCGCGCAGAAACCGTTTAAAAGTTATTGAAGGTGCTTTGTCGGTGGAAAACCAACTGGAATCAATAATTCTCCAGTACTTTCTGGGTCGTTCACATGAAAAACGTGCCGTATTCGAATCGCTCATCCTGAACTCTGATTGGTGCTCGTTCGCGGCGAAACGCAAGCTGATCAATCACATAATCAATGAGGAGAAGCTTTTAGAGGGGAAGGATAAGAATGAGTTTGAGGAATTGATGAAACAGGTCATGTCGTTTAGAAATGCTTTCACTCACGGCAAGCTATCTTCTGATGAAACGCGGGTTTGGTTATCGTATTTCGAAAGCACACCTAGGGAGGAAGAGCTCACGAATGAGTATCTTACCCGTGTGGAAGTATCGCTTCGGACTGCTAATGAAAAGGCGTTCGCTATCGCAATCAAGAGTGGAGCAACCCAACAATCAGAGGACAATCGGGAGGCGTAACAAGAGCCAGTTGAACTCATTCTCAGAAATTTATGTTGATGTTGCGCGAAAAAATTCCAGCGGATTGGTTGCCTAAAATTTTGTCTAACTTGCCTGCGGTGCTCGTCGATCACGCGCATCTGGAACGCAAAGCGGCGACGAGCGCATTGAACCTCGAAAAGTATCGTGACCTTTACCATCGCGTCAAAGAACTCAACGCGATTGCCATCGAGGAGTTGCAACATTTTCAGCTCGTGCTCGAAATATTGAAGCGGCGCGGCATTCCATTTGGCCAACCGCATCCGAGTCCTTGGATCACTGCGATGATGCGCTCGATTCGCAAAGGGCAGCGAGTGCAGGCGATCGATCATCTTGTGGTCTTTGCGCTGATTGAAGGGCGCAGTTGCGAGAAATTTCAGATGCTGGCGAACGCGCTGCCCACGATTGATCCGGAACTGGCGCAGTTTTACGCGAGCCTGGTTGAGTCGGAAGGAAACCATTACGCCACCTACATTTTGATGGCGCGCGAAATCGACGACGCCGAAGCGAGTCGTCGTTTAGATTATTACCTCGATCTGGATGCGGAACTGATTCGCCAGCCGAATCCGTTGCCGATGCTGCATTGAGCCCGGCTTAGCGCGGACGCCAATTGCCGCCGCTGCTGCCGCGAGAACTTTGTCCGCTTCTGCTACCCTGATTGCCGCCGGCGCGATTTCCAGAGGAGGGAGCGTGACCGTGACTCTGGCGTGGAGCGCGTTGGGGACGACGTTCGCGGTCGCCGGAAGTATCGAACGCGGGCGCAGGGACGTTGTAATTAAAACCTTCCGCACGTTTGCGAACGATGCCGCGGCCGATGAAGCGTTCGAGCGAACGCAGCGTCCCGTGATCTTCTGGCGTGACGAAACTGATCGCGTCGCCGACCGCTTGCGCGCGGCCGGTTCGGCCAATGCGATGGACGTAATCTTCAGCGTGCATTGGGAAATCGTAATTCACCACGTGCGAAATGCCGTCCACGTCGATTCCGCGAGCCGCGATGTCCGTGGCCACGAGCACCCGCACCGCGCCGGATTTGAAATCTTTCAAGGCGCGCAGCCGCTGATTCTGCGAACGATTGGAATGAAGCGTCGCGGTCTTAATCCCGCTGCTTTCCAAACTGCGCGCAATACGATCCGCACTGTGTTTCATGCGCGAGAAAACCAGGACCATGTCCATCTTCGGCTCCTTGAGCAGATGAATGAGCAGCCCGGGCTTCAGGTGTTTCGGAATCTCGTAAATCAATTGCGTCACCGTCTCCGCCGGATTGGAGCGACGACCGATCTGAACCGTTTTCGGCGAGCGCTGGAATTCGTGGGTGAGCGATTCAATTTCTTTGGAAAGGGTCGCCGAGAACAAAAGCGTTTGCCGTTTCTGCGGAAGCGCTTTGACGATTTGCCGAATCGAGGGCAGGAAACCCATGTCGAGCATGCGATCGGCTTCGTCGAGCACGAGGAAAGAAAGGTTCGCAAAGTCACATTGCCGTTGCTGCATCAGATCCATCAAACGGCCCGGAGTGGCGACGACAATATCAACGCCATTGCGCAGCGCTTGAATCTGCGGACGCTCACTCACGCCGCCATAAACCGTCGCCATGCGCAGCGGCAGGTGCTTTGAGTAGGCGCGGACATTTTCCTCGATCTGCACGACAAGTTCGCGCGTGGGCGCCAGGACCAGGCAGCGAATGGGATGCCGTTGGTCGGGTTTGATCAGGCCCGCAAGCTTGGCCAGAATCGGCAGGACGAACGCGGCGGTTTTGCCGGTGCCGGTTTGGGCAATCCCGATTAAATCGTGACCGAGCAGAATCTGTGGAATGGCCGCAGCTTGAATGGGAGTGGGTTCAGTGTAACCAGCTTCCTGGACAGCTTTGAGAATATTGGCTTCGAGGCCGAGGGCGCGAAATGGCATAAATAAGGTAAAACGAATCTGAGCTCCACGAGGTCAGTCGCTTCATCATGCTTGAACGCGAGCGCGGATACTACTGTAAAATATCAGATTGTCGGAACTCCATGAGAATGTCCCCTTGGTAACTCGATAAGAATGTCCCCGTGGGTTGGGTTGCGGTAGCAACCCGCCCGTACATGGAGACATTACAGATGAGTGGGAGCGAACGTGAGAGATTGAAGATCATGGCAGGCGTGGCT
>CANJXF010000090.1 GCA_947478865.1 Verrucomicrobiales bacterium | reverse complement strand
TGGCAAAAAGCACCACCGCAATGGGCGCAAGCGGCCAATCAATTTGCCATTATGTTTGGAAAAAGATTTTTTGCTCCGGGGCTAGCCCCGGAGCAAAAGGACAAAAACTAACAACCCGACCCAAACACAAAATTTCCGATACTACCCAAAAAGCCAGTGCCAAGGGATCGCATGATCTCATCATAAACTTCCTCGCGTGTGAAGCCGCCTTCAGTCAGTTCCCGCCATCCGATACAGCCTGAATCGTTGAGACGTCGAAGGACACCCTCGAACGTCGCGCCACCACCGTGGCGCAGAACATCGACGACGCAGAGCCTCAGTAGCGGCCGATATTCTGAGCGCATTGACATAGATGAGTGGCCTAGACGTTTGGATCCGGAAGAACGCGGGTGGCCGGGCGTGAGCCAGGCCGAGCGGGAATGTCAGACGTCCGCCGTTTAAACAATGAATCATCCACAACCTCAGAAAGGAAACAAGCACCCATGAACAAAACAGTGCATCACATCGGATTAGACGTCCACATAGAAACGCTGGCCGTCGCATTACCCAGGTTAGGCCGGAAAGGAAAACCGCAGAGAAGACTTCAGGTAAGTTCGACCGGGCTTGTTCAACAACGGCTAGCTTCGACGCTCCTTCGCTGCGCTCAGTCGGTCAAAGGTGGGCTTGGAGGTTAGGCCGCATGTGTGTGGTGGTGCTCATCGATCCGAAAGTAAGGCGATGATAAACCCGAGAGCGAACAAGGGGAAGAAAGCCAAGCTGCCAAAGAACGCAACTCGATGCGCTGCGGACACCGAATAGACACGTCGAAGCCGCCATGCAATGAAACCGCAGACGAATGGCGATAGAAACACCAGAGGGAACGCAAGCAAGGCAAAGGGAAACTCAAGCTCTGCGAACATGAAGAACATCCACGCCGCGTAGATGCAGACCACAACAGCCAAGGAACCAGCGGCTGAACTCTGAGTCGTGGAATTCATGCGATGCGCGATGCGGCCTAGACCGTATGGCTTAACGAAGGGTTTAAGAGGGTGTTTGGATCCGGTAGAACGCAGGTTGATTGGCGTGAGTCAGGCCGAGCCGGAATGCGAAAGGCCCGTCGTTGAAACAATAAACCATCCATCGCAGCAGAAAGGAAACAAGCGCCCATGAACCAAACAGTGCATCACATCGGTTGAGCCGTCCACAAAGAATCGCTGGCCGATGCCATCGCCCTGGTCAGGCCAGAAAAGAAAACCGGAGAAGACTTCAGTAGTTCCACCGGGCTTGTTCAACAACGGCTAGCATGGATGTTCCCAGGGCTGACCCACGTAATGATGGATACGCCAAGGACTTGGATGGACTCCCTCTCCTCCCTCGGGGGAGGAGAGGGAGTAAAACCATCAGTTCGCAGGTTTATTTCACCGTATGCGTCAGCCTTGGGTTCATCAACGGCTAGCTTCGCGCTCCTTCTCTCCGCTCAGTCGGTCAAAGCCATCCTTGGATGGTTAGGCCACGTGTAGTTCATATCGACCAATGTTCTAGCTCCTGAACGCGGATCGCACGACCAAAAAACCAGAGATAAAATGCGCTGCCTCCATCTCCGTATAATGATCCACCGCTCCAGCCATAGTCGGCGCGAACCAGAAACGGTGCATAGGCTTTCGTGAAGCAATAATTGGTGATAGGGCTTATCTGTCCCGATGGCTCCATCATCCCTTGCGCCGGCACATGCATGGCCTCGACCGCAACTTTACGAATTTGAGGCTCACCAATCACGTCGGTGAGAAACCAAAAACCAGTATACAGCACAACAATAGCTGCGAGAACCAACAGCCGTCTTTTTGTTACAAATCGCTGCACTTTCATGGCGCGCTCGCAGTGGCCTAGACCGTATGGCTTAACAAAATGAAAAAGAGGGTGTTTGATTTGGAGCGTGGGTTATCCGCCGGAGCGGACGCTGGTCCGTTGCTAACAATGTAAAACCAAACGCCCATGAACGAAACAGTGCATTACATCGGTTGAGCCGTCCACAAAGAAACGATGGCCGACGCAATCACCCAGGTTAGGCCAGAAAAGAGAACCGCAGAGAAGACTTCAGGTAAGTTCGACCGGGCTTGTTCAACAACGGCTAGCTTCGACGCTCCTTCGCTGCGCTCAGTCGGTCAAAGCTGGCCTTGGAGGTTAGGCATCCGGCTCTCGTTCATAACTCAATAAATCGCCTGCGCTTGCTGAGGGCAAGCAGACCAACCGCGATAAGGTAGCGACCATAACGTCTCGCTCCCCGAGAATACGACACCGACCGACCAATCGGCATCATCTACAATCGGCTCGTCGGGAACACCGATATAAAGTGTGCTGACTCCGCTCCACTCTGGGGTCTCGCGACCATAGGAGACCATCAACTCGGTGATGACACGTCGAAACTCTGACCAAATCTCTGGCCACCGTGAGCGAATCAACTCGAAAGTCCGCGCATGCGCCCCGGTCGGCTGACTCTCCGTCGTCACGACCACCGGGAAACTACCATCTTCTCCGCACTCAATATTCGTGCTGCCTTGCCAAGATGTGGGCCACGATGAGTCCATACGCGTAAGATGCCTAGACCGTATGGCTTAACGAAGGGTTTAAGAGGGCGTTTGGATCCGGTAGAACGCGGGTGGCCGGGCGTGAGCCAGGCCGAGCCGGAAGGTGAAAGGCCCGCCGTTGAAACAAGGAATCATCCACAACCTCAGAAAGGAAACAAGCGCCCATGAACGAAACAGTGCCTCACATCGGTTGGGCCGTCCACAAAGAAACGATCGCCGTGGCCATCGCGCCCGCCAACACTACCGAGGTCCGTCGCTACGGCATCATCGGCGGATCGATCGAGGCGGTGGATAGACTGCTCAAAAAGCTTGCGCACGAAAAGATCGAGCTGCGCGTGGCCTATGAAGCCGGGCCGTGTGGCTTCGTCATTGCGCGTCATCTCAAAAGCAAGGGCATTGACTGCGACGTGGTGAGCCCATTGCTGATTCCCAGGAAGGCGTCGGACCGGGTGAAGACCGATCGCCGCGATGCCGAGCAACTGGCCCGGCTCCTAGCCGGTTTTGGCAGTCAAACGCTCCATCCTATCGTCATGGGGTCGCTTTTGGAGCGCGCAAAACGTTCGGTGAATTGGTTGTCTTCTTGTCCTTGAACGCCGAGCGGAGAAGCCAGTGACGTTTCAAGCCCTGGACCAGTTCATCGGTATGAACCACCGCTTCGGATACGTTGCTCAGAATGTTGGTGTTCGCCTGCACCTGCGCGTTCAGGTTGCTGGTGACGCTGGCCAGATTCTCCAGCGTGCGATTCAAGTTGGTGACGACGGAGGTCAGGTTCGTGTCGGTATGGGCGAGCGAGGTGTCGGCGGTGCGCAAGGTCTGTTGAAGCTGCGCCTTGAGGTTGGTCGGGAAAAGCCAATCGCCGAGGGAGCCGTGTGGGTCGCGCAGGTTGCTGCTGATGACCACGAGATTGGAAACGATCGGCTCAGCGCCGACGAGAAGGGAATCAAGCTTCCTGGTCGCGCCGGCGGCATTGTCCAGAACGGCGGCGAGCTGGTTGGTCAGGTTTAAGATATTGGGCAGCGCGTTCTCCAGGCCATTGACCAGGGTTTCGAGCCGCTCGGTCAAAGCGGGGGATTCCAGCGGCTCGATCCAATACACGTTGGCCTTGTCCCAGGAAGTGTAGAAAGCCGGCCGTTGGTCCTTGATCATGGCGTTGACCGCGTTCGTGACCGATGGAAGGCCTTGCTCCACCTCCATGTTGATGGCGTGTTCGTTGAAATCGGGGTTGCTGGATTGAACCGCTTTTCGCAATTCAGCCTTTAGCTCCTTGATTCTGCCCTGAGCCAGATCGCTGTTCAGCACGAGCAATTCTTTTTTCGTCTTTCCAAGGACGGAGGGCTCGCCTGTTTGGCCCTTGACGATTTCCAGGGAGCGATTGCCGAGGAAATCCGCGGGGGCGACCCGCACCTTTGAATCGAGCCAGATGTAGCCGAAGTTCGGCTCGCGGATTTCGAAATAGACCGTGACTCCATACCAGGCGCCGGGAGCATTGGGTTCCACCTTGAGAATCTGCCCGACATTGAAGCCCATCAATTTCACGGGATCGCCGGGCTTTAATCCGGTCGCATTGTTGAGGCTGGTGGAGTAGGCGACCTTGATATCGAACCAGCCTTTGCGCTGCGCGGTGTGATAGATGTAATAGACCAGTCCTGCCAGCAGGAGGAGCGTCGCGGAGGTGACGAAAATGCCGACGGCGCGCTCGACCCGGCTCAAGCGCGTTCGCAACTGTGGTGTTAAATCCTGCAAACCCATAAATCAAATGTCGTCCGCCCAGACGTCGTTCAGCAAGGCGCCGCTGGCTTCCAGCCCGGCGCGACCGCCCAGTTCCTTCCAGCGCTTTCCTTTCAGCAAAGCGAACTGCTGTCCCACCGCTCTCCAAGCCTGGAGATTGTCGGTCGTCGCGACAATCGTCACTTTTTTTCCATCGTAAAGCGCGCCGCCGGCCGAAAGCCGACTCAGGAAATCGAGTGTCCAGCGTTGATGTCGAAAATCCAGTCCCAGCAGCGGTTTGTCCAACAACAAAACTTCTGGTTGCAGGATCAGGGCGCGGGCGAGCGCGGCGCGCTGCTGCCAGTTCGGGCTGAGCATGCCGGGAGTTTGCGTCGCAAACGGGAGCAGCTCGGTCAGTTCCAAAATGGCGCGAACCGGCTCCTCGGCTTCGGCTTCGGTCCAGTTCCGGTGATAACGAATCGGCAAGGCGATGTTCTCGGCGATCGTCAATCGGTTGAACAAACGGCCGCCGTTGGAGAAGACCAAGCCGATGCGACGCCGATGTTCCACCAGCATTTCCTCGCCGATGGCAAATGTTTCGTCGCCGAAAATCTTCACCACGCCGCGGGCGGGCCGTTGCAAGCCGGCCGCCGTCGCCATCAGGTCGCTCCGTCCCGAGCCGAACACGCCTCCCACGACCCAAAATGTTTCGGGGTGAATGCGCCAGTGGACGTTTTCGACTTCCGCGGCGCGCCCGGATTGAGCGGGCGAAATGGAGGCGTCCACCATCTCGATCAATGGCGCGGCGGGATCGATTTGTGTTGGGTTCTGCACGCTAGATCACCAGGTAAATGACGATGAAAGCCGCATCGAGCAGGACGCAGGCGACGACACTGTGCGCAACCGCGCGGGTGGTGGCGGCGGCGACATCGTCGATGCGCAGCGGCTGGGCGAGGCCTTGAAAACAAGTCACAACGGCGATGATGCCGCCGAAGAGCGAGGTCTTCAGGGCGAGCAGCGCAAAGTCCTGCCACGTGAGCGCGTTGGCGAGCTGGTTGAAATAATCCGAGGGATGCAGCGGGACATCCTGCAGGAACGCGAACAGGTAGCCGCTGAGCAAGGCGATCAAAATCAAATACATCGTGAGCGAAAAAATCGAGAGCGCCAGGCCGATGACGCGGGGCACGACAAAAAAATGGACGGGATCGATTCCCAGCGCCTCGAGCGCTTCGACCTCGCCGAGGGCGCGCGAGGTGCCGAGTTCGATTACGATTGCGGTGCCGGCACGCGCCAGAACGAGCAGAGCGGCAATCATCGGGCCGAGTTCGCGCACGACGACTGTGACCATGATGGTGCCGGTGTAATTCTGGACGCCGATCCGGTTCAGCAGGAAAACGGTTTGCCCGATGATGACGAGCCCAAGCGCGAGGCCGAGGAAACCGGTCATGGGCAACAACCGAATTCCAGCGCGCATGATTTCGCTGCGAATGAGCGGATGAACAACGAGGTGCGCGTGGCGGGATTTCTTGAACATCACCACGAGAGTGATCAAGGCAAAGGCGGCCAGGCTGTAAAGCGTGTCGGAGAAGGCGATGATTTTTTTGCCAACAAAATCGAGGTAAACCCGCGGAAGGGGCGAAAGGAAAATGCGCGGGCGCTCCGAATCATCGCCCGCGGTTGCCGAAATTTCTTTTGCCACGGAGCAAAACTAAGTGGCGCCCGGAGACCGGTCAAAGATGATTTTAAATTTTGAGTCAGGGAACCCGATAGACGCGCCAAAAGTTTCCCGCCCCGGCGGCGTTGGTGCTGAAGCTGGAATTGGTCGCGGTCGCATTGAGGTTGGAGGAAAGCGCCGTCCAGTTCGCCAGGTTTGTGGAGCCTTCGACGCGATATTGTCGTCCGCTGGATGATTGCCAGGTGAGCGTGAGAAGCTGGTTGGTGAACGCGGCGGAACTGATTTGAAATGGTGCGGTGTAGGGATTTGCGAAACTCATCCACACCGGCAGATGATCGGAAGCCGTGATGTCATCGTCGCTCAGGAGTCCGGCGGGAACCGGGTTCAACAAATCGGTGCGGAAAACCTGGCTGCTCACGATGTTAGAGAAAAGCAGCCCGCACGGGAGAATGTAATCGTAACGCTTGGTGAGGTTGGAGGCCTGGATTGAGAACGTCAGCTCGCTCGAGGTGAACGGATTCAAAGGCGTCGTGAGCCGGAGCCCGGTGGCGGCGTTGGCCAGGCGCTGAATCGGCTGCTGACTGCCGGTGGACGGACGAGCGGCGTCCTCGTTCATGTCGCCGGTGAGCAGATACGCATGGCTTGAATTGGTGGTCAAAAAACTTGTGACAAAGAAATTGGAAATGGCGCTCGCCTCGGCGGCGCGGCGGGCGGAATCGTCCGAACTGCTGGCGCCCGATTTCAGGTGGGTCGTGAAAATATGAACCGGCTGCGGGAATCCCGGCACGCTGATTTCTGCCTCAAACAAATCGCGGGTGAAATCAGCATTGGTGTAGCCAAACGGGGCCAGGTCGGCGCCATCCAGCCATTTCTGGGAACGCGCAATTGGAAAACGGCTCGCGATGACGCTCCGGATGAAGCCGTCGGTCCCGGAGTTCGAAGCCAGCGAGTAGCCGGGCAAAAACGCCTTCACAAAATTCGTCATCTGATACGTGTTGGTCAGGGGAATTTCCTGAAACGTAACCACGTCTGGATTCAGAAAAATCATCTGCCGACCGATCGCCTGCACCTGCAATGAATTCGTGCTCCAATCGGCGATCATGTTGCCGTGCGAGTTGTAGGTGAGCACCGAGAGCGCGCCGGGCTGGGGAGCCGTCACTGTCAGGATCGCGTCATCGCTCGTCGCGGACGAAACCGTGTTGCTGATGAGAACGCTGTAGCTGCCGGAGTCGGCGCCGGTCACGTTGGTAATCGAAAACGACGAACCGGTTGCATTTGTGATCAAGGCGTTGTTGAACCGCCATTGGTAATGGAGCGGCGCGGTTCCATTTGCCGCGACGGAAAAAATAGCCGTGGCTCCCTCGGTGGCCGACTGGCTCTGCGGTTGCGCGGTGATCGCCGGCGCGACAGAGATCGTGGGAGAAATCACGTCGGCGAACGAGGTTCCCACTTTCAAATCGTCGATCAGCAGCGTGCCTTCGCTGCTGTTTTGCCGGAAGGAAAACGCGGCGATCGCGGCCAGTGATGCCGCATCGGCTGCGGTGACGCCGGGATCGGATTCCGCGGTGGGATTTAGCCAGAGGGTGCTGGCGCCGGTCGCGGTGGCGTAACGGGTCACCACGGTGTAGGACTGGTTGAGCGAGAGGTTGGTGGCGAGCTGTCCGCTCGAAGCCGAGGAGCCGGTCGTGTTGCCAATGCCGATGCGAAATGAGCCGGCGGATGCGCCGGAGGTGCTGGCCCAGACCAAGGCGCGAAAGGTTCCAGAATTAAAGTGCGCGAAATATCCGCCGCCTGAAGTTGGCAGCGCGGTGA
Organism: Verrucomicrobiales bacterium; assembly: GCA_947478865.1. GTDB lineage: Bacteria > Verrucomicrobiota > Verrucomicrobiia > Limisphaerales > CANJXF01 > CANJXF01. The sequence continues at coordinate 7,725 of CANJXF010000090.1, read as the reverse complement.
AATTTACCGTGAAGCTGGAATATAATACGGCGCCGCTGTTCGTGGCGTAAGGCTGATTCAGGAGCGGTGCGCTCACATCTTCGGTGCGGGCGGACGTGATTTGAAGTTTTCCTCCAACCACGAGCGCGTCCTGATTGGTCCCGCTGCCACTATGAGCGGCCCACGGCGAACCGCTCGCCCCCGCGATGGATCCGTCTGGATAAGCAAAAGTGTCGCTCAAAACGACGGCGCCCCGCCCCGAAAGGCTCGGCAGAATCGCGGCGAGGACCAAAAGCAGTTTTCTCACTGTGGCGTTGTAGCAGACAATGTTTTCTCACGCGAACCGTTTGTGAAGTGGCGCTGGCCTTTCTCGCGGGCACGCCCATGAGGTTCCGCTTTTCTCGTGCTGTCTTTTGCTCCATGCAAGGATCGATTTGGATCGGGACCAGCGGCTGGGCTTACAAGCATTGGGCGCGAAGCTTTTATCCCGAAGAGGTGCGCAAGGCGGATGAGCTTTCGTTTTATGCCAGCCAGTTCCCCACCGTTGAAATCAATGCCACGTTTTATCGGTTGCCCACAAAATCGATGGTCCGCGGCTGGCGCGAGAAAGCGCCGGACGGCTTCTTGTTTGCGGTGAAAGGAAATCGCTACATCACCCACATGAAGAAACTCCGCGAGGTGGATGACGCGCTCGAAAAATATCTTGATCGGATCACGCCGCTGCACGACCGGCTGGGGCCCGTTTTGTGGCAGCTTCCACCCAGCCTTCACAAAGATGCTGAACGATTGGAAACATTCCTCCGAAAACTCCCGAAGCATTACCGGCATGCGGTCGAATTCCGGCATCCGTCGTGGATCGGTGACGAAACCTTCGCCCTGCTCAAGAAATATCGCGCGGCCCACGTTTGGTTGAGCTCGCAGGCCATGCCGATGAATTTCACGGTCACAGCAGACTTTATTTATCTGCGGTTCCACGGCTTGGAAAACGGCGCGGCGCATGATTACAGCCGCGCGGAACTTGAGCCGTGGGCGGATCAACTTGTCGCTCAGGCCCGAGCGGGCAAATCCGCGTTTGCCTATTTTAACAACGACTGGAATAGCCGCGCTCCGTTGAACGCGAAGATGTTGATGGGAATGGCCGGCGACCTGGCGTTGAAACCATTTGCGACGATGGAAGGACCACCTCGGTTGAGGCGGGGACGCCGCGAAGCGGTTCAACCTGATTTCACAGTCCCGCGGTCTCGCCGGTTGCAAGTGGGCAATTGACCCCTAAACGCCCGCGAAAAGGCTTCTTTAAGGAATTTTCAGAGACCATATTTAGGATTTCGCCTTACTTGACACCCAAATGATCAAATTTATAGTGCGCTAAAATGCAGAGTGATGATTTACCGGTTGGAGACGGAAACTCGCCGGATACCAGATTCGATTCGCTGAAACAGTTCCGTTCCGCCGGACGCGGCTTCTGGAGCGACGTGCCCGAAGCGCAGTGGAATGATTGGCACTGGCAAATGAAGAACCGCATCACGTCACTGGAACAATTACAGCGGCTGATGCCAACCCTTTCGCCGGAAGAACATGCGGGAACTTTTCTCGCCAACACAAAACTGGCGCTGGCGATCACTCCTTACTTTTTCAATTTAATCGATCCTGCGGATGAGAACTGCCCGATTCGCCGCCAGGTGATTCCGCGCATCGAAGAAACTCACGTGGCGGATTGGGAAATGAGCGATCCGTGCGGCGAAGATTCGCATTCGCCGGTTCCCGGTTTGGTGCATCGATATCCCGATCGCGTTCTGTTTTTGGTCACCGATCGCTGCGCCGCCTATTGCCGTTACTGCACCCGCTCGCGCCTCGTCAGCAACGCGACTGGCTACGATTTTCATCCCGAGTTCGACCGGCAGATCGAATACATCCGGAACAACAAGAATGTGCGCGACGTTTTGTTGAGCGGCGGCGATCCACTCCTGCTCAGCGACCACAAGCTGGAGTTTTTATTGAAGGAACTTCGCGCGATTCCGCACGTTGAATTCCTGCGCATCGGCACGCGCATCCCGATCTTTTTGCCGCAGCGCATTACGCCGGAGCTGTGTGCGATGCTGAAAAAATATCACCCGCTGTTCATGAGCATTCACACCAACCACCCGCGCGAATTGACCGCGGAAGTGCGCGATGCGCTCGGACGTTTGGCCGATTCGGGCATTCCGCTTGGAAACCAATCGGTGTTTTTGAAACACGTGAACGACGATCTCACCACGATGCGCGCGCTTGTGCAGAAATTGCTGATGTGCCGGGTGAAGCCGTATTACCTCTATCAATGCGATTTAATCTCTGGCTCGGCGCACCTGCGTGCCAGCGTTCGCAAAGGCATCGAAATCATGGACGGTTTGCGGGGGCACACCACCGGTTACGCCGTGCCGCAATATGTCATCGACGCACCCGGCGGCGGCGGCAAGGTTCCGATCAATCCTGAATACATTTTGAGCCGGAACCGGGACCGCACGATCATCCGTAATTTCGAGGGGAAAATTTTCGAGTACGAGGAAGGGAACGAGATGCAGAATCATAAACCATCGGAAACCTTTCCGGTTTACAAGAACTCAGAGAATTTCAACGTCCCGGAGTGGGTCAAATTCTAACGGGCCGCTGGAATTATTCGCGAGTCAGTTCGTGCACTAATTCCGCGAGACTGGCCTGCGGTTCTTTTTCCAGCGTCGCGCACCGGTTTTTTCCAATTCTTCCTCTGTGAATTCCCGCTCAATGGCGGCGAAGTGGCAGATTAACCCGTTTGCGCTACGCACCGGTTTGAAGGTGATGTGAACCAAATATTCGTGGCCGTCCTGGTGGTAATTAACCAATTCCACTGAGCAAGGCATGCCCGCGTTGATCGCGGCGCGCATGCTTTGGATTGCCACTGGATTACTGGCAAGGCCTCGCAGAAAGCAGCCGGGCTTTTTTCCGGCGACAGCTTCGAGCTGATACCCACACATTGATTGGAAAGCGGATTCAACCAAAAAGTTTCCCCCGCCGCGTTGGTGATCAGAATGCCATGGCAAGGTGTTTAAACTTGGCGGGAAGAAAAGCGTCGAAAATTTCCATGCCCGATTGTAATCAAGCGCCGCGCCGTGTCATCCGGCAACGAATTGTTGCACCCGCTTGGCCACACCGGGGAGGCTGACGACAAAAATCAGTTTACCGTTCGCGGGCAGCGGCCTTGGTTCCGAGGCCGATGCTGCTGGCGCGTTTGGCGACTTTCCGGCTGGTCGTCACTTTGCTGACAGTGCCGGTCTTGAGATATTTTTCCCGAACTTTGTTGAGAATCGCATCGCGCCGATGATAGAGGCGCTTGAGTTTTCGTGGCTTGACCCGGCTCAAGCAATAAGCCGTGAGAAGGGGAAGCGAAATCGTGGAATCAACATACGCAACCACGCAATCCGGGAGGGTGTCAGGGTCAACTTTACCCCAGCTGACGGCCTCGGCGGGAGTCGCGCCGCTCAGCCCGCCGGTGTCCGGGCGCGCGTCGGTGCATTGCAGAAAATAATCGTGGCCTTTTTCCTGGATGCCCATGACTTCCTGGATCTGCGGCTCGGTTTGCAGCATGAAATTCTTCGGCGATCCGCCCCCGAGGATGAAGACGCTCGATTTGTGCCCGCTCGATTTTGCCTCGTAAACAATTCCCGCAGTCTGGTTCACATCGCGATTCACATCGGGAAGAAGCTTGGAGCCGCGCATCGACATCGCGGCGACGTTCATCCCGATCGAACTATCGCCGGGGCTGCTGGTGAAAATGGGGATGCCGCATTCGTAAGCGGTGGCGAGCACGGAACTGTCTTTCAAGCCGAGCTTGCGTCCGCGTTCGGAAACATATTTGCCGAGCAGAAAATGAAATTCATCCGTGCCCATCGTGCATTGGAATTCCGGGCCTTGAATGACTTCGCGCACGAACGCATCGGTGTCGAGCAGCACGTTGTAATCGAAAAGGATGTCGTAGATGCGGATGACCCCGTCACGGTGCAGGTCAACGTCATCGAGGAACGGTGAGCCAGCATAAAGCTTCATGTCGAGGCCGTAGTGGAGATCGTGATAAAGATTTGCTCCGGTGGAAACAATCCAGTCCACGAAGCCAGCCTTCATCAGTGGAATGAGACAGGACTTGCCCAGACCGGCAGGAGTCAAGGCGCCCGTGAGGCTCATGCCGATGTAGCCGTCATTCGGAAGCATTTTCTCAACGAGCAGCTTGGCGGCCTCGCGAATGCGCCCGCCGTTGTAAGCGAGAAAGGTTTGGTCAATGAGGTCCGCAGCGGAAATATTTTTGCCGACACCGAGCGGATTGAGCCGTGGATAGGCCGAAAATTTGTTGGAACGTTTCGCAGTTTTACTCATGGCCGGGAGTGTTGCGAAAAAAAACGCAAAGGCAAATCAGGAAATGTTCAATCGCCACTTGCCTTTTGTTCCGCAATTGGCTTAAACCTTTGTCAGTTCTTTTTAAGCAAATAAAATTTGCGTAGCGTGGCCGCTACTCAAAGCCCCAGAAAAACCCGCTAAAATTTTCCAAAGGCAAAGCAAGAGACGAAGGCCAAGGCACGCCCCAAAAGGGCGCCGCCTTGTGTTTTCTCTTGCGGTGCCTTAGCGGGTTACCTCTGGGAAGAGCATGGGGTGTGCGCCTCTCAATTTTTCTGGAGAACCATCGGCCAAAAAAGGAAATCCATGAAAACATTCTCTAAAACACTGCTCGTAATATTGACGATCGAATTGATGACGGCTTCGGCTTTACAGGCGCAAGGCCAGCCAGTCGGAGGAACCTATTTTCTTGAATCCACACTGTGTTGCCACCGTTTCCATTCGATCCATACGGCGGCGCATTGCCAATCAAAACCCTCGACACAGGAAAGCATGCCTATTTGATTTCGGACACGCCGGAGGATTTTGAGGCGCTTCAAAAACTGAACAGCTTGATGCCAGTGGGCGTTGATTCTCCGCTTGTGAGCGTTAGCGGTCTCGTTTCATTCAACGACTCGGAAAAAGGAGGAAATGATTCTTTGTCGAATTTATTAAGCGCGCGAGTTTATGATCCGCTCCTCAGACAAGAAGGATCCGGAACTTTTTTCGATTCCAACGAAAATCAGACTTATGCGCTTTACAAAATCACTGGGTTTGAAACGAACGGATTTTATTTTGTGGTCTCCAAGACCAATCTTTTGCAGACCGATGTTCCGGTTTGGAACACCCATTTTCTGGAGGGTTACTTGCAAGCTCCAAACGATCTCAATGCCCTTTTCAGCTATGGAATTCCACTGGACGACTCCGCCGCCAAATTCTTCTGGCTGGGGAAATTTGACGGAACCTATGCAGGTTTATTTGCGCCAAGTTCTTCCATTCTTTACCCAACCAATGCTCAAGTCACTGATTTGACCACAAACCATTATTTGATGGCCGGAACGGCGGCTGATGATAATCAAGGCATCTCCCAAATTATTTTGACTTTGGACGGGCAGCTTGCCGCTGATCGGCAAGCGGATTTTCCCGGTGATCCCTTGAGCTACAAATTTAATTCATATTTTTTGCCTTCAGGGGAACACACCCTCGTCCAGACGGTTTACAACTTTGGCGAAACCGGCGCTCCTGCTTCGGGTGAAGATGATCTTCACATAAACCGGCTCTCGACAGATTCGCAACCGGTGACTTTTGTCGTTTCCAATAATTTTGCTTACATCAACCCGAGTCCAATTTCCATGGAGGGTGACGGTTATACAGTGACGATTGAAACTCCGTGGGCGAATACATTGTTGACGGCGAACGTAATTGATTCGTCGAGCAACATTATCCAAGTGCTTTCCAATTATTCAGGGGCGGATAGAATCGTCTCCTTCGCGTGGGACGGAAATGACGGCAATGGTGCAAGCTATACGAACGAGACAATTGGTTTCAAACTGGTTTATCCAGGTCAAAACTCTCCGATTCAACCCAGTTTTGCTCAAGGTCCGGGCGGCACAATTCCCAAGCTTACGCTCTATCGGTCGAAACCCCCTCATCCGGGAAAGATTTCATTTGCTTACCAAAACCTCGGTCTCATCAACGCTTCTGCCAGAAGCATGCTGGAAGATGCTCACGAAGCAGCCGACTTTTGGGCTAACCAGAATTTTCCTGATATGAGACCGTTCTACCAGGATGAGCCTCGCCGAGTAGAGGACATGTTGCCCCGCGACCAATGGCTCAATGATTTGACAAATTGCTGGGAGGTTTGGGAAGTCAGTCATACCTCGTGGGGGTATAAATTTCCATACCAGATGCCGGGAGGAAAACCTTTCATCGATGGTAACAATACAGACCGGCAGGGTTTGTTTGGCGACGGAAATCAGTTGGTGAGCGTCAAACAAATCAGCGAAAAGCTTAAAAATATTTTCGATTACAAAATCTATGACTACTATCAGGGACATAGGGAGATTCCGATATTTTACGACGAAGATACAGACGGGTTATTTGCCAGATTTTCCTTTAAGCATATCATGAGTTCGGTCTATCTGGACAGTTGCTATTCCGCGCTGACCAGCCTGCCGATGGCTTTTGGAATAATTCCCGAACTGGCATACGGATCGGCTTTAAATGCTTCACTGTTCGGCTGGACGATCGATGAAGAATACGAGTCTGGCATTTTCTCCTATCAGCAAGTGCATTTCAGTCGCGTGTTCAATGCTGCTTACATACTTGATCCGACAATCGGCGTGGGGATGAAAGCGGCCGCTGATGGAGCAGCGGCTCAATACGGAATCCCTGAGAGAAAATATGCAGTGTTTGGCAACCCGCAGCATCCTTATGCGAAACATTGAACCACATGAAAAAGTTGAAAAACATCAACTGGACATTCGTGGCTCTCATTCTTTGCATGACTGCGCTGATCTCATGGCGGGTGGGTAACTCCGGCGACAACAATGATGCTGAAGACCGGTTGGAGTTAAAAGCCAGGCGCGCTAATGCACTCAACCTCACCAATCACCCCGCGACCACCCAGCAAGGGCACTTGGCCTCCTTGAAGTCTTTGATGTCCAAAACCAACCATCCCAAACTGGATGAATACACCTACCAGATTTCAACCAATCTGGACGCATTGCCTCTCGAAAAAAGGTTGTTTGTCACGAATAACTTCATTCCAGCGGCCAATCAATTCCTGCGGCAATTCCCCACGCAACACCACCCCATAGAAGCGAAAGACATCAAGGCTGTGTCTGTGAATTATGGGGTCAATGGTTATGTCGGTGTGCTTACCAAAATAGAATCCGACGATGGTGTTTTTCAAATTCTTACGCAGACGGTCGGCGGCACTAATCACATTCAAAGTTTTCGTGACCTCACGGACTTTGACATCAGTGTTCCGGGAACCGTCAATGATTTGAAAAAAACCGTGACTGGCTCGCAACCCTCAGTCATCACCACGGCGGCGGAGGCAAAGGCATTTGTTGCCGCGCTTCTGCAACAATACGATTTTGACTTTCAAAACTATTTGAACCCTCCTGTCGCCGTTCCTTACAGCGCGCTTCCCAATTATGGTCTTTGGCAAGTGCATTATATTTCCAAACGTGCTGGAACCGATCAGTTATATATTGAGCTTCTTCGACGTTTGTAATGGGTAAAGTCCCATTGGATGAGGCAATGATTCACCCCAAGGTTGAGTGGCCCATTGTTTTCTGCCTCTTCCAAAGCTCTTGGTCGCGCCCATACGCCTGCTCGAAGTCATGTAGCCACTACAGCTGC
>CANJXF010000089.1 GCA_947478865.1 Verrucomicrobiales bacterium | reverse complement strand
AGCTAAGGCTCGAAGACGCGCTCCCTGCTCGTTCTAACTCGCTGCCAAATCTCTTGAAACCAAAAACCAAACTGCTATAAACAACTCACCTCAGACTGGCTGGTTTTGATTCGACCCTGCCTGGCTGGTTTTGATCCGACCGGTGACAGGATAGCCCGCCCGATTGAGGAACGATTGACCCTAGCAATGACAATTTATTCGTTCCTGCCACGGAATTGGTGCGGGATCCCGTTAACACTTCGCCTACAAACGTAATCGTCCCGCTTGTTGGGGTGTGGATCATAAATCCTTTACCGACGGGAATCGGATAATTGATCGACCAAACATTCAGTGCAGCGTCGTAGACCGAAGGCCCTTCAAACACTTGATTGGTAACATTCCAAATCCACGCTCGGCTACCATTTGCTTGATTTGCCACGGCACCGTTCAGCGTGTTCGTGGATGCGCTCAGCGGATTGCTGACCAGGTGATAACGATTGGCCGTTAATGGCACATTTACGTATCCGACGATATTCGCGGTGAAAACCTGCGCGTTGAGGTAAGCACAGGAGAACAAAGTGATGAAGACGCAGATGAGGCTCAACAAACCGGCCCGAGGTGAGGTGGCATTGGAAAGGTGTGTGGATTTCATAATTTGCTTCCTGGGAAATGGCGCCCTTTTAAAGTGAGTTCGGGGCGAGCTTGAGCCCGCCCCGATCAATTGCAAGACCAATTTCCTAACCGCCGCATCACGCCCGCAGGCTTTTCCGCAGCTGGCTATTTAGCAGCCCGTTTGCCTGCCTTATCGGCGGCGGCAGCAGCGGCGGTCCCGTTCCCTTGAGGCAGTTCCGCGTAATTGAAATAGCCAATAAACATCTCATCGAACGTCTGTTCACCAAAGTGGACCAGCTTCGTGGGATCGGGATTGGCCGGGTTCTGCGGAGAATTATCAAAAGCACCACTGCAAACGAGTTTCGTACCCGCAGGCATTCGTTTCGGTTCCGCTAACCGATAGAGCGTTTGCCAATTAAAATCATAGTTCGGAACTGAGAGCAGCACCTCGCGCTTGCCATCGGGATAGAATGCCTCGTATTTGACTCGGGATCCGCGGACGTGCATGTGGGGGCTTAAGGAGTAAAGCGTTGAGTCACGGGCAAACGTAAATTGCGCATCAACTTCGTGATCCCGGTCGCCGGGCGGGATGTCCAACACCGTTTTAACCGCCGAACGGGTGTGCAATTCCGTTTGCGGTTTCGTCTTGCACAAATAAAGGCCCATTTCGGTGAGATCCGTTTCAACTTTGCCAGTGGCGCTATAGTGTAATTGGAAAATAATCTTGGTCCCTTTTGGCAAAAACTTTCCGGTGCCTTCTGGAAATGTGACTTCCTCAGTGCCGGGCAAAAACGCCGCAAAAAAGCCAGCCAACCCGCCTCGATCATCCGTTTGCGGCCGTCCCGCGGTTTTTGGATATTTTACAAACACCAAACAGTGATGAAGCACCTTCCGGTTACCTGCTTTGACCACTGCGGCGCGTAACCATGCATCCTCTGGAATGGGCGATTCCACCATGACGTAGCGATAAGGGAACACTCCCGTCGCAGGCAGTTGAACTTCTTTTGGCATCGAAACCAGGTAATCTGGTTTTCCCAGCGGCCAATCCGGGACGGCAGGAGGCGCTTCTGTGGCTAAGGGGTCTGGACCATTGCCTCTGGGCGAACCCTGTTCAATCCATGCCATCAAGGTTTTAATCTGCTCAGTGCTCAGCGAACGGTCGTTGACAAACTTTCCATGCTGCGGGTCGGCATGCCAGGGCGGCATCCTCTGTTCCAAAAATACTTCGCGAATCATGGAAGACCATCCCTTGACCTTCTCGTAACTCGACATGGCAAAGGGCCCTATGTTCCCGGCGCTGTGGCATACGACACAATTCTTCTGTAGGATCGGGGCGATTTCCTTCGTGTAAGAGATCGTTTTTCCGTCGGCAGGCACGATGGCCGCAAAGCTGATCGCGCAGCCTTTAACCTTCGTGGCGGCGGGAGATATTTTTTTGCCGGCAAGAAAATTCTCGAGCGCATCGACCAGGAAGGGCTGGGTCGTTTTTACTTTTTGCGTGGCATAGCCCAATCGATCGTCAATCGCCCCACGATAGAATATTTTCCAATCTTTCGTGCTGATCGCAATCGCCTCGGCGGTCCGAGTAATCTTCAGCGAGCGCGCGACTAATTGCGCTGCATCCATGAGAATCGGGAATTCAATACCGAACTCTTTTGCTTCTGCGGCAATGCTGACCTGGTCATCTTGAGAGTTGGCGTTGAGGAACCAGAAAACAAACTTCTGTTCCGCGAACCGGTCGCGCAGGGCTTTGATGGTCCCGATACTTTGCCGCACAATTGGGCAGCCGTTCCCGCCCACGATCAACACGACCACCGGCGCTTGTGCCTGACGGTATAGCTCGTGTGATTTTCCCTGATGATCGAGCAATCGAAAGTTGTCAACGACATCGCTAGGCGATTTCTCTGATTTGCTCTTGGCCAGGCCCGATTTTTCCGAAACTGCCAGCCCCAATCCAAGCCACATAAAAAAAAACGTGGCTTTCCAAAATGTATTTTTCCCAATTCGCATAGTTCTCTGTGATGAAGTTTGTTAAAACAATAAGAAGGTTGACGCCAAACGCAACCTCACTCTTCAACATTCGCGAGGAATTTTAACGCAAAACTCCCACCAGGCTTCCCTCAACGAAGTTTCCCGTTTGGACGTCTTTCAGTCCCAGGTGCTAGACGTTTTGAGACTGGCGAAGGCAATAAATTCTGGCGACCATTGACAGCCCAAACCTTCACCTAATTTCCAGTCGTCGCCTTTTTCCTTGATGGCTCTGCCCTGCATCTCCCAGACACGAAAATCAGCGCCTCCTCTAGGCGATAAAAATCTGTTTTGTGATAAATTGAAGCATGAATAAAGCGGAAGAAACACGGCTGCAAAACCTCATCAGTAAAAGCCAGGCTCAAAAGTTGAATTCACTCGAAAATACCTTTTTAAAGAACCTCAAAGAGAAGAAAAAGAGGGAGCTTTCGCGAGGCCCGGAAGAAACAAAAGAACCTCGCGACGGATAGCGGCAGACGCCTCGATCTACAACGGCAATTCGGCTCTAGACCAATAATCCAGAATCAACCGAAGAGTCGCCTCCATGTCCTCCGGAGCATTTGGCTTCTTGAAATAACCGGCCGCGCCAAGGTAATAGGCTTGCTTGACGTCTCTAGGTTCATCCGATGACGACATGACCAATGTAGGAACGACGCGATAGACTGGATTCTTTTTAAGCCATTCAAGCAAGTCAAACCCACTTCCTCGCGGCATCTTCAGATCGGTCAAAATTAGGGTTGGATAGGGAAATTTTCGCCGATCTTGGTACTCCATGACCCCTTTGAGGTAATCTACGGCCTGCTCCCCATCCGCGACAAAATGAACGGCATTTTGAACTGCCACTTTCTTGAGCGCGTGCTTCAAGATGAGCACGTCATTTTCATCATTTTCAACCACGAGGATATCTGCAAATTTTAGGCGCGCTGGATCCATTTATTATTGCCTTCAATGCTAGACCGCACCCCTTCGGTTTTCAATATGGCTCCAGATCAGTTCCAGGCAAGGGTTTCGCTGACTGCATCATAGGGTTTCGTTTCAAAAATCAAAAATGCATCTGGCTGTTGCTTTGCTTCAATCCAAGGGATTTGTGACCGCCAGAAATTGGATGGAACTTAACTCGATCTGACTTGGCCAGAATCCGTTACTGAATCCGTCTGCTTTTTTAAAATTTTTCCCCGATTGGCAGCTTGCCAGATCACCTCCATTTCGGGATAGTATTGTAATTCCAGATGAAAACTAATCCAAATGAGCGCATCAGCGCTTTTACGTTGATTGAACTGCTCGTAGTTATCGCAATCATCGCGATTTTGGCGGGATTGCTGCTCCCGGCCCTGAGCAAAGCTAAAAGCAAGGCCCAAGGAGTTGCATGTCTCAGCAATGGTCGCCAGATGATGCTGGCTTGGAAGCTTTACACAGACGACAATCAGGAGAAACTTCCTCGGGCATACGGCCCCAATCAATGGGTTAACGGCAATCTTAATTTCGACCCGGGCAATCAGAGCAACTGGGATGTCGAATTAGATATCAAGAAAAGCTTACTCTGGCCGTATTGCGGGAACAGTGTCGGCATTTGGAAATGCCCCGCCGACCGATCAACGATTATTCCGGAATCCAGAACTCTACCAAAGCAAGCCTACCCCCGTGTGCGGAGTATTTCGATGAACGCCTGGTTTGACAGCACAGATGTCGCTGAATTCGGTTTGGGATTTAGGATCTACAAAAAGACGAGCGATTTAACCAGCCCTGGCCCGAGCCGGACGTGGGTTTTCCTCGATGAACGCGAGGATAGCATCAACGACGGTGAGTTCGTGGTCGGCATGTCTGGCTATCCTGACCAGCCAAGAAATTGGACTATCGTCGACTATCCCGGCAGCTACCATAATGGAGCCGGCGAACTTTCGTTTGCCGACGGACATTCTGAAATCCACAAATGGAAGGACAGCCGAACCATGCCAGCGCTTAAGATTGGACAAGGCCTTCCACTCAGGGCTTCCTCGCCAAGTAACCCGGATGTCCTCTGGCTGATGGAGAGAAGCACCGCAAAGTAATCGCCGTTTCGGCGACGGAATCTGCTAATTGCGCCGACTTTTTTTCAGGGCCTCGTAGGCCCGCGTCGCGCTTGGATCGCCACTATTTACCCCGGAAATCAATTTGGCTTCCAAAGCCACTTCTGCATTGTAAATCGCCGTCCCCTGCTCCAGCGTCAAGTTCTGGCGCGCTTTGACTGCTTGGATCGATTGCACAGCTTGTTCAAAATCACCTTTCGCCAGGGCTTCGGAAGAGGCGTCTGCGGACTTCCTGACTTCCACATCAGCAACCTTGAAGGCTTCCTGGAGTTGCGATGCCGCCACTTTCGGGGGCAAGGGCGTGCTTGACGGTGCAATCTCTTTGGCCGACTTACTGCAGCCGCAAAACGTAGAGAACAGAGAGACCATCAAAATATAACCGGCTGAAAAATAGGTTAATTTCCTCATAAACTGAATTAAAGTAATTCCTTAAAAAGAATCAATCTCCGGTTGGACTCCCCGGGTTACACCACATGCGCCCGGGCCTTTCACCGGGATATCCACCAATGCCAGCCTCAATCGAATATTTTTTAAATTTAATAAACTCAGTATGTCCCCCAAACATTCCCATAACGATGCCTCCGTTGTGCCGCTGACTGCCTCCCTCATTTGGCTTGCTTGCTACATTATCGTAGTAGGATGGCTGATTCTCGTCTGACTCCCAGTAAATCATCGCATCGGCACGGAACTTCGTAATTTTGTAACTGACGTATGGAATGCTGGTGAGGCTGGTCCCAAAAGCCGAAACGGATCCATTTATAGTGTAACTGCACACCTTCATCTCGCGCTGTTTGAAAGCAGCCGTGTTGGTGTTTTCAATGGGACACCAATAGAGCGACCGGGTTTTGTGGTAGGGCCAGAGTTGCCCCAACGTAATGTCGAACTCATCTGTCCGGCTGGCCACGCGCGTGTAGCACCAGTTGGCCTTGCCGTAGGTACCGGAACTCCATGATGTGTACGGCAATGTGTCGTTGAAGTCCGAAACATACAGATGCGTGCTTAACAGTATCTGCTTTATATTATTGATGCATTTAGCCCGGTTGGCTTTCTCCTTGGCCTTGGCCAGTGCCGGCAAAAGCAAACCCGCCAGAATGGCAATGATTGCGATCACTACCAGCAATTCAATCAAGGTGAAGGCCCTTTTGGGCCAAGTCCGTCTTTGCGTAACAAAATGCCTTTGCATAAGTTTTTTGATTAGGGCTGGTTCATTTTTCTAACAGAACAACTGCGGGCAAATCATCGGCATCCGAACATCAATTCGGGTAGCCCGGAAGGCCCCGCTGAATTCTCCGAAGATCCGGAAGTTCAGCCGATGTCGCAGGCCGGCCCCGCAAGATACGTATATTCGTCCTCCATTTCCAAAACTCGGCATGGCCGTCCACCATGGAAACGGTTGCCCCTCTGTGGCGTTGTGCGGGTAAATCGCCCCATTCATCCGAAGGATATAAGCGCAATCCAATGTTGCCATCATTGATGAAATTCTCACCCGGCTTGCGATTCTCCTGCTCCTCAACAAACACCAACGCTTTGGAGGGTTTGGGGTCATTTATGCCCAAAGACTTGATGCCCGTCCCTCCCATTGCGCTGACCATGGAAAAACTTCGCGTTGTCGGGGTGGTCACACCTAGGGTGGTGATCGACCAACGGTCGGAAGGGCATACGTAGATCGCCGTTGAGCTATTATATTTGAACAAAGCTCCTTCTTCAATGTTCTTGGTGGTTGTATCAACTCTTACGTCGCCATAAATCCACGCCTCTTGACCCGGCATGTTCGCGACACCGCCCGTGTTGTTTGGCGGAATAAGATCCTTGTTATCGTCCGCGTACATGATCCAACAAAGCTGGAGCTGTTTTATATTGCTGAGGCACTTGGTCCTCTGCGCCTTGTCTTTGGCTTTGGCCAGCGCCGGCAAAAGTAAGCCCGCCAGAATGGCAATGATTGCGATCACCACCAGCAATTCAATCAACGTGAACGCCCCTTTTTTCCAGATTTTTCGCGGCATTACAAAATGCGGTTTCATTAAGATACTCTCGTTGAGAACCACCCGCTTCTTGCCCCGACTATTGATATCCCCGAAGCTTAGGTCAGGATTCAGTTCGTTTTAATACATATTTCACCAATAATAATCAGCTTCCGGCTATCAATTCGGGTAGCCCGGAAGACCTTGCTGAATTCTTCGAAGATCAGGAATTTCGTCCGGTTGCGCGCCGCCGCGAGCGAAGACAAATCCTCCCTTTCCGTTCGGCGTCCCCTTGGATTTCCATTTCCAATACTCAGCGTGACCATCTGCCATCGATAGCGTCGCACCGTTGCTGTGGCGTCGCGCAGGCGAATCCCCCCAACTGTTTCCTTCACTCGGGTCGTCGAAACGGCGCAATCCGATGTTGCCATCATTAATTCCGTTTTGCGGGTTGTTTACACGGTCGTCTTCATCGATGAACACCAAAGCCTTGACCGGTTTCGGATCATTAATGGTTGCATATTTTTGGCTCCCATAAGGGGCCTGTTGCGGCATGGAACTAACCATGGAATAACTGCGCGTCGTTCGAGTTGTGACACCGCGCAAAGTAACCTGCCATGGGTCGGTGGGACATACGTATATTTCCGTTGAACCGTTGTATTTGAAAAGAACCCCGGATTTAATGTTGTCGGTGGTTGTATCCGCCCTCACGTCCCCGTAAATCCACGCTTCATTTCCTGGCGGCCCGGTGGGAGATCCCCCGGGATTATTGGGCGGGCAAAGACCCGCGTTGTCGTCTGGATACATGTTCCAACAAAGCTGGAGTTGCTTAATATTACTGAGGCACTTGATTTGGAGCGCTTTGGATTTGGCCTTAGACAATGCGGGCAAGAGAAGCCCCGCCAGAATAGCGATAATGGCGATGACGACCAGCAGTTCAATTAGCGTAAAAGCGCGACCGTCATTTTTCTTTAAGTGTGTAACTCTCATTTTCAAATAGAGTCCGCGTCGCTTTTCGGCTGCGGAATCCGCTCTCAACTTGCCCTATTACCTGGCTATCGTCTATTGCATTTTGCCACCCAATAAGCCTTTCGGCAGACGGGTTAAATGGGAACCGGGAGAGAATAGAAAACAACCAGTGGACACGCAATGTTATTATCATTGATTTTCAGCCCCCTCGGTCATACTTTTTAAAAAGTTTCCTTACAAAAAAGCGGCGTGCCAAATCCAATGCAAACCAGAAGTTTTTCAATACTACGGCGGGCATGCGGGCATGCGTTCACATTAATCGAATTGCTGGTTGTCATTGCCATCATCGCTATCCTGGCGGGACTGCTCTTACCCACTTTGGCCAAGGCGAAGCTCAAGGCACAGGCCATTTCGTGCATGAGCAACGGCAAGCAGATCAGCCTAGCCTGGGTGATGTATGCGGACGATAATCAGGGTCGGGTGGCGAGTGCCTTTAGTTGGGTCGGGGGTAATCTTAATTATTTTTATAATCCTGATAACGTTGATGCGACTAAATTGACTCAAGGCTTGTTGGGGCCATATCTAAAGAGCGTCGGTGTTTATAAGTGTCCCGCAGATTTGAGCCGGGACGGACCGTTTAGAGGAGCCGCCGGGGCTCCCCGGGTCCGCAGCATCTCAATGAGCCAAATGTTTCGCTCAGAAAAGGAGAATTCTGATTATAACCATTGGTCGGCATCACCTCCTTGGCAGTACTACCCTAAAACCACGACTATCAGCGCGCCGTCACCCTCGTTGTTATGGGTCACAATCGACGAAAACCCGGATGGCATCAACGACGCCGCTTTCGCTGTAACGATGGATACGCAAGGTCAGAATGCAGCGTGGCAAGATGGCCCAGGCACCTCTCACGGGGGAGGATGCGGCTTTTCTTTTGCAGATGGGCATTCTGAAATTAAGAAATGGAAAGACCCACGAACCCTTGCTCCGCCTATGCTAACCACTTACGTAGCACGGTTTTCCTTTGGACAAGGTCAACCAAACAATCCGGACATCGCTTGGATTCAGGCGCGAACTTCTTCAAGAATCCTTACGTCGCCGTAAAGCCGCCGTCGGCGACCATAACCTGGCCGGTGACGAAGGAGGCTTCTGCGGACGCAAGGTAAAGCGCCAGACCGGCGATTTCCTCGGGTTGACCGATTCGGCGCAATGGAGTTGTTTCCTCAAACTGGCCGCGGGTCGCCTCCGTTTTCCATAAAAATTCACTGAAATCCGTTTGAATCAACCCCGGAGCAATCGCATTGACCCGAATGTTGAACTGCCCAAATTCCTGCGCCCAGGATCGCGTCATCATCAGCAAACCAGCCTTGGTAAAACTGTAGAGCAAACCGCCGGGCTGCGGGCGCAAACCGGCAATGGAGGCGATATTGATAATCGCCCCGCCCTTTTGGCGCTCGATCATTTTGGGAACGATCAAACGCACCAGACGGAAGGCGGATTTGATATTAATCTCCACCATTTTATCCAGCATCTCGTCGTCCGCCTCCAGCGAAGGACCTTGTCCGATGTTGGTCGCGCTGTTGTTGACCAGGATGTCGATGGGGCCCAGACGGGTTAATGTTTCCGCCACCAAATGCTCCAATTGTTCCTTGCGCCCTACATGGCAAGCGATGGGAATAATCTTGCCAGGCAACATTGAAAACTCCTTCGCCGTCGCCTCAAGGTTTTCCATTTTGCGGCTGGCGATAACCACATTGGCGCCTGCTTCGGCCAACCGGCGAGTGATGGCTTTTCCTATGCCACGACCGCCGCCGGTGACGAGCGCGACTTTTCCCAGCAAACTGGTTTGGGTGTTCATGAGATTTTCAGATTGGTATGACTGACGCTAGCAGACGCTTGTGAATTTCAAAACAGATTCCTCAAAATGCCTTTATAGCAATTGCCTTTTTATATAAGAGTCCCCAGCTCAGAACCTAAACGTGTTTTGATTCTTGCGTTGTCAGGCGAGTGTTGGATGATTTGGAGAATGAAAATTCCACGACTGCTCCGGGTTTTCCTGAAAATAACGGCAGTAATCTTACTTCTCGCAGCTCTCTTGGTCGGTTCGATCTGGATTTATCTTCACCCGCAATTTCAACGCACCAGCGGCGTGGTTTATGGAAAGCGCCACGGGCAGGATTTGACGATGGACGTGGTTCGCCCTAGCCAACCGAATGGGCTGGGGGTCGTGCTAATGGTTAGCGGCGGGTGGAAGTCGGGGACCAACTCCTTTCGAACCTGGATGGTCGCCCCACTGCTCCGCCGCGGCTACACGGTTTTCGCCGTGTGCCACATTTCTCAGCCACAATCGACGATTATGGAAATCACGGAGGATGTGAACCGAGGCGTCCGCTACGTTCGGCATAATGCGAAAGAGTTTGGAATTGATCCCGCGCGAATCGGGGTCACCGGAGGCAGTTCGGGCGGGCATTTGAGCCTGATGCTAGCGACCCGCGGTGGCCCCGGCGTGAGCAACCCGACTGATGCAATCGCTGGCGAGAGCAGCGCGGTTCAGGCAGTGGCGATCTTCTATCCAGTGACCGATTTACTGAACCTTGGCCAATCCACGGAGAACCTCGGCGATGGAGGACCTCCAAAAAGTTTCGTCAAAGGCTTTGGGCCGAATGCGACAAATCTTACGGTTTGGAAGGTGATCGGCCACGATTTGTCTCCAATCTTCTACGTGAATTCGAATCTACCGCCGACGCTGATTTACCATGGCGACGCGGACACCCTGGTGCCTCTGGATCAATCGCAACGCTTCCAGGCGGAAGCCCGCAAATCGGGAAAGATCGTCGAACTCGTCGTTCACCCTGGGGGGAAGCATGGCTGGCTGAGCATGCTTTGGGACATCCAAAATTTTGCGGATTGGTTTGATAAATACCTTCGCAAAGCCAAAGATTAAATTCGCAACCGCTCTTCCCATGAAAACCAAAACTATCCTCGCCTTTACTTGCGTTATTTCTCTGATTTCAGCCCTGCGCGCCACCGCCCAGGACAGCTCATCCAAGCCTTACGAACAAAAGATGGACGTCGTTTATGGCGAAGTGCATGGCACGGGTTTGTTGATGGATGTCTTCACTCCCAAGGGAAAGGCCAATGGCCTGGCGATTATCGACGTTGTCAGCGGTGCATATTTTTCTGACCGACGAAAGATTCGCGATCACACCCTGGCTCAGCTCTACAATATTTTTTGTTCCCGCGGCTACACCGTTTTCGCAGTCCGTCCCGGCTCCCGCACCCGTTATATGGGCATGGAAATGGAGTCACACGTAAACATGGGCATCCGTTTCGTCAAGCAACACGCGGCTGAGTATAAAATTGATCCAGAACGCCTCGGCCTGACGGGAGCTTCCGCTGGCGGCCATCTTGCGACTTTAGCCGCGGTGACGCCGCAGGACGGCAAGCCGGATTCCAACGAACCCGAACTGAAACAGAGCACTAAAATCCGAGCGGCGGCCGTATTCTTCCCTCCCACCGATTTTCTGGACTGGAATGGAAAGCCGGCGGATGCACAAACACTGGGCGATTTATATTTTGTGGGCGGAGTCAAAGGCCATTCCGAAGAGGAAATCAAAGCGCGCGCCTTGGAACTGTCCCCTGCCCGGATGATTAAAGGGGTGCCGATCCCTTTCCTGCTGGTTCACGGGGATGCAGACCCGCTCGTGCCGTTGCAACAATCACAAAAGATGGTTGAAGCCATCAAAGCTGCAGGCGGCTCGGCCGAATTGATCGTCAAAAAGGGCGGAGGCCATCCATGGATGACACTGCCCGAAGAAGTGAAAATAATGGCTGACTGGTTCGATCAACACTTGCCCGTTATAGAAACCAAAGAAAAAGCCGCGCAGAAATAATTTCCGCGCGGCTGGCAGGCGATTAAAGCGGGCGCCCCTTGGCTTCGAACTTGAAAGGCAAGGTATCGGGCAACACCCGAACCTGCGTGGTAAACTTGAACGGTGCCGGGCTGCCATTCGCGTAAGTCAGCTCGACGAAGAACGCTGTCCAGCCCTTGACTGGGTTCTGAATTTTTCCAACGTAAACTCCGCCGCCTTGATCAGGCAAAGCCGAGCTTTGGTATTTTCGTCCGAGCGTCTCGACCCGGAAATCGCGGGCAGCCGGATTGTTTGCCTGCCACAGTTTGACTTCGGAAGGCGATGTCTTGCTCGTCACGCGAAGGGAACCGTCTTTTTCCACCGTCCAGGAAAATTCCGGCAATGGAACATTGTAAAGAACCGCGTTGTAGCAGGCTTGCAGCGTGAGATAAGCATCTGAACCGGAGAGCGAATGATCGGCATTCGGCACGTAACGGAGGTACTTAGTTCCCGGCAGGTCGTTGAAATAAAATTGCGAGGAATCCGGGAGGAAAAATTGATCGCCAGAACCATTGACGATGAATTTCGGCATCGTCAGCCGCTGGCGATATTGGTAGGGCTCCTCGATTTTCATCAGCGCCTTGTATTCCGGAGTTCCGTTCCAATCCATGATTTTGAAGGCGGTGTAGTTTCCAACTGCCGGCGCCCAAAAGCCGTAAGCACCGTAATGATGCATCATCGACGGCTCAATATTGAGGACATCAATGACGAGCGGGACAATCGCCACCACTCGTTTATCCACCGCTGCCGTTGTCCAGGTCGTCCAACCGCGCTTTGAACCACCGGCCACGACGAATCCATCGATCTTCAGATTACCGCCTTCAGCGCTTCCACAGACAGAAGTAACGGTATCCATGGCGCGAACAGCGGACTTGGTCATCGGAAGCCGTGCGGGCCATTTTTTATCGCCGGTTCGAAGAAATTTGTCCCAGGTATAAGCAATCAAAGAATCTTCCTTGCGCCCCTCGGTTTCTCCCGCAAAGACGATCGGCTGGTTGGGAACCATTTTCAATTCCGTGACGACCGATTTGGTGGCCAAGGCAACCTGAATCAGGTTCGGCGAGGCTGTTTGCGGTGGTTCACCCCCATTGCCGCCGCCCGAAATAAAGAGCAACGATTTGGATGTGGTCACTTCGTTGGGTTTGACGATGATGACCCAATGTTTCCACAGCGGATGATCCACCTCGTTGGTGGTGAGCCACGCCTGGGAAGTCATATCGACAATAAAAGTGGTCTGGGTTTTGCCAGGCACCGTTTTGATGACGCGATAGGTGTAGTTCGTGTCGGGCGCGGCAATGTATTCATCGAGAGCGGTGCGGTCGTCCGCGATCTTGGGCGATTCGCTGGAGGCGGCAACGGCGTCCGCCTTGGCGGCGGCTTTATTTTCCGGTTTTGAGCAACCAACCAACGTTGCTGCAGCCAATGCCAGAAGGAGGCAGCCGCCGAGTTGCGTTTTAATTTTATTTGTAGGACGGGCGATCATATTTTTCAGCAATTTTTTAAACA
Source organism: Verrucomicrobiales bacterium (assembly GCA_947478865.1). GTDB lineage: Bacteria > Verrucomicrobiota > Verrucomicrobiia > Limisphaerales > CANJXF01 > CANJXF01. The sequence goes on along the minus strand of CANJXF010000089.1, from coordinate 2,547 downwards.
GATGTAATTAAAAAGGGGTAACCCTTCCCTTGTTCAAGTCAAACAATTTTAAACATTAACCGTAACAGCTCAGTCGCCCTGCATGACCCAGGCGAGGTTAAAATGAGCGTGTTTAATTGATTCATCGGCGGGTTTGCCTGAAGAATCAAATTTCGTTTCGCTCTTCTTCTGATGGATGCTGTAGCTCACGTGAATCGTGCCGTCCTTGGCTTGGATGACCGAGGGATAATGATACGAGCCTGCACCCGCTTTGACGTCAGCCTCAGAGTCTTGCTCCAAATGGCGCGTCCATTTCCAGGTCTTTCCCTCGTCGTCGGAAAGAGAAATGCCCAGACGGTAACGCCCGACTTCCAGATCGTTGTTGACCAGCAGCCAGAGCCCATTTTTCAAAGTAATCACTTCCACGCCCGCGCCGGAGTCAGGCCGGTCGGAATCCACTACCGGGCTCCACGTTTCGCCACGATCCTTGGACTCGCTTACCGGCACGCGCTGAGGCGGGGGACCATCGTCGCGCATGTAGGCGACAAGCGTGCCGTCTTTCTTCCGGATCAGGCTGGGTTGGGAATTAGCAATGCTGACCAGCGGATCACTGGTGAACCACGATTTGCCCCAATCATCCGTGATGGCCATCAGTGAAAAGTCGAATCCATCTGAATAAAGGGGCACGATCAGTCGCTTGCCTTCGAGCACGAAGGGATGAACCCGCGTCATCCAGCCCAACCGGCAGGAGAGCTTGTCCGGCAGGCGGGCGCGGTCCTTCTTGATCCACGCGTCGAATTCATCGAGCTTCATCGCCGAAGGCGGGTTGGCGACGAGCGCATCCAAAGCCGTGCCCACCAGCGATTGGAAGTTTGTGCGCGGTGTGACATGCAACACTTCGTTCGCGTCCCACTTCGGAGAGCCTGATTTTTCGTAGTCTGAAGAAATGCGGTACTTCATCAGCGCAGACTCCCAGCGATTGTCGAGGATGGTTGGCCACATCAGCCAAAGCCGCCGGCGCGGGTCGATAAACATCGCCGGGTTGGTATCGGGATAACCGGGAGTGTCGGCGAGGAGAAATGGTGCGCTCCAGGTGGATGCATTCTTTTTCTTCCGGGCTCCAAGCACGACGACATCGTCCGCCGTGCGCTCTCCAGAACCGTGATACCAACAAACCAGAAGGTCGCCATTCGGACATTGGACAATGCATGACCCGTGATTATGCCAGCGCTCCAGTGGGAAGAGCAGTTCTGAGCGGAGAAAAGGCTGTTCCCGGTTTTTCGAGTCCCCAGAGTGACAGACTTGAGTCAGACAGAAAATCAGCAGGATAAAATAATTCTTCATAGGTTTTGGATGATGGTTGGGGAAAACGCCTGGTTAAAATATCCAGTTAAGAAAAAGAGACGGTTATAAAATTGTTGAACACATGATAAACCAGCGGCGTCCACAGGGAATTCGTCCAACGAAACAGCCCGCAGAGCAAGGCTCCGATGCCGGCAATTTCCAGCAACGAGAAACACAGGTCGCCGCCCGATTTTGCACCTGAAAGCCACCAATATGGAAGATGGATCAAAGCGAATAAAGCCGAGCTGATCAGCAGGGCAGACATGGTTCCCCATTGCTCTCGCAACCTTCTGAAAACAAGCCCGCGGAATACGATCTCCTCAGCTATTGGAGCCGTTATGATAGGACCGATCCAGGTTGCGATATTCGTGGGCATACAAAATCCTGATAGGCCGAAGCCATGTCGCATGAAATACAAGATGGGAGCCACAATTACCGAGACGATCGCGCCATAGGCTATTCCGCGGCAGGCGTTTAAACGAAGTCCCACGCGATCGACGACCCGTGGCCCTTCGTTCCATCGTATGAAGACGAGCGCCGGGGCAACCCAGACGAGCAGGCGAACTCCATTTCGTAAATAAGCGCCATCAAAAACCAAGGGAAATCGAACCAGAAGTATGGCCCATATTGTCCAGACAGCGTAAAATCCGAGAAGAAAAATCCAGAGCGCCTTTAAACCATGAAGTTGATTAGTGGCCGAGGAGATAAGCGCGGTCGAACGAGGTTTTATCTGGGAATCCACGCGGAGGGTGGTTCACCGGAGCGCGGAAGAATGCTTGTTCATCCAGGCTTTGTCGCGGTCGTTGGACACAGTGGCCATGCCCGGCCAATCTTGCTGCTTAACGGGCTGCTTGGTGGTTTGTTCAAGCCAATGTTTGATTTCGCTGTGGCCATCCGCAAAATTGAACCCGCAACCACCGTTGTGGCCGCTGCCCGGCAAGTCGGTCCAGCTGCCCGCGTCAACATTCGGATTCATCCAACCGTCGTTGATACTGTCAGGGTGTTCATCCACCATCATCCATAAATCACTTGGAGTCGGTCTCACAACATCGGTAAATTTGTTATAAGAATAATAAGAGACCTCTGAAAAACACCGTTTTTGGTTTTGGTTTCGGTGTCGCTGAGGTGGTTCAACATGAGAATGAGCTACCGCGCCGAAGGTGCGGGTGCTTTTGCTTTTGTTAGCTGGTCGTTTTGGTCCAAGGGCGGAGGTTCAGCGCGGTT
>CANJXF010000088.1 GCA_947478865.1 Verrucomicrobiales bacterium | reverse complement strand
ACGCCAACGAATTCGCGTTCCGCTGGAACACGCGCCATGACTCCGATGGAATTCGCCTGGCGAAATTCGTCGGATGCATCCAGGGCAAGCGTCTCATCTATCGCCACCTGTCCCAAACTTTATGCGTTTGCTAAGTATACAAGCCCACATAAAGGCATCATCACTTCTGATGATAGTCACATTGGCAGAATCATCGTAATATTTCACAACTTGAAGTGCTCGAGGGGCAAAATGGAAGGGCTGTTTCAAGAGAATCGAATCTCTTCGGAGGGATATAGATATGGGTGGGGACGGGAATCGGGAAAGGGTTTTATGGCGGAATGGGGATCAGGGCTAAAGGGATATCCCTCCGAAGTTCGATTCATTTTTTTATCGATGAAGGCAGGACGCCTCCAAAAAAATCCATTGCTAAAACTCTATTCACTCCCGCGCCGTTTTCGGAAAGCGTCGATTTGAGGACGTAAACGGCAATTCCACGATCAACGCAGTGGTATCCGAGCCACTGCTTCGCAGATGCAACTCCGTCCCCACATTATTCGCCTCACGCCTGACGTATCCGAGTGCGATATTCATATCGAAAGTCGGAGAAGCAACCGCACTCGTGATGTAGCCGACTTCTTTTTCGCCGAGCAGAAGTTTATCACCTTTCTTGGGTAAAATTTTTAAACCGTCGGCCAAACGCAACCCGCGCAACGCTTTTGCTACCTGACCGTAGGTGCGAATTCGCGCGATGACTTCCTGTCCGATGTAGCAACCTTTCGTGTAACTGACCGCGCGCGTATCGAGTCCCGCCTCAGGTGGCAAATTGGTTTCGTCCATGTCAGCGCCAAAGCGCGGAATGCCGGCTTCAATACGCGCCGTTTCCAACGCATCCCAACCACAAGCGCGCCCACCGATTTCCTTGGCCGCAGCAATTAACTTGTCTGCAACCGCCGCGAGGGAATTCGATGGAACAAATAAATCAAACCCGCCGGCCCCAATGCGCGGGTGATTCATCAAATAGATTTCGCCGAGTGTTTCATGTTTTGCGCTGACGAAACTCATCGGCTTTTCAGAAGAATGAAATCCCAGCGCCACACGATTTAAGACATCTTCGGACATCGGTCCCTGAACGCTCAACAATCCATAATGTGGAGCGACATCCACGATCTGCACGTCGTCTGCGATAATGTATTTTTCAAGCCGAAGTTTTACCGATTCAGAAAGGCCCGGCTCAAAATCCAGCAGTATCTCATTTTCTAAAACGTAGAGGTTGAGATCGGCCTGCATTTTGCCTTTGGCAGTGATCAGGGTGGCGTAACACCCTTCCCCCACATTCAAATCCTTAACGTTGTTGGTAACTTGGCCGTTAAGAAAAGCCTGTTGATCCGCTCCCAGCAAACAAAGGCGACCGCGAAAGCTCAGGTCAAGAACTCCAGCCGTCTCACGCAGCGCCGCGTGTTCAGCTAGCCAATCGCCGTAATGCGCAACCACCTCTTCGCTGTTCACATCTGTGAATTGCGCGTTCAATCCCTGATGAAATTCATGAAGCGAAAGAGAACTCATTCAACCGCAATAAACCACCAACCCCCGGAGACACCAAGAAGAGTTTTGAGGAACTCTCGATCATGAAGGAAATCGACTGCCCTGAAAAAACATCCCACTTGGGTTCTGTTACTCGTTATTCATTCGTGGCTAAAAAAACCAGCGACAAAGCTATTCGCGGGCTTCTCAAGGATTTCGGAAGCGCTCCCGACCTGTTGCAGCTGGCCATTATTCAAAACCACAATTCGTTGCCCAATGGCCAACGCCTCGGATTGATCGTGGGTCACATAAATCATTGGCACCTGTAACAGCCGCTGAATCTGTAAAATCTCTTTCCGCAGTTGTTTTCGCATCGGAGCGTCGACACTCGAAAGCGGCTCGTCCAAAAGGAAAACTTTCGGTTGCCGCACGAGCGCCCGACCGAGGGCGACGCGTTGCGCTTCGCCGCCGGAAAGCTCCTCTGACCGACAGTGCAATCTGCCGGAAAGCCCCAAAATCTCCCCCGCTTCGTTGACGCGGTTTTCAATTTCCGCTGCGCTGAATTTCCGCAGTTTCAAACCAAAACCGATGTTCTCGAAAACATTCAAGTGCGGGAACAACGTCGGCCGCTGAAAAACCATCGCGACATCGCGATCCCGAGCCGCCAGGTTGCTGATCGATTTGCCATCGAGCCAAATGGAACCGGACGTGGGATTCTCCAGCCCGGCAATTAGACGCAATGCAGTTGTTTTTCCGCAACCGGATGGACCAACGACCGCGATCAGTTCTGTCGCAGAGACTTCAAGGCACAACTTTTTCAAGGCATGCACGGCCCCGGTTTTATTTGAGAACGTTTTACTAAGCTCGTTAAGGACCAAATCCGCCATTGGCGTAATTTTCAAATTTCGAGCGTCGCTTGTCGAGCGGCAAAGGGCAAAGTTCCCGTTGACGATGGAAACCGGTTACTCGCATTATCCCGCGCGACTTGCCGGTGTGCTCTCTGGCGGTAAAATTCACGAACAAAATTATTATGAACCTTGATGCCCTTTATTCAAAACTATTGGTTAAGACAGATGCGAAGCTCGCGCTCATCGTGCTCGACGGCCTCGGCGACATCGCCACGAAATCGACAAATTATCTGACTCCACTCGAAGCTGCGAAAACGCCGAATCTCGACGCGCTCTCCAAAAATTCAGCGCAAGGACGAATGATTCCCGTTGCTCCCGGTATTACTCCAGGAAGCGGCCCCGGTCATCTTGGCCTCTTTGGCTATGATCCGTTGGAATTTCAAGTGGGTCGCGGCGTAATCGAAGCGCTCGGCCTCGGTCTGGAATTGAAAGCGGGCGATGTGGCCGCACGCGCGAATTTTTGCACGCTTGATGCGAAGGGGATTGTAACGGATCGCCGCGCTGGACGAATCGAAACGAATGTTTGCGAGGAATTGTGCGACGTGCTTTCAAAGAAAATTAAAAAAATCGGCGACGCAGAAGTCATCATCAAAGCCGGCAAGGGGCATCGGTTTGTCGTGATCTTTCGCGGCAAAGGCCTGGAAGGCCCGCTCACCGATGCGGATCCAAATCGTGAGGGCGCACTGATTCCGGTGGTAAAGCCGACCAATACAAAATCGGCCAAACAGAAAAAGGCGGCGAAACTAATTGCCGAATTCTATAAAGCGGCCCTGCCGTTAATCGCGAAGAGAAAACCGGCGAACGGATTTTTGCTCCGCGGCATCGCTCATCAACCAGCGATTCCAACGATTGAAGAACGCTACGGACTGCGCGCGGCGTGCCTTGCGGTCTACCCGATGTACAAAGGGCTGGCGCAATTAGTGGGAATGAAAAAAATCGAAGGGCCGCAAACCATCGCGGAGCAATTCGAACGCTACGCGGCGGAATTCGACAACTACGATTACTTTTTCATTCACTACAAATACACTGACATGCACGGCGAAGATGGAAATTTCGAAGCGAAGAAAAAAGCGATCGAAGAACTCGACGCCGCTCTACCGATTCTGCTGAAGAAAAAGCCGGACGTGCTCGCCATCACTGGAGATCACTCCACGCCGTGCGTCGTGAAAGGTCACTCGTGGCACCCGCAACCGGTGTTGTTGCACTCTGATTTTTCTGGAGCGGACAAGCTGGAACGCTTCACCGAAACCGGAGCGAACAGCGGATCACTCGGCGTGTTTGAAGCGAAATTTTTGATGCGATTGATGCAAGCGAACGCAAAAATGTTCGATAAATTCGGCGCATAATATTTTTTGCGCGAAAGAATTTTGAAAAGTTTTTCAACAAAACACTAGTCAGCTAAAAAATTAGTCGTTACAAAATTGGCGTGAACCAAACAACAATTTTAAAATTGATTGGAGGTGAATTGCATGGCCACGAAGAAAAAACCTGCTGCAAAAAAACCAGCTGCTAAAAAACCAGCTGCTAAGAAGAAGAAGTAACCTTCACCCCTAAATCATTTCAGGATGGAGATCTGCCTTAAAAACAGGTTTTCCATCCTGTTCAATTTTAACACTCAATCTCTCTCGCCATGGCCAAACTCGTTTTCGATATCGAAACCTCCTGCCTCCCGTTGGAAACCTTCGACGACACGCAGCAGGAATACCTCTTCCGCGACGCGCAACGGCTGCCCGAAGCCGATCAGGCAAAGCGACGCGACGAAATCCACCGCCAGTTTAATCTGTGGCCACTCACGGCGCAGGTCGTCTGCATTGCGATGCTGAATGCGGACAGCTGCCGTGGCCAGGTTCTCTTCACAGCCGAAGATTATGAGCCCGACCTTGCGGAAGCCGGTCCGGTGGAATTTGTTCCATGCGCTGACGAAGTGGAATTGCTCACAGCGTTCTGGGACGTCGCACAACATTACGATTCAATCGTGACATTCAATGGCCGCGGATTTGACGTTCCATTTATCTATCTTCGCTCTGCGCTTTTAAATGTGCCGATCAGCAGAAAGGATTGGCTCGGTTATCGTTACCAGACGGAACCGCACTGCGATCTCGCCGAGCAATTGAGCTTTTACGGCGTCAGCGGGCGCGAGGGAGCCGCGCGAAAATTCAATCTGGATTTTTACTGCAAGGCATTTGGAATAGAGTCGCCGAAAAGCCACGGCGTCAGCGGCATGGATATAAATGACATGCTGGCGGCGGGGCGCTTCCGGGAAATTGCCGAATACTGTTTGCGCGACGTCCACGCCACGGTTTTGCTTTACCAGATTTGGAAAGAACGCCTGGCGGGAATCAAATAGCGACATGAACGGCCTTGCAACCACCGCCACGGGCGGCGTCTTGATTTGTTTCGCCGTCAAAGAGGAAGCCATCCCATTCTTGCGCACTGCGGCGTCTCAACGCGCAACCATTCTCATCACCGGCATGGGTGAAGAAAATGCCGAACGCGAATTGAGAACAATTCTGAAAACAGTGCGACCGAGATTGATTTTAACCTGCGGATTTGCAGGGGGATTAAATCCAAATTTGCCAACGGGCGCAGTTCTGTTTTCAGGTGATGAAAGTAATTTTACTCACCAACTCGTCGCCTGCGGCGCAGCGCCAGCCACTTTCTTTTGCGCAAAACGCGTTGCCATTACGTCCAAAGAAAAATCAGAAATCCACTCCATCAGGAAAGCGGATGCCGTGGAAATGGAATCAGCCGTCATCCAGCGCATTGCCAACGAGCTGACGATTCCCTGCGTAACGATCCGGGTGATTTCCGATGCGGCGCACGAGGATTTGCCTCTCGACTTTAATTCCTTGATGACAGACGAATTCAAAATCGATTTCCCGAAATTAATTCTCCACATCCTTCTGCATCCATGGAAAATCCCGGCGCTGCTCGCGCTTCAGAAAAAAACCCAGGCAGCGGCTGAAAACCTAAGTCGAACGCTCGATTCGCTACCGATCTGAATTCGCGCCAAGGGGAGCTTCGAGAGGCGTTGTCTCTTTAAATTTTTCACTGTAAGTAATCAGGGCGGCTCCGAGGACAATCAAAAGCACCCCGCCCCAGCGCATTGGAGAAACGGTCTCGTGCAAAAAGATTTTTGCCGCAATTGCGGTGATGACAAAACCGAGCGAGGTCAATGGCCAGATCAAGCTCACATCGCGTTGTGAAAGCAAGTAGAGAAGGACTCCGAAAAATATCGCCTCAAAAAAAATTCCAGCCAAAAGACTCCGGTTAGTCGCGCCACGCTTGATGAGAGCAACAATTTCCGAAACGTTAATCGTTTTTGGTTCTCCGATTTGTTTCAATCCTCCGCTCAGGAAAACGACTCCAACCGCTTCGAAGGTGAGTGCAATCAGTAGAACTAAAATAATCTTTGTCATGGCAAATCCTGGTAACGAATCAGCTCGATTTCACACTTCTGAACTGTCGCTTTAACGCTTGGGCTGACGAGCGCAGCCAATTCGTTTTGAAATTCGTCCAGTGAAGGATGCGAGTAAAGCTCGGAATCGCCAATGGGGAGCTGTGGCAATAGCCGCAGAATAAAATCTTCTTCAACTCGCGCATTCTGCAAAAGGCCAAAGACGGTTTGCGTATGGCGAATGCCCTGGCGGCGCAACGCCGGTCGAGCCCAGCAGGAAAGGGCTTTGTAAATGAGGCCGTGGCTGATGCGGTAGAGAAATTTCCCGTTCGCTAATCGAAAATTCAGCGCCATCGGGTCAGATGTGAGACGCAGGTGGCGGATACCCCAGCGTGGCGCATTTTGCATGAGCAATGCGAACACGACCGGATGCAAATGAATGTTTAAATGTCCGTTGACGTGATCAAGAAGAAGTCCCGTCGCTTGAAATTTTTTAAATTGCGCGTCGATTTCCTCGAAAAGTTGACTCCTGAGGTTGCGCGAAAAAAAGAAACGGCAACCAGCGGCGACCGGGTCGTTTGAGAAGCGATTTTGAGGATCGACCAAACCTGGAATCGCGGCGTGCGGCAAGGCAGAGCGCCCGCAAACCAGCGCCAGATGCAAACCCACGCCGAGTTTCGGATTCTGTCTGGCAAGGGAAACTGCTTCAGCGCAGTCGGGTTCATTGACCATTAAGCTGGCACTGGTCAGAATCCCGTCCTGATGAGCGCGAACTATCGCTTCATTTATGGAATGGGAGCGGCCGAAATCATCGGCATTGACGATCAGGCGGCGAGGCTTATTGCGTCCCATAGTTTGGGACGAGTCTCCCAGAAGCGAGGCGGAACCAGGCGCGGAAAACCAGCAGGAGTTTTTGCGCTTTGTTTAAGCGCGTGGGGCGCGGACCAAAAATATTGAATTGCTCGCGCTCCAATTTTTGCAACAGTCGCCAATAGACTGACCCCATCAGTTCGGCCGCGACCATCGACTTGCGATCTGCAACTGGCAGGGTTTGCTGGGCACATTGGTAAAAGTGCCGGGCTCTTTGCGCCACTCTTTCCGCAAGCGCACGGAATCGCGGCGAGTATTCTCCACGTAAAATCTCCTCAGGAGAAACATTGAAGCGCGACAATTCAGACGCTGGCAAATAAATCCGCCCTCGTTCCGCGTCGGTTTTTACATCGCGTAATATGTTCGTCAACTGCAGGGCTTTGCCGAGATAAACGGCATATTCGCGACACGCCGGAGTTTCGTATCCAAAAATCTCAATGCTGAGCAATCCGACAACCGACGCCACGCGATAGCAATATTTCTCCAAGTCGTCGAAGGTGTCGTAACGATTTGTGTCCAGATCCATTTCCACTCCGCGAATCAAGTCGTCGAAATGTTCAAATTTCAGGTGATACCGCGCGATGGCAGGTTGCAGTTCCTGGTTGACGATGAGTTCAGGCTGGCCGCCTTCGCACGCCTTGCGAATGTCATTTCGCCACCGAGCCAGTTCGGCGCGGCGTTGTTCAGCGGGAACCTCCTCGTTGTCGGCAACATCATCCACTTCGCGGCAGAAGGCGTATAGCGCAGACATGGCATCGCGTTTGGCTTTGGGCAAAAGCACAAAGGCGAGGGCGAGATTGGAGGCGCTTTTGCGCGTGATCGTCCGGCTTTCTTGCATATCAATCAGGCTTTTGCGCGAAAGTCTCTGGCTTGGGTGGCGGAAGCCCGCCAATCTGTGATAGAGTCGGGTTGCGATTTTTCCAGCGCCGACGGCTTTTTCGTTTTCGAGGGTCTCGTGCAAGCTCCGGCGTGTTACTCACGATTGAGTGATTCCGAGAGCGGCCACTGCGAGATGTTCGTCGCGGTTTGCGAACATAAGCAGCCCAAAAGAAAAGCAAAGCTACCAGCAAAAGAATGCTCGCCAGGAGAATGTACATTCCCTGGGAACCAATGAAATGGGCCGCCGCTCCCGATCCTGGCGCATCCAACAGTGTGTTTTTATTTGAGTCAAGTATGTCGTTTAACACGAAAGTTCCTTCGAAGTCCCGACTGTCTCTGTTTCATCCGCCCCGCCGATATTCAGTCGCTGCATCCGATACCGAAGAGCATGCCTGCTGATTTTCAATTGTTCAGCACATTTTGAAAGATTAAACCGGTTTTGCTCAAGTGTGCTGGTGATCACCTGCCGTTCAAAATTATCCGTCAAATTATCGAGCGAATCATTTTGTGTGACTGCCGGAGCATCCACTTTTTTCAAAATGGATTCCATCCTGAAATCGGGGAGGCTGGCGACCTGAATTTCCAAGGTGGTTTCCAAAATAACGGCGCGCTCGATGACATTCCGCAAGCTGCGCACATTGCCGGGCCAGGAATGCGACAGCAAATATTCCTGCGTCATCGGGGAAAGAGAACGCACCTGCTTTTTCATGGCCGCATTAAAATAGCGCAAAAATTCCTCCGCCAGCAGAATGATATCGTGACCCCGCTCGCGCAATGGCGGCGGACGAAACTGCACCACATTCAATCGATGAAATAAATCCTCGCGAAATTGGTTTTGCCTCATCGCCTCAAAAATATCGCGGTTGGTTGCAGCAATCAGCCGCACATCCACGCGCAGCTCTTCATTGCCGCCGACCCGGCTGAACGTCCCGTCTTCCAAAAAGCGCAGCAGCTTGGCTTGCAGCGAACGGCTCATGTCCCCGATTTCATCGAGGAAGATCGTGCCGCTGTCGGCCTCTTCGACGCGACCGGGTTTTTGCTTCAGGGCACCGGTGAAAGCTCCCTTTTCATGGCCGAACAGTTCGCTTTCCAACAACGTTTCGGGAATCGCCGCGCAGTTAATGCGAACGTAATTTGCATTTCGCCGCTGGCTCAAGCTGTGCAACGCGCCGGCAATCAATTCCTTGCCGGTCCCGCTTTCCCCGAGAATCAAAACCGTCGCGTTGGTCGGCGCCACCGTTTGGATCAACTGGCGGAGCTCCTTGATTTTTGGCGATTCACCAATGATCTGCTCCAGCCGATAAGGCTCCACGTTACGCGCCCGAAGCGTCGCATTTTCCTTCAACAAACGCTGGCGTTCTTCGCACCGGGCCACCGCATGCAACAACTCCTCCGGCGCGAACGGCTTGGCTAAATAATCGATGGCTCCAGCCTTGATCGCTTCCACTGCCAGCTTGGGGGTGGCATAGGCGGTAATCATCAGCATCGGAACGGCGGGAAATTTTTTCAGCGACTGCTTGAGAAATTCATAGCCGCTCATCCCGCCGAGGCGCGCGTCGGTGATGACCATCAGAAACTCCTCTTGCGCCAAAAGAATCAACGCCTCTTCGGCCGACTCCACCACGCGCGTGCGATACCCCTCGTCGCTCAAAATGGAGGCGAGGGAAATGCGCATGTTCTTATCGTCATCAACGATCAGAACTGGTGGTGGGGCAATGCTCATGCAGTCAATTTCATCAGCGTTTTCGCAGGGAATCGTAGCGTAAAGCGAGTGCCTTTTCCAAGCTCCGATTCGACGCTCACCTTGCCATCATAAATCTCCACATTGTGCCGGACGATCGCCAGACCAAGCCCGGTCCCCTTCTCTTTGGTGCTGAAGTAGGCTTCGAAGATCCTTTCCAATTTATCTTTTGGAATACCCGGACCTGAATCGGCAATGCTCACCACCACTGAAAAATCCGGTCCATGCTCGGCGGTAATGTGCAATAGCCCGCGCCCGTTCATTGCCTCGCGGGCGTTCTGCAAGATGTTGACGAGGATCTCGGACAAGTGATTTCGCTGCATCAGCAGCGGCGAAAGCGCGGGCATGTAATCACGTTTGATTTCGATCTCATATTTCGCGGAAAGCGGAAATACCTGCGCAATCGCGCGCTCCAGTTCTTCGGTCACACTCAGTTTCTCAACCGTGCCTTCCGCCAGTTGAGCGTAGCCCATCAGTTCCGTGATGATTCTGTCGGCGCGCTCCACTTCGTCGCGAATGATTTGAATTTGGTCGTGCGCCGCGCCAGCGCCGTTGAGCGCGCGCTGGAGTGAAAAGGAAACATTGTTGATGATGCTCAATGGATTCTTAATCTGGTGCGCGATTTCAGCTGCCAAGCGCCCGGCAGCGTGGAGCTGCCCTTGACGGAAGGCGAATTCTTCGGCCTCCTCTTCCGCGCGCCTCTGTTTCTCAAACAAAGCCTGCAGGCCGTAACAGCAAACCGTCATCAGCAGCAAGACGATCACCCGCAGGATAAACGGTTCGGTGGGGTTTTCCGAGCGGCCGAATTCAAGGGCGTGGCGCGTGCCGGCATCCAGTGCCAATTTCACCTCGTCCCAATCGCTGATCGTGGTTTCGATCAGCCCGGAGACAAGGTAGAAGAAACAAAGCAAAAGATTCAGGACAATTTGCGTCGTCGCCAGTGGAATACTGATGGCGTTATGAATGATCAACGCGAGGAAAACCCAATAAACAATCGCGTCAAAGCCGCCCGTAATCAACGTCAGCGCGGCGAACAAAAGGCCATCAAACAATCCCATGATGAAAATGGTCCATTGAAGCACGTTTAACGGAAGACGCCGCACGAAAATAAAAATCGATCCGATCGCAATGGTGGCGAGAATGTAAACCAGAAAAAATCCAAAGGTAGTTTCGAGAGCCACCTCTCGATTGCTGCTGGGCTTGTCAATCCAGTTCGAAAAGTAGAAGAAATAAACCAGGGTCAGAATCAGGAGAGCTTTGACCGGCAAAACGATGTCGCGTTGAAACTTTTGGATGCGCGAGGCCTGCATGGCTGGCTCGAGTCCGGGGGAAACAACCAACCGGGCTAACTTTTTCAGTTGCAGGCTGGCAAAAGTCTTCATACGCCGCCTACCTCAACAATTCCAAACTGCGTTTCGCAATTTCCTCTACCGGCCAGAGCCGCCCGATTCCTTCGTAACCACAAGAGAGCATTCCTTCCTCCGGACCCATAAATTCCACACCGCGCGATTTTAACGTGCCCACATTTTGTTGGGTAGCCGCATGGCTCCACATTTTGCCATTCATGGCCGGCGCGATCAGAATTTTTGCCTTCGGATTCAGCGCCAGAGCAATGCAGGTCAGCGCGTCATCCGCAATGCCATGAGCCAGTTTGGCCAGGACGTTGGCAGTCGCCGGAGCAATCAGCAGGAGGTTCGCTTCGTCGGCCAATTTGATATGAGTCGGCTTCCATCCGTTTTCCTCATCGTATAAATCGGTCACCACCGGATTGCGGGAAAGCGTTTTGAACGGCAATGGAGTGATGAATCTTGCCGCATCTGCGGTAAGCACGACATGAACTTCGCAATCGGCCTTCGACAACAGACTCGTCAAATCCGCCGCCTTGTAGGCCGCGATTGACCCAGTCACGGCCAGAATTATATTTTGTTTCACACTCATTTGATTGAATCCCAATCTTGCGCAGCGCTGCTATTCGAACCCTCTGCGTCCACTAATTCAGGGTAAGAAAAAGCATACCAAAGACGCGCTCGAATATCCCACGTCCAGGATCAAATGCCAGTGGAAATCTTGCTCCGAAAAGAGCGAAAGCCCGATGCGTTTCCAGGAGATGTGAAGGTCTCTACTTTGATCGAAAACTCATTCCGTCGTATCCCTCGTCATCAATCACTCTAAAAGGTGCGCGCGACATTGGCGCATTTTCTCCGCTTCGATGATCGCCTGCATTCGGCGCAAATCCTCTTGAATAGTGGTGCTGATGAGGAGGTAATCGAAATTTTTCCACTGGGCGATTTCCTGACGCGCCACACTGAGCCGCTTTTGAATGGTGGCGTTGGAATCCTGGCCGCGGCGCCTGAGTCGTTCCTCCAATTCTGCGAACGTGGCGGTGGTCAGGAAGACACTGACCAGGGCGCGCTTGAGTTCGTCGTCTTCGCCTGCTTTCTCGCGCACCGTGGCCGCGCCCTGCACGTCGATGTTCAATAAAACGTCTTTGCCCTGGCGCAACTTGTTGAGGACCTCGGATTTCAAAATGCCGTAACTGTTCCCATAAACGGTCGCGTGCTCTAAAAAATTTCCAGCCTGGACCCGCTTCAGGAACGAGCCTGCATCGAGAAAGTAATAATCGGTTCCGTCCTGTTCGCCTTCGCGCGGTTGCCGGGTGGTGCAAGTCACGGCCCGCGTCATATTGGGATGCCTGGCGAGCAATTGTTGACAAAGGGTGGTCTTGCCGCCGCCGGATGGCGCGGAAACAACGATAAGGAGGGAGCCGGATTGTTTGTCGGACATTTTATTCCACGTTTTGCACTTGTTCGCGAAATTTTTCCAATTCCGCCTTGAGAATGACCACCTCGCGCGAGATCACGGCGTTGTTCGCTTTCGAACCGATGGTGTTGACCTCGCGGTTCATTTCCTGCGCGAGGAAATCGAGGGTGCGCCCAACCGGCTCCGGCGATTTCAGGCAATCGTCAAACTGTTGGAAATGACTTTCCAATCGGGTCAATTCCTCGGAAATATCGGAGCGATCGGCGAAATAAACCACTTCCTTGAGCAAGCGCTCGTCATCCAGCGCCGGAATTTCTAGGCCGGCATTTTTGATGCGCTGGATCAGTTGATCGCGATAACGTTTCTGCACTTCTGGCGCATGTTTTTGAATCTGCGTGAACGCTTTGCGAATCGTGTTGATGCGCGTGGTCATGTCCTTGGCGAGATAGGCACCTTCCCTGGATCTCATTTTCAACAGGGCGGCAAGGGCGATTTGCAGCGCCTTGTTGACAGCGGGCCAGAAATCTTCCGCATCGGAAATGGCCTTATCGGCCTGCAACACGCCGGGAGAACGAATCAGCAGGTCCAGTGAAATGGGTTCGGAGATTTTCAGCGCCTTGGAAAGTTTGCCGAATTCCTTGGCGTAATTCTTGGCGAGGGCAATATTCACGCGCAGTTTGTTGGCGGAATTCGTTTGCGCCGAATGCATCGATACGCGAACGCTCAATCGCCCGCGCGAAACGCATTTATTGATTTCGTCACGCACCTGCGCTTCGAGCACCTCAAGTTCGCGCGGCAGATTGATCGAAATTTCGCTTTGCTTGCGATTTACCGAACTGAGCTCGACCGTGATCTTGAAACCGTTTTGAGCGCATTCACCGCGCCCGTATCCCGTCATAGACTTCATGTGCCGGGGAATATGCGTAAAGTCCGTGCGGCAATCCAATCTTTTCCAAGACAAACCCTTGTCTCCGTCCCGGCGTTTTTCTAGGATGCCGCCCGCTTCGCTAACAGAAATGAACGCGCCAAAGATTTTGAACCGATCACGCATTTTCCTTGCCGCCCTTCTTTTGATCGGAACAACCGCCGCTTTTCTTGCGCTCCAAGAATCCTCCAGCCCGCCGCTCTCGGCTGGCTCGTATCTCGTCGGTGACATCGCCAACACAAACCTCATCGCATCAAGGAAAGTCTCGGTCGTCGACCGTGTCGAAACCGACGCGCAACGCGAAAAGCAGTCGGACAAAATCCCCTTGGTTTTTCGCTTTGATCCTGCCGTTTCCGATCAGGCTGTAGGAAAACTCAGCACCGAATTTACATTTGCCCGCGAAAAATTCCTCGATGCGATCGAGGCGAGTTTCAAGACGCGGACTCTGACCACGAATGACTTCAGGGAACCGCGCTTCAACGCTGCACTTAAGTTACTTCCCACTGAGACCGCGTCGTTTCCCGTCAGCAAAGAGCTGGCGAAAGCCTGGGCACTGGGCGATGCCAAAGAGGAATATCTCAAAGAGCTGGGCCAGAAATTACGCGCGGCCACCGACCAGTTCCTGCGGTCCGAACAGTTGCCTCCCCTGCCCGCAGGAGGTTCGACGCAAATCCGTTTAGTCATGGGAAAAGATCCGCAGCCCAGCGCGGAAATGCTCAAACAACAAAGCCAGTTTGTTCGCCGGACCAACACGATGATGGTTTGGAAAGCGCGAAACGTCTTGCTCGCAAATTTCCCGCGCGAAGAGCGCGCGGCGGCAAAGTTTCTGACGAACCTTGTCACAGCAAATTGCACTTTCGATGCGGAATTGACCGGGAGAATGCGAGCCGAGAAGACCAACACAATTTGGGTAGTCACTCCCTACGAAGCAGGTCAGGTGGTGGTGAAGGCGGGAGAAAAGATCGACGTCAAAGCCAAAGCGGCGCTGGACGAATTGAACGTTCAAAAGCCAACGGTAGCGACGTTGCCGATCAAAAAAAATTCTCTCTGGGCGCTGGCCGGGTTGTGCGGCATCGGCGCAATTGCTCTGTGGCTCACGTCCGGTAACCGAGCGGGCCGAAATCCCGCCGGGGCAACGAACGTTCTGGTATTGCCTGGAGGACGCATGAACGATGAACTCCACGCCGGTTTGATGCCACACCTCGCCCGCGGCTTGATGAATCGGCTCGTGCGCGGTTTGATTACGCAACGTTCGGATCTGATCCGCACTCAGGAGACCGGCACCGAACAGCTGATGGAACTGGAACAGAGACTGGATCAAATCAGCACCCGGTTGCAGACGCGCCAAACGGTTTACGAGCAGCGGATTGCTGAACTGGAACGAGAGTTAGCGGCGGCCGAAGAAGAAAACCGCGAGTTGATACGCGCAAAGATCCGCGAGGCGCGGCAAAACCTCCAGTGGGCGAAAACGCAGGGCGGCGGAGAGCGTTGATCAAGCCGCCGTGTTCTTTGGATGCGTGCGCAATGCCCGCTCGTAGCATTCCATCGCTTCGGTAAACCGCTGCAGTCGATTCAACACGCCGCCTTTGTAGAGATAAGCGACCGTCATCGAAGGATTCGTGGCGATCGCGCGATCGTAGGTTTCGAGAGCTTCCGGCATCCGGCGAAGAGCTTCCAAAGCGGCGCCCTTTTTCAAAAACAGGTCTGGGTTCGAGGGTTCAAGGGTCAGCGCTTCGTCGAAACAAGCCATGGCTTGCTCGGCATCGCCATCGCTCAGCAAGGTTTCACCCCTTGCGATCAGCGCGAGAACGCCATTGGAGGATTCCAGCCGGTTGGCCGCCGCTTTTTCACCATTCAAAATTCGAGTCGTCGGCTGCGCCGAGGCGTCGAGCTCATGAATCCGTTTCTCCAAATGTTCAATGGTGGCAAGAAGCCGAGCGCTGGC
Source organism: Verrucomicrobiales bacterium (assembly GCA_947478865.1). Lineage (GTDB taxonomy): Bacteria > Verrucomicrobiota > Verrucomicrobiia > Limisphaerales > CANJXF01 > CANJXF01. The sequence goes on along the minus strand of CANJXF010000088.1, from coordinate 804 downwards.
CTGCTCAGCCGAATTAAGGCGAGCCGGCACCACGGAACTTCCATTGCTGTTGCCCAGAACGCGACTCGAATCCAGCGGGAAATGGGTCGAGAAAAGCGTGCCGATTTCCGCCATCCGGTTCATCGCGCGGATTTGGAAAAAGGTCGTGCCGAGCAAGGCCAGAATTCCCACCACCGCGAGCGCGGACGCGGCAATCAGCACGAACTGATTGGAATGACGCATTGTTTCGAGGTCGCGATCGCGTTGCAGGCTGAGATTTTTTTCCACGGAGTTCAATCGATCGGCAAAAACGTCTGCGTTCTTCTTCGCCGAAAATTCGGAATCCTGGCGCGCCTGCTCGATCGCCCGAAGCGCAGTATTCAATTGCTCCTGCAGGCGAAGGTTTGATCTCAATACCGCCTGGGCATCAGATTCTGCGCCGACTGTATCGCCGGCAGCAGTCTGCGCGCTCGCCTTGCCAGCCAAAAGCAAACAGCAAACCAAAAGAATAGCCGAAAGAGAGAACGTTATTTTTTTCATCGGCAAGCTGGATAAGTTAATTGCGATTTTTTTTTGAGGCCAATTGAATCAGCGATCTCCTCGAATTCTTCGTTGCTGATTTCGTGCAACTGCTTGCCCTTGGAAGCGAGCTTCTCATTGATCTTGATCACTTTTTCCTGGGCTTGTATACTTAGCAAACGCATAAAGTTTGGGACAGGTGGCGATAGATGAGACGCTTGCCTTGGATGCATCCGACGAATTTCGCCAGGCGAATTCCATCGGAGTCATGGCGCGTGTTCCAGCGGAACGCGAATTCGTTGGCGT
>CANJXF010000087.1 GCA_947478865.1 Verrucomicrobiales bacterium | reverse complement strand
CTCAACCCGCTTTGGGCCAACATCCCGTCTATCAACGCATCGGTCCCCTTCAACACCTCCTTCTGCTCTCTCTTTAATCGCTTCTTTTCTTCTGTCATAACTCTTTCTCTCCAGTTATGACCCAAAACACAATCTTTCTGACAGGCTCCATTTCCATGTCCCATGCGTGGTAGGCGAGGTATTCGGTTTTGTCGTCCGGTCCCAACACGATCGAGTGATGTCCAGGACCGATCACATGACCGGGAATGCTCTGCATGACTCGCGCGCCTTCTGCGTTACCCAAATCGCTATATGGACCAGTGACTCTTTCAGCGATTCCGTAATCGACCCCATAAGTTTCGTTCTCATAACAACCGCCGCTGTAAAAACAGTAATAAAGTCCTTCGTGTTTCCGAATAAAGGGCCCTTCCAACGTATGCCAATCGAAAATTTTTCCGTACATTTCCCGTTGCGCTTTGAAAAGTTGCCAGTCGTTGCGCGCGCATTACCACCATTTCTTCACCGGCCAACTTGACCATGTCGACCAGCTTATCAACCACCAAGGCGGTGCCCGCACGAATTTCTCCTCCGAAATCCAAAAAATCACGCGCATAAAAAAGATACCATTGACCATCATCGTCCCGGAAAGGGTGAGCATCGATTGCGAACGGGCAGGCGTCATCAGCACCAATCAGCAGTCCCGCATCATCGAACGGCCCCTCGGGGAACAAGCTCTTGGCCACGCGAATCTGGTGGAGCAAACCAACCGTGGCCGTTGAATAATACATGTAAAACCAACCGTCGTGAAATGCGACCTCCGGTGCCCAGAAAGCTTTCTCACGAAGTTTTTCAGGAACACGCAGCGCGCCGCCCAATGATTTCCAATGAACGAAATCCGCCGAAGTCAAAACAGGGATCGCCCGGTCTTCGCCATTGATTTTTGAACTGGTCAGATCCGATTCCTGAATATCTTTGACCGTTCCCAGCGGACCGGTCCCCACAGCGTAGTATCTCCCTTCGTGCTTCCAGACGAAAGGGTCGGCGAAATACCTTTGATAAACAGGATTTTGGTAAACCAACATCATTGCCCTCCTGACGAATAATTTACGCACAAACGGAGGGTTGCCAACCGGTTTGTCCCAGTTTGAGCAGGACACTTCCAAAACGTGGACACTTTAACGCACACAATTTCACGAAAAAGTTCATTTCCCTATTAAGCCGGCCTGTTGGCATCGTCACTGCTAAACGCGTTCGTGGTTTTCATTAAGGGCTCTGAGGAGGAGCCCCGAATACTGATTCAGGAGATTACGCAATCGGTGTTTCATTCAGCGACGAAAATTCGGCGGGCCGTAATCAACGTGCCGGGATCTCCCGGCACATACAAAGAGCTTAACTTTATGACGAAGAAGAAAGAATCCCCGAGATTTATCACGTCAAAATCCATTTTTACGTTTCATCAAACGTTCGTTTCCATCATCGGATTCCTGCTTGTCGTTCTCTCCGTTAGAGGCGCAACTAATTTAAATATCACCGACGATAACCCGATGCGAATGCTGCCGGTTGGCTCGTATGGACTACGCATCCTTTCGCCAACGTTGCTGGAATTGACTTTGATCACCACGAAGCAACCGGATCCCGCGACGGTCACCGAATGGAACTTTGTGAATAGCAGCGGTGCCCTCAGCGCTCCTTCGGCCTCGCAATTTACGGTGACAGCCGGCACGCAAACATTGGCCGTGCAATCCGTCGGATTCAAGCGACGCCCTTTATTTGCGCCATTGCAGGTTCGTGACTTGCGCATTGAAAACCATCTTTATTTACAATTGGCCAGCGCAATTTCAGACGGACAAGCCGTCGAGGTGAAAAACCCAAACGGCTCGCTCTGGAGCACCAATATCCAATTCACTGCGCAAGCCGACCCGTCACGCTGGAGTCCTGCCATTCACGTCAACCAAGAGGGTTACATGCCCGCTTACTCGAAGAAAGCGATGGTCAGCTACTACATCGGCAGCATGGGCGAGATGGCGATTCCTTCGGCGAACGGATTCAAAATTGTGGATGCCAAGACTGGGACCACGGTTTATTCAGGAGCGCTAACGCAACGCAAAGATGCAGGTTACAACTATAGTCCCACGCCTTACCAACAGGTTTACGAAGCGGACTTTACCGCGTTCCAAACCCCGGGCGAATATCGCTTGCAGGTAGCGGGGCTGGGCACATCATTCGCCTTTTTGATCGACGAAGGACTGGCTGGGCTTTTTGCGCGAAGCTACGCATTGGGGCTGTATCATCAACGCTGTGGTTTTGCGAATGATTACCCGTTCACACGCCACAGCAAAGGCGCGTGTCATACTGCCACGGCAGAAGTGCCGGACATGACGTTCAGCGCTGTTAATGCGGAATTGAGCAACATGACGGGCGATTATGCGAGCTCACAGAGCGGCGCGCCGCAACTCAAGGATGTGAACTCCAGCCTCTATCCTTTTGTAAACAAGGCGAAGTTTAATGTCACCGGCGGTCATCACGACGCGGGCGACTACAGCAAATACACCATCAACGTCGCGCAACTCGCGCACGCGCTGGTCTTCGCTGCGGACTCGTTGCCGGGCGTTTCCGAACTGGATAATCTTGGTCTTCCCGAAAGCAGCGACGGCATCAGCGACGTTCTCCAAGAGGCAAAATGGGAATTGGATTTTCTGGCCAAGTTGCAGGATGCCGATGGCGGATTTTATTTTCTGGTTTACCCGCGCAATCGCGAATACGAGGGTGACGTTTCACTGCAAGGAACGGACCTGGGGGATTCCCAAGTTGTTTTTCCAAAAACCACCGCCTCGACCGCCGCTTCAGTAGCCGCTCTCGCGCAAGCCGCTTCTTCGCCGTTGTTCAAGCAATACTATCCAACGGAAGCGGCGAACTATTTGTCTCAGGCGAAGAAAGGCTGGCAGTTTCTCCAGAACGCATGGGCGAAATATGGCCGTGCCGGCGCTTATCAAAAGATTACGCACTACGGAAATGAGTTTCGCGACGCGGACGAAATCGCGTGGGCCGCGTGCGAGCTTTTTCTCGCAACAGGTGAAGCGCAATATCACAACGAATTGCTGAACACCTTCAACCCCGCTGATCCCAACACCCGCCGTTGGACCTGGTGGCGTTTGTTTGAAGGCTATGGTTGCGCGATTCGCAGTTACGCCTTTGCCGCGCGCTCTGGCCGTCTTCAGGCCAGCCAGTTAAACGCCACCTTTCTCGCCAAATGCGAAGCGGAAATCATCGCCGCAGGCGACGATCAGGTTCGCTATTCCCAGAATAATGCGTTCGGAAACAGCTTTCCCGATCCGAACAAACCGTATCGCTCGGCTGGCTGGTTCATGTCCGTTGAACAAACGTTTGATATCGCGACAGCCTACCAACTCAGCGCCAAGCAAACTTATCTCGACACGATCATCGCCAACATGAATTACGAGGCGGGATTGAATCCGTTGAACATGGGATTCCTCACTGGCATCGGTTGGAAACGCCAGCGCGAAACGGTCAATCAATACGCGGAAAACGATCGCCGCGAGTTGCCGCCAAGCGGAATTCCACTGGGCAGCGTGGCGTCGGGACCTCCCTACATCTACAACTACAAAAGTGAATTGGCCGCGCTCTGTTTCCCCAGCGATGGGGCGAGTACCGCGCCTTATGCTCCTTATGAAAAATGGACAGACACATTTCACACCGGAACAGAAATGGTTAATCCGCAACAAGGCCACAGCCTCGCAGCCATGGCGTTTCTCATGGCACGCACATCTCTAAAAACGCAACCTTGGCGATCCGCCACTGGAACGATCACCGGTCTACCTGATTCGGCACCGGCACAGGAAACCGTCGCGGCGATGCTCTCCGTCCCAGGTCTGGATTTGAGCAAGGCTTCAATTGTCTGGGAAGCCCGCGATCAGGCTCCCACTCCAGCCAGCCCCTTTAGTTTTGCCGCCGTGAATACCGGAACACAGTGGGTCGAAGCAGAAGCATTGTTGCCCGATGGACGCCGCGTTTTTGCGCAGACCAATTTCAGTGCTACAACCGCCACCAGCACGCCGCCGAATAGTTATCAGGCCAGCCCGCTGGCGATCAGCTCAGATATGGTTGCGTTGTATCATCTGGATTCAAGCCTCGCCGATGCGACGGCAAAACAATGCGCCTTAACTCTCGCGGGATCCGCAGCGTTGGATTCTGTGAACCTTGGCTGGATGGCAAGCCGGACCGGCCAGGCGTTGCATACGTTGAACATCGGCGACAAAGCCGTGATCGCAACCATTCCCAACTCGCACCTCTACTCCTCGGATACGACGGCCATTGTGCTCGAAGCGATGGTTTACATCAACGCACTCAAAGGCGCGAACACCGCCAATTCGCCTCTCGTTTCTCTCGTGCGCAACTGGAATTCGAGCATCGAACTCTACGAGGATATGTATAACGGAATTAAATTTCGCGGAGGAACGCAGCTTGATTCAGGCGGCGCAACCGTCGCCAATGCCTTGAGTAAAAATGTCTGGCATCACTTGCGCATCGCGATCGATAAAACCGGCTACAGCGCCCAAGTTGATGGCGTCACGGTCATCAGCGTTGCCAGCAGCGAGCTGGCGAACTGGAGCGGCACCGCCGGTTCATCCACGCTGACGCTCGGAAATTTCGACGGTTGGATTGATGAAGTGACGATCCGCAGCGTGCGCTCGGGGACTGTCACCAATTCAATTGTCGATGCTCCAGCCTTTTCCCAAAATGGCGGAACATTTACGAATCTGGCCACAGTCGCCTTAACCACGACAACAAGCGGAACGACCATCCGCTACACCACTGATGGAACGACGCCGACTTCGTCTTCCGCCATTTATGCGAGCGCGCTGACTCTCTCGAATAGCGTCACGGTTAAAGCCTACGCGTCTAAGTCGGGCATGACAGATAGCGCGGTAGCGAGCGCGAATTACGTCATTGTAAACAGTGGTTCAACTTCGACGAACACCACTCCGACCAATCTCGTTTCAAGCGCGACGTTTCTAAAAACTGACACCAACGCAGCTGGGACCTGGAAAGGCGTTTATGGAAGTGAGGGTTATATCATCGTGGGAAACTCCAGCAGCAATGCGAGTTACGCAACGTTGGCCCCAGTTGGGAAATCTGATTGGACTTGGATTGCGTCTAGTGCGGAAACCCGTTGCTTGCAGAAGGCTGGAACAGCCACAGATCGCATTGCCGCTTCGTGGGAATCGCCCACGAGTTTTACAATCAACGTCAATTTGACAGACGCCAAGACACATCGATTGGCACTCTATTTCTTGGATTGGGATCGCAATGGCAGAGTTCAAACCGTTGAAGTTCTGGATACCGCGACCGGCGCGATTTTAAACAGCCAAAGCCTTTCCTCTTTTACCGAAGGAAAATATTTGGTCTGGGATATCAAAGGAAATGTGCAGGTCCGTTTGACACGCGTCACTGGTTACAATGCGACGGTGCAAGGAGTTTTTCTGGATACGCCGGCGACAGCCTCGACCGGGACATTAAAACTTCAAGCGCTCAATAAGACCAGCAATGGACAGGTCCAGGTCAACGTAACTGGCACAGTCGGACAAATATTTCAGATTCAATCGTCAACGAATCTGCTCAACTGGACGACCGTCTCGACCAATACCCTAACCAGCACCAACTACAGTTACACGGAGACCAGTTCAGCCACGGTTGGTTCCCGATTCTATCGGGCAGTCGTTCTGCCATAACAGCAGCGAAAACGCCCGGAGAGTTTTAATTCTCCGGGCAACTCTTGCTTTGAAAAAAAGGCAGTTGGCGTTGGCATGCCGTCGACATCAGTCCGGCGCGACTTAAAGCAAGCCCGCGGTTTCTGAGAAGCCGCAAAAAAGATTCATGCTCTGTACCGCTTGTCCACTGGCGCCTTTGAGAATGTTATCCAATGCGCTCATAATCACGAGTCGACCGGTGCGGGGATCGAGGCGCCACGCGATTTCAACGAAGTTGGTGCCGACCACATTTTTCGTGTCGGGCAATGCTTTGCCTTCGAGCAAACGAATGAACGGTTCCGTCGCGTAAGCCGTCTGGTAACAGGCGCTGATTTGCTCAGCCAGAGCAGACATTTCTGCCGCAGTGGAAAAATGTTTTTCAGGCGCAACGTAAATGGAACTCAGAATTCCGCGATTCACCGGAATCAAATGAGGCGTAAATTGAATGACAACCTTTTCACCGGCGGCCGACGATAACTCCTGCTCGATTTCTGATAAGTGTCGATGTTTTGGAACTCCGTAGGGCCGCATGCTTTCATTGCATTCGACGAATAAATAATCGATTTCCGCCTTGCGACCTGCTCCGCTGACGCCGCTCAAGGAATCTGCAATGATTCCCGAAGGTTTGATGATTTTCTCGCGCAACAAAGGTATCAACGGCAACAGGATGCTCGTCGGATAACAACCGGGCGAAGCGATCAATGTGGCCTTCTTAATCTGCCCACGATTGATTTCTGGCAGACCATAAACCGAGGTGCCAAGGAGTTCGGGAGAGGCGTGGTCGTGTCCGTAAAACTCTTTGTAAACATCCGCACTCTTCACCCGGAAATCCGCGCTCAAATCAATCACCTGACAGCCCTGTGCCAAAAGCGGGACCGCATATTCGGCGGCAACTCCGTGGGGCAGCGCCAGAAAAACGATCTGCGCCTCTTTGGCTATCACATCAGAATTTGGATCGGAAAAACGCAGAGTCTTCGCTCTGGAATGATTCGCGTGCCTTGGAAAAACTTGCGCCAAAGTTTGACCAGCATACTGCCGGGATGTCACGGCAACCAAATCCACGTTCGGATGGCGCAAGAGCAACCGGACCAGTTCTTCACCGGAATAGCCTGAGGCACCGATGATCGCGACTTTCACAGGAGAGGAATTCATTTTGGGAATATTGAAACGACAATTCTGCAATCTGCAACACTCCAGTTTAATTTTGCATCTGGAAAAAGAAAAAACCCCGCCAGTAGAACCGGCGGGGTTTGCAAAGCTGAAAATATTTTAACGCTTGCTGAACTGGAAGCGTGCGCGCGCGCCGGGTTGGCCGTATTTCTTACGTTCCTTCATACGAGGATCGCGAGTGAGCAAACCTTCCGATTTCAAGTTCGGGCGATAGTTCGCATCCGCTTTGATCAAAGCGCGGGAAATCCCGTGACGCACGGCACCGGCTTGACCAGCAGGTCCGCCGCCTTGCACGTTGACGCGAACGTCGAACTTGCCTGCAGTTTCAGTCGCAGAGAACGGTTCTGCAACCACGCTGCGGAGCGTTTCGGTCAAAAAATAATTTTCAAGCGCACGGCCATTGACCGTGATTTTGCCTGAACCCGAAGCGAGACGAACACGGGCCACCGCAGTTTTGCGCCGACCAGTGCCGAGAAATTCCTGAATTTTTGAGTCTGCCATAAAAACGTATTTTAATTATTTCGCGGCTGCGACAACGTCAGGGGTTTGCGCTGCGTGAGGATGTTCGCTGCCTTTGTAAACTTTAAGTTTGGTCATCAAAACGCGACCCAAACGGTTTTTTGGAATCATGCCACGGACCGCGTGGGTAATCAATTTGTCAGGCTGCTGAGCGCGCACCTGTTCGACGGTCTTATATTTCTCTCCACCCTTCCAACCGGAATAACTCATGAAAGACTTTTGCGTTTCTTTCTTTCCGGTGAGGCGGACTTTTTCCGCATTGATCACGACAACAAAATCGCCTGCGTCTAAATGATGCGTGAAGACTGGCTTGTCTTTGCCGCGCAGAATGTTGGCAACCTGAGCTGCGAGACGGCCTAAAACCGCGTTTTCGGCGTCAATGACGTGCCATTTGCGCTGGTCCAAATTAACTTTCGGTAGATACGTTTTCATCAAAATCCAATAAATCCAAATTAAGGAGCGGTGAAATTAGCAAAGAAACCTTCTAAGTCAATAGGCCATTTAGGCAAAAATTCAGGCGGATTTTGCCGCTACCATCTCGGTTGGCCTTTTTCCAAAATCCCGGGTCGCCAAGCGGCCTTCCCTCAACTCTTTTCCAACTCGGCGACGCGTTTCAATAAATCAGGAAGCCGTTGGATGGAAATCAACTGCCGCTTCATTTGGCGATCGGGCTGCGCAGGCGACCCCCAGACCTTCTCGCCTTCGCCAACGTCGTTCATTATTCCCGATTGGGCAGCAATTGTTGCACGATCTCCAATTTTTAAATGTCCGGCAATTCCCACCTGCCCGGCAACCGTCACGTAATCTCCCAGTTTTGTGCTGCCGGCGATTCCGGTCTGTGAAATGATCACGCAATGTTCGCCGATCGTCACATTGTGCGCGATCTGCACCATGTTATCGATCTTGGTTCCTTTGCCGATGGTCGTGGGTCCAAGCGCGCCTCGATCGATGGCCACATTCGCCCCAATCTCCACGTCGTCCTGAATCACCACGCTGCCAATCTGTGGAATCTTACGATGAAATCCGGAATCGAAAACATAGCCGAAACCATCGGAGCCAATCACCGAACCGGCGTGAATCCGCACGCGATTTCCGATGCGGCTTCCAAAATACACCGTGACGTTTGGAAAAAGACGCGTCTCTTGTCCGAGAATGGATTCCGCCTCGATGTGATTGCCGCCTTGCAAGACGGTGCGAGCTCCAATTTTCACTTTTTCTCCTATCACGCAATGGGGACCAATGTGCGCCGTGCCATCAATTTCCGCGGAGGCATCAACGACGGCGGTGGGATGAATCCCAGGGGCAAATTTCGGTTCCGGAAAAAATAATGGAAGGACTTTGGCAAAGGCAATGCGCGCATTTTTCACGCGAATCAAAACCTTGTTCGCCGATTTAAAATCACCGTCCACGAGAATCACCGAGGCAGCGCTTTGATCGGCGGTGGCAAAGAATTTTTCGTTCTCGGCAAAAGTCAAATCCCCTTCCCTGGCGGAGCTAGCCGGCGCAAATCCGTTGATTTTGACGCAACCGTCCCCGATGACTTCTCCACTTAATTGTTTGGCAAGATCAGCGGCAGTAAACATAAAGAACAAGTCTCGTTGACTTGAAAAAGTAGTGCAATATAAAGTCCGCGTAACCAAGAATTCAACTTCTAGTTTTGCAATCGTAAATTTATGAACAGAAAAATTCGTTACGGAATGGTCGGCGGCGGTCGCGGTGCTTTCATCGGCGCGGTTCATCGAATCGCAGCGGCCATAGACCAACAAATTGAACTCGTCTGCGGCGCTTTTAGTTCGGACCCGGAACGCAGCAAGGCAAGTGGCGCAGATTTCTTCCTCCCAGCGGATCGTTGTTACGGCACTTTTGAAGAGATGATCAAAGCGGAAACCAAGTTGCCCGCCGATCAGCGCATGGATTTCGTCGCCATTGTTACGCCAAACTACATGCATTTTCCACCAGCGAAAATGGCGCTCGAAAATGGCTTCCACGTTCTCAGCGACAAACCCGCGACGTTCAACCTCGCGGAAGCAAAAAAGTTGAAAGACCTGGTCAAGAAAACCGGCTTACTCTACGGATTAACCCACAACTACACCGGCTATCCGCTGGTCAAAGAAGCCCGTGCCTTGATTCATTCCGGCAAGCTCGGAAAAATTCGCAAAGTCGTCGTCGAGTATCCGCAGGGCTGGCTCGCCACGCGCCTTGAAGCGAGTGATCAAAAGCAGGCAGCCTGGCGCACGGATCCGAAACGAAGCGGAGCGGGGGGATGCGTCGGCGATATTGGAACACACGCTGAGAATCTTGCGGAATACATCACTGGCTTGCAGATCAAGGAGCTCGCTGCGGATACCACCGCGTTCGTGAAAGGCCGAAAGCTCGATGATGATGTTAATGTCCTGCTGCGCTTCACCAACGGCGCGAAGGGCATTTTGCATTCATCACAAATCAGCGTTGGTGAAGAAAATAATTTAAGCATTCGCGTTTACGGCGAAACCGGAGGCTTGGAATGGCATCAAAAGGAACCCAACACCTTGCTGGTGAAATGGTCGGATCAACCCATGCAGGTCTATCGTGCCGCCCAGGGATATTTGAGCGACGCTGCCAAAGCGGCCGGACGCACCCCGCCGGCCCATCCCGAGGGATATCTCGAAGCCTTTGCCAATATCTATAAGAGCTTTGCCAACGCGATTCGCGCCCGCGAAGCCGGCCGGAAGTTGGCCAAGGACGATTTGGCGAATGACTTCCCGAAAATCGAAGATGGCATTCGCGGCATGGCCTTCATCGAAGCGGTCGTGAAATCTTCTAAAGGCAATGCCAAATGGACCAAGCTCGACGTTTAACCTGGCTTCATTTTTTGAATCCAGACGCGATATAAACTTAAATTGCCTGAGCGCTGCAAAGATTGGCGCAGTAAAGAATTGAAAACTCAATAGCGGTTTTCTAGGTTTAGCCACATGAAATCCATTTTCCGCAGTTTGCCTGCGTTTATCACTTCGCTTTGTTTTGCCGCAACGCTATCCGCTGCGGAAAAAAATTATACCATCGCGCTGATTCCGAAAGGAACCACCCACGAATACTGGAAATCAATCAACGCGGGAGCGGTCAAAGCGCAGCGCGAATTGGCGGAGAAAGGAATCAAAATCAACCTCATCTGGAAAGGGCCACTGCGAGAGGATGATCGCGACCAGCAGATTCAAGTGGTTGAGAATTTCACGACCCGGCGTGTCAGCGGGATTATCCTCGCGCCGCTCGATTCACAGGCTTTGGTCAAACCGGTCAACAACGCCATGCAATCCAAAATCCCCGTGGTGATTTTGGATTCCGGCCTGAAAACCGACAAATACGTCAGCTACGTTTCGACCGACAACTTCAAAGGTGGCCAACTGGCGGGTGAAAAAATGGGGGCGCTGCTGAATGGAAAAGGAAACGTCATTTTGCTGCGCTACGCCGTCGGTTCCGCGAGTACCGAAGAGCGGGAAGCGGGTTTCCTTGACGCTCTGAAAAAGTTTCCCGGCATCAAACTGATTTCCTCCGACCAATATGCTGGCGCCACTCGGGAGTTGTGCTATCAGGCTTCGCAGAATCTTCTGAATCGTTTCGGTCGTGAAGCGGATGGAGTTTTTTGCCCATGCGAACCGCCGACCGTGGCGATGGCAAAAGCCTTGCGCGACATCGGGAAGGCCGGTGGAAAAATAAAGATGATCGGATTCGATTCGGGATCACAATCCGTCGCCGACCTGAAAAACGGGGATGTTCAGGCGTTAATCGTGCAGAACCCCATGAAGATGGGATATCTCGCCGTTCAAACCATGGTTAAACATTTGGGCGGTGAAAAAGTCGAAAATCGAATCGACACCGGCGCTGTCGCCGTTACTTCAGAGAACATGGATCAACCTGAAGTTAAAGAACTCCTCTATCCTCCCCTCGATAAATATTTAAAGTAGCAATGGCGTCTGAGAACAAAACCAAGCTCTGGACGCTCTTTAATATTTTAGGGCCGTTTTTTGGATTGCTGCTGGTCATCGGGCTTTTTTCTTCGAGTGCCGAAGTGCGCCCCTTTTTCCTGAGCGGCGGCAATTTTAAAATCATTCTCACCCAAACGGTCATCGTCGCAATCGGCGCGCTTGGAATGACGATGATCATTATTAGTGGCGGCATTGATCTCAGCGTCGGTTCCGTTGTGGCATTGACCAGCGTCGTCGGCGCTACTTTGATTGAACAGAAATTTTCTCCGGGCCTCGCAGCGGTGCTAACGATTTTGACTGGTGGATTGATTGGACTGACAAACGGGATGCTTATTTCTGGACTTCGAATGCTGCCCTTCATCATCACGTTGGGAATGATGGGCGTGGCCCGTGGTACAGCCAAGTGGCTGTCAAAAAGTCAAACGGTGAACCCGCCGGAAAACCCGCTCAACAACATCATGGCCCTGACCGACCCAACGCAACTCCTCCCCTTGCCTAACGGCGTCTGGATCGCTGCCGCGCTGGCCATTTTTCTATCCTTGGTCCTCCGCAAAACCGTATTTGGCCGCTACATTTTTGCGATTGGCGGAAATGAATTGGCCACCCGCTTTTCGGGAGTCCGCGTTTCGTTGCATAAGATTTTTATTTACGGCGTCGCGGGCCTTTTCTTTGGCGCCGCCGGACTGATGCAGTTTTCGCGACTGACCCAGGGCGATCCCAGCGGCGCCAATGGCCTTGAATTGGACATCATTGCCGCCGTCGTCATCGGTGGAGCGAGCCTGAGCGGCGGCACTGGCAGCGTGCTCGGATCGATCATTGGAGCGCTCATCATGGCGGTGCTTCGCAACGGCTCCAGCCAGATGGGATGGCCTACCTACATGCAGGAAATCATCATCGGCGGCGTCATTATTCTGGCGATCGCCCTGGATAAATACCGGCAGCATAAGAGCAACGAGTAAAATAGAATTTACTTGCGAAAATTTTTGTCCCGCCAGAATGTAAATCCGTTCTTAACACCTGATTTTGATTATGGAAACTCGTCAAAGTAATAGTCCCGATAACGCACCGCTCGAAAATCTTGAGGAATGGGAAGATTTTGTCAAAGAGCGCTACCCGGAAAGCCTCGTCGGCACCAATCCGAACAAAAAAGAGGAACAATTCCGCGATTACGAAAACACCGCCCGACCGAGCGTGCGCGAGTTCTATCGGCTCAACCATCAGCATCAGACATTGGATTTCGTGCAGGCGAAGCACCGCGAGTTTCTCGACAACCGCCGCCGCGAGATGAGCATCTGGGAAGCGCTTGAATTCCTGAACACGCTGGTGGATGACAGCGACCCTGATACCGACTTGTCGCAGCTTGACCATCTTCTCCAGACCGCCGAGCAGATCCGCAAAGACGGCCACCCGCGCTGGTTTATTCTGACCGGGTTAATTCACGATATTGGAAAAATCTTGTGCCTATTCGGCGAACCGCAATGGGCCGTGGTTGGAGACACTTTCCCCGTTGGCTGCGCGTATTCGGACAAAATTGTTTTTCCACGCTTCTTTGAAGCCAACCCCGATTTTACGAATCCGAAGTATCAAACGCGCCTCGGAATTTACGAGGAAAACCGCGGGCTCGACAGCGTGCAGATGTCATGGGGACACGACGAATACCTCTACAACATCGTCAAAGATTATCTCCCGACCGAGGCGCTGTACATGATTCGTTACCACTCGTTTTATCCGGCCCACCGTGAAAATGAATACGGGTATTTGATGAACGACGAAGACCGCCGTATGATGGATTGGGTCAGGAAGTTCAATCCCTACGACCTCTACACGAAGAGTCATACCAAGCCGGATATGAAAGAGCTTCGCCCGTTCTACGACGACCTGATCAGCGAATTTTTGCCCGCCAAGTTGAAGTGGTAAATAGCCGGTCATCACGTTTATTCCATGCGAAGCTGGCAACTGCATCGTCTAGCGCGTAAAATGCTGACATGAAATTGTGCCAAGGCCAGACCTGGAAACTCGATCAACAATACATCCGCATAGCCTTGCTCGAACGTTTGGCCGTCGAATACAAGACGATTTCCGACCTAAGCACCAAGGAAGGCACCCGCCATCGCGTCACCAAAAAAGAATTTTGCCGCCTGATCAAAAACGCCGTCCTGCTCACCCCTCAAGAAGTCGCTGCCGCGCGGGACATAAACAGCGAACTGCTTTCCGAATCGGAAATTGAAGCGTCTTGAAATTACGCGAACCGCCTTTCCTTACGCGAGCATAGCTTGTCAGGAAATTTATAGACTGTATTCTTAGCCTGTGGCTTTTGGGAAAAATTTAAAACAGTGGTTTGGTGTTCTTTTTTGTATTTTCGCCTCGGCACATGTGGGCATTGCCGCCGTCCTTTATGTGAACGCAATGGTTCCAAACGCAGGAAATGGCCAAACCTGGGAAACGGCCTTTTCAAAAATTCAGCCCGCAATCGATCTGGCATCGCCCGAAAATGAAATCTGGGTAGCTGCTGGCGTTTATGTCGAACATATCTCCCTGCGCGATGGAGTGTCCCTGTTCGGAGGCTTTTCAGGAACAGAAACCAATCGCACTCAGCGCAATTGGAATATTCACCCAACCGTTCTGGATGGCAGTAACACGGGGCACGTCGTCAACGTGCTGTCTTCGTCGATGCCCACTCGCCTGGACGGTTTCGTAATTAAAAATGGCCGCGCTGATTTTGGCGCGGGGATTTATTCGGCTGGTGGCGATTTTATTTCCGCGAATAACTTGGTGATTCATAATAATGGCGATGGAGTGTTCGGCGGAGGCGGTGCGTTCGTTGATGAGACCGCTTGTTTTCCAAAACAGCCTGCAATTTCATGTTTCACCAACCTCGCGAATCGTTTGTTGCAACTTCATTCGTCTGATCTGAGCATCAATCGTATTCAGATTTTTCCGACAAATTGTTATTCGCTAGAAGTGCATCGTTCATTGCAATTGGCCGCGAACATTTATGATGCGACCACGAATCGCGGAACGACTTATCCCTTTTTACCTTCGGTATTTCGGCCAACGTTTACGAATGAAAATGGAAACATCTTCATCTCAGGATACACCGAGGCGACGGATGACACGTTTCTCACGAACCAGTGGCTGGCTTTGAATTCAGCAACAGATCGCGATCTTTTGTCCGACGCTTTCATAAACTCCAACGCCAATCTTTACGGGCAGCCAATAATCATCGGAGCGAAGAAGGGCTTTCCGAATTTCAACGAGTTCTCGATGGAAACCGTCATTCAGGCCAGCCACTTCCTGCAATTGCGCAAACTGACCACGAGCTCGTTCCCATACCAAACGAATCAAATGTATCAATTGCGGATCACCAATATCTTCGGGGTCGAAAGCTGGAATTCCTACACCCAAATTTTTGCGAGACCTTTGGAGTTGCACGTTTCACACACGTTCACAGCGTCGATTATGGACGAAAACGGCGAGATCCTTTGGCCCACGAACGGCACGCCTTTCACCACCAACTTTGTTCCGTCTGCGATTGTAATTTCTAACTGGGCGGGCGTCTCGTTTTCGTCACGAGCAAACTCCAATTCCTTCGTGCTTCCTTACTCCACGAATGTCGTAACATTGCCACTTTCCAAGTATTCGAGTTCTCCACCGCACTTCCAGTCGGCCTCAACTGTTTTCGAGACCAACGCCGGCTTCACAGTCCCTCAATGGTTTCTGGTCATGACCAATCGAATCCAATACTGGGCAATTGACTCCGGCCGCGTGGTTGATTTTGTAAATCTCCACGAGATGGGGGAGAAAATTGATCTCACAATGGAGTTGCTCAACCCGGTCTTATATTCAGGCGGTGCCTTGGAGTCCGGACCAGTGGCGGATATGTGGCGGACAAATCGTATCAATGGCTCGAACGATACAAATACACCCACAAGCGGAACCGTGTCACAAATACTTGTATCACTTGGTTTTCTCCAGATTAGCGAGTTCGATTGGATTGGTTACAACGCGAGCGGAATTCCTCTAGGACCACAACGGGATAATGCGATTGACTCCTTCCGGAAATTCATGGGATTTGCACCGATCTATTCTGCAAACACTCAGGTGCCTTCTACCCTCGTTATGCAAACCCCGTTTGCCCCTACACGAAAACTGTATCACCGCGTCAGCTTGCAAGCGAATGATCCGATTGTTCATTTCCGACGGGAGGATTTAACTCATGGTTCTCCTCTCAACCTAGCGCTTATCCCTCCTCTTGGTGGATTGTTTGGGCTTGCTCTGAAACGGCGGACAAAAAAGTTGGGTCATTTGGTTAGTTGTTTAGGAGTTCGAAGTCAACTGGCGATTGAAAATCCAGGGCGCTATGGGTGCGCTGACGGTTGTAAAAGCTCTCGATGTAATCAAAGATTTGGG
>CANJXF010000086.1 GCA_947478865.1 Verrucomicrobiales bacterium | reverse complement strand
GGCAAAAAGCACCACCGCAATGGGCGCAAGCGGCCAATCAATTTGCCATTATGTTTGGAAAAAGATTTTTTGCTCCGGGGCTAGCCCCGGAGCAAAAGGACAAAAACTAACAACCCGACCCAAACACAAAATTTCCGATACTACCAAATTACTATTCGCTACCTGCGCGCTGACTATTTTTTTTCTGCTTCAGCGTCTTTCCTCAGCGCTTCTGCTTCCTTCTTGGCAGCTTCCCCCTCTTTGCGAAGGGCCTCAGCTTCTTTTCTAAGCGCCTCGGCTTCTTTCCTCAGGGCGCCAACCTCTTTGTTGGAAGATTCGATTTTCTTTGCAGGTTCAGCGACAGCTTTTGGTGCTTCTGCCGGTTTCTTCGCCGGTTCAACCTCTTTTTTCGGAGCCTCTTTCTTGGCCGGTTCGGCTTCCTTTTTCGCCACAGCGGCAAGTTCCCAACCGCGCACAATGTTTAATTTCGGCAAGCTCTTCTGTAGATTCGTGACGCCGGCATCAGTGACTTTGGTCTGCCAAACGTGGAGGTTTTTCAAACGCGCCAATTCTTTGAGGTTTTCCAAACCGGCGTCGCTCACTTTCGTATCGAACAGATTCAAATATTCCAGATTCACCAGGCCTTTCAGATTCGCCAGACCAGCGTCGCCGATCTGCGTGTGTTCCAAATGCAGGTGGGTCAAATTCGTCAAACCCTTGATGTTGGCCAGACCTGAGTCGCTGATTTTTGTCCCGGCAAGGTTTAAATCCACGAGGCCGAGAATGTCTTTGAGCGGTGCGATCACGGCATCAGTCGCATTTGTATTTAACGAGCGGAAATTTGCTTCGCGCCAGTTCAGGTTCAACGCGATCGGTCTAACTGCAACTCCAAGTTCGCCAAATTTGGCAATTGCTTTCAGCTCCGCCGCGCTCGGTTTGTAATCAGCCAGTTTTACCGGTTCAACCTTTGTTTCCTCAGGCGCTCCCGTTGATTTAATCACCAGTCCAGCGGGCCAGTTCGCACCCTGAGTGATCCAATCGCGGATCAAATCCGTTTGCGATTTTGTCAGCAATTCTCCCTTGCTCGGCATCACATCTTCGTTGTCCTTGGGTAAGGTAATCCGCCGATACAAATCACTCTTGGCCGTATCGCCGGGCACGATTGCCAGACCGCCTTTGCCGCCCTTCATCGCGGCTTCCTTGCTGTCCAGGCGCAAGTCGCCTTTGTGCTTCTCCGGCCCGTGACATTGGACGCACGACTTCTCAAGGATTGGCTGAATCTCTTTTGCGAAATCGATTTTATTATCGGCTGCTTGCGCAGAAATGGCCAAAATAGTCGCGGCTAAGATGGGGCTAAAGAATTTCATGCGGGGATTTTTAGCAAATCCGGCTGCGAAGTAAATCCCCGTTCCGCATGAATCGATTGCGGCACGCTCGCGGTCATTTGCTGTTAAAGCATGATTTGTCAGACAAAACTTCACAGATTATTCTGTGTATCTGGTTTATCCCTGTTAGAAATTTGAAAACTTTATGGCAAACGTAATTAAATTTGGCACTTCCGGTTGGCGCGGACTCATCGCACGTGATTTCACTTTCGAAAATGTTCGGCTCGCCGCGCAGAGTGTTGCCGATTACCTCAAAGCCGAACTGGCCGACTCGAAGTCGCCCATTTATCGACGCAAACCGGTTGTCATCATCGGCTATGACACCCGATTCCTCGGCCGTGAGTTCTCTCTGGCCGTTGCCGAGGTCTTGACTGCTAGCGGGCTCGTTCCCCTGCTCTGCAACCGCGACACCCCAACACCTGTCATCGCATTTACCATTCGCAAACGCCGAGCGATCGCGGGAATTAATATGACGGCCAGCCACAATCCGCCCGAATATTCGGGCTTCAAATTATCGCTGCATGATGGGGCTGGTGCGCCGACTGAAGTAACCAAGCAGATCGAAGCCAACGTCGAAAAATTGCTCGCGCAAAAATGGAGTTTCAAAGCGGGCGTGATCGGCACTTTCCAATGCAAAACGATTGATCCCCAGCCGGACTATTTTAAGCAGATCAAAAAGCTGGTTGATTTTTCCGCGATCAAAAAAGCGAAAATGAAGATCGCGGTGAATTTCATGTACGGAACGGGTCGCGGTTACCTGGACACGTTGCTGGAAGAAGCCGGAGTTAAATTGTTCAAGTTTAACGCCGAACCCAATCCACTTTTCGGTGGACATCATCCTGAACCCAACGCAGAAGGAATGGCCGAAGTTTCCAAGTTTGTGCGCAGCGGCAAAGCGCAACTCGGTCTCGGCCTCGACGGCGACGCCGACCGTTTTGGAATCGTGGACAAAGACGGAACCTGGCTCACGCCGAATCAGATTCTTCCGCTCGCGTTGTATCATTTGAAAAAAAACCGAGGATGGACCGGCGCCGTCGTGCGCACCGTGCCGACCAGCCATCAGGTCGATGCTGTTGCCCAGATGCTCGGTGTGAAAGTTTACGAAACCCCGGTTGGCTTTAAATACATCGGTGCGCTCATGGAGAGTGAACCAATTATCGTTGGCGGCGAGGAATCTGGCGGGCTCAGCGTCAAAGGTCATGTGCCCGAAAAAGACGGGATTCTCGCCTGTCTGCTTATGGCGGAACTCGTGGCCGTCGAACGAAAGTCACTCGGTGCAATTCTGAAATCGCTGGAGAAAACCTCGGGAGAATTCCACACCGACCGCATCAACGTCGCTATTCCGCCGGAAAAGAAAGCAGCCTTGCTCGAAAGACTTTCGCGCGGATTGGACGCCATTGGGCTGTTCAAGGTCGAAAAATTTATTACCACCGACGGTTACAAGTTCCTGTTGCCGAACGGAGAGTGGGTGGCGTTTCGCGCGAGCGGGACGGAACCGCTGATTCGCTGCTACATCGAGGCAAAATCGCAGGCGCAGTTGGACAAACTGCGCAAGGCGTGTCAGAGAGTTTTAGCGGGATAATTTTCCGCAGAAAATTCCTAATAAGACGGATTTTCAAAACGTTGTCAGTTTAGCTGGGCTTAATCCGGCGGAAGCGGTTAATTTATGCGACACCTATTTTTCTGCCTCGTTCTCGTCCTAGCTTTGGGCCCAACCGCATTCGCCGCACCGCGCGACGCGGATTGGAAACGGGTCGAGGATGCCGTGCAAAAAGGTCTGCCCAAGACCGCCATCGAAATCCTTGAACCAATCATAAAAAACTCTCTCGCCGAAAAGAAATATGGCGAGGCGACCAAGGCGATCGCGCGCAGAATTGCGCTCGAGGGCAACATTCAGGGAAACAAGCCAGAAGAAAAAATAACGCGCCTCGAAAAGGAAATCGCGACTTCCCCGGCCGAAATTCGACCTCTGCTCGAAACGATTCTCGCCCATTGGTACTGGCATTACTTCCAGCAGAACCGCTGGCGTTTCATGCAGCGCACGGCGACAGTTGAGGCACCGGGAAAAGATTTCACGACCTGGGATTTGCCACGCCTGTTTGCGGAAATCGACAAGCGATTTGCCGCCGCGATTTCGCACGAGAAAGTTTTGCGGGCAACGCCCATTTCCGATTTCAGCGACGTCGTGGAAAAAGGAACATTGCCCGACACCTATCGCCCGACGCTTTATGACTTCATCGCGCACGAAGCGCTCCAGTTCTATACCTCCGGCGAACAAGCTGCCGCCAAACCCCAGGATGCCTTTGAGATCTCCTCAGAGAGCCCAATCTTTGATTCCGCAGAAAAATTCGGGATGTGGAAAATCGAAGGTGAAGAACCTGCGGCGAAAGCGCTTAGGCTATACCAGCAGCTTTTGCAATTCCATCGAGACGACAAAGACAAATCCGCCTTGATCGACGTTGATCTCGCGCGCTTGCTCTACGGGAAAAGCGTCGCGTTTGGTGAAGAAAAGATCGCGCGCTTCAAAAAGGCGATCCGCGCCGTGGCGGAGAAATGGAAGACTCACGAACTCGCGGCCATGGCCTGGTATCACTACGCCAACGCCATTCGTGAGGAGGGTAATCTGCCCGAGGCGCATGCGGTTGCGAAACGAGCGGCGAGTGATTTCCCCAAAAGCAATGGCGCGGCATTCTGCCGCAGTCTCGTTGCTTCAATTGAAAGCAAATCCGCAAGCATCACAACCGAGCGCATCTGGAACGATCCGCTCCCAAATATCGAAGTGCGCTACAAAAATGTGGAAGCGGTTTATTTCCGCGCTGTGCCGATGAATTGGGATTCGTTTGTGGAAAGGAGAAAACGGTTGCCCGATTACCTACAGGACGAGGAGCGCAAAAAAATCCTCAGCCAAAAACCAGCGTTGCAATGGTCGAACAAACTTCAATCAACCCTTGATTTCAAGGAGCGCACCGCGCAGTTACCCGCGCCCAAAGAGTTGCCGCGCGGATTTTATTTTATCGTTGCCAGTCATAAACCGGATTTCTCGGAAGGCGATAATCAGTTGTCCATCGCCGATATCTGGGTCAGCGATTTGGCATTTATCTTGAGACCGCGCGAACGTTTTATCGAAGCGTTTGTGCTCGATGCGAAATCCGGCGAGCCGATCAAAGGCGCCGAGGTAGGCGGCTGGTATCACGATTACCAGAAAGGCAAGCTGGTTGAAATTGCCCCGTGGAAAACGGATACGAACGGGTTCGTTCAATTTACGTCGGAGGAGGGAAAGAATTATATTTTCCGCGCCCGGCACGGGTTGGACCAAGTTGGTGCGCAACAGGAGCTATACGGTCAGCATTCGTACCGGGGCGAGCCAGGCGACCAATCGGTCCTTTTCACCGACCGAGCGATTTATCGTCCCGGCCAGACCATCCAATACAAAGGGATTGCGCTGCATGTTGACCAGGGGAGCGACAGCTATTCAGTCATCAGCAATCGTGTTGTCACGGTGATTTTCCTCGACGCGAATCAAAAGGAAATCGAGCGGCAACAACGTCCCTGCAATGATTTTGGTTCATTCACGGGCAACTTTACCGCCCCGCGAGATCGGTTGATGGGACAGATGCAGATTCGTGCGGAAGGCCCACGTGGCGTGGCGATGGTGCGTGTTGAAGAATACAAGCGACCTAAATTTCAGGTGAAACTGGACGCGCCTCAAACTGCGCCCAAATTGAACGAACGCATTTCGTTGACCGGACATGCCATGGCTTACACCGGCGCAGCAATCGACGGTGCGCAGGTCAAATACCGTGTCGTCCGCGAAGTGCAAATGCCCTGGTGGTGGGGTTGGTATGGAGGGCGCGGCGGATTCGGCAGAAATACGAGCCAGGAAATCGCGCACGGGGCCGTCAAGACTGATCTTGACGGCTCGTTTAAAATCGATTTTGCCGCCAAACCGGATTTTTCAGTTCCAGAAAAGAACGAGCCGGTTTTTGTTTATCGAATTCACTCCGACGTGACGGACAATGCTGGGGAAACGCGCTCCGATGAGCGCGCCGTCAAAATCGGCTACACCGCGTTGCAGGCGATGATGAACGTCGCGGACTGGCAAACTGACGCCGCACCAGTAAGCTTGAACATCACCACGCAGTCGCACGACGGCGAACCTGAACCAGCGGAGGGCATCGTGAAAATCTACGATTTGCAAGCGCCGGAAAAAGTCCAACGCCCGCGCCTGAACAACCGCAATTATGGATTCCGCGATTCTGACAACGGTTCGGAAGGCGAAGTTTCCCCGGACGCAGATTTGTCCGACCCAAAGAATTGGCCACTCGGAAAAGCGGTCGTGCAGAAAAGTTTTGCGAGCGATAAAACGGGGAAAGCAGCGCTCCTTTTCAAACTCAAACCGGGAGCGTATCGAGCTGTTCTCACGACGCAGGATCGCTTTGGAAAAGCCATCACGAGCAAGATGCCTATCCAGGTTGTCTCGCCAAACGCGACGAAATTTCCGATCAAGATTCCGCATTTACTCGCACAGAAAACCAACACGTTTCAGCCTGGTGAAGAATTTTTGGCGCTCTGGGGAACCGGCTACGCCAAAGGACAGGCGTTCGTTGAGATTGAGCACAAAAAGGAAATCATTCAGCGCTATTGGACAAAACCCGGACGCACGCAGGAACAGATCAAGTTCGCGATCTCCGAAGCGATGCGCGGCGGGTTCACGGTGCATGTGACGCAGGTTCGCGAGAATCGTGCCTACCTCGATTCTCGCCACGTCGACGTTCCTTGGCACAACAAGGAATTGGAAATTCGCTGGGAACATTTCACCTCAAAACTGCAACCAAATCAAAAGGAGACTTGGACTGCCGTAATATCAAAAGCAGGAGACGATGCGCCGGGGTTCAAATCATCTGCGGCCAAAAACAAGACTCCGAGACTCATTGCCTCGTCCCCTCCAGCAGAAAAGTGGGTTGCCGAAATGGTGACCACACTTTACGACGAGTCGCTCGACGCGTTTGCCCCTCATCATTGGATGGAGCGGCTGAATATTTTTCGGCAGGACTATTCGTCGGCACGTTCTATTTTTCAAAATGTGCCAGAGCCTTTTAACGCTTACTTGAGCAATTGGAATCCGGGGTCCGGCGTGCCCGAGATGAGTTATCGCCACTTTGCGGATGAATTGATCAAGAATTTATGGGGCTTTCAATATTTCGAAAGATCGAGAAGGTATGGCGGCATGGGCGGAGGCGGAGGACGAATGAATGCTACCAAGGGCGGAGTTGCACTGTTGGCTGCTCCTGCGGCGATGGCTGCACGCGAATTGTCGGGCGAGGGCCCTAACGCATCTATATCGTTCGGTATCGACAAAAATAAATCGGGAAACAAGGATGATTTGGCGGAAGCAATTCATCAGGGGAACGGACTGGATTTAAGCAAAGTTACGGCGCGAAAAAACTTGAGCGAAACCGCATTCTTCTTTCCGCAACTTACCTCCGACAGCAACGGCGTGGTGCGCATGACCTTCACAATGCCCGAAGCGCTGACGCAGTGGAAATTCATGGGCTTTTCGCACGACCGAAACGTTCGTTCCGGTTTCATCGAGGGAAAAACTGTCACGGCGAAGGATCTGATGGTGCAACCGAATCCTCCTCGCTTCCTGCGTGAAGGCGACGAAGTGGAATTCACGGTGAAAGTTTCCAATCAAAGCGATGCTGCCCAAAAGGGAAAAGTGCGGTTGACTTTTAATAACGGGCTCACCGAAAAAATCGCGGACGAATCCCTGGGAAATCTCGCGCCCGAACAAAATTTTAAAATCCCGGCGAAGGAGTCGCGCAGCTTCAGTTGGCGGATCAAAACGCCGGAAGGCTTGTCGCTGTTGAACTACAAAGCCGTCGCGGCGACCGATAATATCTCTGACGGCGAAGAAGGAATTTTTCCAGTGCTGTCACGACGCATATTGGTGACGGAATCCATGACGCTGCCGATTCGCGGACCGGCCGAGAAGAATTTCAAATTCACGAAATTGCTGGAGTCCGGAAAGTCGGAGACGCTGAAGAATCAAAACCTCGTCGTGCAGATGGTTTCTAATCCGTCGTGGTATGCGGTAATGGCGCTGCCGTATTTGATGGAATTTCCCTACGAATGTTCGGAGCAGACGTTCAATCGCTTTTACGCGAACTCACTCGCCCGCCACATTGCGAAGTCCGATCCGAAGATTCACAAAATCTTCGAGCAATGGCGCGGCACCCCTGCCCTCGATAGTCCGCTCGAAAAAAATCAGGACCTGAAAAGTGTGACACTCGAAGAATCGCCGTGGCTGCGCCAGGCAGGCGAAGAGAGTCAGGCGCGACGCAACGTCGGGATTCTCTTCGAGGACAATCGACTTGATTACGAGACGGCGAAGAACCTCGAGAAGCTCGCACAGATGCAAAACAACGATGGTTCATGGCCATGGTTTCCCGGAGGTCCCGGCAACGATTACATCACCCTCTACATCACGACCGGTTTTGGTCGGCTTCGCCATTTGGGACTAGAGGTGAAAACGCAACCTGCGATTCGCTCGCTGAACCGATTGGATAATTGGATCGATGGAATTTATCGCGATATCTTACGCCACGAAAACAAGGATGAAAACCATTTGAGTCCGACGATCGCACTCTATTTGTACGGCCGCAGTTTCTTTTTGAAGGACAAAGGACTTGCTGGAAACCATCGCGAGGCGGTCGATTATTTTCTCCGGCAAGCGCGCGAATTCTGGCTCAAGCTCGACAACCGCCAATCGCAAAGTCATCTGGCGATTGCGCTGAACCGTTTCGACGATCAGAAAACCGCGCGAGCGATCATGGCTTCACTCAAAGAGCGATCCGTGAGCGACGAGGAAATGGGCATGTTCTGGCGTGATCTGGAATTGTCCTGGTGGTGGTTTCGCGCCCCGATTGAATCTCAGGCGCTGATGATCGAAGCCTTCGACGAAGTGATGAATGACGTGAAGTCAGTCGAAGATTGCAAAGTCTGGTTGTTGAAACAGAAGCAAACGCAAGATTGGAAAACGACGAAGGCGACGGCGGACGCAGTTTATGCGTTGCTTTTGCGCGGAGGAAAAAATCTGGCCAGCGACGCGCTGGTGGAAGTTTCGTTGGGCAGGCAGAAGGTTCAACCGGAGAAAGTCGAGGCAGGAACTGGCTTTTACGAAAAACGTTTTTCCGCTGGCGAGATCAAGCCTGCGCTCGGCGAAGTTACCGTTAAGAAGGTCGATGAAGGCGTCGCGTGGGGCAGTCTCAATTGGCAATATCTGGAGGACATGACCAAAGTCACGCCACACGAGGGTACCCCGCTCAAGTTGAGAAAGACGCTGTTCAAAAAAGTGAACACGAACCGCGGACCAGTGTTAGAGCCCATTCAAAAGGGTTTGGAAGTTGGTGACGAGCTGGTCGTGCGCGTCGAATTGCGAAGCGATCGTGACATGGAATATGTTCATCTGAAAGATCAGCGCGGCAGCGGAACAGAGCCGGTCAACGTTCTCTCCAAGTATAAATACCAGGACGGACTGGCTTACTACGAATCGACGCGCGACACCGCGAGCCATTTCTTTATCGATTACTTGCCGAAAGGAATTTACGTCTTCGAATATTCAACCCGCGTCCAGCTTCGCGGCGAATATCAGACGGGTATTGCGGAAATTCAATGCATGTATGCGCCGGAGTTCAACAGCCATTCTGAAAGCTCCAAACTCGTGATTAAATAATCGGCGCAACTGCCCCGGCCTGAGCAATGCCCGGTTTTCCGGCTAAACCGGGCGGGGAATTACTTACCCATAATGCATCCGAATTGCGCGCCTGATTTCTTTGGTGCAATAGACGAGGCGGCTTACCCGTTTATTGAACCGCATTTGAAGTGGCGCCCCGTTCCCAATTCGGCCAAAATCGCCTGTTGACAGGCAAAACTCGTATGATACAAACGCTCGTCAGCGAAAGAAATGCGGTGTGGGTGTCAAAAGACAGATTGTCCGTTGCGACATTCAGCGATACTGCCGGTGCAGAATCTCCAACACGGTTTTTTTAAGCGGATATTCAAAACACATGAGCGAAAACAGATTATTCGTTGGAAACCTTGCGTACCAAACGATGGAAAACGACCTGCAGGATTACTTCTCTCAGGCTGGTGCAGTCACTTCGGTGAACTTAATGATGGACAAATTCACAGGTAAATCTCGCGGATTTGCTTTCATTGAATTTGCTTCACCTGCAGACGCCCAAAAAGCGGTTGAAATGTTTCAGGGCAAAGATTTTCAAGGCCGCGAGTTGACAGTCAATATTGCTCGCCCCAGAGAAGAGCGTCCTCCCCGTCGTGAAGGTGGCGGCGGCGGCGGTGGTTATCGTGGCGGCGGCGGTGGAGGCGGACGAGACCGTGAAGGCGGCGGTCGTGAACGCTATTAAAAATTAGGCATTTCAAACGGCCGGTTCAACCGGCCGTTTTTTTTGCCGGTTAAGATTTGACACCTTTTGCCTGCAACCATAGCTTGAGCTTACAGAAAAATATGGCTGAAAACCTAAACTTACCTTCCGGAGCTGTTCCGCCTAAACCGGCTGAAGCGGCCAAAGTTCAACCCAAAAAAGAAACGGTTCGCATTAATTTGCCGCCGAAGCCCACCGCTTCTCCGACAATCAAGTTGCCAACCTTGCCTACAGGCAGTCCGGCACCTCAGACTGCGTCAGCCGCTGCTCCTGCTGCTCCTGCTCCTGCGCCTGGCACAGGGCCGAAGCCGCCAGCGCCGCCAACTTCTGGCGCACCCGGAGCCCGTGTTGCCGCTGCACCGCCAACCGCACAACGATCTGCTGTCGCCGGCCCTGTTGCGCCAGCGCCCCGTCCAGCGGCCGCGCAAGCCGCAACCGTCAGTGGTGTCGATAAGGGGTTAGCCATCTTCGCCGCAGTTGCCAGTCTGGCTGCTTTAGGTGCCGTGGTTTTTCTAGCCTTTCTATTTAATACCCATCCGGGAAGTTAAGAGTCCGGTAGATCGAAGCTTATGGCTGCAGAAAATATTGTTGTTTTAAATTCGGGGAATTTTCCCTCTGAGGTTCTCCAGTCAACCACTCCCGTTCTTGTCGATTTTTGGGCGGAATGGTGCGGCCCGTGCAAAATGATTGCGCCAGTCCTCGACGAGTTGGCCGGGGAATTTGATGGCCGCGTAAAAATCGGCAAAGTGAATATCGACGAAGACCAGAATCTTGCTTCACAATACGGGGTGTGCGCAATCCCCACTCTTCTTATCTTCAAAAACGGCGAAGTTGCAGAGCAAATCGTCGGAATGCGATCAAAGCGCGATTTAAAATCCAGCCTGGATAAAGTCGTGCTATAATTCTAGGCGGACGGGCTCTATGCCACTCATCGTCACGCCAAACCAATTAACTCAACGAGCCGAGCTGTATCATCAGCTCGGCTCTATGCTTTCAGCGGGAATACATCTGCCTAAAGCAGTGGAAATGGCGCAACAAAATCTTCCAAACGCTTCCTCGCGAAATGCGCTTTTCAAAATAAACCAGCAACTTCAGGAAGGCCGCACATTCACTGAGGCTATGTCGAGTGTTTCGGGCTGGATGTCACAATTCGACTTGGCGCTTCTCTCTGCGGGCGAAAAAAGCGGGCGACTTGATGCCGTGTTGAAATCGTTGGCAAGCTACTACACAAATCGTGCGAAGATCACGCGCGACGCCATTGCGCAGATGATGCAAAGCTTTTTGACCTTGCACGTTTTCCTGCTGCTTTTCCCATTGGCGCTTCTGGTTCAAGGCGTGGCAAAGGGCAACTGGGCTCCTTTTCTCCTTGAGAAAGCCGGTGTGTTCGGACTGCTCTACGGAATCACCTTGGCGATCCTGTATGCCTGCCAAGGCCAACGCGGCGAAGCCTGGCGCGGCTTCCTCGAAGCACTCAGTCGTCCCATTCCATTTCTCGGAAAGGCTCGACAATATCTGGCGCTAGCACGGTTGTCTGCGGCCCTTGAAGCGCTCATCAACGCCGGGGTATCGATCGTTCCAGCATGGGAACTTTCCGCCGCTGCAAGCGGGTCTGTCGCACTGGGCCGATCCGTTGCCAAATGGAGACCACAAGTTGAATCGGGCTTGCCGCCATCAGATTTGATCAATGCCTCTCGCGAATTTCCCCAGATGTTCGCCAATCTTTATCAAACGGGTGAAAATACTGGACAGCAGGACGACACGCTCCGGCGCCTGTATGCCTACTACGAAGAAGAAGGCTTTCGCAAACTGCGCTCATTCACGCGTCTGTTCAACCTCCTCGTTTACATCATCGTTGTCGCTGTCGTTGCTTTCTCGGTTTTCAGTTTTTACGTCAGCTACTACGGCGCGATGTTAGACGCTTTCTAATCCCTTAATATGACCATTTCCGACATTCTCTCCAACGAAGAACTGCGCCGACACGAGTTTCCGGTCGTGCGCGAAAAAATTTTCCTGGCCCATGCAGGGGTTTGCCCGATTCCTCGCCGCGTTTCTGAAGCAATTGTGAATTACGCGCAGCAATGCACTTTAGGCGATCAGGAGGCTTTGGTGCCCGCGATGCAAATTCAGAAATCACGCGAATTGGCTGCGCGCCTTCTCCACGTCAAGCCGGACGAAATTGCTTTCGTCGGACCCACTTCGCTTGGCTTAAGCTTCGTTGCCGCTGGTTTGCAGTGGCGCAAAGGCGACAACATCCTGATTTATTTTGATGACTATCCATCCAACGTGTATCCGTGGACGGCTCTCGCGGAAAAAGGCGTTCAAGTCCGGCTGATGAATATTCGAGAGCTCGGAAAAATTCGCGCCATCGATGTCATAGGACAGGTGGACGAGAACACGCGGCTTGTTGCGCTCGCTTCCAATCATTTCGTTGCCGGCTATCGAATTGATATCCGGGCCATCGGCGAATTTTTGCGCAAACGAAACATTCTTTTTTGCCTCGATGCGATTCAAACACTAGGCGCGTTTCCAACGCCGGCGGACAATGTCGATTTTGCGGCCGCCGATGCGCACAAGTGGTTGCTTGGCCCGTGCGCAGCGGGAATTCTCTACGTTCGCAAACCCGTTCAGGAAAAATTAAAACCCACGGTTTTCGGATGGCATAACGTTCATTGCCCAAATTATTCCGCGCAGGAAACGATTGTTCATCCAACCAATGCGCGTCGTTACGAAGCGGGTTCAGAAAACCTGCTTGGCCTGGTCGGGTTGCACGCTGCGATGGAATTACTCATGGACGTGGGCGTTGAGAATATCGCAGCGGAGTTATTGCGAAAAAGAAAATGGCTGGTCCCTGCCCTGCAACAGAAAGGCTACTCCGTCTTGCAGGCGGATGCTCCCGCCGAAAATGCGAGTGGCATTATCAGCTTCCACGGCGAAGGATCTGACATTCCGGCCCTGCACAAAACACTGGAGGAGGCGAACATCATCACCTCGTTGCGCACAGACCGAACAGCCCGTCGTTACATCCGGTTGTCACCGCATTTCTACAACACCGATGCGGAACTCAACCGCCTCTTGGAATTGCTGTAAGATATAATTACTTACGCGCCGCGCGCACCAACAACACTGGAATCGTCGCTTTATGCCGCACTTCATTGATGGTGCTGCCAAAAATTAGATCCCCGATCAGCCTGTGCCCATGCGTCGTCATCGCAATTAGGTCGCATCGTTCCTTCTCAGCGGTTTTGACGATTTCAGTCGCAGGATCGCCCATCGCCAGGTGAACCAAGACTTTCAAGCCGGCTTTTCGCAACCGAGCAGCGACCATTTCGAGATAGCGCCGATCTTCTTTTATCTCATCCGATTCGGCGAGTTTCAAGTGGTCAAAATTCCTCGCCACCCAGCCATCGGCAACGTGAACCAACAGTAATTGGGAATGAAAACGATCAGCCAGTTCCGTCACGTGCGGGAGCAAGCTTCGGTCTGCATGACTATTTTCGAGTGCGACAAGAATTTTTTTATACATAGCGCCTCACTATTGAAAACGGTTGCCGAGCCATTTTGTGATCCCACTAAAATCGAGAAGGTATTTCACGTTCAGTGCCACGATGATTCCAGCGGTCGTCCAAGCAAGGATTTTTATCCAGAGCGGATTAACAAACTGCCCCATCTTTTTTCGGTCGCTGGTAAATAAAATCAGCGGAATAACCGCGAACGAAAGTTGCAGGCTTAAAACAACCTGGCTGAAAATCAGCAATTTGGCGGTGCCGCTCTCGCCGTAGATCATTGTGACGATCACAGCGGGCACAATTGCGATCAATCGCGTTATCAACCGACGCAACCACGGGCGAAGCCGGATTTGCAAAAATCCTTCCATTACGATTTGGCCGGCGAGCGTGCCGGTCAAAGTGGAATTCTGACCGGATGCGAGAAGCGCCACTGCGAAAACGGTGCTCGCAGCCGCCGCGCCGAGCGTCGGTTTCAGAAGCTTGAACGCGTCTTGAATTTCGGCGACATCGTGTTGCCCGCTGGTGTGGAACGCGGCTGCGGATACAATTAAAATCGATCCATTGATGAACAGCGCGAACATCAAAGCCACGCTTGAATCAATCGTGGCAAACTTGATCGCCTCGGCTTTTCCCTCGACGTTCTGCTCGTATTTGCGGGTCTGAACAATCGACGAATGCAGATACAGGTTATGGGGCATAACTGTCGCCCCTAAAATTCCAACAGCTAGAAAAAGCATTTGAGGATTCTTGACTATTTCGAAACGTGGAATAAAACCGCTCATCACGGCGGATATCTCCGGCTTTGAAAAAATGATTTCGGCAAAAAAACATCCGCCAATGGTTAGAATCAAGATCACCACCAGAGCTTCGATGTAGCGAAATCCTTTGTTCTGCAAATACATGATCGCAAGCACGTCGAGCGCTGTAATGCACACGCCCCAAACGAGCGGAATCTTGAACAGCAAATTCAGCGCAAGCGCAGAGCCGATGACTTCGGCAAGATCGCACGCGCAGATGGCGATTTCACAGAGGAACCACAAAGAAATGACCACCGGCTTGGAATAACTGTCGCGGCAGGCTTGCGCTAAATCGCGCCCCGTCACGATGCCTAATTTTGCACAGAGCGATTGCAAAAGAATCGCCATCAAATTGGAAAGCAGGATGGCGCTGAGCAGCGTGTATCCAAATGCGGAACCGCCAGCGAGGTCAGTCGCCCAATTTCCCGGGTCCATATATCCGACTGCGACCAGGTAGCCCGGCCCCGAAAACGCCAGCATCTTGCGCCAGAAGCTCAGGCCCTTTGGCACCGCAATGGTTCGATGCACCTCCTGCAAGCTGGGGATTTCGCTATGCCCGCGCCAGCCATCGTCCCCACTTGTTTTCTGAGCCTCTTCTTTCATCGCACTTAAAAATGTTAGACGATGAAAAGTTTGAGTCAAGAAACAAAGTTAGCCGCATCTATGTTTTAGAGCGAAAGATATTGCGAATAAATTTTTTGCTTAGCAAATCGATTACCGCCTACAGTCCTCAGATGCGTCCAAAGGACATTCAACAAATCGGCGAAGAGTTAGCCATCAAATGGGATGATGGCAGCGAAAGCTTTATGTCGTTGGAATCATTGCGTCGGCATTGTCCGTGCGCCGGCTGCAAAGGCGAAGTGGATGTGATGGGCAATTTATACAAAAACCCTGACCAACCTTATTCGGTCAGCGCATTTCGCCTGCGTAGTGTTGCCACCGTTGGCGGCTATGCCATTCAACCAGTCTGGGCGGATGGACATAGCTCGGGACTCTTTTCCTACGATTATCTCAAAAGAATCGCCGCCGGAGAAAAGCAGTAGCCACCGATCCGGGGCGAAAATTGGCGGTCAATATTTTATGGATTTCCGCCGAAAGTCACGTGGTCGTCGATATCCAGCAGATCAAACCAACTGGAAACGTCCTCACGATTGGGCGCCATGGATTTGTGATACTCATTGAAGAAAGTGCGAGATTCCAAGTCAGCCGGTGCTCGTTGATCCTGGTAGGCGGACCACGCAAGAATCGCGGTTAGTGAAGACTTGATCTTCGCATTTTTTGTCACCCAATCAAGAATCTCGCCATCGCCCTTCCCTTTCTTTAACTCGCGCGAAAGCGCTTTCGCATCGATACCAGTGAATTTCAGGAAATGTTGGTCGAGAGGACAGTTGAATTTGAATTCGCCATTTCTGCCCACGAGAGCGGCGCGACCCTTGTCGAGCATTCGCGGCAACAAACAATAGCCGCCGAGGCGGACCCTCGGACTGCGTGGTGCACGTTTCGTTAAATCAGGAGCGTTAATTTCCATAAATCTTATAACTTGAGGATTGAAACCGCTGGACAATTAAGGCCGCTCGCGCAAGAGGGAGATGGCATCCTCAGAAGAACCGGCTCCTTTGGTTTCCATGTAGCGAAGGAAATCGACAATAACCTTGCGCTGTTCCTCTGAAAACTGCGTCAAACGCACCAAAAAATGATCGCGATGTTCGAGATTGAATTCGAAATGGAATCGGATTGAATCCGGCAAGATATCGGTTTTGTCGTAGGACTCTAACGACGCCAACATAAAGGCGGGCAGAAAATAATGGAAAGCTTCCGGCGTAAAGAGGGACAAGGCGGTGTGGTGATCGCGCAAATCCTCGACGGCGTGGCCCTTCCACCCTTTTTGTTTGAAATAGTCAGAAATCTCCTGACACGGCTTACAGCGATACGGACAACGAGTGATGTTGTTATCTCCGGGATAGGGCACATTCGCAAACGCGGACTGGATCGACTCTTTCAACGACATAATTCTCTTGCCAGTGAGCCACAGGCAGCAAAGGCGCGCAACCTAAATGCCTCTGCATGTCGGAACTCCATGAGAATGTCCCCTTGGTAACTCGATAAGAATGTCCCCGTGGGTTGGGTTGCGGTAGCAACCCGCCCGTACATGGAGACATTACAGATGAGTGGGAGCGAACGTGAGAGATTGAAGATCATGGCAGGCGTGGCT
>CANJXF010000085.1 GCA_947478865.1 Verrucomicrobiales bacterium | reverse complement strand
TCAGCGTCAAGTACCGGACGCAAAACGCCCACTCTTCATCACTGACATCGCTCGGATAACTCTTTCGTTGTTTGCTCATCCACAGCTTATTGCCGGGATGTATTTACATTGTACAGACAATTTTTGCGAAAAGTTAAGTACAGGCTCTACATGTTTCCGGAGCCGGGCAGCCTGTTCCCGACGTGGAAATCGACTTTCGTAAAGCGCGTGACGTTCCCCTCCGGGAAGCAGCACTTCGTCGGCTGCGGCCTGTATAACATGGCGATGGACAAGGCCTTTATCGAGGATGTGGTGAACCGCGCCGCCACGCTCATCGCGGGACAGGGCAAAAGAGCGTTCAGCCAATTGCGCGACAAAACCGGCCCCTTTGTCTTCATGGACACCTACGTATTCGTCGACACCACGGATGGGGTTGAAGTGGTAAACCCCGCCCAGCCCAGCATCGAAGGGATGAATCTCATCGATGCGAAAGATGTGAAAGGAAAATCGTTGGTCCGAGACTACATTGCCGCTGCGATGAAGGATGGCAGCGCCTGGGTGGATTATTACTGGTACAAGCCCGGACAGAATACACCCGTGCGCAAGGAGTCCTATGTCCGCAAGGTTCAATCGGGCCAGGATATCTATATCGTGGGGTCGGGCCTCTACATGGAATAGAATGCGATGGATTCCATCATCCGGAATGAACATCTGTTTCTCGACGGCAGAGGTTTGGTGAAGTTTTTCCGCCGGGCGTTCGGGGTTGTTCACCAATTCGCCGATGGCGACTTACAGGAAACCTCGATTGTAAGTTTTAGCTGTATGGAAGAAAACACTCACCAATCAATCAACCAATGGGCGACACCTCTGAAATCATCACCCGAAAATCCCGAGAGACCTTCGTGATTTCAGATTGTCCCGCCCTGATCGGCTCAAAATTTCCCGGCAATTAAATAAAACTGCTGATAGGAAACAAAGGGGGTGAATCAAACATGACGAAAGAAATCATCTTGGACGTTGAACAACTCGAAGAAAAAATTGCTCCTAGTGTCGCGCCCGGTTTGCTTGGCTACGAAGGTCAGCCCGGCAATCAGGGAGGCGGAAACCACAACGGCAATGGCCTGCTCGGCTATGAAGGCCAACCCGGCAATCAGGGCGGCTAGTCAATCCCTCGGTTAATAACAGGGCCGCCGGGAAACCGGTGGCCCTGTTGGCCCTATGAACCCGACTTTAAATCCATCCGCCGCCACGATCCCCGGATTTCGCGCTGATCTCATGGTCAGCCGCCAGGGAACCACGGATATTTCCTTCGTGGTAAAAGACCCTGTCGACGGCCGCTTCTTTCGTTTCAAGGAAATCGAGGGCTTCATTCTTCAACAGCTGGACGGAGCGACCCCTTTGCTTAACGTCCAGGCCACGGTCGAGCGGACTTTTGGCACCACACTGTCGCTCCAGAACCTGGAGCAATTTGTGGCCAAGCTTTCCCGACTTGGATTATTGCAATCGGAATCCGCGGATGACCGCACGCAGCAGCCAGGCAGGCGAATGCACGGCAACCTCTTTTATCTCAGGTACAAATTCTTCGATCCCGACTCCTTGTTTGACCGGTTGATTGGCTCTACCAGATTTTTCTTCACGCCAACATTCGTTGTTGTTTCCGCGCTACTCACCCTCTTCGCGGTCGGCCTTACCGTGGCTAACTGGAGCGATATCATTCGTGAAATTCAAATCCAATTTCGTTTTCAGTCGTTCGTCATCGCATGGTTCACCATTCTGGGTGTCATTGGTCTGCACGAGTTCGCCCACGGGCTCACCTGCAAACGATTCGGTGGAAAGGTAAATGAAATCGGCTTTCTCCTGATCTATTTTCAGCCGGCCTTCTTTTGCAACGTGAGCGACGCCTGGCTTTTCCGCGAGAAATCCCATCGGCTTTGGGTGACGTTTGCCGGTGCTTATTTTGAGGTCTTCCTTTGGTCCGTCGCAACGGTGATCTGGCGGATCACGGACTTCTCGACCTGGATCAACTACATCGCGCTCGTCGTGATGGCCACGTCCGGAATCAAATCTCTTTTTAATCTGAATCCGCTGATCAAATTAGACGGTTACTATTTGCTCAGCGACTACCTGGAAATCCCCAACCTCAGACAAAAGGCGTTCCGCTATCTAGGCGCACGGCTGAAACCGTTTTCCTCCCAGGCCAAGGCAACGTTGCAAACCACCCCGCGGGAACGGCGTATCTTTTTGGCCTACGGTTTGTTGGCCGGCATCTATTCCTGCTGGCTTCTTGCCTTCGTTGCGTTGCGTGTTGGAGATTTCCTCACTACTCATTATCAAGCGTGGGGGCTGATCCTGTTTGCCGGCCTTCTCGCATTTATCTTCAAGAACTTTTTGCGTATAGGACTGCAAGCCATTTTCTCGATTTTTAAAACCCACAAAAATATGACATCTCTCATTAAACGATGGACGCTAATTTCCTCGGGGCTTGCGCTGGTTTTCGCGCTTCTTTATTTCTGGCAACTTGATCTGAAAGTATCCGGCGAGTTCAACATTTTGCCCGCGCACAACGCTGAAATCCGCGCCGAGGTCGAGGGCATCATTCGCGGAATCAACAAGGAAGAGGGAGACGTGGTCAACCGCGGGGACGTGATCGCCCGACTTTCCGACCGCGAGTGCCGCGCCGAACTGCAAAAAATCAAAGCGGAACTGGAAGAGAAACAGGCCAAATTGAAGTTGCTTAAAGCGGGCAGCCGGCCAGAGGAAATCGAGCTGGCAAAAACCAGCATTACAAAAGGAGAGGAACGATTGAAGTTTTCCAAAAGCCATCTGGACATGGATAAAGCCCTCTACGAACAACGGCTGCTGTCGCGCAAGGAATTTGAAGACACCCAGGAACTAGTGGCCGTGCGGGATAAGGAGGTTCAAGAAGCCAACCAGAAATTGACGCTCCTGCTCGCCGGCAATCGGCCCGAGGAAATTGAAGCAACCGAAGCGGAAATAAACCGGCTCAAGGCGCAACAACATTACCTCGAAGAACAACTGGAACTGCTCGTGATTGTAACTCCCATTTCAGGGGTCATCACCACCCATAAGCTCAAGGAGAAAATTGGCCAGAATATTAAGCGCGGCGATTTGATTGCTGTCGTTCACGAATTGAAAACCGTGACGGCGGAAATCGTTATTTCAGAAAAGGAAATCTCCGACGTGAAAGTAGGCCAGAAAGTTGTGCTCAAAGCCCGATCACATTCAGACAGTAGTTTTTTCGGAACGGTAGTTTCCATCGCGCCCATCGCCAATAAGCAAGCCGAAGCGGGGCGCGATCGAACCCTCACCGTGATCACGGCTTTGGACAACGCTTCGCTCCTACTCAAGTCCGACATGAGCGGCAACGCCAAGATCTACTGCGGCAAACAACGTTTATGGAATCTGCTGACGCGCCGGCTGGTTCGCTACATTCGCGTCGAGTTCTGGTCGTGGTGGTGATATCGCTGCGCGGCTTGCGCGGCCAAAAGCCCCATGGCTGCGACTGCGGCAAAGGTTGCGCCGGCCAGAAATGTGGCTCGCGCTCCGAAAGCGCTCCATAAAGATCCTGCAATGACGCTGGCCAGCAGCAGCGCGACGCCACTTACAAGATTGAATACACCAAAACCCGTGCCGAGCAGTTCTGCGGGAGCGGTATCAGCCACGAGTTTTGAGAGCAGACCTTGTGTTAGTGCCATGTGTAATCCCCACAGTGCGGCCCCGGCGAACACGATCAGCGTGCTTGTGGCATAGGCAAGCGCAACATCCGCAGCGATGAGCAGAATCAGGCCAAGGAACATCAAGGTGCGAGGGCTAACGCGGTCGGCGGCAGCCCCGGCCCGATAGGCCCCCCCAGCGTAGATGATGTTCATTACGACCATTACCAGTGGAAGATAGCCGACCTGAAGCCCGACTTCGCGGGCTTGCAAGACCAGAAACGCCTCGCTGAAGCGTGCCAGCGTAAAAACCCCTCCCAGCAGAACGACGAGCCAATAGCGCAGCGGCAAGCGCTTGGCATCGGCCATGGTGAGCGGCGCCCTAGGCGGATCGTCCGCGCTCGTGCGCTCTGGCTCGCGGACGTAGACCAGGAGCAACGCCACTGCGATGAAGGCCGGCATTACCGCGATCCACATGACCGCTCTGAGGTTGTTGGCGAGCCAAATCATGAGTGCCACCGCAAGCAGCGGGCCAAGCAAGGCGCCCACCGAATCGAGAGCCTGGCGAAGTCCATAGGCCGCCCCTCGCATCTCCTTCGGCGTGAGGTCGGCCACCAGCGCGTCGCGGGGTGCTCCGCGAACCCCTTTACCAACGCGATCGATAAATCGTGCTGCGAAAACCCAACTGACCGACGCAGCCAGCGGGAAGATTGGTTTGGCGCAGGCCGAGAGCGCATAACCGAGGATCATCAAGAACTTGCGCTTGCCGAGGTAATCGCTGAGCACACCAGAAAAAACTTTCGTGATGGCGGCAGACCCTTCCGCCACGCCCTCGATGAGGCCGACAGTGAGCATCGAGGCGCCCAGGGTCGTGACCATAAATGCCGGCAGCAGGCTATGAATCAGCTCCGAGGAGATGTCCATGAACAGCGAGCCGAATCCCAATGCCCAGATGCCCGCAGGCAGCGCCCGCCAGGCCGAAGACTTCCCATCGGGAGAGCCGGGACGATTTGAAGTTTGAGAGTCCATAGGCGTCGTATCGGATTGGCCTAGTGTAAAACATAGGTCCTAAGCGATTCATGAATTGCGAGGAAATGAGGAGCCACCCGCTTGCCTTTGTTGTCCCCAAACCCAGTCATTCTCGAACCCTAAACTTTCGCGCCTGCTTGGCAAGGAACAATCCGTTCTGTTCCTCGCATCTGGTCGAAAAGACGCCAACACTTGAATCACGATTGCAATGGAAGTGACGGGTGAATGCGTCAAGTCATGCCGTTGAAAGGCGCTCGCTCGCACCAAAAAGACCACAACCAGGATTGCCTTCAGCATGAGTCTCGGGTTTACTGCGCACGACCATGAAATTGCCAATTCGATTTGTCGCCACTGTTTGTTTTCTGACCGCCACCGCGTTGTTTGGTGCGGAACGCGCACCCGCCAATCGCGCTGTGGGTGAAAACAAAGCCACTCCGCCGTCTCGCATCAAAGCTGCGCCCGGATTCAATGTAGAACTGCTTTATTCTGTGCCATCAGACTCGCAAGGATCCTGGGTCAATCTTTGCACCGATCCAAAGGGCCGAATCATTGCCAGCGATCAATACGGCGGGCTCTATCGTTTCGCGCCGCCCGCGCCCGGACAGGCGCTCGACCCGTCGAAGGTTGAGAAGATGCCCGCGGAGATTCGTGCCGCCAACGGATTGCTCTGGGCTTTCGGCGCGCTCTATGTCGGCGTGAATGATTACGAGAAGAAAATTCCAAGCGGCGTGTATCGCATCACTTCCTCGAAGGGCGACGATCAGCTCGACAAGGTGGAATTGCTCCGGGCAATCAAAGCGGGAGGCGACCACGGCGTCCACGCCATCCTGCCCGGGCCCGACGGCAAATCGCTTTTCCTGATCTCCGGGAACAACGCGGACCTGACGGAGATCAATTCCTCTCGTGTGCCATTGGTCTGGGGCGAGGATCACGTGCTCTATCGGATGCCGGATGGACGCGGCCATAACCGCGACCGCCTTGCACCAGGAGGAATCATTTATAAATTCTCGCCGGACGGAAAAACCTGGGAGGTTTATTCCACTGGCTTCCGCAACATTTTCGACGGCGCATTCAATCGCGACGGCGAATTGTTCACCTACGACGCTGACATGGAATACGATTTCAATACCTCGTGGTATCGGCCCACACGCATCAATCACGTCACGAGCGGCAGCGAATATGGCTGGCGCAATGGCGCGGGCAAGCGGCCTGAGTTTTATCCCGACAATCTTCCCGCCGCGCTGAATATCGGCCCTGGTTCGCCCACCGGCGTAACGTTCGGCTATGGCGCAAAGTTCCCGGCGAAATATCAGAATGCGCTTTTCGCCCTCGACTGGAGCTGGGGCAAACTT
Source organism: Verrucomicrobiales bacterium (assembly GCA_947478865.1). Lineage (GTDB taxonomy): Bacteria > Verrucomicrobiota > Verrucomicrobiia > Limisphaerales > CANJXF01 > CANJXF01. The sequence continues at coordinate 10,745 of CANJXF010000085.1, read as the reverse complement.
TACGCAGTCCATCTCCAGCCGAAAGGCTCGAGCTACACGGCGACAAAAGAAGAATTTCTTTCGGGCGGGCCGCTCCCGTTGACCGACGCAATCATTCATCCCGGGGACGGCGCGATGTATTTCGCAATTGGCGGGCGCAAGGTGCAGTCCGGTTTCTATCGGGTTACTTATACCGGCAAGGAATCGACCGCGCCGGTGAAAGCCACGGTGTCGTCGGGCGCCAAGGAACGAAAGTTCCGCCACGAACTCGAAACCTTCCACGGAAAAGTGGATCCCAACGCATTGAAGGTGGCCTGGCCGGAACTCGACAACAAAGATCGTTTCATCCGTTGGGCCGCGCGCACCGCCATTGAGCATCAACCGGCTGCGACGTGGGCCGACCGCGCGCTTGCCGAAAAAAATCCCGCCCGCCAGGTCGAAGCGCTCATGGCGCTCACCCGTGTTGCCGGCATCGACCCGCTGCACCGCAAGCCGTCCGACGCGCCAGTGGACAAAGTAATGGGAGCCAAAATTCTCGACGCGCTGGCGAAGCTCAATTGGAAAAAGCTGGGCCACGAGCAGCGATTGACCCTCGTGCGCACCTACGAAATTTGCTTCGTTCGCTTCGGCCGTCCTGACGATGCGGTGATCAAACGCATTCTCGCGCAACTTGACCCGCAATTTCCCGCGTCGAGTTTCGATCTGAACTGGCTCTTGTGCGAAACGCTCGCCTATCTGCAATCGCCGACGGTCGCGAGCAAAGCCATCGCCATGATCAAGAGCGCGCCCGGTCAAGAGGAACAGCTGGAATACGCACGCTCACTGCGGTTCCTGAAGACCGGCTGGACAACGGCGCTGCGCACCGAGCAATTCGAGTGGTTTTTGAAAGCCGCGAATTATCGCGGCGGCGCGAGCTTCGAGAAATTCCTGGAGTTCATTCGCACCGACGCTGAAGCCACGCTGACATCCGAAGAGAAAACCGCGCTGCAATCCGTGCTCGCGAAAAAGCCCGAGAAAAAATCGCCTCTCGCCCAGATGGCAGAAGTCTTCGCCGGCCGCACCACCACCACAGATTGGAAACTCGACACGCTGGCCCCTGCGGTCGAGCGCGGTTTGAAGAAGCGAAGTTTTGAAAACGGCCGCAAGATGTTTGCCGCGGCCGGTTGCTTTGCCTGTCACCGGTTCGGCAACGAAGGCGGAATGACCGGCCCCGACCTGACGGGTGCGGCGGGACGCTATTCTTCGCGAGATTTCCTCGACCAGATTCTCAACCCAAGCAAGGAGATCAACGAACAGTTCGTGCCCATGGTCATTACGAAGAACGACGGAGAAACCGTCACCGGCGTCATTGTAAATCTAAACGGCAACGACGTGATGGTGAACACGGACCCGGCCAATCCGTTCCAGCAGGAGACGATCGACCGCACCAAAGTGAAGAGCATCGAAGCATCGAAGACGTCGCCAATGCCGGAAGGTTTGCTCGGCCTGCTCACCGAGGAGGAAATTCGAGACCTGACAGCCTATGTTCTTTCCGGCGGCAACCGGAAGAGCGCTATGTTCAAATAGCGTTTGACGAATCAGGCCACAGTGGCGGCATCACCTGCCACGCCGCCCAACCGCATCTTCAACGATTGCCCACCATCCACCTGACCCCGCGTCAGGTGGATTGGGCGTTGGGATTAACTCTTCCGATCAAGGTCAACGCCAGAGGCAGCGCATGAACAAGGACACCTTCAAACACAACCCGGACGAAGAAGAATGGGTGGATCCGTATGTAACGAAGAAACGACGATTGGTGCGGTGGATAACCCAGCCACCGAATCCATTCTGGCATCAAAGGATTTCGGCAATCTGGCTATCATTGTTAATAAGCTGCGAATCGATAAAGATGGATTTGTCGCTATTGATTTTACCTTTCAAAATAAAAGCACAAAGAATGCGGTCGCAATCGCGTTCTACCATGACCCCTGTTTCGTCCGCCCTTGTTCACTTCGCACGACATTAACGGCGGCGAACGGAACGAAATTCTCCGGGCACAGCGATGATCTTCAAGGGATTCAGTCAATGCGCTTTGGCGTCGAGACTCTTACCGAGATTGAACCCGGCGGGAGTATCCAACGAACCGCGCCTTCGCACCATTGAACCGCATCCGCAAAATTTTAAGAAGATGAAGCGGATTTTAGAACTTTTTGCGACGGGCACGTATTCGTTGACCGGCATTCGGAGCGAATTTCTCAAGGCGAACATAATCGGCGAAAAAGGAAAACGGCCCATGCCGATTTCTTCAATCAGCTATGTGCTTCGCAATCCGTTCTATTACGGCGTTTTCCTTCATAAAAACGAAATTCACCAGGGCTCTCATGTTCCGATGATTTCGAAGAAAATGTTCGACGATATCCAGACAGCGATGGTTGCTTTTGGTCGGCCACGACACGACCGGAAAAAAGACCGAGGATTTTTGTTTCGCCATTTTGCAATGTGCGGCTCCTGCGGTTACTCCATCACCGCCGAGCGCCACACAAAAAAGAGCGGATTGCAATTTCATTACTACCGTTGCACACACAAAAGCAAAAAGGAGAAATGCGAAGAGCGCAGTTTTGTTCGCCAAGAAAAATTTTTGGAAGAAGTGAAACGCAATGTGGGGTTGGTTTCCATTCCCGATGAATGGAAAGAAAAGTTTCTTGCGCGAATCGAAACGTGGGAATCTGATGATTCACAAGACAGGCAAACGCAGATCGACGCGTTTAAAGCGGAGTTGATTCTGATCAAACAGAAAATTGACCGAATCAATAACGGGTTCGCGGATGGCTCGCTGGACATTCTTGAATTCAAAGAACTCAAGAATCCGCTCGTCTCGTCAAAAGCCGATTTGGAGCAAAAAATCGTCGCGTTGGAGAAAGGTAAAGCCAATCGGCTCGAACCGCTCAGAAACTTCATTTTGGAGGCAAATCAGGCGGAAAAATGGGTTAAGGAAGAAAACTGGTTGGAAATGAAGTCATTCCTTCAAAAGGTCGGCTCGAACCGCCTTTTACGCGCTCAAACCTTAACCGTTTCTTTCAAAAAACCCGCGAATTTATTGGCTGAAACCGTCCTCGCGGTGCGCAGCACCAACGATTTTTCTCAACAATCTTCAAGATGGTGGAGCCTATCGGGTTCGAACCGATGACCCCCACAATGCCATTGTGGTGCTCTACCAACTGAGCTAAGACCCCATCCAAAGTGTGCAGCAATTTAAAGAGCCGCCGCTTTTTGTCAAGAAAGGTAGCACGGTTTTTGGATCACCGGCAACGGAGCAGGCAAACAGAGAATCGCCCTGCGGAAAAATCAGCCGCCGACAACGCGTTCAGAAGAACCGGAGCGAATATAGATCCGCATCTCTCATTTCAAAGCGAAGCGACACCGTTTTTCCAGCCAGCGCGGCGAGGTCGGCGCGTTTGGCCCATTCCACCTCGCGCGAAATTTCATCGCCGAAAATTTCCGGGCAATCGCCGAGCGAGAAACCGGGAATGGCTCGCCCATTTTCATCCCGCACTTCGACGCGCAAGCCGCCCGCAGCGCTGCTTGCAAAATTAATTTCCAGTTTGCGACCTGAAAACGTAAACGGCTTCGTGATGAATTGGCCGCCTTTGTAAGAGGCGTTGACCGAGGCGAAACCGTCCGTGCGCAAAGTGTATCGCGCCAGATGAATGGTTGATTGCGCGTAATGCGAAACGCGATAAATAAACATTTCACGGTCGTTGGCGGGCACGACTCCGAGAGCGGGCGTGTTATCGCGGGCAATCCAATCCTGCGCCGTTGAACCGGGTCGCAGAAACGCTTCCATGAACGTTCGATCGTAATGTCCTCCGCCGCGCGTGGTCATGAAAACGGAATCGCTTGAGGCAATCCGATATTGGGGATTGGCGACCAACTCCTTCGCCTTTTCAGAGGAGAACGCGACTTTGTCCGGGAAAAACCGCTTGGCGAGCGCAATGTAAATGTGCGGCGCGCGGAAGTACGGATGCGTTCCATTGGTATAAAGATGCTCGGGTGCGGTATCGCCAAATTCCATTTCAACCGGCTCGGTCCATTGCAGAAAATTGGTGCTCGTCGTCCGCGAAATCCAGCGGTAGCCCTGCCCTCCCACTTGTTTGAACGTGCGAAAGTAGCAAAGATATTTCTGCTCGCTCGCCGACCAAAACGCGACGTTCTGCGAATCGAAAACACCGTTGGTGAAAACAGCTGTGGTCTGCACTGCGCTCCAGTGAACGGCATCGGCCGATTGAAAGGCATGCAGTCCCGTCGTCTGCAATCCAGCGAGTGCCTTGTATTTCTCTTGGGCGGGAACGCCAGGGCGGGCATCGAGGAACGGGCTGAAATTATGCGCAAACGGCAGGTTGGTCAGGACGACATTGTTTTGCCGCGTGCCTTTCACTTCGAAGATTCCGAGGTTCGGTTTCGACCATGTCACGCCATCTTTGGATTCCGCGTAGCAGACCATTTCGTTTTCCGTGCCGTCTTTTCCGGCGATAGGCAGGCCTCGATAATACATCCGGTAAGTGTCTCCATCTTTGAAGACAGTGGCGTAGCACGACCAACCGCCTTCCCAGGGCGCGTCGAATTTCAGGGCCACCCCATCCCGATGCGGCTCGTGCATTTTCAACCGCACGCCTTCCATTTTTTCGATGAGGAATGGATCCACGAACAATTCGCGGCGGGAGCCGAGTTGGATGATCTCAGCTGAGGCGAAAACAGGCAGGAGCGAAATCGCAAAAAAAATTCGGAACACTAGGGTCATGAAATAAATTATTCACGCCAGAGCTCCACGCGCCATTCAAAAAGGAAGCCGTTGATAGATCCAGATCAAACCGCGCGCACCGAATTCCGCCGCCAAAATCACCACCGCTAGCGCAACCACGGGTGCGAAATCGATTTTCCGGATGCGCAGTGGGATCCAGGAAAACAGCTTCAAGATTTGTGCTGCGGTGTGGTCGATGAAGGTCCAGAACGGCCAGGCACCGAAGTAAATGTAACTGTTCACGAGGTAGAGCAGCAGGATGCCGCAGATTAAATATTTCCAGGCGAAATAAATGGCAAATCCCGCGACGGCACCTTGTTCAACCAGATGCATAAACGATTTTGGAGCAGACAAGAAACCAAGTGCGACCAGCGGTTTGTTAAAACTGCACCAAAGCAGAATCATCGTGAACCAGGGAATGAGAAGTTTGATAGCCGTCGGAAATGAATCCAGCTTTCCCAGTTGGGCGCGGACCAGATTCTGGACCGGGTCGCTGCCCGTGCGTCTACCGCTCAAAATGGAAATGAGCAGAAGACTGAGATAAAAAACCGCCAGCGCAGCCAGAAAACCAAAAAACGAAAAAAGAAACATCCTTCCAAAAAAATCGCTCCGGAAAGAAAGCGGGATCAGGCCAAACCAGATTTGCGGCGTCCAATTCAAGGCAGAGCCGAGCTGCCAATAGAGAATCGGGCGCACGACCAGCACCGCCAGAAGGACGAGCAGAAAATAAATCCGCGGATAACGCGGACCGGCTTTCTTCAACGTGGCAATCAGCGAGATTCCGCGCGCCGAGAGTTCCTGTCCTTGATCCCGCCATTTCAGCCAAAGCAACAGCCCGGCAAAGTTTAAAATGGCGTCGATAAAAGACATTAATTCGCGGATGCTAGAAAAAATTCCAGCGGCGGCAATCCTGAAGATTTCCAGTTCCCGCGATTTTGCACTTTGAACTGGTGAACCCGCGTTGTTTGATTCTGAGAATGATCGGAGTAGCAATCAACGCAGCTGGGATTGTCGTCGGCGCCATTGTGGGGCAGAGAAGGAAAAAACGCCTCACCGTCGCCAACGAATCGTTTTTCAAGGTGGCGATGGGGGCCGCCACCGTTTTTCTCGGGCTTCAGATCACGTGGCAGAGCCTTTACGGAACGAGCATCGGGGTTTTTTTCAAGCACCTTGTCATTGTCCTGCTCTCGATGTCGCTTGGAAAATTGACCGGCCAATTGCTGCGACTGCAAAAGCTTTCCAACTCCATCGGGAGATACGCGACGAGCAAGATGTCGGCGGCGAATCCGGCGGCAAAGAAAACGAGTGACGGTTTGGTCGTTGCGGCGCTGCTCGCGTGCGCGAGTCCGCTGGGCATATTTGCTTCGGTGCAGGAAGGCTTAAGCGCGACCGGTTTTGCACCGGTTTTTGTGGTGAAGGCAGTGATGGACGGACTGGCGGCAATGGCGTTTGTCTCGGTTTTCGGCTGGGGCGTGATGCTGGCTGCAATCCCCGTCGTGGCGTTTCAAGGAACGATTTTTCTTCTGGTCAAATCGTTGTCCCCCACCCTCGCGAACCAGAGCCTCGCCGACTCGATTCTCGCCACGAACGGCCTGCTGATTTTCTGCGTCGCCCTGATCGTTCTGAACCTGAAAAAAATTGAGTTGGCCGATTACATTCCAAGCCTGGCGATCGCGCCGCTGATCACCTGGCTTTTGAAGTGAAACAGTAAAACGGAGAATCTGCTTGAAAGGGTTTTCGCGCTGACCCGATAATCTCTCCAACTTCGCTAAACCAAATCATGAAACAAGTTCGCATTGGAATCGTCGGCATGGGCAACATGGGTAAATACCATGCCAATTATCTGCTCGCCGGAAAAATCAATCGTTGCGTCCTGACTGCGGTCAGCGATGCGTTCGCCGCGAATCTTGAGAGCTATAAGCAGCTTAAAACGTTCGAGAGCGCCGAGGCGATGATCCGATCAGGCGAGATCGATGCCGTGATTATTGCCACGCCCCATTTTCTGCACACCACGATCGGCATTGACGCGCTGCAAAATGGAATTCATGTGCTCGTTGAAAAACCGATTTCCGTGCACAAAGCCGATTGCGAGCGCCTGACCGCCGCGCATAGCGACAAGAAAATTGTTTTTGCGGCAATGTTCCAATCGCGCACCGAATCGCGCTGGAAAAAAATCAAAGCACTGATCGACGGCAACGAGTTGGGAAAAATTGTTCGCACCAACTGGATTGTAACCGATTGGTTCCGCACGGAAGCTTACTACGCGAGCGGCGGCTGGCGCGCGACGTGGAAGGGCGAAGGTGGCGGCGTTCTCCTCAATCAATGTCCGCACAATCTGGACATTTTGCAGTGGCTTTGCGGTCGTCCCAGCAAAGTTCGCGGTTTCTGCCAACTCGGTCATTATCACGACATCGAAGTGGAAGACAACGTCACCGCCTATTTCGAATACCCAAGCGGCGCGACGGGATCGTTCATTACATCCACGGGCGAGGCGCCGGGAACAAATCGATTGGAAATTGCCGGCGAACGCGGGCGAATTGTGGTCGAGCAAAACAAAATCAATTTCACGCGCAACGAAGTTCCCATGCTGCAGTTCAGCAAGACGGCCAAGGCCGGTTTTGCACGGCCCGATGTCTGGAACGTGGAAATTCCGGTTGAAAACAGCGGCGGCAAACACGAGGACATCGCGCAGAACTTCGTGGACGCCATTCTCGACGGCACGCCCTTGATTGCCCCGGCGGAGGAAGGTGTCTGGTCGGTCGAGCTGGCCAACGCGATTCTTTATTCGTCGCTCATTGGCGAAACGATCGAAATGCCACTGGACGCGGCGGCTTACGAAAAGAAATTGAACCAGTTGATTGCCGAATCGAAGTTCGAGAAAAAAGTCGTAAAGACGGCGGTCGGTGAAGATTTCACCAAATCATTTGCGGCAAATCGGTAGGATATAAATTTTGGACTCAGCAGAGCTGAGCCCGAGAAATTTCATTTTAATTTTCTAAATTCTGTCTCAAAAAAAGCTTTATGATTCTCACAGGCATTGGCGACGAAGCGGGCGCGAACATCGACGCGCAAATCCGAGCAACCCAGGAACTCGGATGGAAACATCTGGAAATGCGCTTTGCGGAAGTGCCTGGTTTTCCGAAAGGCAATTTTCACGACATTCCGGAAGCCGCATTTGAAATTTGCGTCGAGAAGCTTCAGGAGGCGGGTATTGGCGTTTATTGTTTTGGTTCTGCCATTGCCAATTGGGCCAAGAAACTTTCCGATCCCATGGACATCACCATTGGCGAAGTTTGCCGTGCGATTCCGCGCATGCAGAGGCTCGGCACGAAATACATTCGCGTGATGAGTTTCAAACCGGCTGATGATGAAGCTAAAACGCCGACGGAAGTTTTTCATCGCATGCGCGAAGTGACGAAACGTTTTCTCGATGCGGGCATTCAACCGGTCCACGAAAACTGCATGAATTACGGCGGAATGAGCTGGGAGCACGGTTTGGAATTGCTGGACAAAGTGCCCGGCATGAAATGGGTTTTCGACACCGCGAATCCAATTTTCAACAACGACCGCAGCAAACCCAAACCCTGGAGCAAACAAGATCCGTGGGAATTCTGGACGCACCTCCGCGAGCACACCGTCCATATTCACGTGAAAGACGCGACTTGGAATCCTGTGAAAAACGATGCGGATTACAATTATCCAGGCGAAGGACAAGGGCGCGTGCGCGATATTTTAAAGGATGCATTTTCACGCGGTTACGATGCGGGAATTTCCATCGAACCCCATGTCGCCGTGGTTTTCCACGACGCGACGATCCAATCCGACGGTAAAGCGGTTTACGATAGTTACGTGAAATACGGGCGCCAATTGGAGAAAATGATTTCGGGGATTAAGGCGGAGTTGGCAAAGAAATAGCAATGAACCAATTTTATGATTCGCGTTCTGTTTACGGATACGGAATTACAATTTGAGTCAAAGCGCACCGGCAAGCATTTTGTAATTCGCTATTCAGAACAGCCAGAGGTCTTTGGCCATCCGCGTCACGTCATGGTGAATTTTGAGCGTGCGTCGCCTCTGCTAAACACGGCGTTAAAAGCCGTTCATGGCAAGAGTCTTCTTCCACCCAAGGTTGAGATCTACGTTCAACGTATTTTTTCTGGAGGGTTAGCTGACGTCGGCCACAGAGCAATTAAAGACTTTTTTATTCAGTCTGGCGCTCTCAAAGTAAACATTTGCGAGTAAAAACATTTGGCCAGAAATTTTTTGGTAAAACCGATTTACTGAAACTCCTGCCACTCCGGTTCGTTCGCAAAAACCCATCGGTAATAATCTGTCCCTTGCAGTTTTGCGGCGGCGGCTTCGTCCACAATCACCGTGCAGCGGCGATGTAGTTGCAGCGCCGTCGCGGAAATCATCGAGGTAATCGGACCTTCCACTGCTTTGGCGATAATGTCGGCCTTCTCCGCGCCGGTCGCCAATAGGATGCAGCGGCGTGCATCGAGAATTGTTCCTACGCCCATCGTGATCGCGCGACGCGGCATGTGTTCCGGACGTTCGAATAGCCCTGAGTTTTGCTCAATGGTCGTCGGCGTGAGCGGTTTGACGCGTGTGCGCGAGAGCAAAGCGGACAGCGGTTCGTTAAATCCGATGTGACCGGAGCGCCCGATGCCCAAAAGTTGCAGGTCGATTCCGCCGCGCTTGCGAATATTCTCTTCGTAAAGTTCGCATTCCGCATCCAGATTTTCCGCGGCGCCGTTCGGCAAATAAGTGTTCGCCAGATCGATATTCACATGACTGAACAACTGTTCATTCATGTAATAGCGGTAGGAATGTGGATCAGTTGGAGCCAGCCCCACGTATTCGTCGAGGTTGAAGCTTTTGCATTGGGAAAAGTCGAGTTGCCCAACCCGATACATTTGGGCGAGAAGCCCGTAAACCGCTTCCATTGTGCGGCCGGTAGCGAGTCCAAGAACGAGTTGTGGTTTGGCCTGAATTTCCTTGGCCAGAATGCGCGAGACCAGCATGGCGGCCGCTTCTTTTGTCGGCTGAATAATGACTTCCATTTTGCGACGCAACCTATCAGAGTCGGTTGGACAGGCAAGCTTGGGGAGCAAGCGGCGTCTTGTATTTTGAACTTGGGGCAAATAAGCTTTTCCTCGCCACTGGGCTCTCCCATCAGAAAATATTTATCAAAAGATTTGCTATGAATTTTGCCGAAATCTCTTGTTGGAGTGAACCGAAACATTTTGCAAAGTGAAAAATTACTCGGACACCACTTTGGGGAAACGACCATTGTTGCGCTCTGGCAAATGAGCGCGAGGATCTTTAGCCCGTCAACGGGCATTTCTGTGAATCCGGACAAGCAGACTTTCTCCGGCAGGCCGCCCTTTTCGATTCCATGAAGGCTGGGGCCACCGGCTACCTGGTCAAACATGCAGCACCTCAGGAGATTCTCGATGCGATTGTTGATGTCCACCATGGCGGAGCTCCCATGTCCAGCCACATTGCCCGAAAAGTCGTGATCGCCCTTCGACAAAACTCAGCCACAGACAATTCCATTGATTTGTTAACTTCCAAGGAAGAAGGAGTGTTGCGCATGTTGGCCAAAGGCCATCGTTCCAAAGAAATTGCGGACGAGTTGAATGTCACGATAAACACTGTCAATACCCACGTCCGGCATATCTATGGAAAACTCCATGTCCGTTCCCGCGCCGAAGCGGTGGCGCTGCTTTACGCTGCTGAATAGCGAATTATTGCTTCTAAAAGCACGAGATCGATGTTTTCACCATGTCCGCTGATCGTGATATCGGCCAGTTGTCAACAAAATACTACCCATAAAGGTGGGCTTGTATATTTTACAAACGCATGGACGGCCAATGTCCAAGGGGATGGTTTAGGCTCGTCGGCATGAAAATTTCTAAGATTGAGGCGGGAGAGCCGGTTTTGCAGCAATTGGCACAGGCGTATGGCAATGAAGCCAGGGCGCGTG
>CANJXF010000084.1 GCA_947478865.1 Verrucomicrobiales bacterium | reverse complement strand
TCAGCGGCAAGGTGGCTTTGGTGTCCTCAAACGAGACTGGCTTGGTAAGAATCAGGCACGAAGCCCTGGGCTTTTTACTCTTTTCGATTTAGTTCTTGCTCTAAAGCGGTGATTTCACTGGGTTTGCCTGTCAAATTCAATTTGGCATACGCGTTGCTTAACTCGGAAGTGCGGTTGGCAACAGGCAATATGTGAACAACCTTAGTAATAAATAATAACCCGCCTGTTGTTTCGTTCACGCCGCACGTAGAAAAGAAAGTTAAAGCTATGCAAACAAAAACAAATCGTAAGTCCGGGTTCACGTTGGTTGAAATCATGATCGTAGTCGCCATCATCGGTCTCTTGGCCGCGATCGCGATTCCGAACTTCATCCGCGCTCGCACAAAATCACAGGAGAATGCATGTATCAACAACCTCCGCCAAATTGACGGCGCCATCCAGCAATGGGCTTTGGAAACCAAGCAGGCTGCAACGGCGAGTGTCGCTGCAGATGGCTCGACCATCCAGCCTTACCTCGGCCGTGGCAATGGTGGATCTCTTCCGGCCTGCCCGTCGGCGAGCGCTACTGCTACTAACGGCTTCGCGAGCAGCTATGCTGTGACGACTGTTTCCGCAGCGCCAACGTGCGTGATCACTCCATCGACCCACGTTTTAGCTCCGTAATCGGAATCGTCCTAACACAAAGAGGCTTAGGAATCCGTTCCTAAGCCTTTTTTGTTACCTATTTTGCGAGCCGTGATCACGGTTCCAAACTTCATCCGGGCACGCGCCAAATCACAGAGGAGGCATGCATCAGCAATCTTCGCCAAGTTGATGGCGCAGTCCTGCAATGAGCCTGAAACCAAGCAGTCGGCTGGCGCTGCAACTACAAGGGGAGCCCTCATTTAGTCCTAGATTGGTCGTGACCTGGATGGAACTCTACCGACCTGTCTCTCAGGTTAGTTAAACCGCTTTGCGTCCTGCTACACGGGCTCTGGTGGGAAACCCTTGAGGTCTGCAGGGATAGGCGCATGGCTATTCTCAAGGAAGTGTTGGATTGGGAAAGAGCCTGAAAACAAACTGATCAAACCGGGTCGCCGATGGCGGCGCTGCCGCGATAAATGGGCGCGCCGTTCGGGAATCGTTCAGACAAGATATGCAAAAAAAACGAGCCGGATTGCTCCGGCTCGTTTCGTGATTCGGTTCGGGAAGGTTAGGCAGCAGGTGCAGCAGGCGCTTCGGCTTTGTCAGCCATCTCTTTGTCGCGATCTTCCATGGCGGCTTTGCGCGAGAGTTTCACGCGGCCTTTGTCATCGACGCCGAGGCATTTGACCCAGATGTCATCGCCGATTTTAACGATGTCTTCGGTTTGCTTGACGCGGAAGTTGGCGAGTTCGCTGATGTGGCAGAGGCCGTCTTTGCCGGGGAGGAATTCGACGAAGGCGCCGAATTCTTTGATGGTGACGACTTTGCCGCGGTAGATTTTGCCGATTTCTGCTTCAGCGGTCATGCCTTCGATGGCGTTGCGCGCGAGCTTCATTCCTTCTTCGGAGACGGAGTAGATGTTCACGGTGCCGTCGTCATCGATGTTAATTTCGCAGCCGGATTCTTCGACGATGCGTTTGATGTTCTTGCCACCAGGCCCGATCAAAGCACCGATCTTCTCGGGGTTGATGCGGACTTGCACGATGCGCGGAGCGTATTTGCTCATTTCCTTGCGCGGTTCGGCAAGGACCTTGGCCATTTCGCCGAGGATGAACAAACGGGCGATGCGCGCCTTCTCAACGGCTTCGGCCATGAGCTGGTGCGAAATGCCCTTGAGCTTGAGATCGAGCTGGAAGCCGGTGACGCCTTGCGATGTGCCGGCAATTTTGCAGTCCATGTCACAGAAGGCATCTTCCCAACCGATGATGTCGGTGAGGAGTTTATACTTGCTGACTTTGCCAGCGTCGTCGGATTCGGTGCAGATGCCGACGCTGATACCCGCGACGGGGCGGATAATCGGAACGCCTGCATCCATCAAAGCGAGGGTCGCGCCGCAAACAGAGGCCATAGAGGTGGAGCCGTTGGATTCCATGATCTCGCTGGTGACGCGGATGGCGTAAGGATAGGTCTCGAGCGGCAACATTTGCGCGACGGACCGTTCCGCCAAAGCGCCGTGGCCGATTTCGCGACGACCGGGGCCGCTGATGCGTCCGGTTTCGCCGACAGAATAGTTCGGGAAGTTGTAGTGCAGGATGAATTTCTTTTCCGAAATGCCGCCGGTGTAGGAATCAAATTCCTGGGCGTCTTCGGACGTGCCGAGGGTGACGAGGGAAACGGCTTGGGTTTCACCACGAGCGAACAAGGCGGAGCCGTGGGCGCGCGGGAGAATTCCAGCTTCGCAGGAAATCGGGCGAACTTGATCGAAGGTGCGGCCGTCAAGGCGTTTGCCGGCATCGAGAACCAAACCGCGCACGGCTTCTTTCTGGATGTAGTAGAAGGCGTCTTTGAGCACGAATTCGGTGACTTTTTCCGCGCCGAATTTTTCGACGAGCTTCGCGCCGACTTCGTCCGCGATGGCTTTGACTTTGCTTTCGCGTTCGAGCTTGGCCGGGGTGAGCAAGGCAGGAACCATGCGGTCGCCCGCGAGCTTCTTGGCTTCGTTTAAGATGTCGTCCGGAACGATGTTGAGCGTGATTTCGCGTTTCTTCTTGCCCGCGCGTTTCGCCAGTTCGTTTTGCGCCGTGATGAGCGGCTGGCAGGCTTCCTGGCCGAATTTCAAAGCGGCATTGAAATCAGCTTCGGAGATTTCTTTCGCGGCACCTTCGAACATGACGATGTCCGTGCTGTTGCCGACGTAAATGATGTCCATGTCGCTCTCGGCGATCTGGGCGTGAGTGGGGTTGGCGATGAATTGTCCGCCAACGCGTCCGATGCGAACTGCCCCGAGCGGGCCATCCCAAGGGATGTCGCTGACCATCAACGCTGCGGAAGCGCCGACGATGCTCAAAATGTCGGGGTCGTTCTCGCCGTCCGCGCTGAGCAGAAGACTTTGCACCTGGACTTCGTTATACCAACCTTTGGGAAAGAGCGGGCGGATGGGGCGATCGGTCAAGCGGCTGGTAAGGATTTCCTTTTCCGTGGGGCGACCTTCGCGCTTGAAGTAACCACCGGGAAATTTTCCAGCGGCGGCGGCTTTTTCGCGGTAGTCAACGGTCAACGGGAAGAAGTCCTGACCGGGTTTGGCTTTGCTTGCAGCGACGGCTGCAACCATGACGATGGTTTCCCCGAGTTGGACGGTGACGGCGCCGTCGGCTTGTTTGGCGAGTTTGCCAGTTTCGATGTGGATCTGAGCGGCTCCTAATTGAGCCGTTACTTTTTCTGCCATATGTTTGATTCCTTATAACGCCAGCTTACCGAGAAACTTCAAGCAGCCCCCGCAAAACGGAAGTTGGTTGAAATCACCCAGCGCCAACGAGATTTCTTACGCGAGTTGTTTAAGCGAAACTGGAACCGACCGCGTATGTCGATTCCAGATAATTGAAAAGGCCTTGAACCAGTGAAGTTGAAGAACCCAAACCGTCCGAGAACGAAGTTACCGGCGGAGCTTGAGCTTTTTGGTGATCGTTTGATAACGGGCGACGTCCGTGTTGTGCAGGTAATCCAACAATTTGCGGCGCTGTCCGACCATCATCAAAAGTCCACGACGTGAGCTGTGATCTTTTTTGTTGACCTGCAAATGCTCGGTCAATTGATTAATCCGCTCGGTCAAAAGAGCAATCTGCACATCGGCTGATCCGGTATCACGTTCGTGCAATCGAAAGCCTTCGATATTTTTTACTTTGGGTTCCATAGTTCTGTTCATCATTAAATTCTCGGAAAGTGTAGGTTTGGCGGAGGGCTCTGTAAAGTCTTTCCTTTATATTCCGGCGTCCCGATTCAGGATGGATGGAACATATATGGGAAGCCGGCGAAGCGCCTCTGATTTGGTTTTGGGCCAGAAATGCAGGTTGTGAAGCCAGCGATTGCTCTGTATCAAATTCATGTCACGAACGAGCCGAAAATCACCGAATTACTATGCAACTTGATGATGTTCAACGCGCGGCACAGGAGCAATTTGCCCGGCAAAGCGCGCGAAATGGACGGGGCCACATTCTGGAGAGGGTGGACGACGTGCGGATCGCTCTTGAGCAAATCCAGTTGCCAGCGCCCGCGCAGATCCTGGATGTGGCGACCGGTGCCGGACACACGGGCCTTTATTTAGCCAGTCTGGGACATGAAGTCACGCTGGCGGACATTGCCCAACCGATGCTGGATCGCGCCCAAAAGACTGCGGCGGAACGAGGTTTGAAGGTGGAAATTCAGCAGCACGCCGCCGAAGAATTCCCCTACGCCAGCGGCCGCTTTGATCTGGTGACCTTCCGAGTCGCCGCGCATCACTTCAGCTCGCCGGAACGCTTCATCGTTGAAACCGCGCGGGTGCTCAAATCCGGAGGTTGGTTTTTGCTGATCGACGGAACGGTGCAGGATCACGAGCCGGAAGCGGAAGCATGGTCGCATGCGGTTAAAAAACTGCGCGACCCCAGCCATCACTGCTTTGTGACACCGCTCGCCTGGAGCAAACTGTGCGAAGATGCGCAATTGCATGTCGTCGAGCGCAACGTCACACCGTTCAAGCAACCCGATCTGAACTGGTATTTCGAAACGGCGGCCACGCCTCCATCGCCTCGCGAAAAAGTTTTGGCGTTGATTGCCGGTGCGCGGGAGTCTGCCCGAAGGCTCTTCCAACTGGGCACGGAAAACGGAAAGATTGTTTGGTGGTGGCAGCGGTTGACCCTGATCGCGAGAAGATTATGAAGGCATATTGCGTCGCCTGGCTGTTGGTTGGCTGGCTCGTGCCCGGAGGACTTTCTGGAGCCGAGTTGAAACTTCCGATGCGAGACAGTGCGGCGAAAAGTGGCGGGGAGTTGGCAAAAGAAATCGAAACCCTGAGGTTGGAGCAGCGGGAGGAAAGGATTTTTTTCGAGTTGATCCACGGCAATATCCCGGAGCTTTTGCGTCAATTCGCCGCGGTGAACCTGACCAATGTTCAGAACGGAAAAACCAATGTCGGAACATTCTTCGCCGCGCCTGACTATCTCTCTGTTGGCTCGGGCGAAGATTTTTTTCTCACGCCATTGACCCCGTTCACGGCGCAGCGGATTGCTGACGCGCTCGATTGCACGTTGCCTACCCGGAAAATGGTCAACGCCATCTACGCTGCGGCACCGCTGAAGCTGGCGCCAGCCCCGATTCCACCGAGTCCAGCGATGATCACGGTAGCGGCTTTTCGGCAGCATAATCAAACTGTGCGAGACCAGCGGAGCGCCTTGAAAAACTTCCCGCCCGGCACGCTCACGGCGGGTCACAAGAAGGATGTTGTGATCTCGAGCCGGCTTGCGACTTCGCCCGGGAAAGTGGCCATTTACGGATGGCATCAGACCAACGGAACGGCCATTCAGCCGCTCTACCTCGGCCATGCTGCTTCCTGGGTCGATTACAGCCACGGTGTCCGGCTGGTGCAGAAGAGGATGCTGGTCAATGGCGTGACCCAAACGGTGGACCAAGTGCTCGCGAGCGGGGAACTTTCGGGACTGTTGAGCGACGAAGGGCCCGTGCGGCAGGCGCGATATATTTTTTCCGGGTTTCCCCGGGAGATAGCGAAAACGAATTCGGCGGTCGCAACGGCGAACCGGATTGTGCTCGGCGAATTTCAAAAGAGCGCGGCATTCGATGAACAAACGATGCTTCTCATGCTCGATCATGGAGTTCGCGTGGTGATCAATGCGCCCTCGGCGGAACAGTTGGCCGTGCCCCGGAAGATGAAGCTGATCTTCTACGGTTTGCCCAATGGCAATACGATCGAACAAACCATCGGCAAGAAGCTCAAGGCGGGTGACGATTGGCATTTCAATATCCAACAGATCGGCGCGCAGACGCGTTTCCTGCGTCAGCGGGTGACCAGCGAACATCTGGTCGTCGCTTACCTAGAGAACTCGCTGAAATCCTGGCCGGCGTGGCGAAAGCAATTTGGCGACAAGGCCGTTTTTGAGTTGGTGGAAAAGGTGAGCAATCGTTTCGAGGGCTTCGCGCCGAAGATCGTTTTGAGCGCGCACAGCGGAGGAGGCAGTTTGATTTTCGGCTATTTGAATTCGGTGGAAAAAATCCCGGACGAGGTGGAGCGATTGGCGTTCCTGGACAGCAACTACGGATACGAAACGGCGCTGCATCGCGACAAATTGGTGACGTGGTTGAAGAGGGCCGATCCGCATTTTCTGATCGTGCTGGCGTATCACGATGACATCGCGCTCTTGAACGGGAAAACGTTTGTCAGCGCAGCAGGGGGCACCTGGGGTCGCAGCCATTTGATGAAGAACGATTTTGATCCGCTGGTGAAATTCACGGAAGAGATTTCCCCGGAGTTCCAAAGATATTTCGCGCTGGACCGCCGGTTGCAATTATTGCTCAAGGAAAATCCGGAGAAGAAAATTCTTCATACCGTGCAGGTTGAGAAGAACGGATTTATTCACGGCATGCTGAGCGGCACTGCGCTGGAGAACAAAGGCTACGAATACTTCGGCGAACCGGTTTACGCGCGATGGATCCAGAGCGAGTGACAAACAAGGAACTGCCTCTTCCCGGCTCGTCAACCCAAGACGTCAACCAGCCGCTGATGGGCGCGAGGCCGCATCAGTGCGCAGCCGGGCGGAAAGGTAAAGGACCACGGCAAGATTGAGGGTGAGCACGGAGAATTTCGCCGGGCTGGCGCCTGAGAAGATTTCGTAAATCTCATACGGAATAAATGCCCCGGTGACCACAACGGTCAGCCATTCAGCCCAGCGTTTCTCGAACCAAAGCCCGATTCCTTCCGTCAGGAGGATCGCCGAATAAAAAAACGTTCCGGCACTCAGTTCCCGGAGTTTTCTGTCGTCCACAAACTCCAGGTGATCGGTGATCGCGTAGAAAATCTTGCCGGCAGGGTCGACGTGCAAGAAGTGCATGAACTGCTGGGCGAGTTCCACGACGTTGTGGTGCAGCAGAGAAAGCGCGCCCAGTCCGATAATGACCAGCAGGAACGATTTCACCATTTTCAGCACGGCGATCGCAAGCACGCCTTTATGGCGCGGCGGTTGCAGGCTGAGCTTTGGATCCTGTCCCATGATCAACTTTAATCGTAAATCGGCTCCGACGAAAGCGCGCCATCAAAAAGGCTACTTAGTTGTGGAAAATTCCGCAAAGTCCACTGTAGCCTCAGGCCCTATGCCCAAAGCAACAGACGTGCGATGCGTCGCAGCGACGCTTTATTTTCTGCCGGTTCACACCCGGATTCCTTTGAAATTCGGCAGTGAAACGGTCACGTATGTTTCCTGCGCGCGCGTCCGCCTGCTGGTGTCCGACGCCAGTGGTCGCACCGCAGAAGGTTGGGGTGAAACGCCGTTGAGCGTGCAATGGGTTTGGCCGAGCCGCGTTGCCTACGAGGAACGCCATGCGGCGTTACGGGATTTTTGTATCGTGCTGGCGAACGCTTGGGCGTCCTATTCCCCCTCCGGCCACCCCATGGAAGTTGGCTACAGTTTTCAGCAGAACGTCTTGCCCGGCTTGCTCCAGGAATTTAATGCCGCGCACCCCGCCGCCGAGCCAATACCGTTGCTCGCCGCGCTCGTTTGCTGCTCCGCGTTTGACCTCGCGTTGCACGACGCTTTCGGAAATCTGCATAACCGCTTCGTTTACGAAACCTACAATGCCGGATGGATGAACTGGTCGCTCGAAACTTTTTTTGCGGAAGACGATGGCGCGGAAAAATTCAGGGGAAAATATCCCGCAGATTTCCTCGTCCCGGATGCGCCGCAGCAATTGATGGCATGGCATTTGGTCGGCGGCCTCGATCCGCTGGATGCGGCCGAACTGAACGGCTCAGAACCGGCGGATGATTATCCGGTCGTTCTGGGCGATTGGATTGCGCGCGACGGCCTGAAATGTTTGAAAGTCAAACTGCGCGGCAACGATTTGCATTGGGACTACGAGCGCCTGGTAAAAGTGGGGGGGATCGCCCTGGACTCCGGCGTTGAGTGGCTCACGGCCGATTTCAATTGCACTGTCACAGACCCGGATTACGTCAACGAAATCCTGGACCGGGTTCGCGCCGAGCATCCGAAATTATTTTTGATGCTGCTTTACGTCGAGCAGCCATTTCCCTACGAACTTGAAACCAACCAGATCGACGTGCGCAGCGTGGCGGCGCGCAAGCCGTTGTTCCTCGATGAAAGCGCGCACGACTGGAGAATGGTTAAGCTCGGCCGCAAATTGGGCTGGACCGGCGTCGCTCTCAAAACCTGCAAGACGCAAACCGGCGCGCTGCTCAGCGCGTGTTGGGCGAAAGCCAACGGCATGCAGCTGATGGTGCAGGATTTGACCAATCCGATGCTGGCCCAAGTTCCTCACCTGCTTTTGGCCGCGCACGTCGGAACAATCCTGGGCGTGGAAACCAACGCCATGCAATTCTACCCGGATGCTTCCGCGCCCGAGGAAAAAATTCACCCGGGAATTTATCGGCGGCGGGGCGGGAAAGTGGATTTATCGTCGATCAGCGGAAGCGGCTTCGGCTATCGGCTCGATGAAATAAAAAGAAACCTGCCGTCGCCCGCCGCAGTGTTTGGAATCTAGAATCTGGTTTGCGGACTTCTGCTTTCGATCTTTCGCGCCGCAGAGTCTTTCCAGGCAAATCGACGTCGCGAACGGTGGGTCATGGCCCAAGGCTTTGTTTCCCGATTTCCGGAGGCTTCGCCTTTTGCGAATTCGTTTTGAACCTTGAACTTTGCGGGCAACTCGGATTACTTCTCTGCGCAAATGGGCAGCACCAACAAAACTCTCGTGATTGTGCCGACGTACAACGAGCGGGATAATCTTCCGCCGATGGCGGAACGGTTGTTGAATCTCCAACCCTCCGTGGACTTGCTGGTCGTCGATGACAATTCTCCCGATGGAACCGGGAAAATCGCCGACGAGCTTGCCGCCAAACATCCGAGCATTCACGTGTTGCATCGCGCGGAGAAGAACGGCTTGGGTCGCGCCTATTGCGCCGGTTTCGCCTGGGCTTTGGAGCGCGATTACGAATTCATCATGGAAATGGACGGCGATTTCTCGCACAACCCGGATGACATTCCGAAATTTATTGAAGCGGCGAAAGACGCCGACCTTGTTTTGGGCTCGCGTTATTGCAACGGCATTCGCGTGATCAACTGGCCGCTGAAACGGTTGCTCCTGAGCACGGGCGCGGCGCGCTACGTCCGCATCATTACCGGAATGCCTTTCAGCGATCCTACGGGCGGGTTCAAATGCTTTCGGCGGCGCGCTTTGGAAGCGATTAATTTGCAGGAGGTTCAATCCAACGGATACACGTTCCAGATCGAGATGACGCATCGCATCTGGCGGCAGGGAATGAAAGTGGTGGAAGTGCCGATTATTTTCACCGACCGATTCCAGGGCACCTCGAAGATGTCAGGCAAAATTGTCCGTGAAGCGCTCTGGATGGTCTGGCGGCTCTGGCTGCAAAATGGCCTGCGCCGTTCCCCGCGCATCGTGAAACACCAGTGCGCTCATTGTGAATCGTAAGCTTAAAGACTATATTTCCGGTGAGGGTTGGCTGACCAGGCAGGAGCGTTTGGTATTGTGTTTCACGATCTCGTTGCTTTTGGTGGGGTGGGCGGTAAAAAGTTATCGCCTGTCGCATCCGCCCTCCGTCACAGCCGAAAACGCGGCACCATAAAATCATGCAAGCAGTTAATTTTGAAGCGGTATTAGACAAGATCGTCAGGGACGATCCGCGTTTTCATCGGGATGGATATTTCTTCCTGCGCGAGGCGCTCGACCACACGCAAAAGATGGTTGGCAAGGTGAAGAAGGATGAAATTCGCCACGTCTCAGGCAAGGAACTGCTGGATGGAATTCGCGATTACGGCTTGGAACAATTTGGCCCGATGACCTTGACCGTTCTCGAAGAGTGGGGCATTCGTTCCTGTGAAGATTTTGGCGAAATGGTTTTTAACATGGTCGGGAACAATCTCCTGGCCAAGACGGAGAAAGATACCCGCGATGATTTCAAAGACGGGTTTAATTTCGACGACGCTTTTCGGCAGCCATTTCTCCCCAAAAACAAAGCATCTGCATCTCAGCCCAGCGCAGCCGAACGCTGATCGCCTGGTTTTGATTTCATTAATTCCCCAGCTCCGTAGCGCATCTCTAAAATGACTCTAGATATTCCCAGCATTCCCTCCGGCGTCCGCATCACGACATTGCCCAACGGCCTGACGATCATCGTTCGCGAAGATCGCAGCGCGCCCGTGGTTTCAGCCCAGGCGTGGTGCAGGACCGGAAGTATTCACGAGGGAAAATGGCTTGGTGCCGGCCTCTCGCACGTGCTCGAACACATGCTGTTCAAGGGAACCACGACGCGAGGAGCCGGGCGCATCGACCAGGAGGTGCAAGACGTCGGCGGCTACATGAATGCCTACACGTCATTTGATCGCACCGTTTATTGGATCAACGCGCCGGACACGGGAGCGACGGTCGCCGTGGATGTCCTTTGCGACATCATGCAGAATGCCACGTTGCCCGCTGAGGAATTAGCCAAGGAGCTCGACGTCATCCGCCGCGAGATGGACATGAATCAGGACGATCCTGACCGCCGCGCCAGCCGGCGCCTTTTCGAAACAGCGTTCACGCAAAGCCCGTATCGCTTCACCGTGATCGGTTATCCCGATATTTTCAATGAGCTCAAGCCCGAAGATATTCGCGATTACTATCGCGAACGCTATACGCCGAACAACATTTTCATGGTCGTGGTCGGCAACGTGAAACATGACGAAGTCGTTGCGCAAATCACCACCGCATTTTCCAAATCGAAAATGAAGACGGTGCCGCAGGCCGTCCTCGCTCTTGAACCGAAGCAGACCGCGCCGCGCGAGCTCCTTGAAGAAGCGGCGATCGAACTCGGCCACGTTTTTTTCAGCTGGCATATCCCCGACGTCCGCCATCCCGATCTCCCGGCGCTCGATATCCTTGCAACCCTCCTTGGAAATGGCCGCAGCTCGCGTCTGTTCCGGGAGATCCGCGAGAAAAAAGCGCTGGTGAATTCCATCGACGCGTGGACTTACACTCCCGGCGATACCGGGCTTTTCGGCATCAGCGCCAGTGTTGACGCGGACAAGTTTTCGGCCGCGAAAGCAGCCATCATCGAGGAGGTTGAACGGCTGAAAACCGAACCCGTTCCTGTCGATGAACTGGCCAAGGTGATTAAACAATTTATTGCCGCGACTTTGGCCGCCCGGAAAACGATGCAGGGCCAGGCGCAAGATCTGGGCGGCAATTGGATGGCGGCGAATGACCTGAGTTTTTCGGAGCGCTATCTAGCCGCCGTGAAACAAGTCTCCCGCACTGACCTGCAACGAATTGCTCGTGAATACCTGACCGTCAGCAACCGGAATTTATACGCGTTGCTCCCGGCCGGTTCGGCTCCAGCCCAAACTGAAACCGCGCAAATTCATGCGGAAAGCGCGATTCAGAAATTTGAACTGGCCAACGGGCTTCGGCTGCTCGTCAAAGAAGATCATCGTCTGCCCTTTGTGCAATTTCGCGCCGGATTGAAAGGCGGCGTGCTCGTGGAGACTCCGGAGAACAACGGCCTGACTCAACTTGCTTCGAAAATGCTTTTGCAGGGCACGCGCAAACGCACTGCGGAACAAATCGCCACCGAGATTGAGTCGGTCGGCGGCAGCATCGACACGTTCGGCGGCAACAACAGTTTCGGCGTCAGCGTCGAGGTGATGAGCAGCGATTTCGAAGTTGGCCTGAACCTGCTCGCCGATGTTCTCTTGCACCCGGAGTTTCCGGCGGAAGCATTTCAGCGGGAACAACAGTTTCAACTCGCTGGCATCAAGGCGCAAAACGATCACATGCTGCAAACCGGCGGACGCATGATGCGCCGCTCCTTGTTTGGCGATGCCAATTATGGTCTGGCCTCCATCGGAACCGAGTC
Source organism: Verrucomicrobiales bacterium (assembly GCA_947478865.1). Lineage (GTDB taxonomy): Bacteria > Verrucomicrobiota > Verrucomicrobiia > Limisphaerales > CANJXF01 > CANJXF01. The sequence continues at coordinate 5,067 of CANJXF010000084.1, read as the reverse complement.
GAGCGTCAGGGCGGTCACGCTTTCTCAACTGAGGGAATTTCATCAGAATTTCGTATCGCCCGCTAACTGCGTCCTCGCCGTCTTTGGCGATGTCAACGCGCAGGAGGTCAAAGTCGCCGTGAAAAAAAGTTTTGAAGATTGGAGGCAATCCTTCGTGCCGGCGAAGGTCACCGTGTCCCAGCCGTTTACGCAAATGGTGCGGACCGAAGAAACCCGCGACAAAACTCAAGCCGTGCTCCTGGTTGGCTTTCCGGGCGTGACGGTTTATGACGAAGATCGCTACGCGTTGGAGCTGATTCAGGAGGCCTGCAGCGATCTCGGTTCCCGGCTCTTTGTGCGGGTGCGGGAGAATCTGGGCCTGGCCTACTTCGTCGGCGCGCAGCATTTTCCCGGGCTCGTCCCGGGCTACTTTGCCTTTTACGTGGGCACCATGCCGGAGAAATTGGACCTGGTTGAAAAGGAGTTGCTGAAGGAGGCCGAGTTGTTGCGCACGGAAGGGTTGTCCGCTGAGGAATTAAAGCGGGCGAAGGCCAAGGTCATCGGCCAGAAGAAGATCGGTCGGCAGGATCTCGGTGGCTATGCGATGCTTGCGACGCTGGATGAACTTTACGGGCTTGGCTACGACTACAGCAATTGCGACGACGTTAGCTACGAAGCCGTCACCGTCGAACAAATCAAAGCGGCCGCGCAAAAATATTTGAAGGAGGACTCCTTCGCCATCGCCATTCTTAAGCCTGAGAAGCCTTGATTTCCTTTTTTACGGGCCAGCCCAGTAAGTCGGTTTCATGTTCGAGCTTGGCTTCCTTGCTCCACGTGTAATGGCAATCGTGGCAGTAGAATTGTTTGTCACAAACATGCGCGGTGGTGCAGAAGATTTCCACCAAGGTCGGCCCGATGAATTTTCGCGTCGCAGACGGATAATCGACTCGCGGTGAATGACATTCCGGACAGCGCACTGCGTCGTGCAATGTCCCCTCCGAGGCGTCAAGCGCATTGAGGGCCTCCTTGGCCCGCTCAAAATCCTTTTCGTCCACGCGCAGTTTTTTTCCGGCCAGCGGCTCCGAAAGAAACCAGAAACGCTGCAGCGTGGATTCGTCATAGATTTCGGCGTGAATCCCGGCTTGTTCGAGCCGTTTTTTGACTGCCTCCGCCTGGTCCAATTCGTTAAAACTTGCGACGCTTAATTTGCTCATGGAAAAAGCTACTTCGCTTCCTCAAAAACTCAACCGGATCGCCTGGGTAGTCTTTGCGAGCGAATCGAATTGTGAAACTGATTGCCGAACGCGGAAGCATCGCCTAGCTTGCCCCGGTAGTGCAAAGCGCGTGTAGCTCAATTGGATAGAGTGGCGCCCTCCGAAGGCGAAGGTTGTGGGTTCAACTCCCGCCACGCGCACCATTCAAATATTGTTTGGGCATGAATTATTATCGCGGGCATCGGTGATTTGAAACCTCAATGAGGTTCGTATCAGGGGGGCCGTTCCAAGGGCAATGGCAAGGAAATCGAAAACGATTGGTTGCTGCTGATGTTCAAAACTAAACCGTCCGCTTTGCCTCGTCCTCTTCAAAAGCAAGGAAGCCTAAAACTGTCTCAAAAAGCGCACGTCATTCTCGTAAAACAAACGGATGTCGTTGATTCCGTATCGAATCATCGCAATCCGCTCGATTCCAAAACCAAACGCCCAGCCGCTCCAGACTTCGGGATCGTATCCGACATTTGCAAAAACCTGCGGATGCACCATCCCGCAACCGGCAATTTCCAGCCAGTCCTTGCCCATTTTTTTCACGAGCGAGCTTGAGAAATCGATTTCAAAACTTGGCTCGGTATAGCTGAAATAATGCGGACGAAAGCGGACCTTCACGTCGGATCCCATCAGTTCTTTAAAAACGAATTCAACCGTGCCTTTCAGGTCGCTCACGGTGACGTTCTTATCCACGTAAAGTCCCTCGATCTGATGAAAGGTCGGATTATGTGTGGCATCGGCATTGTCGCGTCGAAAAACGCGGCCCAAGGAAATGATCCGCACCGGCGGCGGTTGCTTTTGCATGACGCGAATCTGTACGGACGAGGTATGGGTGCGCAGCAATCGCGAAGGAGTTTGGGTCGTTGCGGGAGACGTGCCCGGGGCCACGTAAAACGTATCCTGCAAATCGCGGGCAGGGTGATCCGCCGGCGTGTTCAGCGCATCGAAGCAATGATATTCATCCTCAATTTCCGGGCCGTCGGCGACCGCGAAACCAATCTTGCGAAAGGCGCGGACGATGTCATCCGAGACTTGTGTCAGGGGATGAAGTTTTCCCAGCGAACGACGCCGGCCCGGCAGCGTGAAGTCGGTCGGTTCCTTTGGAAGGGCGGCTTTCAATTCCAAATCAGACCGGCGCTCGGCCAGCGCATTTTCTAATTCCACTTTGGCCTGGTTGACAAGCTTTCCGGCGGCGGGACGTTCTTCCTTGGACAGCGTGCCGAGTTGTTTCATCAGCGCGGTAAATTTTCCGTTGGCGCCAAGGTAGGTTCCTTTGGTTTGTTCCAACGCAGCCAAATCGGTTGCCGATTTTAAATCGGCGAGCGCGGCTTGTTTCAATGGTTCGAGTTCATTCAAGAAAGACATAGTGCGCAGAGAGTTTTGACAGAATTGGGGAAAATTACAGAACTATTTTCTGGAAAAGCGTGGGGCGGCCAGCTCCAAAAAAAACAGGCGACCATTTGATTGGTCGCCTGTTGGTTGAGCAAATTTGAATTAAGCCTTGGCTGTTTTAGGAGCTTTGGTCTTCAACGCGGATTGCGCGAGTTTTACCAATTCTGAAAATGCGACGGCGTCGGTGGCGGCGAGATCTGCCAGGACCTTGCGATCCAACATGCAGTTGGCGGCTTTCAAACCTTCGATGAATCGGCTGTAAGTCGTTCCCGCAGCGCGAGCGGCGGCATTGATGCGGATCTGCCAGAGTCCACGGTAGGTGCGCTTTTTGTTTTTACGATCGCGATAGGCATATTGGCGGCCGTGATCGAGAGCGTCGGCCGCGTAGCGATAGAGAGCTGACCGTTTTAAACGAAAGCCTTTGGCGGCTTTCAGTGTCCGGATACGGCGTTTGCGGGAGGCTGGGGCATTTGTAACACGCATGGGATTTTAAAATGTTGAGATTATTAGTGGCTGAACGGCAAATTTTGCAAAATGCGATACATATCGGTCTTGTCGACCATTTTGGCCGTGCCGAGGCTCCGGCGGCGTTTGGAGCTTTTGCCTTGCAGCAAATGGCGCTTGCCGGCACGTGAGCGCTTTACTTTGCCGCTTCCCGTGATCTTAAAACGTTTGGCCACTGCTTTTCTTGTCTTGATACCTTTTGGTCGTCGCATAAATTCAGCTTTCTCTTAAAAAGAGCGCGCAATATAGGGTCGCATTTTTTAGGAAGCAAGTGGCAATTTGAACTTCCTGCGCTCTAAGATTTTCAAGTGATCGACACGACAATTCAGCAGAAGATATCCCGCCGCCGGTTCATGGAGGATTGCGCCGCCGTCGCCGGAATTCTAGGGGCTACAGCTCTGGCGGGATGCGCTACACGGTCAGCCGGGAGCCCGCTTGCCGAGCAAATTTTGTGCGCTGGCGTTGCGAAGCAGCGCATCACTCCGCCCATTTGGATTCCTTACTTAACTTCCTCGGCCAACGGAACTTCCGCGCTGTTCCAAGGCGTGCATGATGCGCTGTTCGCCCGGGCGCTGGTGCTGGATGACGGGACGCAATCCATCGCGATTTTGACTGCTGATTCGATCGGCTACGACAACTCTCTGCTCGGACCGGGTCGTGATTTCACCAACGAGGTGCGCCAGCGGGTGGCGTCCAAAACCGGATTGCGCCCGGAGTCCATCATGGTCGCCAGCACGCACGCTCATTCGACTCCGGAAACAATTTGCCTGAGCGACCTGCGTAAAACCGCCGGCGTCGAGGCATGGCTGGAGGAGCAGGTCAAAGTTTTGTCCAATACGCTGATTCAAGCGTGGAGAAACCGCGTTCGCGTCAACGCCTTTTTTGGCGCAGCGAAGGTGGAAGGAATAGCGCGGAACCGGCGGATCCTTTTGCGTGACGGTAAATTGAGCCGCTCCGGACCCTTGCCGACCGCCGAAAAAATCGCAATGCCCGGTGTGGTCGATGAAGACTTGTCTGTCCTCCATTTCAAAAAACGGGATGGTCGTCCGCACGCAGTCCTTCTGAACTATGCGGCGCATCCGGTTGTGGCGATGCTTTTGCCTCATGTTTCCGCGGACTATCCGGGGGCTGCTGCTGCGGAAGTGGAAAAATCATTTCCCGGCGCGACTTGCCTTTTCACAAATGGGGCGGCGGGCAATGTGAATACGGTTTCGGTTTCGACCAACTTTGACGATGTGCAACGCATTGGGCAGAGGTTGGGCCGCGCTGCGATCGAAGAAATTCGCCGAAGCAAACCGGCAATGGAAGAGGCTTCGATTCAATGTTGCTCGGAGTTCGTCGAGCTTGAGTCGCGAAAGTGTCCAAGCGTTTATGAGGCGGAGCAAACGGCTAAATTCAATCCATCGTTCGCCACGGACCGGATACTTCGACTCGCTCTGAAAATTGCGGAAGGGCCGATCAGCGCCGAGGTGCAATTGATGCGTGTCGGTCCGCTAAAGATTATTTCCATCCCTGGAGAAGCATTTGTCGAGACGGGGTTGGTCCTGAAAAAATCAGGCGCAGCCGTTGTCATTGGCTACGCCAACGGTTGGGTTGGCTATTTGCCGATCCGGCGCGCTTACGCCGAGGGTGGATATGAAGTGGAAATGGGCGCATGGAGCCGCGTCGCTCCCGGAAGTGCGGAGAGGATTGAAGAAGTTGGGCAGAAACTTCTTAACAAAAGCCTGACTTAGAATAACGTCTGGCCAGCGGGCGTCTGAACCACGTCTTAATCCAAATAAATGAGCGTATCAGAAAGATTGTGTTTGGGTTATAACTGGAGGAAAAAGCAGATATGACCAAAGAGCAGAAAGAAGCGAGGAGAAGAGCGGATGGATTGATTGACGAGTTACTGGCGGAGAATGGGATCAGCCGGGAGGCGGTGTTGGGT
>CANJXF010000083.1 GCA_947478865.1 Verrucomicrobiales bacterium | reverse complement strand
GCACGCGCCCTGGCTTCATTGCCATACGCCTGTGCCAATTGCTGCAAAACCGGCTCTCCCGCCTCAATCTTAGAAATTTTCATGCCGACGAGCCTAAACCATCCCCTTGGACATTGGCCGTCCATGCGTTTGTAAAATATACAAGCCCAGAATGATCCGTCACCAGTTTCTGTGCGAACTCTTTGATTGCCGGATCCTGCGCCTTCTGGGTCGCAAGTTGCCCCACGTTCACTTCAGCCAAGGCTCCTTGCGCGGATTCCTTGACGAATTTTTCTTTATCAAAGGGCGCTGCCGCTGCTGCACCCGATGGCTCATTCAAACCTCCTGTGGAAGGAGGCGTGACCTGCGTACTTTTCTCCTGACTGCTCTGGGTCGAGGGATCCTGGCCGCTTTGATCAGACGGCTGCTTTGCTGCAAATGCCGTGCTGATTCCAAAAACCAGACCGCCGGCGACAATAACTGTGAATATTTTTTTGTTTTTCATAATGATTAGGTTCTGCGTTGCGGTGAAACACGGGCAAAAGCCGAGTGAATCTCCTGTGGCCTAAAACCTAAGATGGGTTCGACACCTTTCAATTCGGGGGAAAACCGATTGATGGATGGGCGAAAGTTTTGTCACGCCAGGAAAAAATCCGATTCCTTCCCGCGAACTGGCTTCAACCCACCGTGACAGGAGATGAGGTGGTGATTCCTTTTAAACAGCGCAGCACAGGTTTGCCCGGGTTGGCAGAAAAAAGCCTAGGCAATGACAAAACCGAAGTGAAAGTTCGAGAAGAGAGTGAAAGCGGAAATCAGATTTGAATCTGGCCTTTTACTCTCGTTGGCAATGAATAAAATAACTCCAGAGGTTGAAAATGCTGAGATAATTCCTGACCGGTCAAAAGCCCGTTCAATACATCAAGCCATCGCTTTAGCAGCGATGTCGCGACGAAATTGCGCTCCTTCGAAATGAATTTTCTCGACGGCCGAATAGGCGGCTGCTTGCGCCAATTTTAGATCGTTGCCCAACGCGGTCACGCCGAGGACGCGCCCGCCGGCCGTCACGATTTGACCATCCTTCAACGCCGTTCCGGCGTGGAAAACTTTTGTTTGCGGCAGCGCATTCGCGGCATCAATTCCGTCGATGACTTTGGCTTTCGCGTAGTTGCCCGGATAACCGCCGCTGGCCATGACCACGCAGACGCTGGCTTGCGGACTCCATTTTAGTTCCATCTTGCCGAGCGTTCCGCTCGCGCTGGCGTCGAGCAGTTCGACAAGATCATTTTCCAGGCGCGTGAGATAAACCTGCGTCTCCGGGTCGCCGAACCGCGCGTTGAACTCCAGGATCTTCGGCCCATCTTTCGTGAGCATCACGCCAGGATACAAAATGCCGCGGTAATCAATCCCCTCCTCCACACAACCGCGCATGAACGGTTCGAGGACGCGTCGCGCCGTCTCGGCAAGCTGCGCATCGGTCAGGAACGGCGTGGGCGAATAGGTGCCCATGCCGCCGGTATTCAGGCCGAGGTCGCCATCGAGCGCACGCTTGTGGTCCTGCGACGTCGGAAAGATTTTCGCGGTTTTCCCATCGCAGAGCGCGTGCATGGAAACTTCGATTCCTTCGAGAAATTCCTGGATGACGACGCGCGCACCGGCCGAGCCAAAGGTTTTGCTGACCATGATTTCGTCCACGGCCCGCTCGGCTTCGGCGGCGTTGGCGCAGATCAAAACCCCTTTCCCCAGCGCGAGACCGTCGGCTTTCACGACACATCGGCCCAGCCTGGCGGCAAATTTCTTCGCGGCTCCGACGTTGGTAAAAGTTCCCGCGGCAGCAGTGGGAATGCCGTATTTCTCCATGAACCTTTGGGAGAAAACTTTGGAGGACTCGAACTGCGCGGCTTTCTGGTTTACGCCCCAAATTTTTAAATCGTTAGCCTGAAATAAATCGACGATGCCGAGCGCGAGGGGATTGTCCGGTCCAACCACGGTCAGATCGATTTTGTTCATCTGCGCGCAGGCGAGCAACGTTTCCAAGTCGTCGGCGGCGATGTTGGCGCACAAAACTTTTTTACCATTGCGCAAGTGTTCCTGCTCGATTCCAGCATTTCCTGGCGCGCACCACATTTCCGTGACGTGCGGCGATTGCGCGAGTTTCCAAACCAGCGCGTGCTCGCGTCCGCCAGAACCGATGACAAAAACTTTCATTCGCTAAGAATTCAAGAGGAACACCGGGCGGGTGAAAAGCTTTTTGCTTTGGCTTCAGCCCGGCTAGAGGCATCCGTCAGGTCAACGGTCGATGTTCTTGCGAACCCAACCGGCGTGCATATCGAGGTAAATCTGGTTACGTCCGCCGTTGTGAGCCGACCAGCCGCCTGAGGGCGGCTCGCTCTGGCCAATGGTCCATTGATCCTTAAACCCAGGCCACCAGGTTTTTTCGAAGAACGGGCTCATTAACCATTCCTCATCGGAGACACTTGTTTTCCTGGCCGTGGCAACGCTTTCAGGCGTGCGACCACGGAGATATCGCGCCGAAGCGGGGTTGATTTCGGCGAGCTTGTCGCTGATGTAATTTGCCGAACCACGTTCTGGTGCGTTGGTGCCATTTTCCCGCCAAGGCCCGAAGAAGTGGTTTTGCCACTGGTCCGCGCGAATGGCGGGAACGGGCGGGCTAAGCCAGATTCGAACATTTTCGACGTAGGAATGGAGAAGCGGCATGAATGAGCCCATGGAATTGTAGCGCTTGCCTGAAGTATCAACGGGTGGAGTGAGCTGCAAATCCCCGTCTGGAACAGAAACGAATTTATTCGCGTTATCCGAAAGATACATGGAAGCGGCCAGCCCGATCTGGCGGAGGTTCGAGATGCAAGACGTTCGATGCGCGCGGTTCTTGGCTTTGGCGAGAGAAGGCAATAGCAGCGCGGCGAGTATGGCGATAATCGCGATGACAACGAGCAGTTCGATCAACGTGAATGCCAGAAATTTACTCGTGCGCCAGTCGCGAAGGTTTCGCGCAGAAGGATAATTCTCCCAAATAGTCATTCTCGGATATTCAACCAAGGGAGCAGGGTTGTGAAAAGCCATTTTGCTCGAAGTGAATCGGAAATATTCCTTTTCCGTCCAATATGCTTCGTTAACCTAGCGAAGTTACGCAAAAAATTTATGAAACTATTCGTTATGACCGCTCTGGCTTCCTTGCTGGCAACCACCTCGAGTTACGCCGCTGAAATTCGCATCGGCATCATCGGGCTGGACACTTCTCATTGCACTGAGTTCACGCGCCGTTTCAATGACGCGAGCGACAAAAATTACATTCCCGGTGGAAAAGTCGTAGTGGCGTTCAAAGGCGGAAGTCCCGATATCAAGGAAAGCTGGTCGCGCGTTGAAAAATACACCAAGGAACTGCAGGAAAAATACGGAGTGAAAATCGTCGATTCCATCGAGGCGCTTTGCGCAGAAGTCGATGTGGTCATGCTCGAAAGCGTCGATGGCCGCCCGCATTTGCAGCAGTCAATCCCGGCCATCAAAGCGAAGAAAACGTTGTTCATCGACAAGCCCGTCGCGGGTTCGCTCGCCGATGCGATCAAAATTTTCCGGCTCGCCAAAGAAAACAACGTGCCCTGCTTTTCGTCCTCGTCGCTGCGGTATTATCCCGGCCTGATCGAATTGAAGGGCGCGAATTTCGGCGAACTACGCGGCGCGATTTCCACTGGACCGGCCCACCTCGAAGCGCATCACCCTGACCTCTTTTGGTATGGCATTCATCCGACTGAAGCCTTGTTCACGATCATGGGCACGGGTTGCGAAACCGTGGTCCGCACCTCGACCGAAGACACCGACGTCGTGACCGGCGTCTGGAAAGGCGGAAAAGTCGGAACGCTCTGCGGATTGCGCAACGCCGTCGAGCCGTATCGCGTCACGGTTTTCGGAAGCAAAGCTGTTTTGGATCAGAAGCCCGGCGGCGATTACACGCCGTTCCTGCGCGAAGTGATGAAGTTTTTCCAAACGGGAATCGCGCCGGTCTCTCCGGAAGAAACAATCGAGCTTTTCGCGTTTATGGAAGCGGCGGACGAAAGCAAACGGCAGGGCGGTTCCACGGTGAAAATCAGCGACGTGATGAAAAAGGCGGAAGCCTCAATCAAATAGCCGCGCCATGTCGCTGCTGGAAATTTCAGAGTTAAAGAAAACTTTCCGCGCACCCGACGGATCAATCCACGCCGTCATCGACGTCCCGGATTTCCAGCTCGAAGAAAAAGCGCACGTGGCGCTGCGCGGAGAAAGCGGCTCGGGAAAAACCACGCTACTCAATCTGATCGCCGGCATTCTGAAGCCGGACTCCGGAGAAATCACGATTTCCGGGCGGAGAATTTCTTCGCTGAGCGAACCGCAGCGCGATCGCCTTCGAGCGGAATCGATCGGCTACATTTTTCAAACGTTCAATTTGCTGCAAGGCTACACCGCGCTTGAGAATGTTTTACTCGGCATGTCGTTTGGGCCTGGTGTGGACCGTGATTTTGCCATCGCATTGCTCAAGCGCGTCGGGCTTTCAGAAAAATTAAAACATTATCCGCGTCAACTTTCCACCGGCCAGCAACAACGCGTGGCGGTGGCGCGCGCTTTGGCGAATCGCCCGAAACTGGTTCTCGCGGACGAACCGACTGGCAATCTCGACCATCAAAATTCGCGTGAGGCGCTGAAGCTCATTCGCGAAGCCTGCCGCGAAAATGACGCGGCGCTCTTGCTGGTCAGCCATGATCGCGACGTGCTGGCGCAGTTTGAATCGGTGCTCGATCTCGAAAAAATCAATCGAGCCGCCCGTGCAAACTTCTCATTTCAAACCGTTCCGCATTTGCCCGCATGAATCTTTGGCAAATCGTTTTCCGCAGCCTGCGACAACATCTACTCTCGACGTTGATCACGGCGGGCTCGATTGCGCTTGCGGGCGGATTGCTGATCGCTGTGTGGGTCGTAAAAACGCAGGCGCAAAAAACGTTCACGCAAATTAACGGCGGTTTCGACGCCGTTCTCGGAGCGCGCAGCTCGCCGCTTCAACTCGTGTTGAATTCGATTTTCCACCTCGAAACCTCGCCTGGAAATATCGAGTGGCAGGATTATCTGGATATCAAAGCGGATCCGAATGTCGCCTTCGCTGCGCCGATTTCCGTCGGCGATAATTACCGCGGTTACCGGCTCGTCGGAACATTGCCGGAGATGTTTACGCAAAACGAGTTCGCGCCCGGACACAAACATTCCGTGGACGGCAAAGGCCGTTTTTTCGAAGCGGGTTATCAGGAAGCACTCGTCGGAAGTTACGTTGCGCAGCAGCTAAAACTGAAAGTAGGCGATGAATTTCATCCGTATCACGGCCTCAATTTCAATGAGAAAGAGGCGCACGAAGAGAGCTACACCGTTGTCGGCATTTTAAAACCAGCAAACACGCCTGCCGATCGCGTGATCTGGATTCCGCTGGAAGGTTTGCAAAACATGAGCGGCCACACAGAGAAAGCTTCAACCGAAGTCAGCGCGGTGCTGCTGAAATTCAAAAGCCCCATCGCAGGGAAGCTGTTGCAGATGAAATACGACCAGCAGGGAACGCGCCTGACTCTCGCGTGGCCGATCGGAACAATTATGGCGCAACTGCTCGACAAAGTGAGCTGGTTCGATCGCGTGCTGGCACTTGTCGCTTATCTCGTGGCGATCGTGGCGGCAGCCTCCATTCTCGCGAGCATTTACAATTCAATGAACGAACGGCGTCGAGAGATTGCGATTCTCCGCGCGCTCGGCGCAACCCGGGGAACGATCTTTCTTTCTGTGGTGCTGGAAGCGATGTCGATTTCCGCTCTGGGAATGTGCATCGCGTTTGCAGTTTACGCCGCATTGATGACGACCGTTGCACAAATCATCCGCGCACAAACCGGCGTCGTGCTGGACGTATTTGCGCTGCATCCCGTCATGATTTTGGCGCCGGCGGGAATTATTGCTTTGAGCGCGCTCGCCGGAATTGTCCCGGCGTTCAAAGCGTATTGCACTGATGTCGCGACGAATCTGGTCCCGAATTCCTGACGATCACCACGGGATCAAGAGGGTGAGTTCAGAAAGAATTAACAAAATTTACAGAACTCAAGGCAGCGGGAGTTCATCGGAAAAAATTCTGTAATTCTTGTTAATTCTGCCTTTTTACTCTGCGCTCCGCGATGAAATCTACTGGCTTCTGACTTCCGACTTCTCAATTCTGTCCCCGTGCAACTGACGCATCTCCGACTTCGTGACTTCCGCAATTACGCGCGGTTGGATGTCGATTTTGCGCCCGGGTTTCACGTGCTCCTCGGCGACAATGCCCAAGGCAAAACCAATATTCTCGAAGCAATTTATCTTCTGGCAACACTTCGTTCCTTTCGCGGAGTGGGCGGCGCGCAAATGGTGCAACACGGCAAAAAGGGATACTTCGTGGGCGCAAATGTTGTTGGCCAGGGGGCCCATGAAATCAAAATCTATTGGTCCAGCGCCGAGCGAAAACTCAGCCTCGACGCACAGCCGGTGCGCAAGCTCGCCGATTATTTCGGCACCCTTCGCGCCGTGGTTTTTTGCACCGAAGATTTGCAACTCGTCAAAGGCGCGGCGCGTTCGCGGCGGCGTTTTCTTGATCTGCTGCTTGCGCAAACGCATCCCGTTTATTTGCCGCTGCTGCAACGCTACGCCCAGGCGCTTCGCTCGCGCAACGCCCTGCTCAAGCAACGATCCCTCGACGAGGCGGCCCTGGAAAGTTTCACCCGCGAACTCGTGCAGATCGGCAATCAGCTCATTCGCTTCCGTCAGGAATTACTTCCGAAGATTTCCCCGCTGGCGCGCCTGGCCTATCGCCGCATTTCCAGCGACGCCGAGGAATTGCGTCTCGTTTACCAGCCTACCGTAAAGAACGACTTCGCCCTGGAACTGACTCAGTCGCGCGCGAGGGAGCGCAGTTTTCGATCGACCTTGATCGGCCCGCATCGCGACGAACTGCAACTGATGCTCGACGAAAAATCCGCCGCCAAATACGCGAGCGAAGGCCAGAAACGGTCGCTGGCCATCGCCTTGAAAATGGCTCAAGCCGAATATCTGACCGGCATTCACGGCGCGCCGCCGATTCTCCTGATCGACGATGTGATGGGCGAACTCGATTCAAAGCGGCGTGCCGGTTTTCTGCCATTGCTCAACCGTGTGCATCAGGCGCGAAGCCAGGTTTTCATGACCTGCACCGAAGAGAATTGGCCCCGCGAACTGGGTCGTGACCTGAATCGTTGGGAAGTAAAAGGCGGAACTCTCAAAACTATTTAACACTCGACATTCGCCGGCTGGAAATTGCTCAGCTTGATTAGATTTGATTACCGGCCTCTGAAATGTAATCTCGCCACAGTTTATAAAGTTACAATTTCCTGAGCAGGCTATTGACGTCACATGGATATTTCCGCTGTTTTCTCCTTTGTTGGAATCGGATTTTTTGTTTCGTGGGCAAGCATTCCGCTGATTTTGAAAGGCTACCTTCAGCGGAGGAACACTTCTGCGAACCGTGAATTTCATCACACCCATAAAGAAGCGATTTCGCGTTTTGGCGGTGTGGCGCTCGTCGCTGCCTTCCTGATCCTTTCGCTCCTGGCTTTGTGGTGGTTTCCCAACCCGGAAAAAACCAAGTCGCGCCTGGTGATTCTGTTCACCACCCTTGCCATGTTTGCGCTCGGCTTTGTGGACGACCTGCGCCCGCTCGGTGCAAAACGGAAGTTGCTGGCTCAAATAATTATCGCTTCAACCGCCTATTTTCTCGGCATTCAGATCAGCAACTTCAAAAATCCCATTAACCATCAGATCTATGAACTCGGCTGGCTCGGGTGGCCGGCGACAGTTCTCTGGCTCGTGGCGATTACTAACTTGATCAACCTCATCGACGGCATCGATGGCTTCGCCGGGGGCGTCGTGCTGATGCTCATGCTGCTGCTGATGTATGTGGGACTAGCTTCCGGCTTGGCCTACCCAGTCCTTTGTGCCGCAGGGATGTGCGGAGCGCTCGTTGGATTTCTCTACTACAACTTTCCACCGGCGAAGATTTATCTCGGCGACGGCGGCGCCTACTTTCTCGGGTTTCTCATCGGCTTGCTCGCATTGACCAACTCGCAAAAGGGAACCATTGCCGCCGCGATGATTGCTCCCGTATTCGCCTTGGCTTTGCCAATCACCGATGTGGCCCTGGCCATTTTACGAAGAGGGCTCAAAGGCTTGCCCATCTTTCGGCCAGACCGAAAACATATTCACCACCGGCTCCAGGAATCGGGCCAATCACGCATGCGGACGGTCCTGGTTCTTTATGCCGTGTCACTGGTTTGCCTCGCCGCGGCATTCGGCATTTTTCTTCTCCAGCGAAACTGGCTGCCGGTTTTGTTTGGCGCGATTTTCGTTGTGATCCTGGCCACCGTCCGAAGTTTTCGTTCCAACCGGGAATGGTTTTCCGTCGGCAAAGTCGTCGGCAATTCACTCGAAATGCGAAAGGAAATCAAATACATCCTGACGCTGGGGCGGTGGTTGGAACTGGAATCCGAACGTTCGGAATCAATCGATTTGCTCTGGGAAGATTTTAAATTCATGGCGCGCAAACTGGATCTTTCCAGGGTCGAACTGCATCGGGATGGAACCAATTACGTTTGGGAAAACGCGCCCCAGACCGAAAATGCGTCCGAGGTTCGCAAAATGCGACACGAGTTGGGCGGAAAGGAATCAATGTGGATGGAGTTTATGGCGCCGACAGAAAGTTGCTCCGAAAAACATTTTGAGCTGATGTCAGAACTCATGGCCGAAGCATGGATGAAAGCGACCGCCAAGTGGCAAACCCTTCACGAAGAGCCGCTCCAGTTCAAAACGTCAGCCGATCAAACGACCTCCGGCGCGTTGTCCGATGTCGCTCGATAGCTTATCCACGTGCTCCGCAATCTGACCATATCGAGCCGACTCTGCATCGCTGCGGTGGCCTTGTTTTGGTTGGTGGCAATTTACCAGATCGGCGCGCAATGGTCGCTTTACCCGCAATACAGTTACGGATGGGCCGTTCCGCTCTTGATCGGATTTTTCGCGATGCGACGCTGGCAAACGCGCCCAGCTCATGAAGGGGCATCCTCGGCGACCCTTGCGAAATGGTTGATGATATGGTTGGCGGCAGGATTTTTTATCACACGATTAATCCAGGAACCAAACTTGATTTGGCGTTTGCCCAGCTGGCTCATGGGAATCGAAGTCGTTGGGATTACCTTGGCAGCGATCTATCTGGCGGGCGGAAAATCGTGGCTCAAGCACTTCACGTTTCCAGTCTGTTTCATTTTCGTCGCCGTCCCCTGGCTGCGTCCGATTGAAGAGCCGTTTATCCAAGGCCTGGCTCGGTTCAACGCAAAAACGACCGTGGAAATTCTGAGTTTGCTCGGCATCCCCGTTTTGCAGCAGGGCAATGTCATTGAGACCAGCCGCGGCTTGGTTGGAATCGATGAAGCGTGCAGCGGCGTCCGGTCATTTCAAGCCACTCTGATGCTGTCGCTGTTTTTCGGGGAATTCTATTTATTGAAAACCCGAGCGCGTTGGAAACTGGTGCTGGCGGGAATCGCGCTCGCCCTTGGCGCCAACATTCTGCGCACCGCCACGCTCGTGCTGGTCTGCACACAAAAAGGATTGAAGACCATGGAGCAATGGCATGACCCGACCGGCGTTGGAATTCTGGTGGTTTGTTTTCTGGGACTTTGGGGAATCGCGCGAATTTCCAGCGGAAAAACAAACGCAATGAGCGTTCACCGCCCGTCCTCTACCGAGGAAACGGGCCAAGGCTGCTTCCCGAAAACTTTGTGCATCAGCCTTGGACTCGCGCTTGTTCTTGCGGAAATATCCACGGAATTTTGGTATCGACTGCACGAAAACAAGAACACCCATTCATTTGCCTGGGGGGTTGAAAATTCCTGACGACAAAAGCGCATTCCAACAATTCGATATTTCGAAAACCGTTCGAGAACGGCTGAATTTCAACGAAGGCTCCGCCCTTGGATGGGCCGACCGCGACGGGCGCAAATGGCAAATGCTTTATTTCTCCTGGGATCCAGCGCGCACCAGGCGAGCGCGCATTCTCGTTCAAGACGGAAAAAATCATGTCCCGGAGAGTTGCCTATCGGCTTCTGGAAAGAAACTGATGAGAGATACCGGAGTCAAAACATTGACCGTAAACAATTTTAAATTGCCGGTTCGCGCTTACGTTTTCGACGATCAAGGAGAGCCGATGCACGTTTATTTTTGCCTCTGGCAGGAGCTGACTGGCGTGAAGGAATCCGATTACAAGAAATCCCTGACTCGATCCCCCCGCCTGGCATCTGTCGCGCTGGGAAATCGAAGTTCTGGCATCGGGTTGCAAATCCTGGAGATCGCAGTCTGGGGCATCAAAGACGATCAGGAATCACAGAAAGCGGCCGAACGAGAACTGCGTCAGTTGATTGAGCCGAAAAAGCGATCTTGATTCGGGCGAACAAATCCGCAGGGAGCGAGGAAGAATAAAAAAGCCCCCGTTTTCACAGGGGCTCGCTGGGCAGGGTTGGGAAAAGTCTGATTACGGATTGGAATAATCGCGGTCGTTTGGAGGAACAACCACCGTATTGGTTCGGTTGATTTCCCCCGTTCCGCCGACACGAGGAACGAAAGGAGGGCCAACCGCCGGAGCCGCCTTGAAAGTCTGAGGGTTATCAATCGCCAGGATCGGGCTGGTCGTCTGCAAAACCGATTGGGATACAACGCTCGCGAGCGTAGGATTGTCTTTCGTCATTGCGGCGATGATCTGTTCCGCCTCAAGCGGCGCCGCGCTCGCTGCAGCCCTCGCGATCGCAGCCGCCTGTTTAGGCTCGAGTGCCACGGCTGTCGCGGCCGCCAATGCCGCCATCTTCGGCGCCACTTTAGCAATTGCTCCCACGACGGCAGGAGCCGTTGTCGGGCTAGCCTTGATCGCTGCTCTAACCACGGCCACGGTGACGGCTTCCCGCTCTTCGGTGCGAGCGATTGAGACGAGGGATGCCGCCTTGGCCGGCAATTCTGGAACACGAACGCCGCTCAGGGTTTTCTGAATAGTGATCTCGCTTGCCGAAGAAAGCGGTTCCCCAGCGACAGCGAAAGTTGAGAAAATTGAGACTGCCAACGCCAAACCGACGATAAGCTTTAGGTTGTTATTTTTCATTATGATTAACGAGAGACCCGTTTCCCGACGTGGCTGTTATTGCAAACAGAACCAAAAACGTCAATGTTTATAACGGCTGCATCGCCGACAGACTTGCTTCTAAAGCCGGTTTTTGCCAAGGTGACTAAGATGCATCAGTCAAATGGAGCGCGGTTGATTACGCTGGGGCTATGGCTGCTTTGCTCCCTAGAAATTCGCGCAACAGTTTTTACCGTCACCACGACCAATGATTCGGGCGCAGGATCTTTGCGACAGGCGATCATCGACGCGGAGTTAACCGTCGCAAAAGATTCCATTCAATTTCAAATCCCTGGGGCGCCACCATTCACGATTAGTCCCCTCGCCACCTTGCCCGCTATCACACATCCACTGGTGATCGATGGCACTACGCAGCCTCAGTTCAGCGGCCAGCCGATTATTGAACTCAACGGCGCGAGCGCCGGCTCGGGTGTGAACGGCTTGCTGATCCTGGCGGGCGACAGTCGCATGCGCGGGTTGTCCATTAACCGGTTCAACGGTGACGGAATCCGCATCGAAGGTAACGGCACCAATCTCATCGACGGAAACTGGATTGGCGTCGGCCTTTCCGGCAACTCGGATTCTGGCAACGGCCGGGGCGGCATCACGATATTTCAATCGCACGACAATGTCATCGGCGGGAGCGATCCAGGCTTCGGGAATGTGATTTCCGGCCAGAACCTTGGCGGCATCTACATCATCGACCACGCCTCCCGCGGCAATGAAGTTCTCGGCAATTTCATTGGCACAGATGTGACTGGTGCCATTGATCGCGGCAACATCAATGACGGAATCCTTGTCTCCGAGGCGCCGGGAAATACGATCGGCGGCTACACCACGGCGGCTCGCAACGTAATTTCTGGAAACAATCAGAGCGGCATTTACTTATCCGGGCTTGGCGCCACTCAAAACGTCGTGGTGGGAAATTTTATCGGAACCGATTTCCAAGGCATCGCTGCTCTCAGCAACAGCGCCGACGGCGTAACGATTTATCGGGGATCACTCAACCAGGTTGGAGCGACCACACCAGCCGGGCGCAACTTGGTTTCCGGCAACGGCGCACGCGGCATTTTCATCAACGGTGCCGGCGCCACCGCAAATACAGTGCTGGGAAATTTCATCGGCACGACCGTTTCCGGAACCGCCAGGCTGGCCAATAATTTCAGCGGCGTGGGCGTATCGGGCTGTTCCAGCAATCTGATCGGAGGCACTTCCACCTCAGCGCGAAACATCATTTCTGGAAATAACCAAAGCGGCATTGCAATCGACGGCACGAATGCAACCGCCAATTCCGTGCAGGGAAACTTCGTCGGCACTGATGTGACTGGCACTGTGGTTTTGGGTAACTTTTTTAACGGCGTCTCAATCATTGGAAGCCCGAACAATGTCATTGGCGGCACAGGGTCTGGTGCTGGCAACGTGATTTCCGGAAACAGCCAGCGTGGAATTTACATCGGCGACATCCAAGCCACCGGAAACAAAGTTCAAGGCAACCTGATTGGAACCGATTCGGCGGGACAGTTCGATCGCGGAAATGCCTTTGCCGGCGTTTGGATCGAGTCGCCCGGAAATGTCGTCGGCGGCAGCAATGCGATCACAAGAAACGTCATTTCAGGCAACGACCAAAGCGGCGTTTACCTAATAGGAGCAGCCGCAACGAATAACGTGGTCCAGGGCAATTTCATCGGTACAGACCGCAACGGCACCGCTGCGTTGTCGAATAGTTTTGGCGGCATCAACCTTACGAATGCTCCGTCAAATCTGATTGGCGGCTCCGCTCCCGGCGAGGGCAACCTCATCTCGGGCAACAGTAAGCGCGGAATTTATTTCGAAGGATTAAACGCCCGCTCGAATCGCGTCGAAGGCAATTATATCGGCACCGATATTTCCGGCACCCTCGCGATTCCTAATAGCGGCGGAATCTGGTTCTACGGTTCGCCCGAAAATACGATAGGCGGAACGATCCCAGGCATGGGCAACTTGATTTCCGGCAACCTCAACGTCGCGGTTTCCATCGGCGATCCCGGTGCAAATGCCAATGTGGTGAGAGGTAACTCCATAGGCGTGAACGCTGACGGCGCCACTCTCGCCAACCAATGGCATGGCATCGAGATTTTGAACACCAGCAGCAATAATGTAGTTGGCGGAGTGAGTCCAGGAGCGGGGAATGTCATAGCGAATGCGCAGACCCTCCTCTACGCCGGAGTCCGCGTTCGCGACGGTTGTATCAGGAACTCTATTCGCGGAAATTCTATTTATCGCAACAACGGACTTGGGATCGACCTCAGCACAAATGGCGTCACGGCCAATCATGTTGGAGGAAGTGGTTCAGCCACGAATTACCTACAGAATTACCCGTTTATTACCTCTGTAACCGGCCGTTACATCACTACTATCCAGGGAACATTGACCAGCCTGGTTAGCCAGAGCTTCACGGTTGATCTTTACTCCAGTCTGGTGCCCGATCCGTCAGGTTACGGCGAGGGACAGTTTTGGCTGGGTGCAACGACCGTCACTACTTCAGGTTCGGGCAGCGGGACGTTTTCCGTTAAATTCACGAATGCCGTTCCAACCGATCGCTTTATCACTGCAACCGCGACAGACACCTTCGGCAACAGTTCCGAGTTTTCCGCCGTCGTCGCCATTGCCACGAACACCCCCGCAGTTGACTCCGATTTAGACGGGATGCCGGACGAATTTGAAATCGCGACCGGCTTGAACCCCAACAACAATGCTGATGCCGCGTTGGACAGCGATGGAGACGGAGCAACCAACCTTCAGGAGTATCAATCAGGAACCAATCCGCTGGATCCCTCGAGCGCGTTTCGTTTGCTGCCTTTGATAACGACCAGCGCCGGCGTTCAACTGCTCCTTCCCACCGAAGCTGAACGGAGCTACGGAATTCAATTTAGCACCGACCTGGTGACCTGGCCCTATCTGCCCAATGCCACAAATGTTGCAGGGGACAAAACGATTGTGCGAATCACCGACCCCGGAGCGACCAATGCGGTTAAACGCTTCTACCGCGCGCGTTTGCTTCCGTGACCTGGAATTCGGCCATGCTTCCGCTTATCTTTAACTCAGAGGTGCCCGGTGGTTTAAGGGTAAGAGGTGTGAGCGCTATACGTCGTGGCAGCCCAGTTCCCTTGGCAATTTTCTTTCTACTGATAACCTTCTCCTTTTGCGCCATCGCCCAAACCAGGTTCAATATTCTGACCAATGGCCCCGGTTCCACTCGATTGAACATTGCCGTCCTTTCTGAAGGATACACCAGTTCTGAATTGCCAGAGTTTCTTTCGGATGCCACCAATGTTTTAACCGCTTTCCTGGGAGCAGCACCCTACAACGAATACCGAAGCTACTTCAATGCAGCGGCCTTATTCGTTGCCTCGCCGGAATCAGGTTCCGATCATCCGGCTTATCCACAGTCGCGGCAAACCTACTTCAACAGCTCCTACGATCTCAGCGATCGTTTGCTCACAATACCTCTGGACCAAACGGGCGTCGGCAAAGTCAAAGCGTTGATGAATTCGATGATGCCTGAAGCGGATCTCACCATTTTAATTGTCAACGATCTGGTCTCCGGAGGTTCCGGTGGTCCGATTCTGATTACTTCCCGAAACGTCTCCTCTTCACAAATCGTGGTTCATGAATCGGGTCACACGCTCGCCGGTTTGGGAGACGAATACAACGATCCCCTACCCGGCTCTTCCGACCTTGAAGAACCCAATACGACCAGGCAAACCAACCGCAACTCGATCAAATGGAGCGCTTGGATTTCCACCAACACACCTTTGCCCACACCGGAATTACCCGAGTATTTGAACCAAGTCGGATTGTTCACCGGCGCTCATTACCAGAGTGAAGGATGGTATCGCCCGAAGCAGGACTGCGGAATGCGTCACCTAGGCGTTCCCTTCTGCGAGGTTTGCACTGAAGCGCTAATCCGCACGATCTACAAAAAGGTGCGCTCGATTGAAGCCTATTCTCCAGCCATTACCAATTTCTCACTCACCACCAGCGAACCGCTCTCCTTCCATGTTTCGACCCTTCAGCCAGCCAGCCATAGCTTGTCGCTTCAATGGTTCGTCAATCAAACGGCTGTGCCAGGAGAGACCAATCAATCGCTCCTTTGGGTAAACAACACTTTGCCTCAGGGAATTTATTCCGTTAGCGCAGAAGTTCGCGACCTGACCCCATTAGTTCGAAATGATCCCGACAATTCCCTAAGCAATCGAGTGTCGTGGCAAATCTTTAAGCCGTTTCCTGAGTCAACTCCACCGATAATCTCCATCAGCAGCCCGAGTGCGGGTGCTCGCTTTACGAATAGCGAAGTCGCGGTCAGAGGAACCGCCCGAGATAACATTTCCATCTCTACCGTGGCTTTTCAGTTGGATAACGGAGCTCTTGGGTTAGCCGACGGCACGACCAACTGGCTGGCTAATCTTCAGCTGGCACCAGGCCTTAATTCGTTTAGTTGCTACAGCACTGACGTTTCGGGCAACGCGTCTTCCACCCGGCTGCGCACGTTCTTCTACAGCGTGTTTACGCCTGTGACCTTTTCTCAAATTGGGTTAGGTAGCGTCAAAGGTGTCACCAACGGGCAACTACTCGAAATCGGGACAAGCTATCGGGTCAAGGCCAAGCCAGCACCGGGATATCTTTTCGCTGGTTGGACGACCAACGTCCTTTCACCTGTGGCAAGTTTAACCTTTCAGATGCAATCGAATCTGGTTCTTGCGCCGACTTTTATTCTGAATCCGTTCGAGCCGAACAAAGGCGCGTTCGCGGGTTGGTTTTATTTCGCAACTACGAATACCGTGCCGCCCACAATGATCATTCACCCGGAGTCCCCGGGTTTACTTTCGCTAAAGCTCTCTGCCAACGGCGGATTCAGTGGCAGGTTGGAAATGGCGGATGGAATTTGGCGTTTCCGCGGAAAGTTTGATTTAGCTAAACGGGCAACCGTTTTAGTTCACCGAACAAATCGGGAGACTCTTGCTTTAAATCTGGAGCTGAATTCTGTTGCTGAGAAAGTTTACGGAACCATCGCAATGGGAGGCAGCGTTGCCCAGTTGGAAGCGAATAAGGGAGAGGTTAACGCAGCTCCCGCGAGATATACCTTTCTGATTCCTGGGGAGGATTCAAACGAAAGTCCCGCTGGTGATGGATACGGCATAATAGTCATCGGTTCGAATGCGGTTGTCCGCACGTCCGGCGTGCTGGCCGACGGGACGCGTTTCAGTTACAGCGGGACGCTTTTGAGTGGAGGAACAACGCGATCGTTTATGCGCCTCGACTCCGGGAACGGTTTACTTTTGAGTGAGCTACTCTGCTCTGATGATTCAATTGGGACCGGTGCATTTTGCAGGTGGGTTAAGGCGGCCAATCCCAGATCGAGGTATTACTCCACGGGATTTACAAACAACTTTGCAGCCGCAGGCGAGCGTTATTTCGTTCCCTCCTCCAGCGGCCCTGTGTTCCCGGCTACAACTGCCTCTCTAATTTTTCAGTATGGAAATTTGAATTCCACCGCGACGAACGTTATTCATTTTGAAGGCAATGCAGCTTCTGGAACAAATCAGGTTTCGCTGAATATTTCGCCCTCGAGCGGCCTGTTCAAAGGTAAATTCCTGCATTCAACGACCCAACGACTCACTCCTATCCAAGGCGTGGTTCTGCAAAATGGAGCTTCCGGCGGTGGATTCTTTCTCGGGACCAATCAGAGTGGGCGAGTTGAGTTGCGAGGTTTGGTTAACTAACCAGGAATCAGTGAGCCACGAAAACTAAAAAGGCGCGACCGGGCTGATCGCGCCTTGAGAATGATCGAGAATAACAACTAGCGGCGATTCCGACGCGTCAACCCCCAGCCAACGACCGCGCCTAGAGCCTGTATTTAACTTTTGTGGAAGAGATTTGCGAGCATGAGTGTGACAAAAGCCAGCCAGTGATAGCCGGCCAAGGTGGCAGGAAGTCGTTCATAATCTCGAGCTAATCGGCGGAAGCGGGCGGCCCAGGCAAAAGAGCGTT
>CANJXF010000082.1 GCA_947478865.1 Verrucomicrobiales bacterium | reverse complement strand
CTTGAAATCTTTGAGTTCGACAAACTCCCGGAAACGAGTAAGAGAAGGATAATCAATATTCATAGGAGGCAGAGGATGCCTCCCAAGGACCAATGAATCCGTCACATTTTAACCCTGCGCCAGCCCGCCGCAAAGCGGCTTGGTTCAACCATGCGCTGGAGCGAACTGCCCTTAGCCTCACCCGTTCCGACGCCACAGGCGTCACAGCATTGATTTTCTTCGTTCATATTTTCAGTGGTTCGGCGGACAGTCGCTCAGCTTGGTGTTAGACCGCCATCCACACCATGCCACCATCAGACCTCAATCCCGGAGACAGAGTTGTTGAGCTTGCTGCCCTCGTCATCTCGGCGGCGGTGGCCACAGGCGCAGTTGCGAGCGCGTGGATTCTCTGGCTCATCAAAAAAAGTTGGCTGGCTTCGGCGGGAGCGCTCATCGCTGGTGCGGTCATCGGATTTTTGGCTGGTCAGTTAGTGGGACGTGTCCTTTATCACACCGGAGGCAATACGACGGTCGTGAAGGTTGGCAGTGCGTCATTGTCGTCCACCATTCGAGCAGGCTTGGCTGGCGGCGTTGTGACAGCCCTCGCGGTTGCTGTTCTCGCAGTGCTGATTTTCAGCGCGAGGAGTCAGGCGTCATCTTTGTTCGGAGTTGCCATCGGCTGCGGCGTAGTTCTCGGCATATTGTTCGCTTGCTTGGGTTCATTGTTATGAGAGTTGAGTTGACACATTGGCGGTCTAACCTCCAAGGCTAGCTTTGACCGACTGAGCGCAGCGAAGGAGCGTCGAAGCTAGCCGTTGTTGAACAAGCCCGGTCGAACTTACCTGAAGTCTTCTCTGCGGTTTTCTTTGGCTACTGATCCTTCGTGCCAGGTCCGTGGACAGCCATTTTCCCTCGGCTTGCTTCCCGCTTCACCCGCCTTCTGAAGGTCAACCCGCGTCCGGCGCGGGCGGGAAGGCGGTCTCCGCCGCCCTGGGCGGGCCTCGGCGCTGAGGCCTGGGCAGAGCCCACCCTGGAACGCCGTCTCACTTTTTGCGACGGCATCCGGCGCGCTGAAGGGGGTGCGGTGGTGTGCATCGGTCTTCACGGCGGACGGCAAGGCTGGCGCGGCAACACGCCGAGGCGCTGCATCGGTTTCCCACAGCACGGACAAGCCTTGGCCCATGGCGCGCGCTGCGGCGGCCGCGCGCCCGCACTCCAGTCGAGCAGGGCCAGGATGCGTTCCCACCGGGTCCTGCGGATCAGCGCATCCTCGATCCAGCGCTGGAACATTTCAGAATCCCAAACCTTCCATCCTATTTTCCGGGCGGCGGGACGCACGCCCTCCACGGCAGGCGCGGACGCCTGCCGCCACTTCGGAAGCCGGGTTTAGGCTTTCCGCAGGCTTGATTGAATCGCGTTTTACCATGATACATGTCGGCTCATGCAAACAATTGTCATTGGCCACCGGAATCCGGACATGGATTCCATTTGCTCCGCGCTCGGTTATGCGCGGTTGAAACAGCTCTTGGGCGTCCCGGATGTCATCGCGGCGCGCGCGGGAAACACCAATGCCCGCATCAATTTTGTCCTCGAAAAATTCGGAGTTGAGGCGCCTGTTTTTTTGAGCGATGTCTCGCCCCGCGTCAGCGATGTGATGGAGCGCAATGTCGTTTCCGTTCGCGCGGACTCCGCCATTTACGACGCGATCCTGCTCATTGAGCAAAAGCAGTTGCGCGGGTTGCCGGTGATCGATGAGAACGATCGCTGCCTGGGTTTGCTTTCCTCCTCGAAGATCAGCCACCACCTTTTTCCGTCGCGGGAAGAGGCGGCCAACGCCCGGCTCATTGTCGCGTCGCTCGCCAGCATTGTACAAACTTTCGGCGGCAGCGTGCTCGTGGGCGACGTTCCCTCCGAGCCTTCGGAAAAGGTTTTGATGGTCGGCGCGATGAATGCGGACACCTTTTCAAAACGATTGGAACGCCACAGTCCGGACCAGGTCTTGGTCATCGTGGGAGATCGCGATGATATCCAGATGCGCGCGATCGAATCCAATGTGCGCGCGATCATCATCACCGGCGGCCTGCCCGTTTTGGGCACGATCAAACGCTCGGCCAAGGAGGCGGGCGTCACCATTATCAGCTCGCCCTACGACACTGCGACGACGGTCCTGCTCGCGCGCGGAGCCGTGCGCGCGGATCGAATGGTGGGCGCGGACTTCACCAGCTTCGGCCCGGATACGCTTTTGGAAGTGGCCCGTGAGCAGGCGGCGAATCTGCCCGCGTTTTTGTTTCCGATCATTGATGAGCACGGCGCGCTGGTGGGAGTGTTGTCGAAGAGCGATTTCATCAAGTCGGTTCCACGCCGATTGATTCTGGTCGATCACAACGAGCTGGCGCACGCGGTTCCCGGCGCGGACAAGGTTCCCATCACCGAGGTGCTCGATCACCATCGGCTCGGCGGGTTCAAGAGCGATTCGCCCATTCATTTCTGGAACAACCCCGTTGGCTCGACGAGCACGATTGTGGCGCTTTGCTATCAGCAGATGGACATCCCGATTCCCGGCGACATCGCCGGATTGCTCATGGCGGGATTGATTTCGGACACGCTGAACCTGTCGTCACCCACGGCGACCAAAGTTGATCGACAAGTTTTGGAACACCTTTCCGCGATCGCGAAAACCGATCCGACTCAGCTCGCCGAACAGATTTTCGCAGTCGGCTCGCCGCTGCTCACGATGACGCCCAAGCAGGTCATCACGGCGGATTGCAAAGAATACGGCGAAGGCAACCGGCGCTTCACCGTTTCGCAAATCGAGGAGCTCAGCTTTTCCCATCTGCCCGAAAAGCAATCGGCGCTGATCGAGGCGCTCGACCACCATTGCCGCAACAAGGAACTCCTGTTCGCCGCGCTGCTCGTGACCGACATCAACACGCAGAACTCGGTGCTGATGGCGTGCGGCGAGCCTACGTTTTTGGATCGCATCAATTTTCCGGCGCACGGCCCGCACATCTGGGAATTGCCGGGCGTGGTCTCGCGCAAAAAGCAGTTGCTGCCGTATTTGCTGCAATGCCTGGCTGGGGTTGGCTAAGAGCCGGTGCTTCAAACACCGTTCATGCCGCGCCCGGATCGATTCGCATCTTATAACTCGGCCAAGATGGTACGACTTGCTTCGAAACATTTTGCCCGGGGTTGAGGCGCGAGTTTGGTCCGGACGAAAAACAGTGGGAACAAACCAGCGGCCTGGCGGCGACCGAGGGTATGCGAATTGAAGTCAGTGTCCGATCGGACGAGCGCGGAATACATCGGCGAAAGCTTGCTGGAACCAAGCAAAGTTCTCGCGAAAGGGTACGAAGCGCTTGGATTCTCGCCGATGTCTCCCACGGGCGAAATTTTCAGCGCGAAGGAACTGGCCGACATTCAGGCGTCTCTGTGCAGGCGCTGAAACAGGAGTCCTCTCGGATTTCGGTTCAACGATTTTTCATCGGATACGGGCGGCTTGTTTTCAGGGCTTTGAGTGGCGGAATTTGCAAGAAAGTTCCGAACCAAACTTGATAAACCCGATGAGCAGACTTACTTTCAGCGACTAATCGGCTGAGTTATGAAACGACGCATTATTTACGCAATCCTGGGAGGTGCTCTTGGCCTCAATCTTTTGATCGGCGCACAGATTTATGTCTATTCCTCCAAAGCCGCCACGAAGGATGATCCCTACGAGAATTACCGCCTGCTCTCCGATGTGCTCGAAAAAGTCCGCCAGGAATATGTCGATGGCGAGAAGCTGACCTACAAAGATTTAATTCATGGCGCCTTGAAGGGGATGTTGAACACGCTCGATCCGCACAGTGAGTTCATGGACAAGTCCAAGTTCGAGGAGTTGAAGAAGGATACGCAAGGCGAGTTTGGCGGAGTGGGCATCGTGGTTTCGTTGAGCAAAGATAAACAGCTCACCGTCGTTTCGCCGATGGAAGATACGCCCGGTTTTCGCGCGGGCATTGTTTCCGGCGACCGCATTGTCAAAATCGATGGCAAGAGCACGGAGAAATTTAGCCTCGAGGATGCGGTCAAACGCCTGCGCGGCGAACCCGGCAGCGAGGTCACCGTCACGGTTTTGCGCTCCACCACCGGGCAGGTCGCCGACCACAAATTGGTCCGCGCGGTGATCAAGGTGGACACGGTCAAAGATTTGAACGGCAAGCGCGACTTCACCCTTGGCGAGAACAACATCGGCTATGTTCGCCTCACCCAATTTGGCGAGAAGACCTCCGATGACCTGGAAAAAGCACTCAAGAAACTCGAACAGCAAGGCATGCAGGCGCTGATTCTTGATCTGCGCGGAAACCCCGGCGGATTGCTCGATCAGGCGGGCGAAGTATGCAACAAGTTTCTGCCCAACGGCCAGCTGGTCGTCTCAACCGAAGGTCGTGGCGCCACCCAAAAATCGGAATACCGCGCCCGCGGTCGCAACAAACATCCCAACGTTCCAACCGTCGTGCTGGTCAACGGCGGCAGCGCCAGCGCGTCCGAAATCGTTGCGGGTTGCTTGCAGGATCTGCAGCCGATTACCAAAGCCATTGTCGTGGGCGAACAAACGTTCGGCAAAGGATCGGTCCAAAGCATCCTGCCGCTGCCCGATGGCTCCGCGCTGCGCCTGACGACGGCGAAATATTATACTCCGAGCCACAAAGTCATTCATGAACACGGCATCACGCCAGACATCATTGTTTCGATGACCGACGAGCAGGAATCCGATTTGTTTCGGCGTCGCGTGCCCGGTGGCCTCGATGCGCTGGAGGAGAAGGACCGCGAGCGCGTGCAAAATGCGCGCGATCCGCAGCTGGAGCGCTCGATGGATGTGCTCAAAGGCATCCTGCTCTACACACAACGGAGCGCGGTTCCAGCCAAGGTGGCGGCGAAAAACTAGCGCCTTCATTCTCCGCCGCCAGCAGGAATACCCCGGTTTTTTATTGCTCGAACGGAGAACCGCCGCTTTGCTGTGCCCGCCATGTTGCCTACAGAAAACATTCTCGAACTGCGCGACGTCACCAAGCATTACAAATTGGAGAGCGGCGCGGATGTCGCCGTGCTCGCGGGAATCTCCCTCGAACTGCGCCGGGGCGAATCCCTGGCGATCGTTGGCCCGTCGGGCTGCGGCAAGAGCACGCTGTTGAACATCATCGGCACGCTGGATCGGCCGACCAGCGGAACCGTCCTCCTGGAGGGCGAACAACTCAACACCTTCAGCGAAGACACCCTCGCAAACGTCCGCAACGAACGCATCGGATTTATTTTTCAGGCACACCATCTCCTACCGCAATGCAGCGTCCTGGAAAATGTGCTGGTGCCGACCCTCGCCTCCAAAGACGAGACCCGCCGCGCGGGAGCCCGGGAACGCGGTGTCCATCTGCTGAAGCGAGTCGGCCTGGGCGATCGCCTCACGCACCGGCCCGGCCAGCTTTCGGGCGGCGAACGTCAACGGGTCGCCGTCGTTCGCGCGCTCATCAATCAGCCGAGAATTCTTCTGGCCGATGAGCCGACTGGCGCATTGGACCGCGCGGCGGCTCAGGAATTGGCCAAACTTCTTTGCGAATTGAATCGCGAAGAAAATGTCACTTTGATCCTCGTCACGCACGCCCTCGATCTCGCCGGGAGAATGCAGCGCCAATTCAAATTGGAAAACGGCCGCCTCGCGACGTAAGAAAGAATGCGGTGGAGCAACGCCCGTGATGGACAATTCGAGAGATTCATCTATTCACGAATTTATTTTGACATCGCTGGTGAAATTCTGTGCCATTTGGATGTTCTCGAACGCAAACACATTTTCCAAAGACAGGAACGATTTTGAAAAAATATAACGTTGGAATCATCGGTCATGGCTGGGTCGCCACGGCGCACATCGCGGCCATTAACGCCAGCCCTCACGCGCAAGTGACGGCAATTTATTCTTCGCGCGCGATTGATGCCGCGGAAGTGAGTGCGAAGTACGGCAGCAAAATTTCCACCTACACGAGCCTCGATGCGATGCTCGCGCAAAAGGATCTGCACGTGGTTTCCATTTGCAGCTATCCGTATCAACATCGCGATCACGCGGTGGCGGCGGCGCAAGCGGGCAAGCATTTGATCATGGAAAAGCCGCTGGCGTTGAACTGGGAAGACTGCCTAGCGATCAAGCACGCGGTGGAAGCGGCCAAAGTCAAAACGTGCGTCTGTTTTGAGTGCCGGTTCTCCAGCCAGTTCCTGACGACCAAATCGGTCGTTGACCAGGGTTTGCTGGGCCGCATTCATTACGCAGAAGTGGATTACTATCACGGCATCGGGCCGTGGTATGGCCAATACCGCTGGAACACGAAGAAGAACGCGGGCGGCAGCAGCCTGCTCTCAGCCGGCTGTCACGCGATGGACGCCCTGCTCCTCTGCATGGATGGCGAGGTCGAAACGGTGAGCAGTTACTCCACGCATTCCACGAACAAGAATTTCGCGAACTACGAATACCCGACGACCAGCGTTACGATCCTGAAATTCAAGGACGGCCGCGTCGGCAAATGCGCATCGGTGATCGATTGCCTGCAGCCGTATTATTTCCACACGCATCTGGTGGGAAGCGAAGGCTCATTGCTGGACAATAAATTTTATTCCACGCAGCTGGGAGGATTGAACAAGGCGAAGTGGAGCGAGTTGTCGATGAAGATGCTCGATTCCGGCGACGTTTCCGATCATCCCTACCAGACGCAATTCGATACGTTTTTCAGCGCACTGGATCGAGGCGAAGAAATGCCGCTGACCAATCTCACGCAGGCGCTTCGCTCGCATGAAGTGATTTTTGCGGCCGACCATTCCGCCGATATTCACGCGAAGAAGAAGCATTAAGCGCGCGCTCATGGCCAAGACTTCCAAGATTGCGCTCGCCATCGCCGCGCATCCCGATGACATCGAAATCATGATGGCCGGAACGCTGTTGCTTTTGCAAAAGGCCGGCTACGAGACGCATTACATGAATGTCGCAAATGGTAATTGCGGCAGTGTTGAAACAGATTCCGCGACCACGGCGCGGATTCGCTTGCGGGAGGCGAAAGAAGCGGCAAAAATTCTGGGTGTTCATTTCCATCCGCCGATCTGCAACGACATGGAAATTCTTTACGACCTGAAAACGTTGCGCCGCCTTTCCGCAATTATTCGCGAGGTAAAACCCAACATTCTCCTCACGCATCCGCCGGCGGATTACATGGAAGATCACACCAACACATGCCGGCTGGCGGTCGCCGCAGCATTCACGCGCGCCATGCCAAACTTTGAATCCATTCCCGCGCGGCGCACGGAGAATTACGACTGCGCCATCTACCACGCCTCTCCCCACAGTTTGCTGGACAACCTGAGGCGCCGGGTGGTCCCAGGCGTTTATGTTAACACGACTTCGGTGCATGCGAAAAAGATGGAGGCGTTGAAAGCGCATCAGAGCCAGCAGAGTTGGCTGGATGCGAGCCAGAAGATGAATTCCTATCTGCAAACGTCCGAAGACATTTCGCGTTTCGTGGGCAAAATGTCGAAAAAATTCAAGCACGCGGAAGGCTGGCGGCGTCATCTGCACTATGGCTATTGCAGCGGCGACGCCGATCCGTTGCAGGAATTGGGCGACGATTATCTGGTCAACCACGAATACGAACGAAACCTCAAGAAAGGTATTTGATATGCCACGCAAAATCAGTTCCATCGCCCCCGACTGGTGGGATTACACAACGCTGGATAATGACATCATTAAAGAGGTCGCCAGGCTGACGCCGGATAAGCTGCTCAAGCTTTCGCGTCCCGGTTTCAAGGTCGTCTTCTACGATACACTGGAAGATTTTTACCTGGCCGAAGCCTTGGAATATATTTCGGCGTGGAAACAATCGACGGCCGACAATCCGGTGGGCATCTGTGGGCCGATCGGGCCGACGGAGCAATTGCCGCTGGTTGCGCGCATCGTCAACGCGCTCGATCTGAAGATTCACTCCGGCCACTTCTGGGGAATGGACGAATGGTTTCTCGACGGAAAAGAAATGTTGGCGAATCACCCGCTTTCGTTCGAGAAAGCCGACCGCGAAATGTGCTTCAACAAGATTCGCAAAGAGTTGGTCATGCCGGATAAAAATTTACATTTCCCCAAAGCCAACACTGCCGCATATCAGAAAAGTTGGGACGGCGTTCGTTGTGCGGTCATGCAAGGCGGTCAGGGCGACATCAAACATTGGGCATTCAACGACCCGCCAAAGCGCGAGGGCAAATGGAAGAACTCCCCTCCTCCGCCGGCGGAATATCGCAAGCTAACCACGCGCGTCGTGGATTTGCATCCGATCACCATTGCGCAAAACGCGCGCACCTCGGGTGGCGGAAACATCACGCTCGTCCCGACGAAAGCGATCACCGTCGGCCCAGTCGAAACGTGGAAGGCGGACAAGGTTTCCATCTGGCAAGCCGGGACGCACGACAATCCGTTTGGCCAACGCCTGACCGCGTTCATGATTTCAAAGAAAATCCCGGATGCTTCCGTGCCGATGTCCTTGCTCGCTGATCATTCGAACGTGCAGTTCAACTATTTCCGCGGCGGCCTTGGTTCTTGCGAAGTGGAGATGCATTGATCCAGCGTGCTGCTGGCATTTGCTCGGCCGCAGGTTCTTGCCCGCACGTTGCTGTTGCCTGTTCTCGCAGAGGGTGATTTACTCGCCTCGAGAAAACTCCTATGCCTCTCCTCATTAAAAATGGCGAAATCGTCACGGCCAGCGAACGTTACGTCGCGGACATCTTTTGCGAGAACGAAACAATCACGCGCATCGATAAAAATATTTCAGCGCCGCCGGGAACCGAGGTAATCGACGCGACTGGCAAATACGTTTTCCCCGGGTTCATCGATCCGCACGTTCATATTTACCTGCCGTTCATGGGCACGTTCGCCAAGGACACGCATGAGACCGCCAGTCGCGCCGCGCTAATTGGAGGCACAACGACTTTCATCGAAATGATCTGCCCCGGGCGCGAAGAAAAGCCGCTGGAGGCTTTTGAACTTTGGCTGGGCAAAGCGCAAGGAACGAGCGCGTGTGACTTCACCTTTCACATGGGAGTGACGCGCTACGACGAGGAGGCAGAGCGCGATTTCAAGGAAATCGTCCGGCGCGGTGTAAGCAGCTTCAAGATTTTTCTGGCCTACAAAGGCGCGCTCTGCGTCACCGACGAGGAGCTTTACAAAACACTGTGCCTTGCCAGGAAATTGGGCGTCATCACCACGGCGCATTGCGAGAACGCGGACTTGATTGTCGAATTGCAAAAGAAGCTTCTTGCCGAGGGAAAAACCGGACCGGAATTTCATGAAGCCAGTCGTCCGCCCGTGGTGGAAGCCGAAGGAGTGCATCACCTGATGACCTTTGCGGAAATGACCGGCGCGCATGTTTACATCGTGCACCTCAGCTGCGAAGAGGCGTTGCGTGAAGCGATGGCCGGCGCGGCGCGTGGCGTGAATGTCTGGGTCGAAACACTCATTCAATATTTACTGTGCGACAAGGCTGATGCGGAAAAGCCGAATTTTGAAGGGGCAAAATTCGTGATGTCGCCGCCTCTTCGCGAGAAAAAAAACCAGAAAGTTCTCTGGAACGCACTGCGAAAAGGATTCGCTTCCACGCTCGCCACTGACCACGCGCCGTTTGATTTCGCGACGCAAAAACAGATGGGCAAAGATGATTTCACCAGGATTCCCAATGGAATTCCGTCACTCGAAGATCGTGTGAATCTCTATTTTACTCACGGCGTGCAGCGCGGGCAGATCGACCTTCATACGTTCGTGAACACCGCCAGCACTCACGCTGCGAAACTGTTCGGGCTGTTCCCCAGGAAAGGGACCATTCAGCCTGGTTCCGATGCCGACCTCGTGATCTATGATTCCAATTATCGTGGAAAAATCTCAGCAAAATCACACGCGATGAATCTCGACTACAACGCGTTTGAAGGAATGGAAATCGAAGGCCGCCCGCACGTGGTCACGGTTCGCGGACGAGTCGCAGTGCGCGATGGGAAGTTTGTCGGCGAGGCCGGTCGCGGCAAATTCCTGCAACGCGAGCCGAACCATTTTTAATCGCTTCTCCATTCACGGAATGATGCGTCCGCGATAAAGCCGCAGCGGAACATTGGTGGAGAGCAAATCAATGAAATCAACACTGCCATTGACGTTGGTCACAGTGGTCAACGGCAGCCAATCGGGAAGGTTCGTAGATGATTCAATTTGAATTATGTCCCCGGGATTGCCGGTGAAATTAAGTTGAATCTGGCCATTGGCGATTCTCCCGATCGAATGGATTTCAAGTGGTGTTTCAGGAACGACCGTGAGCATCGCTTGAACACTGTTCGTTACACTGGCGCTATTCAAAACTGTCACGGCATAAGCTCCTGCGTCTCCAGATTGCGCAGTGGAAATGTTGAGCGTGGCGGCATTCGCACCTGAAACATGAGCGTTGTTGGTTAGAATAATTCCGTCTTTGCGCCACTGGTAAATGAGCGGCGCGGTGCCAGTCGCCATGACGCTGAACGAAGCATCTCGCCCCGAGATGACCGATTCACCTGCGGGTTGAGTCAATATTTCCGGAGGCAATATCACGGTAAGACTCACGACACTGCTGGTCACCGAGCCTCCGAGATTTGTAATCACAATGCTGTAGCTCCCCGCGTCGGCGGCGTGCGCTGATGGAATTTCCAACACGCCGTTCGTCGCCCCAAAAAGATTTGTCGAATTGAAACGCCACTGACAAGCAAGCGTTCCGACGCCACTGGCGCTAACACTGAAAACAACGCGCGAATTCTGCGTAACCGTTTGGCTGGTTGGCTGCGAGGTGATAATCGGAGGCGGAGCGATGGTTTGGTTCTCGGAATAAACCAAGCGAACCGCATCGGCGACCACCGTCTTA
Organism: Verrucomicrobiales bacterium; assembly: GCA_947478865.1. Taxonomy (GTDB): domain Bacteria; phylum Verrucomicrobiota; class Verrucomicrobiia; order Limisphaerales; family CANJXF01; genus CANJXF01. Next base: position 6,568 of record CANJXF010000082.1, on the reverse strand, counting down.
CCACCGCCGCCTTGGTTGCCGAGACGAATGAATCCGTTTGTGCCCTGTGCAAAATTTCGGCCCGCGACGAGCAATTTCCAACCGACGCTGCCGGTCGTCTGATCCACACCCATGCTCGTCGAGCCATTCATGTCATTGATCGTAAAGGGCGCGGTCGTTAGGCCTTTGGTTATAGTTGGGAACCAAACGTAGACGTCATAACTTCCGTCGGTCGCCACCGTCGGTGTGAACGTCGCGGTTGCCGTCGTGGAATTGGCGCTCGTTCCGACGGTGCGATAATCCGACCCATATTTGTCTGCTCCACTCGCAGCCGTAGTCCATGTTCCGGTGAAAATCGCCGATGGATTATCGACAATCAAATCCGCCACTGGAGAAATGAAATTCGCAACGATGGCTTTGTTTGAATTCACCACCAGAGCCAGCGGATTGTTTGTTCCACTGGCGTCGCCCGTCCAACCGCCGAATGGAAAAACTGTAGCCGGCGTCGCAGTGAGGGTCACGACCGTCCCGGAGGGATAGATCGGCAGATCAGGATTCTTGGAAACCGTCCCGCCGTAAGTCGATGCCGCACTCAAGGTAAAGCCAACCGTCAGCGCTGCGGGAGAGCTTGTGACCGAGCCGAGGCTGTTCGTGACAACCACGCTGTAGTTCCCCGCGTGAATGGCTTGCAGGTTCGTGCGTGTGAAGGTTGCGGCGGTCGCTCCGGCAATATTTGTGGAATTAAAACGCCATTGATAAGTCAGCGGCGAGGTTCCAATGACGCCGACCGTGAATATCACGTCGGTGCCTGCAACGGCCATCTGGCTCAGGATCAACGTCTTCTCACCCTCCGTCCACGCCGAAGCTACCGGAGTGCTGGCATCAGCGACGGGGCCGGGCGCACCGCTCTCCGCCTGCGTCAGCAGATTGTTCAACGCCGAAATATGTCCCGCACGGCAAACAAAAACGACTTCTTCTCCAACCTCCACGGCGACTTCCTGATTAACCACTGTCGTGGACAATCCGGAGACCGAGCAAATCGCTTCCCCGACGCTGGACTTGGCGGCAGCCGCTTCTTCCGGTTCAAGAACTCGGATCGGATGGGCGTTAACCGCCAGAAGGTTATCAACGGCTATCCCATTTAACGGAATGTTGTTGCGCGTCGGTTCGCCAAGGCGGCGTCCATAGACAAATGCCTTGTATTCTTTTCCGCCAATTTGCGCCAAACGCCACGTCGGCACGACTTCGCTTTCTTTTCCCGGCTCGGCCAAAGCGGCCATGACTTCCAAGTCGCCTCGCTTAGCGATCCGTTCTTCGAGAAGTTCCGTTACCTGCAACGGTAATTCCTGTCGGATATTCATCGGAACTGACAGTTCCAATGCTCTCTCCGGGTTCGATTTAATCAGATTAGAAAGTTCCTTCCGCCGGTCTTCTGCGAGCGCAACCCCTTCCTGCAAGAGCGGCTTGCGATCGTTCGGCGAAGTGGCGAGATAACGCTCCGACCAATCATGGAACCGAGCAAACGCTGGTTCCGAAATCGGCTCCCTCCAACGAGTAGCCGCTGTCACCAGCAGTTCGGGCGAAACCGCGCCGTTATCGTTGGCGACAGCGGCAGGCGCTGTTCTTTGAGGTAAGTCGGTTCTCGTTTTAGATTCGGCTCTAGCCGTGGATGATGGTGCAGGATTTAGCGCGCGCGTTGTGTCCTTGGTCGCCGGAAAAAGCCATACGGCCAGAACTCCACCAATCAATAAAACGGCTAGAATAATACAACTGAATTTTGTCTTCATATGCAAACGCACGATTCGCTGGGTTTCAGCAACGCTTTAACTCGTCGCCTATTCGCCGAGCCAAATTTTGGAAAAGACAAGCAATCGGTATTCCACTACCATTGTCGTATTTTTTCCGGTGGTGGATGAATTCTAATCAGCGCACCCAATCCGCGGGTGTCGATACCTCACTCCGTGAATCGCCTCGTGATTTATTGTGATTCGCCATTTGTTGGCGGAAATGAAAGGCAAACCCAGTCAAGCTGGCTTCATCTTGCCTTGATGCTTGACGGGAATCAGTTTTACAAGTGTCGTTTCGTTATGTTCCGGCTCCTTTCGCGTCAGTTTTATATTTTTTGCATCACAGCTTTCATCGCGCATAACGTCGATGCGGAAGATTGGCCGCAATGGCGCGGGCCAAATCGGAATGGCCACGTCTTGCCCGGCACGCGTGTCCCCAGCTCGCTGATTGCGGATCCCAAAGTCATCTGGCAGATGAAGGTCGGCGAAGGTTTCGCCTCGCCCGTGGTGGCCATGGGAAAAGTTTTCTATTTCGACAATCAAGGCGGCAAAGAAACGTTGCACGCGATCGACGCCGCCGATCACCATGAGCTGTGGCGTGCGACGATCGACGACGTCTTCCGGGATGATCAAGGTCCTCCCGGACCGCGTTGCACGCCATTGGTCGATGGTGACCGCATTTACGCCCAGTCCGGAAAAGGCGAATTGCAATGCTTGCGCCTTACGGATGGCCACCTCGTCTGGAGGGCAAATTTCCTGAAGGATTTTGGCGCGGCGTTTCTGGGTGAGGATAGCAAGATTCCGGGCGCCGCGGAACATGGTTACACGGCCGCCCCGGTGGTTGATGGCGAGCGCCTGATCGCTTGCGTGGGTGGAACGAATGGTGCCGGGGTGGTCTGTTTTGAAAAGCGCAGCGGCAAGATCATTTGGAAATCACAAGATGACCTTGCTGCCTATGCCGCGCCGGTTGTTGCCACGCTCGCCGGTGTTAAACAAGCAGTTTGCTTCACCGTCACCGGATTGATCGGTCTGGACTTGTCGAGTGGAAAACCGCTCTGGCGCATACCCCACAAATCCTCTTACGGACGCAACGCCACCACGCCAGTCGTCATGGACGATTGGGTTTTAGTCGGTTCCTACCAAAACGGATTGATCGGAGTGAAGATTTCGAGTGACGGCGGCAGCTTGAAAGCGGAAGAAATCTGGAAAAATAAAACTGCAGCGATGAATTTCTCCAGCCCGATCATGCTCGGTCAATATATCTACGGCCTTGGTCCGGCTAAAAATCTTATCTGCGTGGAGGTCACAACCGGCAAGATATCCTGGTCGAAGGAAGGTTATTTCACCACCGCTCCGAGCGTCGCGCATGCGTCGTTTTTAGGCATGGGAAAAAACATTCTAGTCTGCACCGATGGCGGGCAATTAGCCCTCATCGCCGCTGATGCGGCGGAATGCCGTGAGTTGAGCCGCGCGCAAGTATGTGGATTAAATTGGTGTAATCCCGCCTATGCCAATGGTCGCCTCTATATCCGCGATGGCATCAAGAACACTGGAAATCTGTTTTGCATAGAACTTCTCCCTTAGTTGCTTCGCTTCCCTTTATGAAACTTGTTCCACGCCTTCGAACCATGCTGTTTCTCACGCTGATCCAGCTCCTCCCCGGATCTGCCTTCATCATCATAGCCACGCCGGATGCCATCTCAGCGCAAAGACATTGGCAACCGGTTCGCGATGAAGTTTACCTTCAGGAGGTCGGGACGAAAGTGGTCACGAAATTTCCGCTAAGCTCGGTCGCAGTCTATGGAACGAATGTTTATGCCGGATCGATTAACGGGCTTTACCTTCGGAAAGGCAAAGAGCTCGTTCAGGTGCGTGAATTGCTCGAACCGGTCACCAGACTCATCGCAATTGATAATTCCTTATGGGCAATCACCCAAAGCGGATTACACCGCCTTAAAAATGAGTCGTGGAAAAGAATTTCCAACGAGCCCGTGAGAGATGTCTGCGGTCATTTAGGTGAAGTGATTGCGGCAAGTCGCGATCATTTGTGGCGCATCAAGGGTGATGCACTCGATCCGATAACCTCTATGCCGAGTCCATTCGATATCACACGCGTTGCTTCCCACAGTGAAACGCTCTACGTCCATAGCTCGGGGCGGATTACTATTTTTGATGGAAAACAATTTGGCGCACGCAATGTCTGGAACTGGAGCGTGGAAAAGGTGTGGGATTGGGGATATCTCCCCTCGACCAACTCGCGCGACATTCTCAGCCTCGGCAGCCGGCTCTACATCGCTACGGACCGAGGATTAGGGGTTCTGAGAGGCATGGCACTGACCTCGATTCGCGGTGATCAAGGTCTGTGTTATGAAGACACAACCTGCCTGGCGACTGGTTTTGGCGACGACCTTTGGATCGGCACCTCCCGCGGCGCAATTCGCAACAAAGGCAGCAGCTTCCATTACTTTGCTGGACAGAGGTGGCTGCCAGATGACCATGTGAACGCCATCGCCAGCAGCGATCGCGCTGTTTTCATCGCCACAGATAAAGGGTTGGGTGTTATCGAATACGAACCTTACACGCTGCTGAAGAAGGCCTCCTTTTACGAACGACACTTGGAAGAATGGGGGCAGAAGCGGCTAGGCTTGGTGCACAAACTTGAATGGGATGCACCGCTGAAAGAATTTGTTCGCGAAGCAGGCGACAATGACGGCGGCTATTCGTGCGATTACCTGGCAGCGGAGTCCTACCGCTATTCCGTCACCAAAGACCCCGAAGCCCGTCGAGAAGCCGTGAACACATTTCAAACGATCCGCTGGCTGGAAGCCATGACAGGAATTCAAGGCTTTCCCGCTCGTTCCGTCTGGGCAAAGGGTGAGCGCGGCCACAAGGCTGCCCACGGTTCGGGTGAAGCGGCCGCCGAATGGCACGACACCCAAGATGGCCTGTTCGAATGGAAAGGCGACACCTCGAGCGACGAGATCTGCGCGCATTTTTATGCCGTTGCGCTCTTCCTGGAGTTAGCAGCGCAAGGAGAAGAAATCCAGCAGGCCAAAACGTTTCTCTCACGCGTCGCCGGTCATTTGATGGAACACGGATGGAAGTTGATCGACCTCGATGGCAAGCCAACCCGCTGGGGTCGTTGGGATCCAGAGTATTTTAGCAAGGCCGGCGAAGGCAATGCCGCGCGCGGGTTGAACGGACTTGAAATTCTTTCATTCATCAAGACCGCCGAGGTGCTAACCGGCGAGGCAAAGTTCGCGCAAGGCTATCAGGAACTGGTGAAGCTCGGTTACCCGGAATACACCCTGCGCCAGAAGTGTACGTTCCCGCCGGGTGACGTGTTGCAGTTTCTCGATCACCTCTCATTTCTCTGCTATCCAAACCTTCTAAAATATGAAACAGACCCGAAACTACGTTCTACCTATCGGCGTAGTTTCGAGCGCAGTTGGGAAATCGAACGCATCGAGCAGGTCCCGTGGTTCAATTTCATCTATGGCGCATTAACCGGAAATGATTGCGAGGAAGAACCCGCCGTGGCACACCTCCGCGAGTGGCCGCTCGATCTTGTGATTTACTCCTACCAGAATTCGCATCGGGCCGATCTTCACGCGCCATCCGGCTACCTTGCTTACTCTGGCGGCGCCCGCGCCATCTCCCCGCGCGAGCGCGAACCAATGCTCTGGGACAATTGGACCATGAAAGCCGACGGCGGCACTGGCGAGAACGACGTGGTGCAACCTTCTTCCTGGCTGCTGGCCTACTGGATGGGTCGTTATCACGGATTCATTGAAGCGCCGAAAGTCACGGACGCCTCGCTAATTTCGCCGAACAAGAGAGAGCCCCTTGGCTCAGAAGCAAAACCTTACTCCGGTCCGCAACGACCTGGCAGATTCTGACAAGGCAGGCGGAATCAATTCCATAACCTTGAGATTAAACTGAATTTCTCAAGCTTCAACCCTTGGTTGACTTGCTTTAGAACGACCTGCCTTAGCGGTGGCTGCTGGCCCGCCTTGACCGGGTGGCGACTGGCGGGGACGGGAGGAGAGCTTTACGGTATGCCGCCGGGGTTTGCCCAGTATATCTCCGAAAAACGTTATCAAAATATTGACACGAAGAGAAACCAGTCGAAAGCGCGATGGCTGTAACTGAAGATGGGGAAGGATGGCCAGAAGTATTCCACCATCAATGACCCTAGAACGGTCCGATGCATCGTTTTCATGGACGAAGCCGATCCGTTGGAAAACCCGGGCAACCACTACAACGATGGCAACATCGGCCTTCGCAGGTATCCCTCGACCGATTTCGGCGATGCGCCGTCCCGTCGCCATGAAAATGGAGTGAACGTTTCGATGGCCGATGGACACTCCGAGTATTGGAAATGGAAATCTACTAGTAAGACCTTTGACCGCGGCTCCGCTGACACCGGTCGTGGCGGCGGCGTATCTGACCTGATGAAGGACCTTTTCAAAATCCAGACTGGGCTTCCAGGAAATCCAAACCAGTAGCGATCGTGGGGTCCTCAGCCGCAGCGTTATCCACTCGCAGAATTGAGCATGCGATTCAAGGTTGCGGTTTTGGTGGTTTTGTCCTCGGCAGGACCGCAACCGATGCCGGTTGACACCGGCGCAATAGACAACTGGCCTGACTTTGGCTAGAGCCTGTACTTAACTTTTCGCAAAAATTGTCTGTACAATGTAAATACATCCCGGCAATAAGCTGTGGATGAGCAAACAACGAAAGAGTTATCCGAGCGATGTCAGTGATGAAGAGTGGGCGTTTTGCGTCCGGTACTTGACGCT
>CANJXF010000081.1 GCA_947478865.1 Verrucomicrobiales bacterium | reverse complement strand
TCCTGCCATCGGCAATTCTCGACGTTTCTTAAGTTTCCTGCAAGATGTTGCGCGCAGCTCGGTGTTCTCCGAGCCGCTGCCAACCTCTGCGTCACCTGCCGCATTCTTCCCCCCGACATCATTACCCACTACAAACGTCGAGGAACCTGTTAATTTTTGAATTCCAATCCAAACCCCAAACCCCTTTTCCCTCCGCTCGAAGCCGCCAGGCCCACTTCCTCCCACCGAGCCGCGTCGGAATCCGCTCCGGTGTGGCGTCTCTCCAGCCCCGTTGCGCCCGGTTCTGGTTCTCGTTCGTCTGATTTGTGGTTTGAAATCTTGAGGCGGATTGCGGCCTGGTGGTTTTATTTCCGGTTTCAATCCTCTCTATTTGTATCCATTCGTGGTCAAAGAGTGTTCCCAGGCTCCTGGCCGGCTCGGTTTTGTCCTATTCCTAGCTTTCCGAAGGACAGCTTGTCATGTTTTGTCATCGCCCTGCGGCTTCCCAGACAATGGAAAACATTTCCGAGTATAAGGTCGAGGCGGGCAGGTATACCGGGACCCTTTCCGAGGGTTGGGTTGTCCCGACTTGATGTTACGGAGACGTTTCCTGACATCGGGTGGCGGCTTTCATGGTTTGCCTTGAGGCAGGCGGTTATCACGGCGGCGTCATTAAAGTTAGGAAGGGTCTTCCGAGGGTCACGGAGAGGTTTCCGTAAGTCACGGAGGCGTCGCCGGAACCTTGGTAGAGGTGACCTCATCCTTAGGGAGCGTGCCTGACCTTGGGAAGAGGCTGGCTGAGGTCAGGAAATGGCTGGGTCATATCTGGAAGAGGCTTCCGAAACCACGGAAACGGGGCCATGACAGCCGTTTGAGGTTGGCAGGTGCTCGGTTGTGCAGCCCCGCATTGGCGCCAAACAACGCCAAGGATAAAGACAAAAACAAAAAACAACGAAAGGGAATACATGTAGAACCGTTAAACCGTCCATATCCTTCCTGACGAATGATTGTGACTCGCAACTGGTGAGTGAGATTGAAGCCATCGTCACCTCTATCATGGGATTAAGGATTAAGGATGGATGGTTTTGCGCTCATGACAAAACGCAGGATCCCGCCCTGCTCTATTTCGCTGTGCCTGATCCACGAGCGGTCGAGCAGGGTGTCATTCAAGAATATCTGGCGGACGTAGCGATGGTCGGGCGCAAAGTTCTCAGCGATGACGACGAGCGGTTTGCTCTTCAACTTCATTTCGGCCTTTTCAAAGAGCGGCGCGCCGAGCTGGTATTTGTCTGATCCGGCAATCGGGTAGAAGCCCAGCGCGCTGAAGACGTACCAGGCCGAAAGCGTTCCGGCGTCGTCGTTGCCATCAAGCCCGTTGTAGGTATCGCTGTATTTATTCTCCAAGACCCAGCGCACCCATTTTTGCGTCAGGTCAGGCCGGCCGGCTTCGTTGAACAGGTAGGCGGCGGGAAGATCGGGCTCGTTGCCATGCCAGTAGTAGGAACCCGGAGTCCAGGCGGCCATTTTCGGATCCGACCTGGCGAAGAAATGGTTCAGTTCATCGACGAAATAGTCGCGGCTCTGGAACAGCGCGATCATCCCCGGAGCATCAAACGGGGCGGCCCAACGCCACTGGAGCGCGCTCCCCTCGACGTAGTCCCTGGTGAGTTTTCCGCTGCGGTCCATGTAGGTCAGAAGCAGCGGCTTGAACGGCTCGACAAATTTTCCCTGCGCATCGCGCGGCTGGAAATATTGCGTGTTGGTGTTCCAGAGATTCCGGTAGAACCTGGAATGCTGATCGAAAAGTTTTGCGTCCTCCTCTTTCCCCAACGCTTTCGCCAGCTGTGAAATCGCATCGTCGGCCCAGGCAAATTCCATGGTTCGCGAGACGGAGCGCTCCACCACACCCGCGGGACAATAGCCGTATTGCAAATAGCTCGCGACGCCCTGGCGTCCGGAAAAAGTCGCGCCCGGCGGCGTGGGCGCGAGCGCGGTGCGGCGCATGGCCTGGTAAGCCTGCTCCACATCGAAGTTCCTGATTCCTTTCAAATAGCTGTCGGCAATCATGATGTCAGCCGGCGTGCCGAGCATGGAATTCGAGTAGCCGTTTCCCGCCGGCCAACGCGGCAGCCACCCGCCCTGCTCCAGCATCCTGAGGAGCGAGACGATCATGTCGCGCTGTTCGCGCGGCGCGATCAAGGTGTAGAGCGGATGCACGGTTCGGAACGTGTCCCAGAGGGAAAGGTCGGTGTAGCACTGAAAATCCGCCGCCTGGTGAACCTTGCGATCGAACCCGAAATAGTCGCCGTTGGCATCGTTGAAAACCGTGGGCATTTGGAAGACCCGGTAAAGCGCGGTGTAGAAAATCGTCCGCTGCCGCGCCGTGCCGCCCTGCAGCTTGACCAGCGCGAGCTTGTCTTCCCAGGCCCGTTGCGTCTCTGCGGCAATCTGCTCAAAGGACTTCGCGCCCGCTTCCGCCTCCAGATTGGCGCGGGCATTCTCGAGGCTCACGTAGGAGATCGCCACCTTCAGCGAAATGGTTTTGGGCGCAGCCGCTTTTCCAAACGCCAGGTCCACCGCGAGACCATCCCCTTCGGCAGTGGCCTGGCTGAGCGCAATGGTGTCGCCCTGCCAGGTCGCGAAGGACGAGAACGGCTGGTCGAATCGCGCCACGAAATAAACTTTGGCGCCGCCGTATCGGCCGGAAAATGACCCGAAGGTTCGGGCCGTGCCTTCCACTTCGTTCGCGGCCGGGATGATGCGCACCTTCCCCTCATGCCCTTTGTGGCCGCCCATTGCATTCATGACATCCAGGAGCAGATGCGGCGTCTGGCCCGCTTCAAAAGTGTAACGGTGAAGTCCCACCCGGGGACTGGCGGTGAGCTCCACCAGCGCGCCGAGTTTCGGGAGCTTCACGGCGTAGTAACCGGGCGAAGCGGTTTCCTCCGCATGCGAGAACGTCGTGGAAACTCCCTTGCGATAGGACTTCGGCTCAATCGATTCAACGGCGGGCACAACCAGGAAATTTCCGCCGTCCGTGGCGCCAGTCCCGACCAGGCGCGTGTGGCTGAACCCAAGGACCTGATCATCGCCGTAGTAGTAACCGGAGGTGTTCAAGGCCCGTTTGTGCGTCAGCATCGAAACCGTTTCGGGGCCGAGACGAACCATCCCGAACGGAGCCATGGCGCCAGGAAAATTATGGCCGCACACCCAGGGAATGCCGCCCGTGCCGATGAACGGGTTGACGGATTGACCTAACTCCCTGGGTTGAACCTTTGCCTGCAGAGCGCCCGGCTTCGCATCGACAATCCGGTGATATTTGAAGGCAATGGCTCCGACGAAGGCCGCGCACAACAGCACAACCGTCAGCAGCGACCAGGCGAAAAACTTCAGCACCCGCCTCCACCAGGGAGTTCGCTTGCGATCCCTGGCGGACGCCGGTGGGGAATCTTTTTTATCCTCGGTCATTTTGTTGGTTTGAGCGCCCGAAGTTGTTTCCGCCTAATCCTTGAGCAACCAGACTTCGCTGACGCGCGATTGCTGCCGCCAGTTAAGGCCTTCCTCGTGGAGCGGATCGAAGGTGATCACCAGGCGCCCGTCCTTGATCACCTGCGCGGGGACGGAAAACTCCTTGATCTCGCCAATCTCTTTTCCTTCGATGGTCTGGGTGAGGGATTGACCGTTGCCACGCAGCTTCGCGCCGCCGTAGCCGATCATTCGCACGCGATAGGAACGCCCGGCCTCGAGGTTGTGGTAGGCCAATCCCAGCGGCCAATCCATGCTGGTCTGCCAGGAGAGACGCTTGCGGCTGAACCCGTTGTCCCACCACCAGATGGTTGGGTTGGTATTCCGCTCCATGGCCGGGTCGGTGTTCAACCCTTCGCCGCGAATGACGTGCGGCGATTTCGCGATGTTGCCGACCTCGTCATAGAAGCAGCCCGGACCCGGATCTTCCCAGGTGCGAAGGGCCTCAAGCGCCTTCCGCTTTTCCGCTTCCGCAGGGAGTTTCTCGATGCGGGCGAATTCGTCCTCCAGCCACCAGCGGTTGTTCAGCGGATGGTCCGCAAAATCCAGCACGGCACCGCGCTCCGTTCCGCTCGCCTGATAGAGAGGAACGCTGGTCTGCAGCTGGATCGATTTGAAAAGGTCCGCGCAAAGGCGGCCGATGCGAGCGCGCCATTCCTTTTGCACCGGCTGCGAAACGGCGCGCTGCAAAACCGCCAGCGCCGCCTTCATCGACACCGCGGAGCCACGTTCGGAGGCGGCGGCGAGAGCGCCGTTTGCCTGGCGTTCCAATCCTGTTTCGTAGAGCAGCCGATGCCGCGTGTAAACGTCGTAATAGGCGCGGAGCAAACAGAGTTGCCAGCGCCAGTTCTCGCGCAGCTCCGGAGCGGCGCGTTCAAGTTCCTGCCACAAGGCAAAGGTGGCATCGACACTGCCGTTGTCGGCCAGCGGACCTTCCCAGTTTTTCTCCAGGGCAAGAATGCCGTCTGCCGCTCGCTCGGCCACCGCCGCGCCAAAAAAGCAGCGCGTGTATTGGGCCAGCATTTCGCGCGAGGTGAATTCGCTGCTCCAGCCCAGCAGGCTCCAAACCGTCTTGTTCACGTCATCGTGAATTCCATCCGAGTAGCTGATGAACCCGCTCGTGTACGGGGCGTAATAATCATGGACGATTTTGAAAAAGGTGGTGCGCGGGTTGACCGATTCGCGACCGAGCGTCAGAGCAAAAGCTTGATCCCACCAGATCACCGGATACTGGGACCGCACCTGGTGGGTGATGTCGGGATAGTCGCGCAAGCCGTAACGCTGCGGGAGCAGCGCGCGGGTTTCCGGAATCGGCGGGCTGCTCGGGCCGGCGACCAAACCGCCCAGCCAGCCGGGCAACTTCTCATTGATCCACGCATGAACCGTTCGGATTTGCGGTTTATCGAACCCCTGCATGGACAGCCAGATTTTGGCGCGCGGATGAGATTTGGCCAGCACGCCGGACAGCTCGGCGAGATAGGGAATTACCAGCTCGGGCGGGTTGTCGCCGGGATCGCCGCCGGGAAAGAACACGCCGTCGAGCCGCGGGCAATCGCGAAAGAACCGCGCATGTTCGTCCAAAGCCCTGGCGCGTTTCGCGGCATCCTTGAGATCAAAATCGGCGGGCGCCCAGATCCAATAATCGAGATCGTAGCGGGAACAGATTTCGCTGATCCTGCGGTCCATGACTTCGCGCGACACCGGCATGTGCGGGCTCTTGCGGTCGTCTTGAAATGGAATGCTTTCAACGCTGTTTGCGCCGAACAACGCCAGTTCGCGAATGTATTGTTCGTATTGTTTCTCATCCCAGCCGTCGTAACTGTTGGCCGCGGCACGGTAGCCGAGCTGATGGCCCCGGATCGGTTGCGATGGAGAGGTGGCGAGGTCCAGATCCGACGGAACCGTCAGGGAACCTTTCTTCCATTGCGAAGATCGCAGGAGCTGGCCGACCGCGAACAGGGTTCCGCGAGAATCCGCGCCGCTGATCCAGAGGACTCCCGGTTGCGCGAGGAGCCGAAAACCTTCCGGACGAGATTCCGGCAAATCCTTTCCGTCGCGACGCGGCATGGCTTTCGGCCAATTGGAATTCCCCGCGCCCGCGCCGAGGGCAATGACCGGGCCGCTTCTTGGCCAAACGGTGGTGATTTTCAGATCGCTCCCCGTCCTCTTTTTAACTTCCTCAACCAGAACGCGGGCCGCCGTTTGCTCTCCGGCAGGCAGGCTTCCCGATCGAACGACCACGGTCGCCCTGGTCAAATCGAGGGTCGCTGAGTCGCGGAATCCTGCCAGCAAGGCGAGGCTGGACATCAATGAAATAAAGACAGCAAGGACGCAGGCGCGTAACCGAAATGAATACATAACACCTATTTCCGCAAAATCGGCGGGCGGGCGCAATGGAAAAGAAGGAGGCCGCCGGCTAAAACCGCGCGACCCGGAGAAATGCAAACCGCGTTATCCAGCCAGGACTGCGGCTCTCATGATGATTCACGTTTTGGCTCTCGCACGGCGGAACAGGCGCAAGGCGAGGAACAAGCCGCCGCCGGAGAAGAGGGCCAGGGTAGAGGGTTCGGGAACCGCCGTTGCATTGACGGCAAATTGAAAAGGATTTGGTCGGTAGAATAACCAGCTGGAGCCATTAGACGACTGTAAATAGCCCCCATCCAAGAACCAGCCGTCAATGGTGCTGAAACCCGATGTTTGCCCCACACTCCACTGAAACGATCCGTTAGCCAACGATGTCCCGGCGGTAAGAACAACATAATATCCAGTCGCTGGTGATAGCGACAGGCTCGAAGCTGCAAAGGTATAAACGCCATCCATTTCCGGGGTGGAGCCAACCAAATTGCCCAAGCTACTGCCCGGCAAAAAAATACCGTTGACATCATAAAGATATACGGCAAAGCCAGAGGGAGTTCCAACGGAAGAAGACATCTGCAGTTGTATTGAATTCAGCTCATACCCGCCCGCATTGGTTCCCGTAACAAAAGAAGCTGCTCGCCAAGAATCGCTTCCCACCGCAGTTGCGGATGCAGCCGGACCTATATTTGACAAAAAAGTCGTCCCTTGCGCGCCTACAATCATAGGCCTTAGAAGACCAATCAGCAAAAATACGTTAATTAAGGGCTTCATAGTTTTTTGTGGATCAATCACAAGGCGACCATGCTTTGATGAATATTGCCGAGTCAAGAAACTTATCTCCAACATCTTCAATCGCAATTTTGATATGATTCGTGACATTGGCAGAGATTTGAATTTGTGCTGTGAGCAGAACGGTTGCCTCTTTGATTTGGCGCTGGGCGTTGGTGCCGCCGCATTCTGTGGAGTTTTCGACGTCCACCCTCAAGCCGATCGCGTTAGTGAAAACGAGTCGGGCCCATCCCTCCACATAATCAGGCGATCCGTTTGTGTCTGTATCTAAAGGTGTCCAGACTGCGCCCGAGTTGTTTGTGGAGAGTCCCCTCATAAAACATCACGTTTTGGCTCTCGCACGGCGGAACAGGCGCAAGGCGAGGAACAAGCCGCCGCCGGAGAAGAGGGCCAGGGTGGAGGGTTCGGGAACGATGGAGATGTTATCCACCGACTGGAGGCGATAGAGTCCAGTAATTCCATAGAAAGCAAAGCCGTTCGCCGCTATTTCCGAATTGGCGATTTGTGCCGTCAAACCAGCGAGGTGAAGACCGGGTTGGATTCCGTCTGAGCCGTGAAAACTCATATCTAAACTGTATTGAAACTCAGTGGCATTCAGCGGTGTCCATGCCGACGTTAACTCATACCATCCATCCGAAATGGTAAATACAGGTGAAAGGCTGTTTATCGTCGTTACAGTGCCGGATGTCTTGCTTTGCAAAAACAATTGAACCTTTGTCAAATCACCCGAAATCTGTAACCCGCCCGCAAGAAAAGAGATTCCATCAAAGCGGCTTAATCCTTGGTTTAGCCCGCCTACAAGCCCGGCCACGATCACCTCTTGATTTGGGCGCCCACTTCCGTTTGTATATGCAAAGTAGGTTGACGCCGTGAGCGGCAAGTTGACGACTAACGGAAGGGGCTGGTTGTAGAGTAACGTATTGGATTGATGAAAAGGACCATCAAGCCGACCGCTGGTTCCACCAACACCTGGTGAACTTGAGTAATTGAATCCTAGGGTAAAGTCTCGCGTTTGAACACGAGTGAAGTTGTTGGATAGCTCTTCAGGTTGATCAAAGTAAAACGCCACTTGTGCCTGGGAAAAGCAGCTAGACGCAATAAGTGATAACGTGAGTAAAAGGGCTTTCATAAATTTGCGTTGGTTTATCTGCATGGATTTTCAACTCGGTTCGACGACACCAAAGTAATGCTGATAATTCTAGCAAAGGCATTGGTATGATATTGTTCGTCAATCGTATCATATTTGAGCGTTATTTTCTTCACACAGGGTATGATTGTGACCTGGTTAGTCACCGCCTTGTATCTCATGAAGCAGAGACTTCCACTTTCAGTCCCGCGAAAAAACTCCATGTTGTTCACATACACGCGGTCATAAGTATCCGCTGTCTGTGTCTCAACGTTTCCCTCCACGCCAACCGCTAAAACATATTCCCAATCTTCTTTTCCGCCACTGAACAGAATGGTGTCTTCTCTTATTTGCCGTTGGGAGTTCGAGCCACTGCAATTTTGGGAATCTTCAACATCCACCCTCAGATTGATCGCGTTAGTGAAAACGAGTGGCGCGCATCCCTCCACATAATCAGGCGATCCGTTTGTGTCTGTATCTAAAGGTGTCCAGACCGCGCCCGAGTTGTTTGTGGCGAAAATATAGATCTCGTTGCAACCCGCGTAGTTGCTCTGACCGCTGAGACAGCGAAGAATCACGTAGCGGCCCGATTTTGGCGTGAACTCAATCGTCTTCAGTTCAGCCCCATTGGGCCAGTGCCACGTTCCGGTAGAGACAGCCGATCCCCAATTGTTAGTGTCCGAAGAACTCGAGTCAGTGACGTAGAGCGCATAATCCAAATAGGTGCCGCTGTCGATGGCGCCCGCGTTTTCCGGCGGGTAATAATCAACCCGTGCCGCCGGTTTTGACGAACCAAGATCGACACGCAGCCAGGCAGGATTCTCATTACTAACATTATTCAACCAACCTACCCCGACATTCTGATTGTCACCGGCTTCAGAGGGCGAATGGCCGGTCGCCGATGATGAAGCAGTCAGGGTAAAGCTGCTTTTTGGTATCTCTTCAATGTTTTGAACAGGCACATAATGCAGGCCAATATCAACCTGGCTACTGCCTTCCTGAACCTGATTTGTGATCGTAGTACGACGGCAAAGCTCCGCATCATTGGCCGACCGGCTACCTCTATTGAGGAGCGGGCTGTTGGTCGGCTGATAGTAACTCCCCAATGGTCCTGTTTGAAAAACGAGGTTGGTTAAGAAAATATTTTGATTGGTGTCGAAGGGGTATGGGCCAGCCACATTCACGAACGCGTTGGATAAATAATCGACGTTCGTCCCGCTGACGCTAATCCGTTGGTAAAAATTATCACGAAAACTAATACTTGCATTCGTTCCCGGAAGGTTCCACGACTGTTCGCCTCCAAAGAACAAATTATTTCTGAACCTTACTTGAGATGTTTCATTAGTGAACCTGCCGCGAACGTTTTCGAAAAGCGTGTTGGAAATCTCGACCACTGAATTGTTGAACTGACTGATAATGCCTCCTCCAAAAACTTGACAATCACTCATCCTGAAGAACTGCAACCCATCGTTAAACTCGAAGTGCCTGTCTTGTCCTAATACTGACCAAGTCGTGAAGGAGCTGCAAACAGTTGCCGTAAAATGATTAGTTTCGGCTTCCAAAGGCACGTCGGAAAAAACTGACACGCCGACAGTTGAGGAAGACCAAGTGCTGGTCGACTGTTCTTGAACTGTATTGTAATGGACTACGTGATTTAATTTTACGGGCGAACCGCAACACTCCAGCACGCCGCCTTTCTTTAAAATAATGCCCTTCGTCCCAAAAGCTCCTACGGCCGTTCCGGGCGCAATGGTCAGTGTTACAGTATTGGTAGTTGAAGATTCAATACTGACGTTGCCAGCTCCGAAATCGAGAGGGTCGTAATGAAACCCTCGATCAGGTAGATCAACATCTCGAAGAACATGAGGCGTCCAGCATGTATCAGAAACAATGGTTGCCGACGATGACTCAAGAGGCGGATACGTGGTTTTCTCCTTTAAATCGGACGAAAGACTCGACGTGATATTTGTGGTTCCCGCGTTGCGATTGGTGCTGCCGTTAGCCAGGTAATGGCTGCCCGCGCCAACGGTTTGGAAGATGCCGCTGTCGGAAGTGTATTGTGCTACGCTGACCAGGTTCGAAGGCATGTTGCCCCAGTTGGTCACAGTCGCAAGCAACGAGTTGGTCAAATTCAGCGAAGCATTATTACCCGGATCATCGGTCAAAGTATTGCAGTCGTGAACCGTGACGTGTTGGCCGTTCCATGCGCCATTTTCACCAGTGAACGCAGTCTCGCACGAATAGAGCAGTGCGTTGTCCAGCGTGAGGGTATTTTGACAGCCGAAAAGGCCACAGGTGAATGGGCTGAATCGGATGGGGTATTTGCAAAAGACGAACTGCAAGTGAGCCAGTTTGAGATCGCCGGTGATCGGAACACCGGTGATCGCCGTTTGGAGGTAGGCGCAACGCAGGTGATGGAGCGTATTCCCGCTCGAATTAACAACGACGCCATCGCCGTAATATCCCGAGGGTGTCCCTGAACTGCCGGGAATCGCTTTGCCGACTGTGTCGTCATCCTTAGAGGTGAAAACCGCTGGCCGGTACGGTCCAGTCTGGCAATCAATGGTTCCCGAGATATTGATGGAACGATTCACATAACCGTTGTAATTGGTGAACTTGACCACCGCTCCGCCTTCGATCACCGTATTACTGCTCAGATTAACCAGGCCACTCACATAATAGGTGGTGTCACCTTGAAATGTGAAATTGGTGGCAGAGGCCATCAACGAATAATCCAAAACGAATCCAGGTTGGGGCAAACTGGCGTGAGCCACCTGGATGGAACCGCTGGGTGTCGCGGAACCCAGATTGCGTCGGGGCAAGAGCCGCTCGTTGGAAACCAAATGGCGCACGCCATTGACCTTTGGTTTGGTCATCGCTTGTCCCGGCAATGGTAGTTTTTCCAGGTAGCCGCGTGCCCGCTCGAAATCAATCTCTTCGATAAGGAACTGGCGACCATTCAGTTGGCTCCAGCTTTTTTCGACCGAAATTTGGCGCTCTTCCTGCCCGAGAGAAAACGCCTTCCCGACTCCCATCTGCATCACGCCGAAATCGATCACCACATCGATTTGTCGCTCGCCCTGCTGCTGCTTTTCGATGCGAGGTGCAGGGGGATCTATGAACTCGGTAAAAAGCTGGAGTCGAGTGGTGAGCGGATTCAGTCCGTAATCTGTCGGTGTTGGGAATTGCTCGCGAAAGATAACGTCCTGCTCAAAACCTGCCTTGGTGTAGGTGTAGCGGACGTCCGCCTTTAAATCAGTAAACGCGTCAGAATAAATCAACTGGTTGGGTGGATGCAATACACCGGCGGAATCTTTCAGTTCGGCAATCAGCACGCTCTGACCTGTAGCGGAATCGAAATAACCTAGCCCGAGAATGCGTGACGTGAGCCGTTGCCCGTCGCGCATGAGCAGATCCACTGCACCGGGCGCATTGAGGTTGGAAAGAAAATGAACCTGATGATTCCCTTTGAGCGCAGCCGCTCCGTTGGGGGTGATTTCGATGACCGCCTCGGATGCTTGCCAGTCGCCATTCGCTCCAACGAAATACATTCCGGTCTCAAGTTCGGTGTAGCCGCCTTTGATGATCGGTTCGCCGCCACCTGGGGTTCGCACCCATTCCAAGACGCGATGGTTGAAGCCCTTCTCAACAATGGAAACCTCGGGATCCTCCGCAAAAGCTGCAAATACAGTGAAAACTAATAAGCCAGCCGAGCAGAGTGAAGTTTTCATAAAACTGATTTCCCCAAGACAATGGTTTCTCCTTCGTGCCCAACCCTGACCCTCTTCAAGTTTTCTGTCAATAGGTTCAAATGATTTTTTTACAAAATTAAGCAATAGAAGGCGCCTGCCAAAGTTGCCAAAGAAACTTTGCCCTTAAGGTGATTCAGGTCAGGGGCGAGGCCTGCCTGTTTCATCATCTTTTCTTCAATAAAAAAATCGACTGCCACGCAACCTCGCTCTTTACTGGTGACGGTTTCATCAGCCTTGTTCCGGGAGAGATGCGCTCCGCAAGTCTCACCTTTCTTCGGACAAGCAGTGGCTCGCGGAGCGCGTCCCTCCGGGAGGGTGGCTTTTAGAAACGAAGCACAAGATTATGAAAAACTTTTCTGCCAAAAATATCCTGCTCCTGAGATTTCTCGCGACAACGCTGGTTTCGGCCAGTATCGCCGCCGGGGAAATCCAGACCGAACGCATCTTCGGGCCCGAGGTGAAGACCGGGCCCTACAAACACCCGGCGCGCATGACGCAATTTCAAAATGGCGACTTCTACCTCGTTTACTACGGAGGCGAAGGCGAATACGCCAACGACACCGCCGTGTTCGGATCGCGCTTAAAAAAGGGTGAGAGCCACTGGTCAACGCCGCGCGTGATCGCCAAAGACCCGTTTCGCTCGCTGGGCAACGGCGTCATCTGGCAGGCGCCCGACGGAGTCGCCTGGTTGTTTTACGTCGTCCGCTTCGGGGAAACGTGGTCCAGCTCGCGCGTGCAGGCCAAGATCTCCAGGGACAATGCCGAGACGTGGTCGGATGCATTCCCGCTGCATCTCGAAGAAGGGATGATGGTCTGCAATAAACCGATCGTATTGAACAACGGGAATTACCTGCTGCCGTTGTATCACGAGACCGGAACCGACAAGGAGAAAACCGGCGCCGACTGCACCGGACTCTTCCTGCGATTTGATCTTCAAAAGAGGCAGTGGAGCGAGACGGGCCGCATCCGTTCGGGCAACGGCAACATCCAGCCGGCCGTGGCACAACTGACGGATGATTTTCTCGTGGCCTACGGCCGTCGCGGCGGGGACTACGAACCGACGACCAACGGCTGGATGGTTCGCGCCGAATCGCACGACGGCGGGCAAACCTGGAGCGAAGGCAAGAACGCCCAATTTCCCAATCCCAATGCGGCGGTGGACTTCCTCAAATTAAAAAATGGCCACCTCCTTTTGACCTACAACGACAGCATGAACGACCGCACGCCGCTGGCCGTCGCCCTCTCCACGGACAACGATAAAACCTATCCTCACCGGCGCAACCTTGCCGTCGGAGACTTCGACTATGCGTATCCCATCGCCACCCAGGCGCAAGACGGGAAGATCCATGTCATTTACACCTCGCACGGGCGGACGGTGATCAATCGCGCGGTGTTCGACGAGGCCTGGGTTCTTGAAGGAACGGCAACCAAAAAATAACACCACCTGCCCATGAATAGCATACCGATGAAATTGCGGCGGCTAAGACGCGTTACTCCGTGCGCGCCGATCGGGACGTGGCAACCTGCGGCGCGCAGGGAGTGACGCGCCCTGCCTTCTCAACCACCCATCTTCCGAGGCAAATGGAATAACTACGACCAAACTATGAAAACCGATTCAGACTTGAACCATGCGTTGATTGAAAAGCTCAAAGCGGTGGATAGCCCCACGCTTTCCAACGCCATTGAAACGTTGAAGCTTCGACCCAGGACAGAAGGGTTTACGCCGCTCCAGCTCCGCTGCCTGTTTCCAGAGCTGGGGCGCATGTGCGGTCACGCCGTCACGGCCCAGGTAGAAACGATGACGCAAATGCATCCGACCCAGGAAAGCACCTTTCTGGAACTGTTCCAGGCGGTCGCAGATTCGCCCAAACCGGCGGTGGTGGTCTTCCAGGAAATTGGCGGGCACGGCGATTACGCGGCGCACTGCGGAGAAGTGATGGGGACGATCTTCACGCGGCTCGGCGCGGTGGGGCTGGTCAGCGATTGCGGGGTGCGCGATGTGCCGGAGGTGCGCGGGCTGCGCTTTCATTACTTTGCGCGCGGCAGCGTCGTCAGTCATGCCAGTTTCCGAATCGTCCGCGTCGGTGTGCCGGTTCAAGTCTGCGGTCTGGCAATCAACCCCGGCGACCTGCTGCACGGCGATGAAAATGGTTTGTTAAAGATTCCGCGCGTGGCCCTTGAAGAACTGCTGGAAGCCGTCGAAGCAGTGCGAGCCAAGGAGCGCAAGTTGATGGATTCGGTGCGCGCGCCGGGCTTTTCCGTGGACCAACTCAAGGGTCGGTTTATCGAGTGAGCGAGGCAGGACGGCCGATTTCGATTTAGTGCGCTGCGGGAGCTACGCCAGACTCGATGTAGGCCAGCAAATCCAGAATTTCGTCCTGCGTCAGCGTGTTCAGCAACCCTTCCGGCATGGGCGAAAGCTGGGACACGGCCCGGCTGGCAATTTCCGTCTTGAGAACATCGGTCTGCCCTTTCGTTATCGCGTTGGTCATGACAACGACTTTGGCCGCTGTCTCTTCAACGATGATTCCAGTGACGTCGCTCCCGTCGCGTTTGGTTATGGTGAAGCTTCGATACTGATCGGAAACGACTTTGGACGGCAGGAGAATGGATTCGAGGAGGTCGCGGCGATTGAACCGGCTGGCGGCAGCGGTGATGTCCGGACCAACGGAGCCGCCCTCGTTGCCGAAACGGTGGCAGGTCAGGCATTGCGCTGCGGCAAAGGCCGACTTGCCTTTCACCAGCGGACGATTCTTGCCGACCTGATCCAGAAGCGGCGCGAGGTCGCTGGCCGCCCATTCCTTCACGAAAGGCCTCGAAATTTCCACCGGCTTGCTTTCGGCCTTGGAATCCAACAGAGCGGCGAGAGCGGCGCGTTCGGATTCGGGCAATGCGGCGACGGCTTCCTGTTTTATTTTCGCGAGGAATTTCCCGAAGCTGTTGCCGCCGGTGAATTGCTGCGGCGCGCGGTTGAACCAATTGAAGTAGGCTTCCCGGTCGGAACGGGTCCAACCTTGTGTCACGTTGCGCAAGGCATAGGCGTAATGGATCTGTTGCTCCTGGCTCTTCGCGGAAGCAAGGAGGGGAATCGTCCGGGCGACCAGGGTCGGCGCGTCGAGGTAGGCCAGCAACGAACAAAGCTCGCGATTCAACGGATCGCTCGACGCCGGGTATTGCGCGTCGAGAATTTTGACAATGTCGCTGACCACGCCTGCCTCGGGTTTGCCATGTCGAATGAAGGAGAGCGCCAGAATGCGGAGCGCTTCCAACTTCTGGTCATCGTCCAGCTGATCGGGCGGCCAGTGAGCAAGCGCAGCGAGGATTTCAGGCTGCATCGAGCGATCGCCCATGCGCACCAGGGCCAACAAGGCGGTCAGGGAAGCGGCGAGGTCGGGTTCGTGCAGCGCCCGGGTTTTCCAAAGGCTAACGTCCTGGCGCTCCAGCGCGATTCGTGCGGCGTAACGAATCCAGCGGTCGGCGTTGTTCAAATGGGGCCAAAGAAAATCGATGGCAGCCGGGTTGGGCGATCCATGAAACGATTCCAGCTTTCGACGCAAGTCGCGGGCTTCTTTGCCGGAGGATTCCGCCAGCGCCCCGCTTTGGCCGGCTTGTTCCTCCGGGCGCGGCCCCGCATAGGTGACGCGATACAAACCCGATTGGGTACCGCGGCCGCCGATGATGAAATACATCGCGCCGTCGCGGCCAAATTCCAGATCGGTCACCGGCAGAGGTTTGCCCGAGAGGAAGGATTCAGAGGTCGCGGTGTAGCTCGCACCTTGCGGGGTCAGGTGAACCGCGAGAATGCGCCCATAGGCCCAGTCCATGGCGAACAAGGCCTTTTTGTAACGAGTCGGGAACTGGCTGTGCGTGCCGAATTTCAGGCCGGTAGGTGAGCCGAGCCCGATGTCCAGAGTTCCCGGAAGGCTGTCGGGATACCAAGCCGGCCATTTGGTCGTGCCTTCACGAAAGCCATACTCGCCTCCGGAGACCAGGTGGTTGATCCGAGTGGGGCGGTACCATGGCAATCCAATGTCCCATTCCATGTCGCTGTCGTAGGTGATCATTTCTCCATCCGCGTTGAAATCGAAGTCGTAGCAATTGCGAAGTCCACCGCAGATGATTTCCCAATGCTTTCCTGCGGCGTCGGTGCGCGCAACATAGCCGTAGGGCACTTTGAGTTTGTCAAAAAAGGTGGCGACTGGATCCAAAATGCGCGGCAACAGGTAATCCTCCTGGTAATTCTTGTGCGGCGAGTTCGGCAACGCGCCTTCTGGCAACCGCGTGTTGTTGCCGTTGATCAAATAAATCCTTTTATCCGGCCCCAAAATGATCGCGTGCGCGCCATGCTCGTCCGCGCCCCCTTCGAACTTTTTCAGGAATTGCGCCTCATCGAACTGGTCTTTCCCGTGGGTGTCACGCAAGCGATAGAGCCCAATGCCCTTGGGACCTTGACCGCTGACATAGAGACTGTCGAAGGCATAGAGCATCCCCATCGCAGCGCCGACGGGCGTGTTGAGCGGCTCCACTTTTTCCACATGACCCTTCCTGTCCAGCGTGACGCGGAGCATCCCGCCATCCGTGTCCGAATTGCGTTCCTGAGGCGAAATGATCAATCGCCCCCTATGATCAATGGCCAGGCAAACCCAGGTGCCTTCGTCGGGTTGCGCAGACCGCAAGAGCTCAGCCTTGAAACCGGGCAACAACTGGAGTGATTCCGCCGCGGTGGCAAGGGCACCGAAGGCGAGCGCGCCCCAGGGTTGAACGCCGAGTTCTCCCTTGCTGACCGGCTTGACCCAATCAGCGGCGGCAAACTCCGGTTTTTCCCAGCCGGGAGATTCATTCGTCGAGCAAAGCCAGGTGGTGTCCGTGAGGATGGTGTTGGTTGATTTGTCCGGCAAGGCCAGCTCCAGCCGCAGAATGAAGCCGGGATCAACCCCGTCACTGCGTCCGCGGGCGGCGATTATATTTTTGCCCGGCTTGATGGCGGCGGTCACATCCACCTTGACCGGCTTGTCCCAATGCTTGTTGGTCGCAACCGCCTGGCCGTTGAGGTAAACGGTCATCTGCAAATCGACCGTCCCGATTAGCTCCGCCTTGGAAACCGCGCCGTCGATGGTGAAAGATTTCCGGAAAAAGGTCGTCTCCCAGCCGGAATGTGGCGCGCCGGCGTGATCGAACCAAATCCATTCGGGTTCTTTCGCCGCAAGAACGCCAGCGAACCAAAAAGCCGCCAGGCCGGTCAGCGCGCGGGCGCAGGTAGTTTTGAATCGTGCATGCATCTGTTTTCGACCTGACGCAAAGCAAAAGGCACGGCCCTATGGCTAGTCCATCGGCTCCGCATTTTTGCGACGCTCTTTCAACTCTTTCCACGTGGTCAAAATAATTCCGCGTTCCTGAATCAACTTCTTCACGGCAGGATCGGTCAAAGCCTTCATGTCAGCCCGGCGAGATTCGCTGGAACTGGTGATCAGCGGAAAATCCTCCGTGGGAATCGAGGCGTGAAAAAGAATTTCGGTCAAGCCGGGCTTGAGCTCCTTGAGCAGGGCGAGAAATTTCTCCGTCTTTTCTTCTGGTTTCCACCCGTAGGAACCGGTGTGAAGATCGTCGAGCACGGGTAGTCCGCCGTTCCAGATTTTCTTGATCCAGGGGCGAAGTTTGTCGATCCCATCGCCGTTTTCGCGCAGGCCATAGACGCCCTTTTCGCTCATCGCGAGAATTGGAATTCCTTTTTCAATCCCGACCTTGGCGAAACGCTCGAAGTAATCAGCCCGGGCAAACAGGGTTCCCATGTGGGAATCCAAATGCGTCATCGGCAGCCCGAGGGTTTCGGCACGATCAATTTGCGCGCGAATTTCCGCCTCGATTTCGTCAGGTGTGGCGTGCGCGGCCACTTTCGGCACGTTTTGCCAGAGGCACCCTTCGCTGTCCACCAGGCCCGGCACTTTGGGCTTTCCTGCCAGCGGCGACCAGCGATACAGGGCCCATTCGGCGGTGAGGGTCAAGTGGAGCCCACTGTCGACTTGCGGATGGTCCTTGAGATAGCGCGCGATTTCCGGGACCCACGGGCATGGCATCATTACGGCCCATGAAGTTGCCACCCCTTTCTCAACCGTCTCAATCGCGCCCAGGTTGGACGAATGAGACATCCCGACATCATCGACGTGCAGGATGACAACGACATCGCTGGCCTTCCAGCCCAGACGTTGGGCGAAATTTTTTTCGGCATGCATGGCGGGTACGAGAGAAAGGGCGAGGAGGGTTAAAATGTATTTTTTCATAAATCCCAGAAAATAGAATTGGGTTTGTTAGCCGGAAACATCCCTCGCTTTGATTCATCATTTCAAGCGAAAACGTGAAATGGCTCATCAATGCGTCTGGATCGGTCGTTTTGCGCCGTTGGCCATTCCCGGGAACCAACGGCGAGCGGCGGGCAGAGAAACAGATTGTTTAGCACCCTGACCTGGTCTAGGGTTGGACATTCCA
This sequence comes from Verrucomicrobiales bacterium, assembly GCA_947478865.1. Classification (GTDB taxonomy): domain Bacteria; phylum Verrucomicrobiota; class Verrucomicrobiia; order Limisphaerales; family CANJXF01; genus CANJXF01. Next base: position 173 of record CANJXF010000081.1, on the reverse strand, counting down.
TGAAAGAAAAACAATCCCTCAGCCTCCTCGTTGCGATCATGATCCTGAGTGGTTTGTGCCATGCTCAGCCGACCCAGGTGGCGCTTGACCGCAATGCGGGACCGACGCGGGTCACCGTCCAGGGCGAGACCAACCGCGATTACACGCTGATGGCGAGCGATCTTTCCTCCAGC
>CANJXF010000080.1 GCA_947478865.1 Verrucomicrobiales bacterium | reverse complement strand
CGTGGCAAAAAGCACCACCGCAATGGGCGCAAGCGGCCAATCAATTTGCCATTATGTTTGGAAAAAGATTTTTTGCTCCGGGGCTAGCCCCGGAGCAAAAGGACAAAAACTAACAACCCGACCCAAACACAAAATTTCCGATACTACCGGGCCCATTTAACGCATCTCGTGATCCCAAAGTTTATCGCCCCCATTTCGATGCGTTTTTTGCTAAAGAAGTATTGACCGGAATTATGCAGTCGATCAATCTCATCCGACCCATTGAACAATACGACCCGAAATCGGACACGCCGTCGACTTTGAGGCTGTTCTTGGGATAAGCAAAACCATAAAAAAACCATGAAAATCATCAACACACGCTCTACGCTGGCTGTTGCGTCAGCATTGTCGCTGTTGGTTCCTCAGCTAACCCGCGCCGATTACCAATCCGCGGTTCTTGCTGATGGACCAAAAGCCTATTATCGCCTCAATGACGATACTAACCGAACCGGAACCAACATAAACATCGGCAGTTTAGGCGCGGCTGGGAATGCCATTAACGAATTGCTCACCTATAAACAATCCGGGGTTCTTGGAAATGATCCCACTGGGATTGTCCACCCGTTTCCGGGTGCCATTGTCGGCGACAGCGACCGTGCCGAGTTTTTTGATTACACGACTAGAACGACGATTCCATTCAACTCTGCCATTAACACGCCAAACACCCAACCCTTCACGGTTGAAGCATGGTTTTATCCCTCAACGGACCAGAACAATGTCGGGATGGCACCAATCAACAACCGATATACCGTGGGATCAAATCGTCAGGGCTGGACTTACTTCCAACGTAAGGTCAATTCAGATTCTACTGGTGGCGATACGGTCGGTTGGAACTTCAAACTTTACACAGGGATTGGCGGCGGCAGCGTCGATTGCAATTCCGTGGTTCCTTTCGAAATTGGCAAGTGGCTTCATGTAGTGACCGTTTATATTCCCGTTAATGCAAGTAATGTAACTGTCAAAACCTACATCAACGGCGTAGAATCTGGTTCCTACACCTCCCCTGGCACCTCGCAGGTCTATCAGCCTTGCACTGGCGACCATGACACGATTACCGAATCGCCAGCGGGACAGCCTGGAATGTCCATTGGCTGTTACAATAACTGCAACACTAGCTTGAACCCATTTTTCGGTGGGGTGGATGAATTTGCCTGGTACTCGAGCGCTCTCAGCCCGGCCCAGATTTTGGGTCACTACCAGAATGGAACCAATGCCAGCCGTGCCACTCCTTACGATGTGCTTGTGAAATCGCATAACCCGGTGGTTTACCTGAGACTCAACGAAATCGCCCCTGGTTCGGACTCCGCCGTTAATATGGGCAGTGTGCGCAGCGGCGGCGTTGCCACCCATACGACAGGAGTCAGGCATCCGGCTATCGGCGCTGTGACTTCAAATCCGAAATCTGGCGCGGCCGCTTATCACAATCGAAATGGCAATTCCACCACCACCATGCCATACCTCGGGGCAAACAATCCAACTGCAGACATTCCGTTTACGTTTGAAACCTGGGTCCGCCCCATGAGAGACCAACAAGGTGGTCAAGCTCCGGTCAACAACCGCTGGCCAAAACTAGGTCATCGGACGGGCTGGGTCATTTTCCAACGCAACCCAAACCTGACCTATCCGGCATCTGAAGGTCATGGCTGGAATTTCCGCATGTATGACGGCGCGACCGGTAGCGGTCAGGATGTCTTGACTGGAACCGACTATGTTGTTGGCCAATGGCAGCATCTGGTCTTTACGTGGAATCCTCTGACCTACAACGGAAATTTTAACGGAAATGATCAATGGCAGGGTGAATTGACCGCCTACGTTAATGGTGTGCCGGTAGCCACGAACCTCAACGCAAAATATGCGGCAAACGCTGCAGTTCCGGAAGAAATTGCGGGTGTTCCTGCGGATTTAGCCGTCGGTTCATACAATGTCGCCTCGGGATTGGGCAATAACCCCTATGAAGGAGAGGTCGGTGAAGTGGCATTTTACAATAACTATCTCGTGACTCCGGAACAGATCCTGAGCCACTATCAAGCAGGCACCAATGCCAACCCGGCAACGAATTACGAAACCCTCGTTTTGACGGCAGGATTTCTTGCCCCTCAACCCCAGAACATAAGTTTGCCGGCAACGTATCTTCGCTTCAATGACCCTGCCTACCATCCCGTTGCTAATAGCGGAACCGCAGGCTATCTGGCCGATGCAAACCTGGTTGGTCCTGACACCGTTAACGATGCGGCGGGCCCTCAAAGTTCCACGTATGCCGGTTTCAGTTCCACAAACAATGCACTGCCGCTTGATGGTTTAAACCAATGGGCCAGCATCAACAATCCAGCAGCATTGCAGATTTCCGGCCAGATCACGCTGGAAGCCTGGATTCAGCCGGGCGCGTTCCAAGGGGACACGGCACGAATCATCTCCCACGGGCCACCGACGAAATCCGACTTCCTCGGCGCAGCCATTATTCCAGACAATGCGGTGACAAATAGCTCCGAAGTTTTCCTTCGGATCGATGGCGCCGGATCACAATACACGGTGGGCTCCACTTCCATCACCTACACGAACAACGTCGATATCCGAAGCAATACCTACAGCGCCAGCTTCACGGTTCCCGCAGCGGATCTGACCAGCGGCAACTGGGTGCATCTGGCCGGCACATACGATGGTGCCAACTGGAAGCTATATCGAAACGGCGTTCTGGTGGCCACCTCGGCTGCAGCTGTTGGCGCGTTATCAGTGGCCAATGGCGATTGGTCGATTGGAGCAACCGGCAATGGCTGGGCGGATAACTACAATGGCGCCGTTGACGAGGTTGCCATTTACAACACCGCTTTGTCGGGAAGCAAAGTTGCGTCTCATTATCTGACCGGAAAATCGGGCACTTCCGCCCTGACCATCAGCAAATCGGGCAGCAGCGCAATCATAAATTGGCCTGCGGGCAGCACGCTGCAAGCATCGACACTGGTGACGGGCACCTACACCAACATGGCAGTGCCCCCCGCTTCGAGCATCACCAACACGACCAGCGGAACCAAGTTCTACCGCTGGACGCTGCCGTAAGGCAAATTCCAGAAAGCGATCACGCTTTCTGAATTCGAAAAATCATGAAGGCCGGGAATCTTTTCCCGGCCTTCTTTTTACATCATCGCAATGGCACCGAATGCTGACCGCATTGCACAGGTGCCTCGGTAAAATCCGCAACTGCCTTCCTCAGAACAACGGAGTGAACAAGGCGCCGTTTGGCCCAGCTACCGGAGCCGTTGAAGAGGCCGATGGGACCGAAGGCGTGACCATCGCTCCATTTGTTCCCGCGATAGTCGTGCTCAAAGGGGCGACGTTCGCCGGCGCGAATTGGAATTGCTGGTTGTATCGACCCACAGGATTTGGAGTCAATCCAGTGACCGGCTTTGGCGTGAAGCCGCCGACCGGGTTCGGAGTGAAGCCAGTTGCAGCACTGGGAGAAAATCCCGTGATGGACCGGTTTGGAACCTGGTTGGGAGTTGTCTTGGTTTGAGCCAACAAGGTAGCGGCTGTTAAAGCCACGGCTGCGATTGAAGAAATAATTGTAAGTTTCATAACGCCTCCTGTAAAACACTCGGACTCGATTCCCCCGTTGTCAATGCACTCAAAATGCTCAAAACCCAATCGGGGAAAAAACTCCGCGACGCTTTAGGAAGGGCGCGGGAAACCTTCCGAAATTTCGGCGGCAACCAGGCAAACGTCATCGGCAAAATCACTGCTGGAAGAAAACTGCCTCACCTCGGCCAGAAGCGTGTCAAACAAGTCCGAGCACGGCATTTTGGAATTTCGCTCCACGGCCTTGAAGAGGAATTCCGGACTGTATTGCTCGCCATTTTTGCCTTCGATTTCATAGAGGCCATCGGTGTAGAGCATGACCAGATCGCCCGGCGACAAAGCCACCTGGGAAGTGGGATAAATCGATTCCTGAAAAAGCCCCAGCGCCGGGCGCGGTTTGCCGTCGGAGTTTTTCAGCAGTTCGACGGAACCGGTTCCGCGATGGATGATAAAAGGTTTCGGATGACCCGCGTTGGCGAAAAAGAACTGGCGCCGCTCCAGATCCGCCACGATATAAAAAGCCGTGGTAAAGAGCGGGGTGCCGGTTTGTTGCAGGATGGTGCGCAGGTCGCGATTGATGCGCGTGAGCAATTGGCCGGGATCCTCCGCCACGGACTTGAGTTCCTCCACCATGGCGCGGACCATCGCCGTCACAAGGGCCGAACGAACGCCGTGCCCCATCACGTCGCAAATAAACAGCCCGGCCTTGGTGTTGGAGATGGGCAAAACATTGAAGAAATCTCCGCCAACCTGCCCGGTCGGGTGATAGCGGTGACAGAAGCGAATGAGGCTGTCTTCCGGCGGTACGCCAGCCGGGAAAGTGGGATATTGCTGGGGAAGGATGGCTTGCTGAATTTCGTGGGCCATGCGCAAGTCATCTTCCATCATCTCGTTGCGTTTGCGTAATTCTGCCTGGCTGCGGGCCAATTCCAGGTTGGCCAGGTGTTCCCGCTCTTCGGCTTGCCGTCGCACGGTGATGTCGTGAAAAACGCTGAGCAGCAACGAATCCCGGTGCTCCAGATCGACAAACGAATTGGACAATTCCAGGTCAACGGTTTTGCCGGAACGAAACGTCACGCGCCGCTCCAGCTGCGTTTCAATTTTTCGCGAGGCAAAGCGATCTTTGTATTTGCGGATCATCTCAGAGAGATCCTCGCGATCCGAATAAGTGGCGGTAAAAGGCTTGCCCTCCAGCTCCTCGGGTTTCATTCCCACAATCTGGCCAAAGGCAGGATTGACGGCCAGGACAATGCCGTTCGAATCGGTTAACCGCATGCCGTCGGAGGCATTCTCCCACACGGATCGGAAGCGCATTTCGGAGAAGCGCAACGTTTCCTCGGTCTGTTTTCGTTTGGTAATATCTTCAACCAATCCCTCGTAGTAGAGAAGGTTTTCCTGCCGATCACGAACGGCGCGGGCATTTTCGGAAATCCAGATGATGCTCCGGTCTTTCCGGTAAATCTGGGATTCAAAATCCGTCACCACCCCGTGCTCCTGCATCAACCGCACAAAATCCTGCCGCCGGTTTGGCGCGACATAAAGCGATTTGCCGATGTCCTGAAGCGACGCAATCAACTCTTCCGGCGAGCTGTATCCATAAATTCGCGTCAAGGCCGGGTTCGCGCTCAGGTAGTGGCCGTCCGGTGTGGTCTGGAAAATTCCTTCGACCGCGTTTTCAAAAATGCTGCGGTATTTTTCTTCCGCTTTGAGCAACGCCGCCTTCGCCTGGGACCGCTCGATGGCGTAGATCATGGCCCGGGTAATGAGCTGGCTGTCCACCCGGCCTTTGACGAGGTAATCCTGAGCGCCTGCGTGAACTGCATTCAACGCCACCGTCTCGTCGTCCAAACCGCTCAAAACGATGATCGGGATTTCCGGCGCTTCCGCCTGCATGGCGCCAAACGTTTCCAAACCACGGCTGTCGGTCAGGGACAAGTCGAGCAGGATGACATCAATTTTGCGTTGTTTGATGCGCTCCAGCGCCGCTTTGAGGCTATCGACCGATTCCATTTCAAAGCGCGTGCCGCGGGCTTTGAGCAGCGTTCTCTCCAGCAAGAAAACGTCTTCGGGATTATCCTCCACCAACAGAACCTTGATCGGCTTAGCGTCCATTTTTAATTTCCGGGACCCTCAATCGGTCACGAACTACCGGTAACATTGAGTGCCGACCCTGTGAAGTGAAAGCCAAAAAATCATTTGCCCGACCGGACGCGCAGCACGGCCTCATGCATGAACAGCGAAATCCATTCCTTGGCCGAAATCTGATCGATCTTCGTCCCGCCCCGCAGCTCCACCTGCCCTTTTCGATTTGCCACCAGCTCTGCCGAACCAAATGTCGTGACCACCATCCAGGAGTTTTTTGTCGTTAGATTTTTCATGCGACTAGACTGCCCGGCCCGGTGAGACAATGGCGGTCCAAGCGCTCTGGAAATTTAAAAACTTTTCGCGCGCTCACCGGCGCGTTCCCACAACCGGTCAGCGCTGCTGCCAGACCGTTTTTCCCCCAACGATGGTCATCACAACCTTCGTCTGCTTAATGTCATCCGCGGGACAACTCAACACGTCGCGATCGATCATGATCAAATCCGCCAGCTTCCCCGGCTCGAGCGAACCTTTTTTCCGCTCTTCAAAGTTGAGATACGCGTTGTTGATTGTGTAGAGCTGGAGGGCCTGTTCGCGGCTCAGGCGTTGCTCGGGTTTATCCACGCCGCCCCGCTCCGTTTGGCGCGTGACCGCGATCCACATCCCGAGCCACGGATTCCACGGATTCGTGCTGTCGAAAGAATCAAGTTGCACCATGTGGTCGCTCCCGCCGCCGATGCAAATTCCCTCGGCGAAACACGTTTTCCACGGTTGAAAGGATTGCATGCGCCGCTCGCCCAAGGTTAGGCGCAGACTGGCGCCGTCTTTGTAAAGCCACGCCGGTTGCACGTCGGCGGAAATGCCCATGCGCTTAAACCGCTGCAGGCTGTCGGAAAACTGGAAATTTGCGTGGGTCACGAGAAATCGCCGGTCACGAATATTCATCTTCGCATGGATGTTTTCATAACAATCAAGCAGCACGTCGGGCGACGCCTCGCCGGTGCAATGCGCGGCCAGTTGCCAGCCGCGCCGGGCGGCTTCGAGATAGAGCAGGTTGAGAATTTCCGGCTTCACATTCAGCAGCCCGCGATAATTCGGGTCAGTGATCTGGTAAACCTCGCTCACGCCCCACGGCTCGCGCATGTAAGCGGTGCCGATCAACATCCCGCCATCAAGCAACACTTTCAGCGGCCCGATCCGCACCCAGTCATCGCCCGCGCCCGTCGGGCCGTAATTGCCTGTTCGCTGTTCGACGTTCGCTGTTCGCTGCTCGGTGCTCCCGGCTCCAAACGTCAGTTCATCCAGTTTCTTCAGCGCGTCATCGATCGTTTTTGGCACCGGTTCCATCATTCGCGTGCAATTGATTCGCACGGTCAGCTCGCCGGACTTCGCCAAATCGCGAAACAAATCGATCGCCTCGAATTCAGTGCGCCGCTCGCCGATGCTGGTGATTCCTTGCTGGTTGTAACGTGCGTGAAGTTGTTTCACGGCCGCCCGTTGCTCCGCCGCAGTTGGCTTGAACGCCGATGAAGCGCCCTTGAGCAATTGCGCGGCGTTGCGCAATAGCCCGGTTGGTTCGCCATTCACGTCGCGCACGATTTCTCCCGGAGTCGGATTCGCCGTGGCGCGGGTGATGCCGGAGAGTTCCAGCGCTTTTGAATTTGCCACCGAAACCGGGCCGGAATTCCAATGCACGGGATTGTTCGGCGCGGCTTGATCCAACTCCGCTTTCGTCGGCAAGCGACCTTCCTGCAAGCGGGTCGCGTAAACCCGTTCCAGAATGATCCAGCTGCCCGGCGGCCGGGCCGCGGCCTGATCGCGAATCCAACGTTGCGCCTCGGCAATCGACCGGATGAACGGCGCGCCGCCATTCATTTCGCTCACTGCCGCGCGGTAGGAATGCACATGGCTGTCATAAAGCCCCGGCAAGACCGTTCGGCCCTTCGCATCAACGACGCGGGTGGCGGTTCCGATAAATTTTTCCGCGCCACCATTGCTCCCGACGAACACGATCTTTTCACCGCGCACGGCGATGGCTTCCGCCGAAGGTTGATTGGGATTAACGGTGATGACGCGGGCGTTGCGGATGACCAGGTCGGCAGACGCCTCTGCGCTCGCGACATGACGGCAGGCCGAGCCCGACGACAAAATGAAAGCAACTAGCGCAAGATAGAGAAACGTTTTCATGTGGCGCAGTTCGTTTACTCCGTGCTCAAAACCGACGCGAGCGAAAATTCCGGCTAGATAGCGCGATCCACCGTCGGCTTCAGAGAACATCGGGTGGGGTCCTGAAAGCTTATCCGATCCAACGCGCAATCCCAAAAGCAGCGGCCGCCGCAAGGCCGCCGATAATACTGGTCTGGAGTGCGCTTCGGATAATGGGCACGCCGGTAAAATGTCCTTTGATGCCGCCGAAGATGGCCAGTGCCGCCAGCGTCACGACTGCGGAAACCCGCAGCGCGCTCTGCGCATTAGAGAGGAAGACATAGGCGCTGAGCGGAATCACGCCACCAACCGCGTAAGCAATTGCAATGGTCAGCGCGCTCTTCCAGGCGCGGCTCGGCTCCGGCTCCTCCAGGCCCAGTTCGAAGCGCATCATAAATGCGACCCAGTCCTTAGGTCGCTTGCGCAAAGACTCGATGACGGTGGCGCACTCCTCGGCGGAAAGGCCGTAGGTCTGGAAAATCTCGCGGACCTCCTGAGCTTCCGCCTCGGGGATGACCGCAATCTCGTGCTCCTCGCGCGCCTGCTCGTGTTCGTAATGTTCGGCGTCGCCGCGAGCCGCAAGATAGCCACCCAGCCCCATCGCAATGGAGCCGGCGGCAATCTCAGCAAAGCCAGCCGTGACAATGAGGTGCGTCTGAGAAATCGCCCCGGTGAGACCCGCTGCGAGCGCAAACGGAACCGTCAATCCGTCGGACATGCCGATGACGATGTCGCGGACAGCTTCGCCCGCCGTGAAGTGCTTCTCAACGTGTGGCGTCATTGGCATAGGTGCTGAGCGCTCTGGTTAGGCGTTGCGGGCGATTGTAGAGAGGTCATATACAGGCAATGAGCAAATATACCTGCTCGCGGGCGGCGTCCGTGCGCAAGTAGTAGAACCAACCTCCGTCATCCCTGCCGCCGCGATATAGTGCGCTGCCTACCCATGTGGAAGGATCAGGCCAGGATGGGAAAGGGCGCTTGGAGAAGAAGTGTTGGTCGTAACTTTCCGTCGGGGTGAGATTGAGAGCGCGAATGAGTGCATCTGTGTCGGACGAACTGCAACGGAAGTAGTAGGTGTCGCCGATGTCTGCAACGCCGCCGCCTGTGAAGTGAGTGCGAAGATCGCGGGCTGAAGCGGGAAGGTCTGCGCCTGTGAATTGCTTGAGGCGTTTGGAGGGAGTAGTTGGAGAGAAGGTGAGACCAACGACGACAAAGATGAGCGCTGCGATGCCGGGAAAGGCAATCGCCACGCTACGACACCTCTGCCAGTGCCGCCAACGATATAAGCCGTAGACTAGGAGGCCTGGAAGCAGGCCGTAGAAAAGCCATGCAATGCCGGTGAAGAAGACATGGAAGACTCCGCTGGCGATGCCCTCCAGCGGGTCTGACCAGCGGAATGCCTGGTCGAGAACGAAGCTGCCGGTGAACATAATGAACGACGCGGAAAGCAGCAGAAGAAGATGAGGCTGGCGATGTGTTGTGGTCACGGTGCGCAAGCGATGCCTAGACCCTATGGCTTAACGAAGGGTTTAAGAAGGCGTTTGGATCCGGTAGAACGTGGGCTGCCGGGCGTGAGCCAAGCCGAGCCAAAATGTCAGAAGTCCGCTGTCGAAGCAAACCATCAAAAACATCAAGGAAACAAGCGGCCATGAACAAAACAGTGCATTACATCAGTTTGGACGTCCACAAAGAAACGGCTGCCGCGGCCATCGCCCCGGAGAAGATCAGTGAGAGCCGCCTCGCATCCTATGGCATCTATTGAAGTTCGAGCGACCGGTCAACCCGGAAGTCTTCACCCAAGAAGAAGAGAAAATGAAACGCAAAAAGCTCCAACTCCTCCATAACACGGCCGAGCCCCTCAAGATCCGAATCGTCCAATGCAAGGAGTTACCAGGCTAGTTTCTCAGGAGGTTTTTGAAAATAGAATCTCGCCTGTGATCTTATCGGCGATGGAGACAATGTCGTCCTCCATGATGTCAACGCCACCGCCAAGACGAAACAACTGTAGCCCCTTTTCGTCCTGCCCAAGATACTGCTCGATCCTGCAGCACCATCGACCGGTGTCATCGTAAATCGATGAATCAACTGGCCAACAATCGGAAAGTTCGAAATCACGACCATCGGTAAAGCGAACTACAAAAATGCCGTTTCGGGCAAGAACGTCGCAAAGTTTGTGTGTCGCTCTGAAGTCGTCCAGTGGTCGCGCCATAAGACCTCACGTCCAATATAGGTTATCCGAAGTGAATCACTGGGTGCGTGTGAGCGGGGCGAAGAGCTCGCGCGCAGACGGCGAATAACTTCGTCGCCGCGAGAACATTCGCGGCCCGATTCCGATGGCGTTGGTCTTGGTTTTTCACGTTCCGTATTTTGTTTTCCGCCCCGGCGGTTCCGTCTGGTGACGCACGACTCTTCTCCACGGAGCCGTCGTGGTCAATTAAAATTCAAACGCCTTCCGGCGTGGGCTGTAGTCGCGGGCGCTCCATCCGGTTGACGTGGAACCGTCGAACCATTAACCACAACTGGAATTTGCATCCGTCCACCTCTAGAGAACGATCATTGAAGTTGAAGGGGATCAAATGCCGCCGCTCGATAGGCCGCGAGGATTACCGCTTTTCCCATCCAGGGAAACCGCGCTGACGTAAGCGCTGGGGCCTTTGGAAAGGTTGTAGCCGAGCTTCTTTAAAAACGCTTCGTCCCCGGCGGAATGGCCCTGTTCCAGTCCAAGTTTCAAGGTGCCGGTGGTTTGCAGGCGCGGCGCGTTCATCGCTTCATCCATGGTGGCGCCGAGGCCGACGTAGCTGGCGAGCACTTCGAAAACGCTGTTCGGGATGCGCGTGCCCCCTGCTCCACCGACGGCCAGGAGGGGCTTTGCGCCACGCGTCACGACTGCGGGGCACATGTTGTTGACGGCGCGCTTGCCGGAGCCGGGAGAATTGGGATGACCGGGACGCGGATCGAATCGCCACATGCCATGGCCGAGAACCATCCCGAGTTCCTCGACGGACACGCGCGCGCCAAAGCTGCTGCCATGGGTCAAGGTGACGGCCATCATGTTTCCGTGTCGATCGACGGCGCTGATGTGGACGGTTCCCTCGTCATCGGACGAATCGATTTGCAATGGAACGGGCCGGCCCTCCTGCAAGGCGCGCTGGACTTTGGCGCGCTTTTCATCGGCGTGCGACGAGGACAGCAGGCGGTCAATGGGGACGTGAACTTTGTCAGGATCGCCGAAGAACTGGATGCGATCGGCCCAGGCGATGCGCAGCGCTTCAAGCTTGGCGTGAAGACGTTCGCGCGCGGGAAGCTTTGACCAGCCGAGCGATTTCAAAATTGCCATGGCTTCGAGCATCATCAATCCCGGCGAGGTGAGCGGCGCGGTGTGAACGGTCAACCCGTTCCAATCCAGGGCGAGCGGCTTCACCTCGCGCGCCTGATAGGCGGCCAGATCTTCCGCAGTGACCCACCCGCCGTTCTTTTGAAAGGCGGCGGCGATCTTCCTGGCGATGTCGCCGCGATAAAATGAATCGACAGAGTTGCGCTCGGCGAGCGTCCTGAACATTTGCGTGAGCGGGACGTTTTTTATCTTCCCGGCAGCGGGCGCGGGTCGGGAGGAATCGGGGCTGGGATTGTTGCGCGAGGCATCCAAGGCGGCTTGCGCGCGGGTTTCGACGGGTGGCGCGACGCCTTCTTCGCAAAGGTGAACCGTGGGCGCGAGAACCTCGCGCAGCGGGCGCGAGCCGTATCGGTCGAGGGCGAGTTGCAACCCAGCCGCCGTGCCCGGAACCGCCGCCGCGAGCCAGCCGTGATAATTCAAGTTTCCTTTCACGCGCCCTTTGGCATCGAGCGGGAACATGTCTTCGCGCGCGGCAGCCGGGGCCGCGGAATTAAAATCGATCGCGGTAATTTTTCCATTGGCCAGCGCGATGATGGCGTGTCCGCCGTAACCGCCGATGCCGCATTTGCTGGGCGAAGTGATTCCCGCCGCAAACGCGGTGGCAACTGCGGCATCGATGGCATTACCGCCGTTCGACAAAATGCTTTCGCCAATTTTCGCGGCAGCCGGTTCGCCGACCACGGAGCCGAAATGGTTCGAGGAATTTTCTTTGGCGGCGAAAGCCACTTTTGCGCTGACGACACTGAGCGCAACCGCTTTGCCGGTCAGGCTGAGCATTTCGCGGCGGCTGTAGCGAGATCGGGTCATTGGCGCGTTCGCTTCGATTGAATCGCATCCGCACCCTGGCACTCCGGACACCAGCAGGTCGTCCGCCCGCCGATGGTGGCGTGTTCGAGCGTGGCCGCGCAACGGGGGCAGGCGCCGCGTTTTTTCCAGCGATGCTGGAAGAGCCACGACTTTGGCGGGTCGGAGAAATCGTGCCCGATGATCTCAATGGCGCGCTGGGCGACGAAGCGGGTTTTCTGGAAGGCGGATTTCAGCTTGTCCTCGTCGATTCTCCCGGCAGCGGTGCGCGGATGAATCTTGGCCTGCCAGAGGATTTCGTCCGCCATCCAATTGCCGATTCCCGGAAAACCATTTTGCAGCAACAACACCGCTTTGATCGGTGCGCGGCCATGTTGTTGCAGAAAGGTTTTGAATCGATCAAATGTAAAGCTCGGCGAGGATATGCTGGCTGGCAGCTTCGTCCACCAGACTGGCTTCTCAAGCCCGTGATGAAACAGGACGCGACCGAAGAGGCGCGGGTCGCTGAAAACGAGCGCATACGTTTTTTGTCGAAGCACAACGTGATCGTGTTTGAGCGGAGTGTAGGCAGCGTTCTCGGTGCGCAATTTGCCGGTCATGCCGAGATGCAAGCCGAGCCAGCCATCGGCGCCAAAGCGAAAGAGCATCTGTTTGCCGTGCGCGAAGGACTCGGCGAAGATTGCCCCGGCCAATATTTTTTCGATCAGCTTCGCGTCGGTGCCGCGAAAGATGCGTTTGGAGGAATTCAATTGCACGGCAAGGATTCGCTCGCGCAAACCGGGATTCCATTGCTTGCGGAAAAATTCAACTTCGGCCAGTTCAGGCATTCCAAAAATGTATTGAGTCGCGGCGACTACGGCAATGGCGGGCTCATCGAAACGCCCCCGCTCAAAACGGGGAGAAGCCGAATTGCGGAGTCCGGCGGCAGTCCTAGGTTGGGCTTCGACGAACAATCAATCATCTAAACTCATTATGGAAACAATCGAGAAATCTATCGAGGTGGAAGCACCCGTGAGCACAGTTTACAATCAATGGACGCAGTTTGAGGAATTTCCCCGGTTCATGGAAGGAGTCGAGGAAGTAAAGCAACTGGGCGACAAGCGAATGTTTTGGAAAGCGGAGGTGGGAGGAAAACACAAGGAGTGGGAGGCGGAAATCTTCGAGCAAATACCCGATCAACGCATTGCCTGGCGCAGCATGACGGGCGCGAAAAATTCCGGCAGGGTCAACTTTCAACCGGCAGGAAGCGGCGCGACCAGAATTACGCTGACGATGCATTATGAAACGGAAGGGGCGCTTGAAAAGATAGGCGACGCGCTCGGCGTGGTTTCAAGGCGAGTGGAAGGAGACTTGCGCAGGTTCAAGGAATTCATCGAATCGAGCGGAAAAGAAACGGGCGGATGGCGCGGAGAAATCCATGGGCGACAGGTGCAACCGGAAGGATCGCGCGCAGCAACCAGGACCGAGGCAACCCCAACGGAACCGCGCAGCAAGAGGATTCGTTCCAGTTCAAAGAATCCGTGACCGGTGACCAGGCATAAGAACCGAGCGGGCGCAGGCGCCCGCTTTTTTTGTCCAGGCATTCTGCATCTTGAATGAATTTGCCCAATCCTTCAGAGAAACCCTGACCCGACAAACCAAATGACCCTGATTGCCAGTTCATCTCGGTTCAGTTCTCGTAGCCGGGTGAACGCAAACTCCTGCCCGATGAGGAAACAGGAACAAATCAAAACGAAGGGTGAGTCGAATCAAATTATGAAAATCAAAAACGTCCTGATCGTTGCTGCAACCGTTTTACTCGCGGCCAATACCGCCAAAGCCGAAGGCGACTCGAGTTGGAACTGGAACGACCGTTTTGCTTACGACCGCGAAAACAAAGAAATCTACCGGGCCAACGAACTCACGCTCGACCTGTTCGGCGTTTATACCAAGGAGCGGGCAAAATTTAATGACACGTTCGATCGCGATCTGCGGCACGGCGATTTCGGCGGCGGGTTGGGGGCGAATTATTTCTTCACGCGAGTGGTGGGCATCGGAGCCGACACCTTTGCGGAAGATAACGGCGGAGGTTTTTTTGATGCCGTCAATGGGAGTTTGATTCTTCGCTTACCGATGGATGCCGCCCATCTGGCGCCGTACGCCATTGGCGGCGGCGGCCGCCAACTCGAAGGGTCGGACCATTGGACCGCCCACGCGGGCGTTGGACTGGAATTTCGACTCAACCAATACACCGGGATTTTCATCGATGGCCGGCATGTGTTTCACATCGACAAAGGCACTGACTACACAATGCTTCGCTCTGGATTTCGAATCGCTTTTTGAGCATTTGCATTCGCATAGATAACGCCGAGGGATGTTCCTTCGGCGTATTTTTTGCGTTGGGCCGCCGACATTTGCTGAGTGCCCGAACTCGTATTTTCCGAGCGCAAAATCGGGGCGGGTTGAGGAGGCGGAAGCGCGAAAGGTGAAGCATTGTAACCAATGACCATTACCTACGAAGAAATTGCAAACCGCGCGTTTCAAATTTGGAAGAGAGAAGGCGAACCAGAAGGACACGAACAGGAGCACTGGTTTAAAGCCGAGGCGGAACTCCGCAAAGAGCGCTCCAAAGGAAAACGACCCGAGGCGAGAATCTCGAAAACTCTGTCGGGAAGGCAGGCGGAACGAGATTGATGCGCGCGCCGCTCTCGATATTCTTCGGACATGTCCGAAGAAAAACCCGTGCTCCATTACATCGGTGAAGCCGGGCAAAAATATCACGAAGGCAAACGCGGAATTCCGGCAGCGGCAACTCCGTGGGTTGCCGCGCTCAGGGCGGAAAAATTCTCACCCTACATCAAGCCATCGGACACGGTATTCGAATTTGGTGTGGGCACCGGATGGAACCTGGCTCGTTTGATCTGCGCAAAACGGATTGGGTTCGATGTTTCAAAGTTTCTGGAACCCCAGGTCCGCCAGCATGGAATCGATTTCATCGCAGAAACGAACGCCATCGCAAGCAACTCAATCGATGTTGCCATCTGCCATCACACCCTCGAACACGTGCTGAGCCCCGCGGACGTGCTGCAGGAAATCAAACGCGTCCTTCGACGCAATGGAACGATGCTTCTATTTGTCCCGTTCGAGAAGGAACGCAGGTATCGTCAATACGATCCTGCTGAACCCAACCATCATCTCTTTTCCTGGAACGTGCAGACTTTAGGAAACCTGGTTGTCGAGGCCGGTTTTCAGCTGGTGCAAGCGCGCCTTGCCCAATTTGGTTATGATCGCTTTGCGGCAAGCTGGGCGACCCGCCTGCGTTTGGGCGAGGAAGGATTCCGAGTTTTGCGCTCTGCAACACATCTGATTAAACCGGCGTCGGAAATCCGCGCAGTCGCCCGAAAAACCGATTGAAGCATTCGCGAAAAGAAACCCTCGAAGAAGAAATGGTCGGGACGGTGAGATTTGAACTCACGACCTTCTGAACCCCATTCAGACGCGCTACCAAGCTACGCTACGTCCCGACCGATTGACGCTTTTCAGCGCTAAGAAATAGTATGGGGTGCCGCGACGAATTCAACAACTTTCAAATTCCATATCGAACTCAATCGATTTTCCGGGCTCACTTTTTCTGAAGATCGTCGATCTGTTGCTGGATGGTTTGTGGAACCGGCGACTTTTCCTGGAGCAGTTTCAAATAGAAAATAGCTTGCGCGACGTTGCCCGACTTTTCCTCGAGCTTAGCCAGATTTCCGGTGATTTGCTGATAGCTTAATTCATTAGGTTTCAACCCCGCCTTTTCCTGTTCCTGCCATTTGCGCAACGCGATTTCCAAAAGATTTCGCGCCCGGACCAGATTGTTTCGGTTCTCGGCAAAAATCTGACCAAGCTGAAAATAAAGTTCGTAGCTGTCCGGATTCGCGCGCAAACCGTCGCGTAAAAACTGCTCAGCCTCATCAATTTTCCCCAAGCGTTTCCGCAGCCAATAGGCCGCGACGGTGTAGGTATCAATGCGTTGCGGATCCAGTTCCGCCGATAGTCGCAACCACGGCAAGATTTCCCTCTCGCCACCACTTTCCAAATGGGAATGTTGGGATGGAAAAAACTTGCGACCAAAGCGGTCAATCCAATCCTTCGGCGGGCCTAGGAATCCGTCCTCACTTTTTTGATTGTGTCCGCAAGTTGCGGAATGCTGGTGCTCTGCATGTTCGACGTGATTCGTTGAACCAGGCTGTTCATCGTGATCCTCGTCGTGCCCTGCTTCCGCGTCGTTATCTCCACTGAGATGCGACTCCTCCTTCTCTTTCGGCGCATCGAAAATTGTGGGGTAATAGCCGCTGTGAAAATAGGCGTCCGCTTTTGCAACCATCTGGTTGGAGAACAATCGCCGACTATCCCCAATCAAGACGGAAAGGAAATCGCCACTCCGGTTTTCCGCGCCGCTCCATTTCTGATACCACGGTTCCAAATACGAAACGCAACTCAGGCAGATCGTAAATAAAAAGGCTAAAATGAAACGGGGAGACGCCATATCAGTTCAAACTTTTGCGCCGAAAAACCATCCAGGTCGCCAACAGGAAGAAGAGCGAGTAGGCGATTCCGTAAACGCAAGCGATCAGCCACATATTCCAAGGAATCAGCGGGAGGTTGTGGATAATCAATTGTCGAACGTCGAAGAGCTCGAGATGGGGCACCGCAAAATAAATCGTGTAAACAATCGAG
The DNA here is from genome assembly GCA_947478865.1 of Verrucomicrobiales bacterium. Lineage (GTDB taxonomy): Bacteria > Verrucomicrobiota > Verrucomicrobiia > Limisphaerales > CANJXF01 > CANJXF01. Next base: position 1,617 of record CANJXF010000080.1, on the reverse strand, counting down.
CGACCCGGTTCAGCGAGTTGAAGGGCAATTTTATTCAAGTGACGCGCCACGAACAGAATTCCGACAATCACAATAAAACTGATCGTCGCATTGGAGGAAACGGCGGTGAAAACCACGGATCCCAACAGCACGAGAGCGATAACCACGCCGAGAAAAATCCAATGTAGGGAGAGCGCTTGAAGATAATTCAGCACCGGCCATTGGTGCTCGCGAGTCCCGCTGATCACACCGAAGAAAACGTAGAAAAGCAGCAAGGCCAGCCCGCTGGAAAACCAGCATCCCAAAAACTTCCCAAGAACAAGCTGGCCTCGGGTAATTGGCTTGGCGAGCAGCGGAAAAATAGTTCGGTTTTCTTTTTCTGCCGGGAGTTGCCGCGCCGCCGTGGTAATCGCAATCACCATGGATGAAACCCAAATTAGCAGCAGACAAATTTCCTTCAGATAGCGAACGATCTTGTCGTCGTTGAAAAGCTTAAACGAACCCATCACGAGCGTAATGAGCGCGGTGAGGATGAATAGGACGTAAAAATCTTTGCGGCGATAAAGTTCCTTCAGGACAATCCCGGAAACAGCAAGAGCGTTGTTCATATTAGGCGGCGACTTCGTATCCAATGATCTTCAAGAAAATTTGTTCTAGGTCGCATTTATATTGGTCAACCAGATCGTTGACCCGGCCTTCGACTTTGAGCTGGCCTTGATTCAAGATTGCAACGCGATCACACACGGTTTCCACCTCGCCTAATTCGTGAGATGAAAAGAAAACGGTTTTTCCATCGTTTTTCAGGCGCTGAATGATTTCGCGCACTTTCATTCGGCCAATCGGGTCAAGTCCGCTCGTCGGCTCGTCGAGAATCAAAAGGTCAGGATTGTTGATGAGGGCCTGCGCCAGACCAACCCGTTGTTGCATGCCTTTCGAATAAGTTCGAATGAGGCGCTTGCGAGCATGCTCGAGCTCGACCAATTTCAGCGCGGCATCAATGCGCGATTCCCGCTCCGCGCGCGGAATTCGAAAAATCTTTGCGTAAAAGCGCAGCAACTCTTCGGTATTCAGAAATTTGTAATAGTAGGTCAGCTCAGGTAAGTAACCAATCCGCTGGCGAGCAATCGGCTCGCGGACGTCGACTCCAAAAATGGAAGCGGAGCCACTGGTGGGATTTACAAAGCCAAGCAAGACGTTCATGGTTGTGGTCTTGCCCGCGCCGTTCGGCCCCAGAAAACCAAACACTTCGCCCGCCTGCACTTTGAGATTCAGGTCATTGACAGCGAGCTTGATCCCCTGCCCGGCTTCGCGACTCCGGTATTCCACCCGTAGATTTTTAATTTCGAGAATTGCGCTCACAGCAAACTATTAGAAAACAGATTGTGGCTTTGACCAGTGTTTTTTTTGCCAACAAAGAAAAAAGGCTTAGGAAGATTAATTCCCAAGCCTCCAATTGCGTTCGACCTAGGTTCAGTTTCCAAACACATGATTTGAGACCTCTGAAAAACACCGTTTTTGGTTTTGGTTTCGGTGTCGCTGAGGTGGTTCAACATGAGAATGAGCTACCGCGCCGAAGGTGCGGGTGCTTTTGCTTTTGTTAGCTGGTCGTTTTGGTCCAAGGGCGGAGGTTCAGCGCGG
>CANJXF010000079.1 GCA_947478865.1 Verrucomicrobiales bacterium | reverse complement strand
GACCCAACACCGCCTCCCGGCTGATCCCATTCTCCGCCAGTAACTCGTCAATCAATCCATCCGCTCTTCTCCTCGCTTCTTTCTGCTCTTTGGTCATATCTGCTTTTTCCTCCAGTTATAACCCAAACACAATCTTTCTGATACGCTCGCTTTTTGGCGATCGAAGATCTCAATACCGACACCGTGTTGTCACCAGCAGAGACATCCACTGCACCACTGGACGACTTTCACCTCATCGTGAACTCCAACGCTGCACTTACAGAATGGGAGCATTGGCAGCCACCTCGAACACCATGATCACGAGGCCTAACCTCCAAGACTAGCTTTGACCGACTGAGCGCAGCGAAGGAGCGTCGAAGCGAGCCGTTGTTGAATAAGCCTGTGAAGCTCGGCTGCGCTCGCGCCTTCGGCAAAGTAATCAATGAATTGGACGCATGAAACCCCGGGTGTTCGCTGGCGCTCGACGCGGAGCTATTATATTTCGTGCCTACGGCACTTGGGGTGGGCGGGGCGAAAGGCTAAAAGGCCGAAATTTTTAACCCTAATTCCGAACCAGGAATTGGAAACCGGCGGTGGAGCGGCGGGCGTCCTCGCCCGGCGGATCAATGCACGCTCGATCCAGCCGCTGGAACATTTCAGAACCGCTCAAACCTTCCATCCCTTTTTCCGGGCGGCGAGACCCTCGCCCTCCACGGCAGGCGCGGACGCCTGCCGCTACTTCGGATATCAAGCGCGGCTGTGTCCAAAGGATTAGCGGCAGCAATGATACGCTCGTGAAATAGATCACCGCTGCGGGTCGGGGACGACTCCGCGCTCCGCGGATTTAGGTGATTAAGCCCGGAAAGCGGTAGCGGCGGGCGTCCGCTCGCGCAAGGCGGCGATCTTTTTCTAGTGTTACCGGCGCGAGAGCGCCGCGGGCAGCACGCCGAGAAAGCCGCCGGGTCATTGACCGGTCACCAAACTTCCACCGGCCCTTTTGGAACGGGGATTTGCTCACGGCGGACGGAGTCGGGTTCCTGCATGAAGGAGGCGATCATCGGTGCGATTTGAAAACGCGGGAGAAGTTCGCCGTCGCTGCCGAGGAATTGCGCGCGCCACTTCTTGTAGCTGGCCAGGATTTCGTCGAACTCAGCTTTGCTGGTAAGGCGGACGATGCGTTTGTTGAACTCGTTCGCGGGACCGAATCGTTTGGAATACCAGGGGGCGACCTTGCGGAACATGCGGCAGCCGTGCTCTTCGCCGAAAACTTCCATCATCAAATCCAAATGGCGGCACATCACGCGAATGCGTTCGTCGAAGCTCGGTTCGGGAGGCAGTTCGCCGCTCGCGGCCGAAGATCGGGAGAGGGGATTTAAATATTGCAAGGTCCGCTTGAAAATCCACGGGTCATAGAAAGCGCCGCGCCCGATGCTCACGCCGGCACAGCCGGTTTGTTCAAACATCATTTTCGCGGCTTGCGGGCAGGTGACGTCGCCATTGCCGATGACCGGGATGTTGCGGACCGCTTCCACCACTTTGCGAATGCCAGCCAGATTGACCGTGCCGCCGAAACCTTGCTCGCGCGTCCGGCCATGCACAAAGATCGCGGCGACGCCGACATCTTCCAGCGTTCGGGCGAGGTCGGGCGCCGTTAAGTTATTATCGTCCCAGCCGAGGCGCATCTTCGCGGTGACCGGGATTTTCACGGCATCGACCATCCCTTTGACGAGCGCGGCGGTCTTATCCAACTCGGTCATCATCGCGGAACCGCCGCCGACTTTGCAGACCTTGCGCACGGGGCAACCCATGTTGATATCGACGGACGAAATGCCGACCGATTCCAGATAAGCGGCGGCGTCGCGCATTTCTTCGGGAACGCTGCCGAACAATTGGACGGCGAGGGGCCGATCGGCGGGGCAGGTTTCGATGAGCTTGAAGGCCTTCGGATTCTTTTCGAGCAACGAACGGGCGTTGACCAGGTCGGTCGTGGCGAGATCGAGCCCGCCGACTTCGCGCAGGGCCAGACGGAACGGCAGGTTCGTGTAGCCCGCGAGCGGCGACAGGAACAGATTGGATTTTAAATTAAGCGAACCGAGGCGCATGGCGCGCAATCTAGCACGGAAATGGAAGCGAGCAGAAGATTACAATTTTAAAAAGCTCGCGGACTCGATTCCCGCACGATGAAGATTGCAGTTGCCGCGCGGTAGCTTTACAAACGGTCCCCTATGAAACGACGTTTTGCCTTCGCCGGTGCTGTTCTTCTCTGCTTGCTCGCGTTGAACGTGACCGATTTTGCCTCGGCAAAACCGCCCGGGCCCGCCCCAAAAGAGAAAGCGGTGTTCGACGACGAGCTGATTACAAAGGAGCGGCAGGTGTGGGAGGCTTATCGCGTGCGGGATGCCAAGGCGCTAGGCCAATTGCTCGCGGAAGATTTTTACGCGATCGAAGATGTCGATGGCGAGATCATGACGAAGAAGGAGGCTTTGGCGGGTTTGAACGAGCTGGATCTGAAAAACTTTCAAATGGAGGACTTCAAGGTCATCAGCATCAACGAAGGCGCGGCCATCGTGCGCTACAAGGTGAAGGTGACCGGCGAAGCCAAGCGCCACCCGATGACTTCGCATTGGTCGCGGGTGTCATCGGTTTGGACGAAGCGCGGCGGCCAGTGGCAGAATCTTTCCTACCAGGAAACCTGGATCGAACAGGAACACGCCCATGGCGCTCCGAGGAAGTGAGCAGCGCTGGATTTTCACCTGAAAACTTGATTGTTTCCGCGGTCTTATTTTGAATTCAAAGCCGATGAATACGCATCCTGATCCGTCGCCGATTTTAAATACCGCGTTTGCTTTCTGGTCCTCCAAAGTCCTGCTCACGGCGGTTGAGTTTGGGGTTTTCACCGCGCTCAAGGACCGGCGCCTGACCGGTTCGGAACTCGGCGGCGAGTTGGGCCTGCACCCGCGAGGCATCGCGGATTTTCTGGATGCGCTGGTCGCGATGAAATTTCTCGAGCGCGATGGCAACGGAGCCGATTCAAAATATTTCAACACGCCAGCGGGCTTGCTTTACCTGGATCGCGACAGCCCGCGTTACGTCGGCGGCATTTTGGAAATGCTCAACGCGCGGCTCTTCAAATTCTGGCACGATCTGCCCGAAGCGCTCCGCACGGGCCGGCCGCAGAACGAGGTCAAGCATGGCCAAAAAGGAATCTTCGAGGAACTTTACGCCGAGCTGCCCAAGCTCGAGCAATTCATGGGCGCGATGACGGGCCTGTCGCGGATTAACTTTGAAGCGTTCGCGGCGAAGTTTGATTTTTCCCCGTTCAAAACGGTTTGCGACATCGGCGGAGCCACCGGCCTGCTCTGCGTCGAAGTCGCCAAAAAGCATCCCCACCTCCAATGCGTCTCGTTCGATCTTCCGCCCGTAGAAGAAATCGCGCGCAAGGCGATTGCAGCCGCCGGATTATCCAATCGCGTCGGCACGGCCGCGGGAGATTTTTTCAAAGATCCATTGCCCAAAGCCGACCTGATCACGATGGGAATGATTCTGCACGATTGGAATCTCGAAAAGAAAATGCACCTGATCCGCGCCGCTTATGATGCGCTTCCGCCGGGTGGAGCTTTGGTGGCGATCGAGGCGCTGATCGACGATGAGCGGCGCGAGAATGTTTTTGGGCTCCTCATGTCGCTGAACATGCTCATCGAGTTCGGAGACGCCTTCGATTATTCCGCCGCCGATTTTCGCCAGTGGTGCGGGGAGGCCGGCTTCAAACGCTTCGAAGTGATTCATCTGGCCGGTCCGTCCAGCGCTGTCGCGGCCTACAAGTGAAACTGGCCCCGGCCTCGAATCGGCGGACGGGCGCGGCGTAAAGGAGCGAGCGCGGCTGGCGGACGAATTTCGCTAGGTTGGGACGTCGGCATCGGACTTCATTTCAAGGCGTTTCTTTCTGCTGCGGCTGATCCTTTGGCTGGCTGCCGCCGCGCCGCGCCGAACGGAAGCGCAAACTCAATCCGGAAGAGCGGTTTCATCGCAACCGGCTCCAGCCTTTTCCAAGTCACGCGCCCATTTCGAAAAAGCCTTTTCAGATCTTCGCTGCTGAACCAAGCTGGCTTCGTTTTCCATGACTCACTTTCTTATGCGCACGATTAAAAACTTTTCCGCCGCAGGATGGATTGCTTTGGCTGAGCTACTACTCGTCGCACGAGGGCAAGACGAGTATTTACCTGGCCAAAATAAAATTGCCGCCCGCAAAGTGACCCACACACGCTCTGCCACACCATGAAACTCTGGCAATCCAGCCTCCTTCTCTCACTCGTTTTCGCGATGACTGCCGCGGCGCAGGAGTTACTGCAACAGGACCTCTTCGTGCGCGGCGCGGGCGGGTATCACACCTATCGAATCCCTTCTCTGCTGGTCACGAAATCCGGATCGGTCTTCGCGTTTTGCGAAGCCCGTAAAAACAGCGCCTCAGACAGCGGCGACATTGATCTGGTGCTAAAGCGTTCGACGGACGGAGGAAAAACATGGGGCGCGCTGCAAATTGTTTGGGATGACTCCACCAACACCTGCGGAAATCCGTGCGCCGTTCTCGATCAAAGCAGTGGCGCGATCTCTCTCTTGCTCACGCACAATCTCGGCGAAGACCACGAGTCGGAAATCAAAGCGCACACCGCCAAAGGCACGCGCACCGTCTGGATTTCTCGGAGCAGCGATGATGGCAAAACCTGGTCCGCGCCGACCGAAATCACTTCTTCCACCAAACGGCCGGAGTGGGATTGGTATGCGACCGGTCCGGGAGTCGGCATTCAAATTCAAAACGGAACGCATCAAGGCCGCCTCGTGATTCCCTGTGACCATTCCTACCTTGACGCCCCGAGCGGGAAGAGCGAAGGCGGTTCGCACCTCGTTTTCAGCGACGACCACGGAAAGTCTTGGCAGATCGGCGGCGTCATTCAGCCGAAGATGAACGAATGCCAGGTCGTGGAATTGGCGGACGCGAAAGACGGATTGCTCCTGAGCATGCGCAATCATCCCAAAGGCAGCAACCGCGCCCAATCGTTCAGCCACGATGGCGGCGCGACCTGGAGTCGGCCGGAACCGCACAACGAACTGCCCGACCCGACCTGCCAGGCGAGTATTTTGCGTTATCGTTCCCCCGAAGGGAACGAGCGGGGCCGAATTCTGTTTTCCAATCCCGCAAGCAATCGTCGCCGCAATTTCACGGTGCGGCTGAGTTACGACGATGGAAAAACCTGGCCGCTCTCCCGGGTGCTTTGGGAAAAGGATGCCGCTTACTCGTGCCTGGCCGCCTTGCCTGACCGGAAGGTCGGTTGCCTCTACGAACGCGGCGAAACCAATGCCAACGAGAAAATCACCTTCGCACAATTCCCTCTCGCCTGGCTGGAGTCCGAACCGTGACGCGCCTCACGGCTGGCGCAGGATTCGATAGAAATTCAGATCGGCATTCGTCGCCTGCGCGTCGAGAAATTGAAACCGATTCGAGCTGCTCACGTTGGTGCTGATGGAAACCCAATTGGCGAAATTGCTGCTGACCTGAATGATGTTGGTTTTGCTCGACGCGACATTGGTCGCCTGAAGGAGCAAACCATTCGGAGTCGATTGCACCGAGGCGAACTACACGTCGCGTTTCACAATGGTGAACTGGTCATTCGTTGCGCCGTTCTCGCGGATGAATTTTGCGTCGAGCCGGTCGCCATCCACGTCGAGCACCAGCGAGCCGAGCAGGTTGAGCGAAACGAACATCGCCGGATGATTGAGGGTTCCGCCGCTGATTTTGCCCGAGCTTCCCGCCACCGCGTAAACCGTGCCTTGGTGCGATTGCGGCCCGCTCGCCCATTTCGTGTAAGCGCCAAGGGCATTTGTCTCACGGCCGCTCCCGCCGTTGAGCACCATTTTGGCACTCAGATTCGTGGACAGACCATAATGGCCATCGATCAAATACGACCGCTCATAACAATGGCTGTGACCGCTCAAAACCAGGTCCACTCCGGCGCTTTCAAGAATTGGCAAAAAATTCTGGCGCATCTCGATGAGCTCCACTTCCGTGTCGGAATTGTGCGACCCCTTCGTGTAGGGCGGATGATGCCAGAACGCAATGAGCCAGGTGTTGGTGGTCGAAAGCAAATCGGCGCGCAACCACGTCGCCATCGGTCCATTGGTCTGGCGGTTCTGGGCTGTGTCAGCGGTCATGGAATCCAGACAAACAAAATGGATGTTGGCGTAATCAAACGAGTAATAATGTTCCGAAGCCGAGGCCAGGCCGCCGGCGATTCCATTGGTGGGCAGCGTGAAAATATTGAAATAGGGATAAGAGTTGGTGAACACCGGGCTTTGGTCAGTCTCATGATTGCCCAGCGTGGACCAGAGCACCGATTTTCGCAGCATGGTTTGATAGACATTGAAAACGGCGGATTGATATTCCAGGTCCGTGCCGCCGTTGTAGGCGTTGTCGCCGAGCATCAGCCAGAGGTCGGTGTGCCGCGTTCCCGTGAAATTATAATAGGCATTGCGAACCGCCGCCTGGTTCCCGTCCGCAGTCCCAGCATCGCCAATCACCCAGATGCGCGTCGGTTTGGGTGTTCCCGGAACCGGCGACGTGACAAAGAAAAAGTTCGTGTCGCCGCCCGCAATCGGCCCGGCCGAGGAGCCAACGGAATAAAAATATTTTGTGCCGGGAACGAGTCCAGAGAGCATCACCTCATGTTCGATCGTCGAAACCGCATCGCCCACCTGGCCGTTCAGGTTCGATAGATTCGTGGAAAATCGAACCACCGAATCCGTGACCAGATCGGTGCGCCAGCGAACCACCACGCTGGCGGGCGTGCCGGACTGCAAGTGGGGACCGCGCACGACCGAGGGATTGCCGAGCGAAAGAGCCGATCCAAAAACAATGTCGCTGCTGTTGGTCGCCTGTTGATGAACTTCAACTGCCAGCGTGTTCTGTCCAACAAGAAGGTTCGTCGCTGGAATCGAAAACACGTCCCAGGCCGTCGCGTCGCCGCCTGGTGGAAGACTGCTGGCCAGCGTCGCGTAATCGATTGTTGCGGGCACAGCGGCCATGCGCAGCCGTTGAATTTCGTTTCCGTTCAGATAGAAAACCGCGCCGTCATCCACCCGGTTGGAGAAGGTTAAGACGGGCAACGCTGGCGTGCCGGAAAAATTAAACTGCGCGCGGAAATAATAGGTCGTTCGGCCATCGGTCAGGGCGGTGTTGCGAGGGGAGACGGCGGCATTGTCTTCCACGTACAAAAGCGCGGGACCGGAAGGCCAGCCCGAGTCGTCGAAGTTCGGCAGCGTCCAATTGGTGCCCGCGAGCGCTTCGGTCTGGTTGTAGCGCCAGATGTTGGTGATCGTGACCAGGGTGGATTGCCCGCGACCCGTGTTGGCCATGAAGGCGCACGCAAGAAGTAGAAAATGCCAGCGACGCGTTTCAAAAAACGAAAACATTTTGCTCATATTATTTTTGGGGAGAACGACCGGCCATTCGCTGCAATGACGACGTGATTTCCTTTTGCATGATTTGAACGGATTCAGTGCTGGCGATGCGTCCGGGCAGCCGCTCAATCGCTACCGCCGCATTCGCATACGCGACGCGCGCTTCTTCCGATCGCCCGGCTCGCTCTAAAATTTTTGCGCGCTGGAGCAGCCACGATTCCTTTCGTGACGACTGCGCGGAGAGCGAATCCACGCGCTTCAGGGCCGCCTCATAGCGCCCCAGCTTCAGCTCCAGGTCGATGGCGGGCGTTTGCAGCGAGACAACCGGGCCGAACCTGGCAATGCCTTCATCGAGCCCGGAGAGCGCTGCCTCGGTTTTGCCAGCGGCGTCCCAGGCCTGCGCCCGTTCCGTGAAATAATCCGGCTCGGGAGCGGCCGCAAAACGGATTCCGTCGGAAAAATCGGCGGCCGCGCGTTCAAAGTTTCTGAGTTTTGCAAAGACGCGGGCGCGAATGAGGAATGCCTTGGAGCTTTCCCGCTCGACGGCGAGAAAGCGGTCCAGCGCCGCGACCGCTTCAGGGTAAAGCCCCGCGTCGAACAGAGTTTTTCCCCGGAAATATTGCACCGTCGCCCCGTTGGGTTCCAGCTTCTCCGCCGTCTGGCAATCGGCCAGGGCGAGACCAAATTCCCCATGGACGCGGTGCAGTTCGGCCCGCTTCAACCACAGCTCCAGCCGGTTCGGCTGCGCGGCAATTTCCTTGGAAACAGCGTCGATTTGCTCGTGCGTATCCCCGTGGGCCGGCAAGTCCGGCGGAAAAAGGAAAAGGCCAAAAATCCCGGCGCACAGAACGAAGCGCAGCCATGGTTTTTGTCCGGGAAAATTCACCGCCTATTCCTAGCAGGACGGAGCGCCGACGTCAGTCTTAAATATTTTCTTCATGGAGGAGCCGTTGAAGCCCGCTTCAGCCGGCTCTGGTTCCGGCGAAGAGCGGATTGAACAACTGCGGCGCAGGGCGTTCGGACGGGAAGTGGCGCGAACGCAGGACCTAATTCCTGCTGCTGAAAAATCTAATGGAACGCTTTTTTTCAAAAAACGATTCGCCTTTTCCAAAATCCAATCCACCCTGTTCGGCTATGCAAAATACGATTGCAGACCAATCAACGCCCGAGCAACCCGCCGCCAGCCCAGCGGCACCGCTTGTGCCCAATTTCGATCGTCCGGCCAAAGATATCGCTGAGTTCGTGAACCTTCCCGAGTTTCCTCAGAATACCCTCGGCGAATTCGTGGAAATCCGCGGTTACGCCGGCGTCGTCATCGAAATCGTCAAGCAGTCGCTCAAGGTCAAGTCGCCCGATGGAATCACCATGAGCTACAACATGCACGGGCTCAAAAAAATCTACGGAAAATCCGCGCCGCCGCCGGAACCGCCGCCGAGCGAACCGGCTCCAGCAGCAGCTCCGGCAATTTCATCATTTACCCAAACTGCGACGCCCTGGTCCAAGCCGGCCACCGTCATCACGGAACCCAATTTCGATCAACCGATCAAGGCGATGCGGGTTTTCGCCGGACGCCGCGATTTTCCGGACTGCGCCTTGGGCGAGTATGTGGACATACGCGGCTACGCGGGAGTGGTGGTGTCGATTGTCGACGCGACGCTCGAAGTGAAAGCCCCCGACGGCAACACGCGCAGCTATGGCGCGGTCGGCTTGCGCAAGCTGTTCAGCTAAGGCCGCCAGGCGGGGCAGGCATCGGGTGGCGCGCCGCCTCGATGCCCGTGTCGAAGATGAATGAGAATCTTTGGAGTTCCGGGAACATTTTTTCTTGAATGCGGCGCGCAACAGCCTTAACAGGTAAAGATGATCACCTCTTGTAGTATTTTTGAGGGTCAAGGTGTCAAAAAACACAACGGTTTCACCTTGATCGAATTGCTCGTGGTCATCGCCATCATCGCGATCCTGGCGGGATTGTTATTGCCCGCGCTATCCAAGGCCAAAACCAAGGCGCAAGGGGTTTACTGCATGAACAATACCCATCAACTCATGCTGGCCATGATCCAATACACCCACGATTACGCGGACTTTCTACCGCCCAATCCTGATGATGGGAACACCACTCCCGGCTACAACTGGGTTGGCGGCTCCGTTGGTATCGGCGGGGGTAACGAGTATGACCCGAACATCCTGAAGGACCCGACCCGCTCGCTCCTGGCACCCTATCAAGGTAACAGCATCGCGATTTATCATTGCCCGGCTGATATCCGTCTGCCGGGAGCCGCCAACGGCTTCTCCGCATTGGACCTGTCGCTAAGAGGGAAAAAAATTTCAAACGCGCGCAGCGTCTCGATGAGCCAAGCCGTCGGCACCAACCCCTATAAAGGAGGCAAGGTCGCCGTAGATGGTCCGTGGCTGGATGGGAATCATGGTCACAGCCTAAACCAAACCTGGTACACCTACGGCAAACTCAGCAGCATGTTGCGCCCCGGTCCCGCGAACACCTTCGTGCTGATGGATGAAAACAAGTTCAGCATCAACGATGGCGGGTTTGCCACCGTTGGGCCAGACCGGAACCCAAACTACCGGAGGGTTGATTGGCCGAGCATTTCTCACAACGGCGCGTGCGGGTTTGCCTTTGGCGATGGTCACTCGGAAATCCACAAATGGAAGGACACTCGCACCTACTTGACGAGCTCGGCATCCAGCGTCCCGACCCAAGCGGGCAATCAGGACATCTGGTGGATGTCCGTCAAAAGCTCGGCCTTGATCCGGGGCCAGGACTTCAGCGTACGTTGATCGGACTCGTTGGGGTTTCGTTGTCTCTTTCCATGAGGGGAAGGCCGATGTGCAAGCTGTTCTGCTAAGGCCGCCAGGCGGGGCAGGCATCGGGTGGCACGCCCTTCAATGGTTCCGCCGAAAGCGCTCGCCCAGTTTGCCTTTGCTCTGGGTCTGCAATTGCCGGCCCGTCACGTCGATCTGCGGCACCTCGGCCGTGAGCCAATAGTCGTATAGGATCTTCAATTGGGCGCGCAACCCCTCCGTGGTTTGCGACTTCACATGATACGAGCTGGCTCCGAGCGCGTAGGAGCGCTTGATGTCGTCCAGATCTTCGGAGGCGGAAAAAACGGTGGTCGGGATAATCGCGAAATCAGGTGTGCTCTTCAGATATTCCAGGACGGCGAAGCCATCCGCGCCCGGCATCTTCAAATCGGTCATGATCACGGTGGGATACGGGTATTTGGTCCGGTCGGCGTATTTGCCTTCCCCTTTCGTATAGGAGATCGCCTGCAACCCGTCATCGACGACGTGAAGGGGATCCATGACTCCAATCGCCCGAAAACCCGCCTGGATCAGGATCTGGTCGTCCCGATCGTCTTCCACCAATAGAATTGTGCATTTCTCCCGTCTCATAGAAATCTTGTCCGTTGCAACGACCGGCGCTCCTTGAGCTTAGGGTGTACGCGAAATGTTTCCAGAAGGGTTTCTCCGTTTTTCCCGGCAAGGCTTTCCCTCGCTGGCCCGTAGAGCTTTCTTCCTCTTAAAAACATCCCTCTTCAAGTTGGAAAAAGCTGCTGGTCAGGCTTAGTTTAGTTGTGAGTAAAGATCTTTTGCGGTGACTGGCCAAGCGGTGAAACGATCGTGAAGGCATTCTTAGGAAAACTATCCATGAAAGAAGGAAAACCTTTGCTGGGTCCGCCGGCTGAAGGAAGGGTTTTGTCCCAGATTTGGAGATACAGCCTCGCGCTGGTCTTCGTCGGCCTGGCCTTTGGAATCCGCTCCCTGCTTGATCCGTGGCTCGCTCCCTACGCCCCTTTTATTATTTTCATCCCATCGATCATCATCGTCGCCTGGTCCGGCGGCGTGGGACCGGCGTTGCTGGCCATCCTGACCACCTTTTTGCTCACCCAATACTTTCTCCCCCACCCCCCGGCCAGGCCCTCGGCTTATCTGGTGGCCGAGCTGACCCACATTGTCACCGCATTGATCGTCGTCGGTCTGGTCAATGCCGTTCGCAAGCGGGAGAACGCGATGGCTCGATCCCATGAGGCGCTGCGGCAGAACGAAGAACTGCTCCGCCTGGCCACAGAAGGCGCCAAGCTGGAGCTGTGGAACTGGGTGGTGGCAACCGACATTCTGGAATGCCCGAGCTTCCCTCACTTGGGCTTGCCCACCGACCGTCCGGTGACCTTTTCCGATTACCTGACCTTTGTTGATCGAGAAGACCGAGGGCGGCTGAAAACGGAGATGGCGAACTGCCTGCAGGAGCACCGGGAGTTCAACGTCCAGTTCCGGGTTCGGTGGCTGGACGGCTCGGTGCACTGGAGGCATTCCAGGGGGCGGCCCTATTACGTCAATGATCGCCCGATTCGGGTCATTGGCATGTCGATGGACATCACTGAGCGCAAGCAGGCCGAACAGTCGTTGCAAGAGGCCAAAAGCGCGCTCGCCACCCACGCGAGGCGGCTGGAACAGCGGGTCACCCTGCGCACCAACGAACTCCAGCGCTCGCTCAAGGACATGGAAAGTTTTTGTTACACCATCGCCCACGACTTGCGGGCGCCGCTGCGCTCGATCACCGGCTTCGCCCATTCTCTCGCCGAGGATTATCTCCCGCAACTGGGCGAGGCCGGCCGGGATTTTTGCCAGCGGATCATCCGGTCGGCCGATCGCATGAACCAGTTGATCTCGGACCTGCTGGCCTACGGGCGCCTGACCAATCGCCAGCTCCCCATGCAGTTTCTGGACTTGAACGCGGAGGTGGAAAAAGTCCTCGAACGCGCGGCGCCGCAGATCGAGGAAACTGCCGCCCAGGTGCAGGTGGATAAACCGCTGCCCACGGTCTGCGGCGACGGGCCGGTGCTCGATCAGGTGCTGGAAAACCTCATCACCAACGCCGTCAAATTTGTTCCTCCGGGCACCCGCCCGCTCGTCCACATTTTTGCCCGGCATTCACGCAAACGGGTCCGCCTTTGCATCGAGGACAACGGCATCGGGATCCCGCCGGAATATCGGGAGAAAATTTTCCTCCCGTTCGAGCGGTTGCACACCCCCGAAGCCTATCCGGGCACCGGCATCGGGCTGGCCATCGTGCAGCGCGGCGTCGAGAAAATGGGCGGCCAGGTCCGCGTTGAGTCTGCACCGGGGCGAGGCAGCCGGTTCTGGATCGATCTGCCCGGAAAATGCCGGAGCGACTGAACTTTTTCGCCACCCCTTCCGACGGCGGGCGCCTCTTCTGCGACCGGATTTTCTCCTCCGCCCCAAATCGTTTTTCGCGAATGGAAAACCCGATTCACCGGTTGAAAAGAGGCCCGGGCGAGGCCACATATAAGAAGGAGGATACATGGATTTGCTCGGGATAAACCGGACCGAAACCAAGTTCCATTTTCATGAGCCACGCCGATTCAAAAAAGAAGCCGCATCGCCCGTTTTGGCTGGACGTCACCACGGAGCAACACGCGCCGTCGCTGCTGTTGCGCTACGGCGTGGCGACGATCTGCGTCGCGGTCGTCTTCATGATTCGCTATATGCTCCAGCCGTGGATGGAAGGGCAGTCGCCGTTCATCATTTTCGTCCCGGCCATCATCTTTCTGGCCTGGCACGCGGGGCTCGGCCCGGCGCTGCTCGCCAGCCTGGCTTCGCTGTTGCTGGCCAACTATTTTTTTATCTACCCGTTCCACAGTTGGAGCCTGATCGACCTGGGCCAGCTCCTGGCCTTGTTCACCTTTCTGTTCACCACCTTCGTCGTCGTCGCGCTGGTGCACGCCCTGCGCTGCGAGCAAAGCCGGGTCGCCGCTGAAGCCGCCGCGCATCACGAACGGGCCGAACGGTTGCAGCCGGAGCTGGAACATCGCCAGCGCGCGGAAAAACGGCTGCAGGAAAGGGAAGAGCAACTCGACCTGATTTTTCGCAACGCACACGGCATCGCCTACATCACGCTCGAATCCGGGGGGCGGATCGAGGATTGGAATGAAGGGGCGGAGCGGCTCTTCGGCTACAGCCGCGGCGAAGTGCTGGGGCGCCCGGGCGATCTCCTTTTCCTCCCGGACGATCGAGCCAGAGGGGAGGCTGTGGAGGAATTGAAACGGGCCGCGCAAAAAAATCTCACCCCGAGCGAACGATGGCATCTGACCAAGAGCGGCGACCGCGTGTTGACTGCCTGTGTGACCTGCGCCCGGCACGACCCGCACGGCAACGTCAGTGGCTACCTGAAGATCATGCGCGACCTGAGTGAGCGCGCCCGGGCGGAAGAGGCATTGCGCCAGAGCGAGGAACGTTACCGCGCCATTTTCGAGCATGCCGATACCGGGCTGGTGCAGGTCGATCCCTCCGGCCACATTCTCCAGGCCAATCCGAAATTTTGCGAACTGCTCGGCTATTCGCTCGCCGAACTGCAGCAGCGCACGCTCGTGGACGTGACCTACTTAGAGGACCGGGACAGGGACCGGCAGGATTTAACCCGGCTCGTCTCCGGCGAATGGTCGCTCTGCCAGCGCGAAAAACGGTTCGTGCACAAATCCGGCCAGCTCGTCTGGGCCCGCACGAAGAGCTGCTTCCTGCGTGATTCCAGCGGCAACCCGCTCTCCAACATTGATGTCATCGAGGAGACGGGCAAAGCCCGCGAAGCCGAGGAAAAATTGCGCTTGAGCGAACAGCGGCTGCGTCTGGCCACCGAATCAGCCAACCTCGGCCTCTGGCTTTGGGATGTGACCAGCGGCACCCAGGAATGGTCCCCGATCGTTTACCAGCACTTCGGACTGCCCGCCGATTTGAAACCGGGCTTTGAAACGTTTTATGCCTGCCTCCATCCGGAAGACCGCAAACGCATCGAACTCAATTGCGAACATGCCGCCAAAACCGGCGAGCTTTGCGACATGGAATTCCGCGTCGTCCTGCCCGATGCCTCAGTCCGCTGGATTTCCGGCAAGGGCCGCACGATCTCCGACCCGTCCGATCACCAGCTGCGCTTTTTCGGCATTACCGAGGACATTACCGCGCGAAAGCGGAGCGAGGAAACATTGCGCACCATTGATCAACGTTTGCGGGAACGTTCCAGCCAATCGAAGGCGAACGCTGAAGAGCGAACGTCGAGGCAATGGGCTTGAAGAGAACCTGCTGAACTTTCAACCGCGATGCTCCGGAAGGGATGGATGTCCAAGGCTCACCGGCCCTGCCCCTTCGCCGCCTTCGCGCCCGTCGCGAGAAACCCTTTCTCTTTGCTCAGAGGCCCGCTCGTTTTTGCGCGTCGGCCAGGAGCGCTCTTTCCTCCGGCAGGCCGGAAGCCTTCTCCCCGAGCTTAAGATAAACCCGCGCTTTTTCCAGGTCGCCCGAACCGGCCAGCAGGATTCCGTAGTAGGCGGCAATCGACGGTTGCTCCAGTTCTTTGGCCGGCAGTTGCTCGAATAATTTCAGCGCCTCCGCCCGTTTATTCTGCAAGGACAACGCGTAGGCATAGGTGGAAAGGAAGCTGGCGTTCTTCGGGTCAGCCTTGAAAACCCGCTCCGTTACCTCCATCGCTTTGTCGCGGTTTTGTCCGAGCAGCAGGGACGTCAGCGCGAAATTATTTTCTGTGCCGGGATCCGGCCGGTTCTCAGCGAGGTAGGCGTAAAGCTTGAGCAGCCCGCGCGTGTTCCCCTTGGCGTAATAACCCTGGGACAACGCCTCTGAAACCCACGGCTCGTTTGGGAATTTTTCCAAAAAACTCCAGAGCACCAGCTCGGATTCCTCCGCCCAACCCCAGCTCTGCGCCAGTTGGAAGAGCAGGGTCAGGCTCTCGATTTTTTCCGTGGCCAGCCGGATCGCTTTCTGCCAGTTCACGCGCGCCGCCATGTTGTTCTGGCTCGATCCCTTTTGCGCGCGCGTCAGCATGGCGGCGCGGATGAATTCGCGCTCGCCCCATTTCTGCGTGTTGAGATAGGTCTCGAGCTGGCCCCACTCTTTCTGGGTCGCGTAAACGTCGGCCACGGCCATCGGAACCGGCTGTTCCTCCTGCGTGGCGGCGGGCAGGGTTTTGATCCACGCCAGGGCAGCCGAGGCCAGCTGGTTGACGTTCAGCCATGAGGCCAATTTGTAAACGGTCTCGGCCTGGCGGGCGGCCTCTTTTTCCGTCGCAACCAAAAACGCGTCGAACTCCGCGCTCTTTTTCCGGCGCAGCACGGTCAGGTGGACCATGCGATCGATGAACATCGCGCGCGGGTCGGCCAGCAGCTTCCTGGAGAAGCGTTCGGCCACTTCCAGTTCATCGCGCTTCAAGCTCGTTTCCACCAGGGAGCGCAAGGCGCGCAAGCCATGCTCCGGATCGGCCTGCGCCGCCTCGAGCAGCGCGCGCGCGGCGGCCGCCGTTTTCGGGTCGCGCGCTTCCAGTTGCAGAATCGCAAGATTGATCTGCGCCGCGCGATGGTCCGGCGCCAGTTGCAGGACTTCTTTCCATTCCTTTTCCGCAAGGGCAAAACGGGTTTGCCTCAAGGCCAGTTCCGCCGCCAGCGCATGGTAGGGCGCGCTGCGTGACGCGGAGTCCGCCAGCTCGGCGACAATTTTTTCCGCGCCGGGGAACGGCGCCGCTTCGTAGCGCAAGGAGGCCTGGCCCAGGGCCAGCTTGTTTTCCAGCGACGGGTTGATCTCAGCCAGGCGTTCGCGCCATTTGAGGGTTTGCGGCGCTTTCGATTGCTCGGAAAGCTCGGCCATGATTCCGCAGGCCACCAGATTGGTCGGGTTGAGCGACAAAGCCTGGCGCGCGTACAATGCGGCTTTGGCCGCGTCCGTTTTCAAAAATCCCTGTGCCTGGGCGACGAAGCGGCGTTCCTTGAACTGACGGTAAACCGGCCGCAACAGCCAGAATGCGCCGAGGAAAACCACCACTGCCGCCGCCGTGAAGAAAAGTTTTTTCATGAAAGAGAAACCAAGTCCAAGTGTAGAAGGCCGCCCCCCTGCTCCAAGCTCAAAGTAATCAGGAACCGTTCCCGGTATTGAATGAAGGATCGAGGATAAAGGAGAAAGGATTGAGTAGCACGACAGCTTAAAGCAGATCGAGCAGAAGGGCGCTCGTTGCCGCGCCGCTGGCACTTCGGAAGGGTGTTCGACGGCACCACTTCCTTTCCCCTTCGCGGGAACTCCTACCGTCGCACCGACAGCGTCGAGAGCAGCGCGCAGAGCACCAGCGAAAGAAACAGGATCGAATAAATCTGGAACGGAAAATCAAACCGCGCGTGGAGCAGGCAGCCGCCCAGCGCGACCCAGACAAAAGCGATGAAGACCCAGTGCACGCGGATGCCATCCAGGCGCGCCAGTGGCCGGACCCACGCCAGCAGCAAGGCCAGCCAGATCAGCGCGCTGCCCGCCGCGCCGAAGGTGGCGCGGGTTTCCAGCCAGTCGTCATGCACCTGCACGGCCCAATACTGGTCGGACGACGTGCGGTAGAGTTGCGAGACCGAGTCGAACGTGTTCGGGCCGGTGCCGAAGAGCGGGTAATCATGGGCCATCTCCTGTGCGAGCCGATACGTGGCCGGCCGCCCGCTCAGGTCATCGGTCAATACGGTGCGAAACCGCTCGGTGAACTGGCCCCAATTCACCCACGCCCCGAGGCCCGCCGTCGCCAGGGCCACGAGCAGAATGGCCGCCTTGATTTTCCAGCCCCGCTTCCATTGCGCAATGAACAGGAGCAGCAGCGACGCGCCCAGGCAGGCCAGCGTCACCAGCGCCCCGCCCCGGCTCAGCGAAAGCATCGATCCCGCCGCCATCAACATCGCGCACGGGAGCAGCAGATGATGTCCGCTCCTGAATTGGCCGCCCCGTTCGGTCACCCGCTGCAGGTACCACCAGAACCCGACTGCCATCGGCCAGGCCAGGTTGAGCCATTGCGCCCCGTTGGAGCGGTAGGCGTAGGGGCCGAATTGCGCGACAGCGTCCTTGTGGATGCGCGGTTCCACCAGCCAGAGCAGTTTGCCCGTGCCGTCAACGCGTTGGAGAATTCCTTCCAGCGCGAGCAGCCCGCCGTTGATCGCGATGACCCAGAGCAACCGTTTCCAGCGCCGCGAAAAGAGCGCATTCTCATGGTCTGCCGAGGAGGTGCGGTCGGACCAAAGCCAGTCGCGCACCGCCCAGAACGAGGCGGCCAGCGCGAGGTAATTCCAAAACAACACCCAGGAACGCCCGCTGTCGTAGCTGTGCGGCAGCCAGGGGATGAAGGAATCATGATATTCGAAGCGCGATTCCGCCGCGAAATAGGTCGCGCGCGCGTTGGCCGCCGCAACCAGGCAATAGAGCAGAACCAAGAGGGTCAACCCGCCCAGCAACAGGGTGAAGGTGGCCGGGCGCGAATGGCCCGGGCGCAACGCCGGGGAGGGCCGCAGCGGATCGCGCTGCGCCAGCCGCACGCCCCACTTAAGCAGGAGCAACCCGCCCAGAACATAGCCGGCGCCGTTCATGGTCCAGATTGACCAGGGCTGGGTCGTCCCGAATGCCCACGGGCTGAAAATCAGCATCGCATAGATCAACGGGCCGGAAACCGCCTCGCTCCATCGCTCCATCCGGGAGGAGGGATTGCCGCGCAGCACCGGCACAGGCGGGCGTTGTTCTTCAAGGTGCACCGCGCCAGAATACTGAAAGGAAGCGGGACGGAAAGGGCGAAAGGCTGTTGCTGAAACTGCAACCGGGAGGTTCAGGAGGCACGGGATAATCGATTCTCATTCTGCTTATCTCTATTCAATGCCCCCGAAAACCGCGAGGCGCGGGGGCTGCCCCGGTACAACAAAAAAGCCGGATAACAAGTCCGGCTTTTTTCACACACAAAAACAAAAAACATTTACAAGAACACGATTACTTTAGCCCAATTCTCTTTTCCCGATAGTCACCAGTACTGGGGACACTGGGGACTGGGCTTGTATACTTAGCAAACGCATAAAGTTTGGGACAGGTGGCGATAGATGAGACGCTTGCCTTGGATGCATCCGACGAATTTCGCCAGGCGAATTCCATCGGAGTCATGGCGCGTGTTCCAGCGGAACGCGAATTCGTTGGCGT
>CANJXF010000078.1 GCA_947478865.1 Verrucomicrobiales bacterium | reverse complement strand
GTGTTTGTTTCCTTTCTGCTGTGATGGATGGTTTATTGTTTCAACGACGGGCCTTTCGCATTCCGGCCCGGCCTGGCTCACGCCCGGCCACCCTCGTTCTACCGGATCCAAACGCCCTCTTAAACCCTTCGTTAAGCCATACGGTCTAGTAAGCACAGTGGTCGACGTTAGGTCACCACAGTTTCCTCCTCCGCCACCGCTGCCCGTGAAGTTGGCTGTAATAGTCTTACTCGCAGTCATCGTTACCGTATTCGTCAGATTGGTCGATGCCTCATCTGTCCCCGCCCAGCCTAGAAATGTGTTCGTGCCGATTGGTGCTGCGACGACCGTTACGACCTCATTGGTATCATAAGTCGCTTTGCTCGGGGTTTTTGTCACTGTTCCTGAGCCGGTTGTTGTAACAGTCAGGGTGAGTCCTGTGACCGTGGTGGTCCCGCTCGTGATATTCAAATGAACGGTTCCTGGCTCATTGTTAAATCCCGAAACGGCGATGTGATAGGTTGTGCCAGCCGCCGCGTTGAATGTAACCAAGCTGCGCCCGCCGGAGAAGGTTGTAGAGTCTTCGTTGTTTGCGACGAGGGTCAATCCACTCAGCGAGCTGCCGGTATAGACCGCTAGTTGCGTGTCTAGGCCGTCATTGTCCACGTCACTCGTGCTTCCTCCGGTATCTATCGTCACGGGCGCAGAACTGGAAGGTGTCCAGGTCCACCAGACGGAGTTTGTGCCGGCGGGTTCGCTTGGAGAATGGTTTGGCTCGCCGGACTCAAGAGATGCGCCGGCATTGATTCCGGTGATGGCGATGGGCAGCGATCCTGAAATAGCGGTGGCTGCGGCAAAGTTGTCATTTGCCGGAGGTGCTGCAAAGGCTTTTGCCCCGAGGCCCAGCAACGCGAAACAGACGAAAACGGAGGCGCGCCGTGCTGCCGTGGTTCGCTGGGTGGGTTTTGTTTGACCTGGAATTATTGTTTTTTTCATACCATTTTTATTTTCATGTTGCTGTTGAATTGTTGCCCCGGAAAAAATGGATTCCTTATCCGTTCTCTGCCGGGTCTCGGGAACAGTTCTTGTTCGGAAGCTGATATAGTTCCCCCCAAACTTGCTTACAATCAGGGTGGAGATGGTTCGTGTCATCCACTTGTGACCTGAGGAGGGGACGTGGAAACACTTATTTCTAGATACAACAGACAGATCGGTCGAAGAAGAAGGACCCGGCGGACTAAGAAATGAACGTGTTACGGATGAATATTTCGCAACCGCTAGACTAATCTGGGGTATTAGGATTTAAACCGAGGATCAGAATGAAATATATTTCATGATCTCAATTTCATTGGAGTAATGCAGAAGAATCCTGTTTTCCGAGAAATCGACATTTTCAGGCACGCCTACCTTATTGAACGACCATAGTTTTTTTCCGTTGCCCGGATCAACTCGATATATTCGCAAACCTCCTCCACCTCTGGAACCCTGTCCAAAGGCATCTTCGGCGGCGGTGATCATCGCGAATCCCTTTTTTGAAGAGTCGGTGACATAGAGGTATTTTCCGGTAAGGAAGACTTGATCGCAGGTCTGTTCGCTCTTCCATAGGATTTTTCCAGATGCAGGGTCGACTTTCATGACCAGGGGCGTGATCGCATCTGTCATTTTAATCTGCTCGGAATACTGAATGTCTTCCGGGGCTGCCGTCGTGGTGCTGACGTACAACAGGCCTTTTTGGTCCAACTGAATTCCGGTGATGCCGACGCTCGTTAAGCGCCAGCGCACGGCGCCGGTGGGTAGCTCGAAGGCCGTCAGCACACCTTTGTCATAAAAATACAACGTTCCATTGGCTTCCACGCAGGGCGCATCCGCCTTGTGGTAACCAGTGGTAAACCGGTCGGCGATCGGGAAAGTGAGCTGGGCTTCCGCGGTTTTTTTGTTTTGTTTATCGAAAAGAAAAAGAGTTTTGCCGCCCGTCAGCACGTCGACTGTTTTCATCGGGAAAAACACCGGCAGACCGTTGATGTCCCCGCTCCAATCGGGCGCGGTCTTTTCCGTTTCCCGATGCAGAGTCACGCTGTAACGGCTCTCATCCACCTGCCGGACACCGCCCGTGTCATTGCGCTTCAGTTCATTGAAAATTTCCTCCGCCACGGCGCGCGTGCTCGTTGAGGAGCTGGTGCCTGAGTTCAACTTGGACGGGCCCGGTCTTTTCATCGTTTGCACCGTGGTAATTTTTGGCTCCACCAATTTGACTCGCATCTCCACCAGATTTTGGCCCGCTGGAAAAAATTCGCTGCTGGATTTGTAGATGGACGGCTGGTTCACCTTCTCCGCATCCAACTCATATTTCAGCAGCAGCGCGGCAGTTGGCAGGACGGTGGAAGGCAACTCCTTGGAAAGACCGATTTTTTCTCGCGCTGCGACAGTGATTTCTGAACTCTTGGATTCCCCGGAAGCAAGGCTGATTTGGGTTACGATTTTTTTCGTCGGCGCGCTTTCGGAGACGACCAGGATGGTTGACTCTCCGGGTGTGAAACTTACCCGACGCCCTTTGAATGGCACATTGTGTTTCACGACACCGCTGGTCAGGTCGACACCCACCGCGCGATGCGAGAGGCAAATCCAAACGGTCTCTCCGATGAAGTAAGGGGCGGTACCGCTCGAATAGTCATCGTATCCATAAGAATCATTTTCCTCTACGTCTGCCGCCGTTTCTTTTGGCGCGCTCTTGCCAGCCGAATTCTTAGTTCCGTCCGGTTTTGGATCCTCCAGGACAGTGCTCCATGCGTCCTTCTTGGTATTGATGTTGTGAACTGAAATTTTGTTTTTCGTCAGCAGCAGGATTTGGTTCGGCCCCAGAAATTGTGCGTAAGTGCCTCCTTTGGCTGGAGGAACTTTTAAGGTGTAATACGAACGAGGCTTCGAGCCGCTTAGCGTATACCAGAACAGTGCCCCGAAGAGCGCCAGAACGACCATTCCAACGGCGGCACTGATGCCGATGGATTTGCGGACGGCTCCTCGTTCTACGAAGTTGCGCTGGAGCTTGTAAACCGGCACGCGAATTTTTTCCTGCTCAGCGCGGTAACGACAATTGACTGAACACAAATAACCAAAGGTCTGCATGCACTCGGGGCAAATCGGCTTCTGGCAAACCACGCAATGTTCAAGGGCGGCGTTGCGTGGATGGCGATGACACATTTCGGCTGCTGCCGCCGTGCCTTCACTGGCTTCACCAGACATTGGCGGAGATGAGGGCGGCGCTGCATGAGCCTCGGTGACTTGCAAGCGGATGCGCGGTTTGACGGCGGGAACATTGTTCGGTGGCGGCGCGTCTGTCAGATTCTGCTGAATTAATTGGTTCGCGTACTCCGTGCCATCTGCGCCGCACTTCGGGCAAAAAATCGCGGCCGGCATTCGGCCGTTGACCGGTTCAACTTCAAATGCGTAGCGCGTGTCGCAGGAACATTGGATCTTGATGTTCATAATTACGGTTTGGGATTCAAGAGCACGATATTCGTCGGAAAAAGGAAATCGCGAGAGGCGCGCGGCTTGCTCGACTTGACCTCGCCATCGCAATATAAAAAATTGCCCCCGTTTTTGGCGTGGTTCGCTCCCGGCGCCTTGCCATTTTCCGAAAAGATAAGCTGCCGTTTGATTTTCGGAAACGTGTTCACCTGACGATCGGACAACAAAGGCGAATCCGCGCCATCACTCTTGGTGTGGTTCATGTAATAGGCGTAACTGATGCGCCGCTTCGCAAACGATTCGCCCTCCGGCAATTTATTATCCGAGCTGCTGGGGCAAATGAAAATTTCCGTCACCGTCGTGCTGCGTGGGACCAGTAAACTGAGGGGTGCTTCCGAAGTTTCTGCCCCTTTGACTGCCGGGAAAGAATCTTTGTTGTCCGCTGCATAGATGCTCATGGCCAAATAGATGTTCTGCAGATTCTTTTGGCAATGATTCATCTGCCGGTGGCCATCCGACCAACTC
This sequence comes from Verrucomicrobiales bacterium, assembly GCA_947478865.1. Lineage (GTDB taxonomy): Bacteria > Verrucomicrobiota > Verrucomicrobiia > Limisphaerales > CANJXF01 > CANJXF01. Next base: position 14,868 of record CANJXF010000078.1, on the reverse strand, counting down.
CCACGCCCGACCACCATCAATGAAAGGATCAGCACCAGGATGATCGAAACAAAAAGCTCAAGCAGGGAAAACGCCGCCTCTGAGGATCTCAGATGCGGAGTCGCCTTCTTCGGAAGCGGTGTCACACCGATTCTTTAAACCAAGGTATGATTTGAGACAAGGACTGAGCCAAAGGAATTTTATGGGTGATTTTTCAAGATCGCCTTTCTCTGCAGCTGTTCCGGCGGGGTAATTTCGTGTAACATCCGGCAATTGTTTTGCGTCTCGTTCTAACTCATGAAACACATCCTTGGCTTCATTGCCGTCACGATTTCGTTGCTTGGAACTTCCAGCTTCTCCGCTCACGCCGCCCAGACGCCGCGCCCCAACATTGTTTTCGTTTTGGTGGATGACCTTCGCTGGGATGCGCTGAGTTGCATGGGTCACCCGGTGGCGAAGACGCCGAACATTGATCGCCTGGCAACGGAAGGGGCTCGTTTTAAAAACTTTTTTGTCACTCTGCCGCTTTGCTCGCCCAGTCGGGCGACATTTCTAACCGGCCAATATGCCCATCGCAATGGCATCATCGACAACAGCAACCACAACGAACTCAGCCACAAACTCGTGACGTTTCCGAAATTGCTGCAGGACGTGGGTTACGAAACGGCTTACATCGGCAAATTGCACATGGGCAACGATGATTCGCCGCGACCCGGTTTTGATCGCTGGGTAAGTTTCAAAGGGCAGGGGGTTTACATCGACCCCGAGATCAACGTGGATGGAACCTCTGCAAAAGTGACCGGTTACATGACCGATATTCTCAACCGCCATGCCGTCGAGTTCGTGCAGAAGGAACATGCAAAACCGTTTGTGCTCTATCTCGCCCACAAAGCGGTGCATGGCCCTTTCATGCCTGCGGAACGGCATAAGGATTTATATGCAAATGCGAGAATCTCACCGGTCCCGAGCATCGAAGATTCGCTCAAAGGCAAACCGGCTTTGACACGGGAAAAGGAATCCGTGCCGGAGAAGAAACAGCGGAACGCAAAGCCGGCCGCGACGGTGGATAAAAACTTGCCGCCGGGCACGATGGTGCAACAGCTCCGCGCCCTTGCTGCGATTGACGAAGGCGTCGGTCAGATTTTCGATGCGCTCGAAAAAACCGGGCAACTCGACAAGACGATTTTCATTTTCAGCAGCGATAATGGATTTTTCTGGCGCGAACACGGTTTGGGAGACAAGCGCTGGGCCTATGAAGAATCGATTCGCGACCCGCTCCTCGTGCGCTATCCGAAGTACGCAAAACCTGGAACCGTCATCGACAAAATCGTGTTGAACATTGACCTCGCGCCAACCTTGCTGGAATTAGGCGGCGCGAAAATTCCGAAAGCGATTCAGGGAAAATCTTTTTTGCCGCTGCTCAAGGGTGAGCGAATCAAATGGCGTGACGCGGCGCTGCTGGAATATTTCAACGAAAAGCAATATCGCACCCCGGCGTGGCAAGCAGTGCGAACCGATCGCTGGAAATACATCAAATACACCGAACTTTCCGGTATGGATGAACTTTACGATTTGCAGGATGATCCGTTTGAGCTGAAAAACCTGATCAATGATCCGCAGGCGAAAAAAGAGCGCCAGGAACTGGAAAAGAAATTAAGCAAATTGGTGAAAGAGTTTTGAAATCGCAGCAACTATTGGAGGGATCGTTAAACCGATCATAGCAGCAACGCCGCTGACTCTTTGGAGCGGAACGCCGAGACGGATGTTTTGTTTTCCGGCCTACTTAGAAATATTTTCGGTCGAAAAAACAGGTTAACCCCGTGATTTTTGGAAGCGCTCGGAGACAAAATCCCAATTGATCACGTTGTAAAACGCCGCGATGTAGTCCGGGCGTTTGTTCTGATATTTCAAATAATAGGCGTGTTCCCAAACATCGATTCCAAGCAGCGGGATTCGTCCGGCGGAAAGCGGCGTGTCCTGGTTTGGCGCGCCTTCAACGAGCAACTCCTTGTTCCTGCCAAGCGTGAGCCAGGCCCAGCCGCTGCCGAACTGTTTGGTGGCCGCTTCGGTGAATTTATCCTTGAACTGCCCGAAGCTGCCGAAGGATTGATCAATAGCTCGGGCCAAGTCGCCTTTGGGCTGGCCGCCGCCGTTTTTCTTCATCATCTGCCAGAACAAAGAATGGTTCAGGTGGCCACCACCGTTGTTGCGCACCGACGTGCGGATTTTTTCGGGAAGGGAATCCAGGTTTTGCAACAGTTGCTCAACCGGTTTTTTAGCAAGGTCCGGAAAGTCCGCGAGGGCTTTGTTCACATTGCTGACGTAAGCCGCGTGATGTTTGTCGTGGTGAATCTCCATCGTGCGCGCGTCGATGTGCGGCTCCAGAGCATCAAAAGCGTAGGGCAGGGGCGGGACGCGAAACGGGCCTGTGATTGCCGTGGCGCTAGCCGTGGCGGTTTGGGCGGATGCGAGTTCAACACTCGATCCGGCCGCGATGGCAGCGGCTCCGAGCAAGGCGGTTTTTTGGATGGCTTCGCGTCGTGTAATCATAAATTTGTTCCTGCGAATGAGATTTGCAGAAGGCGGTTTTTCGCGCCATCGGGAATTTAATTAACTTTCTGACTGATTGACCGTTGGCACGCCCTGCCGACTTAATTCTTCCAATCAAACGCCCGTTTCTTCAAAGCGTAGATGTAGCCGACGAATAAAATGCCCAGAAAAGAGATCATTGATCCGAAGATCAAGTTCGCGTTATGAACGAGCATCTCGCGATAAACCACCGCCCACGGGAAGAGAAAAATCACTTCGATATCGAAAAGAATAAAAAGCATCGCCACGAGGTAGAATTTTACCGAGAGACGGGTGTTTCCTTCCCCGATCGGCAACATGCCGCATTCGTAAGGAGTGTTTTTGATTTTGGTTTCGCGACGGTTTTTATTCGCCCATTTACCGACCAACATCGACATCACCAGCGTGCCACCGGCGAACGCCAGTGCGACGAGTCCAAGAATAAGAACGGGAATGTATTGGGCTAACTGCGAATCCATGGAACGAAGTTAAGAATGGGCGCCGTCCTTGGCAAGTGGAGAATCGCGGATCGAACCATGCCCGGAGATACCACCGATCACTTCTTGAAAACTCTCAGCAGAATCGTAATTAACAAACTCAGCAGCAAACAGGTGATGATCGGGAAATAGAACGTGAAGTTGTCTCGCTTGAAATAGATATCACCCGGCAGACGGCCCAGCCAATTTCGGACGAGGTCCGACCACAAGAGCAGTCCGGTCACCACGATGGCCGACCCGACGATCACCAGCATTTTTCCGACTTCAGTCACATCTTAATTATGGCACAGCGGAAAGTTTTTCAAAACCCTCCTCGATGAAGGTCGTATTCTGGATTCGCGCGAGCTTTGCGTAGAGGCCGTTTTGTTCGAGCAAAGTCTGGTGCGTGCCACGCTCGATGATTTCGCCGTGTCGCATGACCAGGATTTGGTCGGCGTTGCGAATCGTGCTCAAGCGATGGGCGATGACAAAGCTGGTGCGATTGGCCATGAGCCGTTCGAGCGCTTCCTGGATTAACTTTTCCGTGGCGGTGTCAACGCTCGCCGTGGCTTCATCGAGAATCAGGATCGGCGCGTTCTTCAACAAGGCTCGCGCGATGCTGACCCGTTGCTTCTCGCCAACGCTGAGTTTGACGCCGCGCTCCCCGACGCGTGAATCATAACCGTTCGGCAGCAGGGTGATGAATTCGTGGCAATTGGCCGCGCGGGCCGCAGCAAAAAGTTCTTCGTCGGTCGCATCTAGTTTCCCGTACAAAATGTTTTCGCGCACCGTTCCGTTGAACAGAAATGCTTCCTGGGAAACGACGCTGATCTGCTCACGCAATGATGCCAGCGAAATTTCCCGAATATCTTTTCCATCGATTGTGATTCGTCCGGAAGTCGCTTCGTAAAATGCCGGAAGCAGATTGACCAGAGTGGATTTGCCGGCGCCGGTCGGCCCGACCAGCGCGATCATTTCTCCCGGTTCGGCGCGAAGTGAAATGTTTTTCAACACAGATTTATTCTCGCCGTAACTGAACCCGACATTTTCGTAAATCACTTCGCCGCTCCAGTGCCAGTCAGCTTCAGAATTTCTGGCGCCGGTTGCTGGAGAAATTTCCGGCACCACATCGCCCCGCTCGATTTTCGCATCCAGGATGTCGAACACGCGTTCTCCGCCGGCGCGCGCGGCTTGCAAGATTTGATTCAGCCCGTGCAAGCTGCGAATCGGTTCGTAAAAGAGCGCCAGATAAAAAAGGAACGCAATCAGCTGTCCCAGCGTCATGCTTCCCGCGAGCACGTTTCGTCCCCCGACCCACAAAACCAAGCCCATGCCGAGCGCGGCGGCGAAACTCATGGCGGGAGAATACATCGCCCAGACCCGCATCACGCCGAGGGTCCCGTTGCGCAATTCATTGGCGCGGTCGGCGAAACGCGCGTCCTCATGCGATTCACGGGCAAACGATTTGATCTGGCGAACCCCTTGCAAATTATCCATGAGCAAGGAGTTCATCGCGCTGGCCGCTTCGCGTTGTCCGCGATAACGGCGATGCGCGGTCATAGTATACCAGAGTGCGCCGCCAGCGAGAATTGGCAGGGGCGTCAACGCCACCCAGGTCAGCGTTGGGTTTGCGAGAAAGAGCATGGTGAGCACGCCGACGATCGCCAGAATCGCGACAGTTCCTTGCTCGGTGCCGTCGATGAGCAGGCGCTCGACGGAATTGACGTCCTCGATCACGCGCGTCATCAAGTCCCCGGATGCGCGTTGATCAAAGTAATTCACGGGCAACCGCTGCAGCCGTGCGTAAACATCGCGGCGCATGTCGAAAATGACGTTTTGCTCAAAGGTGTTGTTGATGCGAATCCGGACACTGTTAAAAAAGTCGCGCAGAAAAAACGCGCCGAGCAACCCCAACATGGCCGGCATCAGCAGCTCGATTTGTTTTTTCCCAATCGCCTCGTCGATCACAAATTGGGTGAGTTTGGGATAGGCAAACGAAAAGCCCAGGGACAGCACCGCGCAAGAAATAGTGCCAAACGCCATCAGCTTGTAGGGCCTCAGATAAACAGAAACCCGACGGACGATTTCCCACGTGGAACGTGATTTGGATTTGAGCGAAGGATCAGAAGATGTGGAGCGAATCGGGTGTCGTGACATGAGTTTATTTCTTACCGCGCGGAATCTGTAACTCACAATGGCCCAACATTCAATGCGCCATCCGTTTCGTTTCATGCTTTTGAAATTCCGCGTGCAATTTCGCGAGGAATGTTTAGGTTGCGCTGAGCATGGATGTCGAAATTGACACAAAGCAAATCGCCCAGGTCCAACCGGAGGTTCAATCCATTTATAAAAGCGTTTTCCCGCAGGGCGACACATCATTCCTCGCTGCCGCTTTTGAATGGGCGCACGCTTGTTTCCTCGGCAACTACAAGGATTATCAACCCATTGACGCGCGTTATCACGATCTGGAACACACCTTGCAAGGAACCCTTTGCATGGCGCGATTGCTGCGCGGTTGGTCGTTGGCCAAAGCGCAGCCGGTTTTGACCGAGCGGCTTTTCGAATTGGGCATCATCGCGATTTTATTGCACGACACCGGCTATTTAAAAAAGCGAGATGACCTGGAGGGCACCGGCGCAAAATACACATTGATTCATGTGGACCGGAGCATCGAGTTCGCCGCGGAGCTGCTGGCGGATAAGAATTGTGCGCCGACGGAAATTAAATCTGTGCAAAATATGATCCGCTGCACCGGGCTGAACGTGGACTTATCGTCCATTCCCTTTGACAGCGAGCTGGAACGCCGCGTTGGTTTCGCTTTGGGAACGGCTGATTTGCTCGGGCAGATGGCGGCCCGGGATTATGTGGAGAAATTGCCGGTTTTGTATTCCGAATTTGCCGAAGCCGCCCGCTTCAACCCTGGCAAAATGCCGACGGCAGAATTGTTCGGCGGACCGGAAGAGTTGATCCAGAAAACCCCTTTGTTCTGGGAAAAATATGTCCGCGCCAAAATCGAAAACCAGTTTCAGGGCGTTTACCGATTTCTCAACGATCCTTATCCGGGCGGAAAAAATTGTTACATTAATCGCATTGATCAAAATATTTCCCGTCTCCGCTGCCAGCTTGAAAAAGCCGCGTGATTGCCTGCGATGGTTGAATTTCAACCGCTCCCGCGGTTGGTAGAAACGTCTAATATCCGTTATTCGAGATAAGCTTTCAGCACGTACTGCAAGACCATCCGCTGCGTGTTAAAGAACGAGCCGTTGAGGGAGATGCAGTGCCGCATCACATCGATGAATCCGTTCCGGTCGTGATAGAACATTGGTAACACAACGTGCTCGAGCTTGTCGTAGAGCGATCTGGCGTCGCACGCCGCACGATCGGGATGCGCATAGTCCAAGTCGCATGATTCGCCAATCGCCCAACCTGTTTCGCCTTCGATCCATCCTTCGATCCACCAGCCATCCAGGATGCTGAGGCTGGGCACGCCGTTGAGCGCTGCCTTCATGCCGCTGGTGCCCGACGCTTCGAGTGGTGGCTGAGGAGTATTTAACCAAAGATCGACTCCGGCGGTCAGAAGCTTTGCTTGTTCGAAGTCGTAGTTCTCTAGGTAAACGAGCTTGATGTCCGGCTTGAGGGAATCGCGCATTTGCACGATGCGCTGGATAACCTCCTTGCCGGCGTGGTCGTTGGGGTGAGCCTTGCCACCGTAAATAATTTGGATACTTCCAGCCTGGCGCGAGATGCTCTTGAGCCGTTCAACATCGTGCAGGAGCAGATCGCTGCGCTTGTAGAGCGTTGCCCGGCGGGCAAAGCCGATTGTGAGAGCGTCGCGATCCAACCCTTCGTTGGTTTGCTGATTGACGAAATCGAGCAATCGCTGCTTCGCAGCAAGGTGGGTGTCCCACAGATCGGGAAGGCGCAGTCCATGGGCGTAACGCAAACTGAAATTATCCTGGCGCCAGCCGGGAAAGTGGCGATCAAACAGGTCCTGAAAAGGAGGTGAGCTCCATGTGGCTGCATGTATGCCATTGGTGATGGCGTCGATCGTATAGCCGCCGAACATCAGCCGCGCAACCTCACCATGTTTCTTGGCGACGCCGTTGACGTAATGGCTGAGGTTGAGAGCCAGGTAAGTCATGTTGAGCATATTCGCGCTCTCCATGAGGTTTTTCATGGTCGAAAATTCTTCATTCTTGCCAAAGACGTGATTCACCAGATCCACGCAGAATAGATCTTTTAAGTCGAGCAGGTCACGGCTCGGTCGCAAAACTTGTGAGACGAGTGACATTGGAAACTGGTCGTGGCCTGCGGGGACGGGCGTATGGGTTGTGAAAATGCATTTCTGGCGCACGGCCTGGATGTCATCGTGATTGGCACAAGCGCGCCCGGCTTTCTTTGATTCTTCCTGTAGCAATTCTAGCGTGAGCAAACTGGCGTGGCCTTCGTTCAGGTGAAAGCGGGTGAGGTTTTGGTAGCCTAGGGCGCGCAACATCCGGACGCCGCCGATGCCGAGGACAACTTCCTGGCAGAGCCGGTAGAGTTGTTCGCCACCATAGAGAAAGTGAGTCAACGTGCGATCCCACTCGGAATTCTCCGGCAGATCCGTGTCGAGAAAAAAAACCGGCACCGAGAAACCAACAATACCTTTGACATCACGTTTCCATGAACGCACCTGCACGGAGCGTCCTTTAATGTTCACCTGAACGCGCTCGGGCCGTTCTTCAAGAAAATTCTCGACCATCCATTCCGCAGGTTCCTCGCGCTGCCACCCACTCGCATCAAGCCGCTGGACGAGATAACCCTTACGATGAAGCAACGTCACCACGACCATCGGCACCTTCATGTCCGCGGCCGAGCGCACGGTATCGCCGGCCAGAATCCCCAGGCCTCCGGCGTAAGTCGGCATGCCGGGTTCGACCGCGATTTCCATCGAAAAATAGGCAATGGCTCGATCATTCATGGGGCAGCCTTGCTGGGTGATACTGTTCCGTTCATCCGCGCGGACCGGACGAATGCTGAAAACATTCCTACATCAGGAAGTTCAATCGTGAGCATCGTAGGTGGCATGTTTCGCAACGTTTGATCCATGCCCGGCTTCCTCGAGCAAGCGTGTCACTTCTTCATCGGTCGTTTGTGAGAAGTCCTCGTAAAACTGGCCGACGGCGTAGAATTCTTCGGGGACCATCAGTGCGATCATTTCGCCCACTTCGTGTTTAAGGTCGCGATAGGAAGACGGGGCAGCGGTCGGCACTGCAATAATGATGCGTGCTGGATGTTGTTTCTTCAATGCCAGCACCGCGGCGCGCATGGTTGATCCAGTGGCGATTCCGTCATCGACCAGTATGACGCTCTTGCCCGAAATCGCCGGTGACGCTCCATGCCCGCGGTAGGCTATTTCGCGTCTGTGCAACTCGCGTTCCTCCTCGGCGGCGACGGAATCGATCAGTTCCGGAGGGATGTGCAAGGAACGGATCACGTCATCGTTGAGCACGCGAACTCCGCCAGTGGCAATGGCTCCCATCGCCAATTCCCGATGGCCGGGAACGCCGAGCTTGCGCACGACGAAGACGTCCAGAGGAGCATTGAGTTTTCGTGCGACCTCAAATGCCACCGGCACACCGCCGCGCGGCAATCCGAGTACAATTACATCTTTGCGTGTCGCGTATGCGGCGAGTTCTTTGGCCAGAAGTTGGCCGGATTGCACGCGATCTTGGAACGAATCTCTCATGATGTTACTTTGGTTTATGCGCCGGCTTCATGGCTTCAGCGCAGGTTAATGGCGTCTTCATTGAAATAGGTTGGCGATGGATTCCCTGGCCACAAGACGTTGAATGGCTGCGGCCAGCAGTGGTGCAATGCTCACAACTCTTAGCTGTGGCCATTTGGAATGAGTCGGCGCAATCGTGTCGGTTACCAAGACCTCCCGCACGGCTGGGTGACAAAGTCGAGCGCGTGAGCCGTTGGTCAGCACACCATGCGCGGCGGCAACGGTGATTTCCGGGCGTGCGCCCGCTTTCAACAATGCCTCGATGGCGTTGGCGATGGTGCCTCCTGTCGTAATCATGTCGTCAATGATCAGGCATGGCCGGTCGCGCACGTCTCCAATCACTTGAATTATTTTCGTCTCCGTCCCGCTCTCTCGCTGCTTTTGCAGCACCGCCACGGTCGCACCAAGTCTTCCGGCGAATTCGCCAGCCATCTTGACACGACCTTCGTCGGGAGAAACGACAACAGTGCCGGGCGATAGTCGATCCTTAATCTCATTGCACAGCGAAGGCACCGCCGTCAGCGCATCTACCGGCAGATGGTAGAATCCTTCAATTTGCGGAGTGTGCATGTCGAGGGTGACCAGGTGGTCGAGGCCGACGGTTTGAAACAGGCTCGCCACCATGCTGGCGGTGATAGGTTCACGCCGGGCGTGTCGCCGATCAGCACGTGAGTAACCGAGATAGGGGACGATGGCGGTCACGCGTCCAGCAGCGGCGCGGCGGCAGGCGTCCACGAAGAGCAGGAGTTGGAATAAGTTTTCCGTTACGGGTGGAGCAAGGGATTGCACAATAAACACCGATTGACCGCGGACCGGTTCATCGAGGTGGACAGAGAGTTCGCCATCGGGAAAATGTTCAACCCGGCTCGGGCTGACCCTGCGATCAAGGGCATGGCCGATGGCGCCGGTTAAGTCTGGATTGGCCGTGCCGCTGAAGAGCGCAAAATTCGGCAGGTTCATGGTAATTCCGTAATTCAGCCTTCCTAGGCGCTGCTACGGGAGTGCAAGTGATGCTGGAACCAATCGGCGGCCATCCGCGCAACATCTTCCAGCGCGCCCGGCTCTTCAAAGAGATGGGTGGCGCGCGGAACGATCTTGAGCTCCTTCTCACAATGCATTTTGGCGAACGCTTCCTCGTTCAACCGGATGACGACGTCGTCGTATTCTCCGACGATTAAGAGCGTCGGTGCCTGAACGCGGGGCAGGGAGGAGCCTGCGAGGTCGGGTCGACCACCCCGCGACACTACGGCGTCGATGGAACTGCCCAATTTTGCCGCTGCGACAAGAGCTGCCGCACCCCCGGTGCTGGAACCAAAATAACCAACACCCAATTGCTTTAGGTCAGGCTGACTGGGAAGCCAGCGCGTGGCTGCCACCAGCCGCTCCGCCAATAATTCTATGTCGAAGCGGAGTTCCGAAGTGACGTTGTCTTCGACCTCCTCTTCGTGCGTCAGCAGATCAAAGAGCAAGGTGGCATTGCCCGACTCGCGAATCACCCGGGCGACGAATTGATTGCGCGGGCTGAATCGGCTGCTGCCACTGCCGTGTGCGAAGAGCACGATCCCTGTCGAGCCGGTTGGGATTTTCAATTCGCCATCGAGGTGCGCGCGGCCCACTGGGATTCGGACGCTTCGTGCTACAGCCTCAGTCGCTGGGGTTTTTGTGATGGTTTTCATAGAGTTATATTTTTTGCGTCATCCGTTTCGAAGAACTCTTGCCCGGTCCAAATCACACCGAAATTCCTCCGGCTTAGAAGCGTGGCCTTAAGCAAATTCGCTTTTGCATTTCGCTTTGCCTCCGTCATTCAACGGTTATGCCTCGCGCCGCCAATGGACGCGGATGAAATAAGTTTCCTCTGCGTATTGGAGATCCAGGTCACCCTTGTAGGCTCGGCGCAATGCCTCGCCGATGCGGCGGGGCAGGTGAATGTCGGTTGTGCTTATGATGATGGAGTCAGGATGTTCATCGATTTTGATAATGCGGTGAAGCGGATGTTCTTTTGTCTCCAACGCTTCGTGGTGCCGGACTAAATTGACAATGTCGGTCTTATGCTGCTGGGTAAAAGCGCCACTCAACGTAATGACGCCAGCCGGATAGTGGTCTCGGATACGGTGACAAGCCTGGCAAGTTTCACGATGGGCATCAAAGGGATAAGAGTCGGCCCATTGCCAGCGGCCCTGATGATAAACAGCCCCGCAGGTCGGGCAGACGGTTGGTTCGGGCAACTTCAGACGCGTCTTATAGGGATCGTGAATATGTTCGTGAATCAGGCGATCCCTCCTCGGCTCGCCGACAATTCCGTCAGGTGGTTTCATGAAATTTCCTTTTCACAATTCGATGGCCAACGCGCCAGACCTGCGCAGTTCGTTCAGCACGGACTGTTGGAGCGCATCATTGGACTTGAACTCGGATCCAATAAATTAAGTTTTAGCCATATTTTGTTTTCACGCTATTGGGGACGAACCGATTGTGAATCAGGCCTCGGCTGAGAAGTGGTAGGATATTCCTTAGAGCGCTCTAGGGGTATTTGAAAATTCTTCCGGAGTCAGATTTAACTATTTTTGGTGCCGTTTTCAGATTCAGGCGTTGCATCGTTGCTCGCTAACCTTTATGAAATTGCGCCGTGAGAATATTCGCACGCTTTCTTCTGTGTCGATCGTCGGCCTGAATGCGGCCTATAAAAAACAATATCAATTATCATGTTGAAGAATTTAATCCTCGTTCCATTTCTGTTGTCCTCTTTTGCCATCGCGGCGATGGCTGCCCCCGTTGTTTATCAGGGCACAAAGGGTCCGGGAAAAGGCAAGCACATCGTTTTTATTGCCAGCGACCATGAGTATAAATCTGAGGAAGCCCTCCCTGCGCTGGCTCGCATTCTCGCCAAGCATCACGGCTTCAAATGCACGGTGCTGTTCGGCGTCGATCCCAAAACCGGCGAGATCAAGCCGGGTATGTCAAACATCCCCGGCACCGATGCCCTGAAGACGGCCGACCTGATGGTTATCTTTACCCGTTTCCAGAATCTTCCCGCCGAGCAGATGCAGCCCATCGTGGATTACCTCCGCCGCGGCGGACCGGTGGTGGGGCTTCGCACGGCGACACATGCTTTTAATATTCCTGCCAACAGCCCGTTTGCGAAATACGATTACGAGTATAAAGGTGACGACTTCAAAGGTGGATTTGGCCGTCAGATTCTAGGTGAGACTTGGGTTGGTCACTACGGTCCGAATCATAAATCCAGCACTCGGCTGGACATCGTTCAAGCGCAGGCGAATCACCCGATCCTGAAAGGTGTAAAAAATATGTGGGCGGAAATCGGTGCTTACAACGCCTACCCGATTGAAGGTAGCGAAGTTCTCGCCATGGCATATCCGCTCAATGGGATGTTGCCAACCTCTCCATCTGACGAAACCAAGAAGGCGATGCCCGGAGCATGGACACGCACCTACCAAGGCGCTTCAGGTAAACCTGCCCGGGTTTTTTGCAGCACCTATGGTGCATCTGGCGACCTTGTGAATGAAGGATTCCGGCGCATGTTGGTCAATGCCTGTTTCTGGGCGGTCGGTCTGGAGCGGGCGATCAAACCTGGTGCCGACATCAGCTTCGTCGGGCCATTCCGTCCGACCTGGCACGGCGATGTCAAGCGCGCCGCAGGCGTAAAACCGGAAGACTTATCCGCCATGGATTCCCCAATCTGGCCGGAGACGAAGTAGTGGGAAGGGGTGAATTCAGGTTTGAATTCTTTGAATTTACAACGTCTGAGTCATAGACCAATTAGGGCAGTTCCCGAATTCTTATTTCTTTGAACTCCACCGGCGCACCCTCGGATTCCAGGCAGAGATAACCGCTGGCGGGCTTGATGTTGTTACCACCAGAAACTTCTTCGCCATTTACCCAGAGCCGGATCTCGCCGTTGATGCAGCGCACGTAATAATGATTCCACTCGCCAACTCCTTTGCTCAGGTTTTTCCTCGGAAAACTTCGGCTCCCGTCGGGCGAGGTTGGAGCAAAAGGCTTCATGGTTGTGGAACCGACCGGAAAGACGTCCCCGTTGGTTGTGAACCAAGTGGCCTTCTTCTTGGAGTTCTTTTCGTATTTCTCGGTAAATCCATGGTCGAGCACCTGCACTTCGATCCCTGAGGGAAACCGACCCTTTTTTTTCTCCTGCTCCAAATCCCGGATTGATTCGGGTGTGGCCAGGACAAATATTCCGGAATTTCCACCCGATTGCAGATGGCGCCATTGCGCGACCACCTCGAAATTCGTGTAAATATTTTCCGTTCGAATAACGCCAATCGGGCGGCCGGTGCAATGGGCAATTCCATTGGTCCAACTCCACGTCTCGGGCTTGCAATTCACGTTGAAGAAATCCTTCTCCCCCAGTGCGCGCCAGCCCGGACCATTGCCGTCGATGACGGCCTTCGGAATGGGTTCGACCACCTCCGCGTTCATGGAAAAAACGGGCCACAACCAAATGCAGGATAAAACCATGCACGCGAATGGGCGAACCGGGAGCCTGTTGGGTCTCATGGCCTGATAACTCAGATGAACTGGGTCTGGCCGGGCATCGCCATCGGTTTTACCGGCAGCGCCCCATCCCAACGGAGATTCTCTGGCACCAGACGCTCTTGGGAATTCAAGGCCATCTCCCAAGTAATTTCCTGACCAGTGTAGGCTGCCATGCGTCCCATGATCGCCATCAAAGAACTATGGGCGAGACGCACGCCGTTGTTGATCGGATTACCGGAGCGGATCGAGGCAAACAGTTCGCTATGCTCGACTTGATACATGTCGGGCCGTTCTCCTTGGAAGCGCCAGTTGGTCTCGCCTTTGATAAACGGCATACCCGCAAAACCGAGTTCGCGGGCGGTGCCTTTGGTGCCGTAGAAAGTGCCTGTGTTGTCGTTGGAACAATGGGGCTGTTGCCGGCACCCAAGGAAGGCGCGCACGTTGTCGGCATACTCGTAATTAAGTTCGAAATGGTCGTAAATGTTGCCGCCTTGCGCGGGAATTTGCCGGCCGCCCACGGCAACACACTTGAGAGGTGGAACGTCCTTCATTGCCCAGGCCAGCCAGTCAACTGCGTGAACGGCTTGCTCGACCAGCCCATCGCCGGAGAGCCATCCGAAATTGTACCAATTGCGCAATTGCCATTCCACATCGCTCATGCCTGCAGGACGGTCACTGGCAGGGGGCATCGGCTTGACCGGACCGGTGTAATAGGTGCCATACATTGCACGAATGTCGCCGATCGCACCGGAGTGGATTTGATTGAACAGGGCTCGTTCAGCGGCATTGTAACGCCAGCAAAACCCGGCCACGAGCGCGAGCTTTTTCTTTTTCGCCTCTTCGACCGAAGCCAGCACGGAGCGGATTCCCGGGGCATCGGTAGCAACGGGTTTTTCACAAAAAATATGTTTGCCCGCGTCGACCGCAGCCTTGAGATGCTGGGGGCGAAAGCCCGGCGGAGTCGTCAGCAGAACCACGTCCACTCCGCTATCGATGACCTTTTGATAACCATCCAAACCGACGAAACAATGGTCGGAAGCAACCTGGACTTTGTCGGCTGCTTCCTTTTGCAACGCCCCGAGGCTGTTCTTTAAATTATTTTCGAACACATCGGCCATTGCAGTGAGAACCACATTGCTGTCCGCCTTCAACGCCTGGCTCGCAGCGCCAGTTCCGCGGCCACCGCATCCGATTAGCCCGATCTTTATCTTCTCGCTGTCGGCTGCGCCTGAAGCGGAAAATCCAAGCGGTGAAATCAATGCTCCGCCAAGCACTGCGGAAGTCTTGATGAAGTTGCGCCGCGAAGTTTGATTTTGAAAATTCTCATTCATAATGGTTGGAAAGATTTGTTTGGTTTGATGCTTAATCTGGAAACTTCGTTCGTCAATCACAGAGCGTCACCATTGCAGCCCTTGAGCTGTCAAAGCTCTTTAGAAATGTCCCCTCTTTAACTCAGGAGAGAATGTCCCCTTGGTTGTTTGGTTCTGCTGTTTGGTTTTCTTCGACCTGCGGTGCGGGAGGCAGGGAGGCCGAAGCGGAGCGTAGGCCGACCGGAGTCCCGCACCG
>CANJXF010000077.1 GCA_947478865.1 Verrucomicrobiales bacterium | reverse complement strand
GTCCCATTGGATGAGGCAATGATTCACCCCAAGGTTGAGTGGCCCATTGTTTTCTGCCTCTTCCAAAGCTCTTGGTCGCGCCCATACGCCTGCTCGAAGTCATGTAGCCACTACAGCTGCCGCACCCGCATGAACACAGGCGATTCCTACCATCGGCAATTCTCGACGTTTCTTAAGTTTCCTGCAAGATGTTGCGCGCAGCTCGGTGTTCTCCGAGCCGCTGCCAACCTCTGCGTCACCTGCCGCATTCTTCCCCCCGACATCATTACCCACTACAAACGTCGAGGAACCAGAAATCTTTGAAAAGGCTGGCGCGCAGGACATTTCCACCAGCTCGGAGGCCGGGGTCAAGAAGCAAGAAAAGGTCGGGAGGGCAGACACCAGGGACATTCGAGAAGAACGTTGGGAAAAATATTGACCTTAAAATAATGTGATATCAATACCAAGGCCCGATTGAAAAATCGGGCTCTTTTTTTGACACTCTGTTTGGGTGGAAATGCCTTAACTTCGATCTCCGCTCCCCATCTTTTGCCAGGCGTCAAATCAATAGCGCAATAGCGCTGAGCTACGAAGTGAGCACTTGACCGCGACCCTTCTTGCGATTGCCATTCCCGTTTAGCCGAGCAGCAGAGTTCAGCGATGACTTCGAGATCGCTGGAGCAAAGCTCAACCGCGGCTCCTTCGATGCTTGCGCCATCTTGGAGAAAAGGGTCAGAGCCTGGGCTACGACCTGATCCATGTTGTAATATTTGTAGGTAGCAAGGCGACCCGCGAAATACACGTCTGGCGTCTGTGCCGCTAGTTCGTGGTATTTCCGGTAAACTTCTGCGTTCTCCGGCCGCGGAATTGGGTAGTAGGGGTCTCCCTCCGCTGTGGCGTATTCGTAAACGATAGTTGTCTTGGCATGCTGTTGGCCGGTTAAATACTTAAACTCCGTAACCCGCGTATAAGCGTAGTCATTTGGATAATTAATCACTGGAGCCACCTGATAGACCGGCTGATCATGGGTTTCAAATCGAAATATTCATCCACCGGACCGGTGTAAATCATCTCTTTGTATGGAATGTAATCCTGCACTTCACGATAGTCAGTGTTGAGTAAAATCTGAATATTCTCGTGTGAAAGCATGTTCTCGAACAGACGGGTAAAGCCATGGAGGGGCATCGCCTGGTAGCAATCGGTGAAATAGCGCGCATCACGATTGGTGCGGGTTGGAACGCGAGCCGTCACGGATGCATCCAGTTCAGAAGGATCCAACCCCCACTGCTTTCTTGTGTAGCCCCGGAAGAATTTTTCATACAGCTCCCGCCCCACCTTGCTGACCACGACATCTTCCGATGTTCGGATCTGCTCCTTCTGTTCTGCTACCGATTCGAAAAACTTTTCCACTTCCATCGAGGTGAGGTTCAGTCCGTAGAGTTGATTAATCGTGTCCAAATTAATCGGGATTGGAACGAGTTGACCGTCGACATTGGCCAGAACGCGATGCTGATACGCCCGCCACTTCGTAAAACGCGAGAGGTAATCAAACACAACTTTTGAATTGGTATGGAATATGTGCGGCCCATAGCGGTGAATCAGAACTCCGCTATCATCGTAGTGGTCGTAGGCGTTGCCTCCAATGTGCAGGCGTTTATCGACCAGGATGACTTTTTTTCCCGCCTGACTGGCCAGGCGCTCAGCCAAGGTGCTGCCCGCGAATCCCGCTCCGACGATCAAGTAATCGAACATACCTTACCTTTCTCTTTGATCTCCACCCGGCAAATGAATTAATAGCCGCGCGGAGCACCTTTTCCCTATTTTAGAAATCACCTCCAAAATTACGCGACTGAACCGGTCTTCCCGGATTTATCATTCAGGTTATGCGCCTTCCCTTTGAGCACATGACGAACGTGTTCCTCAAGTTTTCCAACAATGGAGTCCCATCCGTTTTGCTCGGTCATTTCCAATCCCCTTTCCACCGCGGCGTAGTCAGGATTCTCAACCGCCGATTGGCAGTAGCGGACAAATTCCTCATGCGACTCAGCCACTTTTACGACGGTGCCGAAGTTCGAGATCACATCGGGCACGGCCGTGGAAACGATTTGCTTGCCCGCAGCCATGTACTCCAAGGCTTTGGTCGGATTGATGTATTCGGTTGCTTCATTCAGCGCGAAAGGCATGAGACAGACCTGAAACGCTTTCGTATAAGCCGGCAACAGCGCGTAGTCACGTTTGCCGAGCCAGTAAATGTTCACGCGAACGGGAAGTGAATTCGGGTCCACCTTGGCAAGCGGCCCGATAATGACAATGCTCCATTCAGGATTGGCATCGGCCAGCCTCTCGATGAGTTGGTAATCCATTCGTTCGTCCACTACCCCGAAGTAACCAAGCATCGGCCGATGAATAAAATCCAGGTCATGGGGAATCGTCGTTTGATCGGACCGCGCTTTGCTGAAGTGATCCACTTCAACGCCACAGCCGTAAAAATGACAGTTTTGGTTTAGCCTGCTTTTCGACTCGTGCAATTTGCGACCGCCGGCGAACACCACATCGGCAACCGACAGCAGCTGACGTTCACGATGAACCAAGTCCGGCGGCGCGAATTTAAACTGCGAGAGTTGATCCATGCAGTCATAAACAATCGCGTGCTCGTCCAGTTTTCCGGCGAACGATGTAACTGCCATAGGGTCGTAGAACCATTGCACGGGGCGTTCCAATTCCCCCTTCAACGGACCGGCTAGGGCTTCCCTCAACAGTCGCAGCCGTTCGGCATCAATCCACTCGCCGTCATGAAAGCGATGCGCCGGGAAGAAGGTCTGCATGATCGTAATCTGCGGAAAGTTCGAGACAGGCAGGAGCTGAAAGCTGGGTCCATCATTGGTTTCGCGGAGTTGTGGTCCTTCAACAAAAAGGACGCGATGCTGTTTGGACAAGCGCGACAGAAATTGTTGTGGTCTCTGCCAAACCCCTTCCCAGCGCAAGTGACAATGGACCACAATCGGGTAATCAAGTTGGCCGGCAATTGATTCAGTTTCCTGACGAGGGAGCCTACTTCGTTCTTGAGGCGGCTGTTCCTCCAATTTCAAGAGCCCTACCGCGTCATCACCCTGCCCGACCATCTCGCGGTAAACCCGAACTAACTCAGTGGCCATGCGTCGCATCTCTCCGCTGGCCTGGCGTTCCAAATTATAGATTCCAACGCGATGTATCTTTCCAATCTGATGTAAGAGTGCGCCGTCCCAATCGAGGTGGTCCAGGAGGGGCCACCAGGTGTAACCAACCACAGGAATTCCTTCCCCCCTTAGCTGTCGTATGTCCGAGACCGTGAATCTCAACCACTCCTTCCGACGCTCATCCTCTCCGCAGCAATTGGTTTCCGTGATCATCATGGGAAGTTGGTAGCGCTTCCAGTAATCACGAACCGTCGCATTCAGTCCCACAAGATTCGATGGGACCCGTTGCCGCCACCTATCATCGCAGGCGTAAAGTTCAATTTCTGAGTGAGCGTAGTAATCAAGCCCTAGCACATCGAATTGAGCTCGGTTATGAAGGAACCAGTTTAGGTCGCTTTGGGAGAATCCATGCGCGGTGAGCCAAGGACGAAGAGGGTGTTCGGAATCGATTCTCCCGGTCACCAGATCTAGGACCACGTGGCGACGGTTCATGCGCAGTCGAACATCCTTCTCCATTCGCTCAAGCAACCCGGGGTTTTCGCGGCAGGACCCGGTTTCAACGCTGGCATGCTCAAGGGCATCGCACAGGATAATCTCGACTCCTGGCATCGTCTCACGCAGCGCATTGATGGAACGGCTCACAGCTTGCGCCACACGAGACAAAACGCCCATGTAGCTCATCAGGCCATGGCCGTGCGGCGGCCAAAGCCCAACATCACCACAGAAAAGAGCCGTGATCAAAGGTTCGTTAACCGGACAGACACAACGGATGACGCCGGAATAGCGTTGACCAAATTCGCGGGAAAACCGTTCTAACGCGGTCGGAAAATCGACGTCCCCAAATGCTTCCGGAAGCCAGGTGGGGGTTCCAAAGTGAACAAGGTCCAGGATAAGGTCGATCCCGAGTTGGCCGGCATGATCAAAACGTTCGTCGGCCCATCGCCAGTCATATTTTCCGGGTTCAGGTTCAACCAGATGCCACGGCACGGAATATCGCATCCATTTGCACCCGAGCTCCTCCGAAACCCGGCGAAAATCCTCCCGCCAGAAACGATCGTGTTGCGTCCAGGCAAACTGGTCGATAGACAGATGAGGAATCCATGAACTTTCAATGCCTACAGCCCAACGGAACGGCTGCGCGGCAAGTAGAAGAGTTTTTTTGTCTGTAGCGTCATTGGCCAAAAGCATATTCACCTATCGTTTAAGACCGTAGGACACGTGCCAGACCACTTCAATTGGGAGCAGCCCCGTAAATGGATTCAGGGAATTTCCCCCGAAGCAGAAGATGAATCCGAGCACAAACGATGGAAGGAAAGCGCCGTGATCTACTTCTTAACCGAGGCTCTTGCCTTGGCTGCTTTTCTAGCCATCTCCAACCATTTGACGAACCATTCTGATGTTTCCCATGTGTTCATGCCACAACATCGAGCGGCATCGAGAAGGATGCGACCCGAAATGCATTTAAGGTATTGGGATGAATCGGCTCTACTTTTTAATCTCAAGCCCGGTGGTTTATGTTCCGCCTGCAACGGTGTAGCCAGCCTCCCGTAATTCTTGCGCCATCTCAGCCTCCATGGCAGCGGCTGCCTCGAACGGCATCGGATTGAGATACTCAAACAATTCCGGGAGCAACCGGACACCAAAGCGCCGGACGATACTGGCGGCTTTGACCCCCATTTTATGATTTTGGAAGCGTTCCTCCGGAGAAAGGCCGGTCAGGCCGACATAGACGCAGGGCTTGGTCTTGTCCCGGTAAGGGTTCGCAACAATTAACTTCCGCTCCTTGGCCGCCTTGGGGTCGAGCAGGACGACATAAACGTGGTGATGAAAACCCTTTTCGCCAACCACTTTTAATTTCTGGAACGTGCGGCGACGCATGGCGATGGCTCGCGGCAGAGTTTCTATTTGCCGTCCGCTAATTTTTTGGGAAATCGATTTTCCACTTGCAAGGTAGCCGCACGAACGGAACTTGCGGGCTCCAGAATTCTCCGGGCGTTCTGAATCAGGTAGTCCCATTGCAAGGCCGGACCGGGATCGGTTTTATTCGTCTGAATATGGTAGTGACCGAGAATGCCTTGATACTTGTTCAAGTCATCCTCCGCGAGCTTCCTGGTCACCAGTTTACCTTCCGCATCCCGGGGATAATCACATTTCATTTTCGGAAAGACTTCGCATAGCGTCGCGGTCAGTTTTACCAGCGCTTCGTATTGCTGCGGGGTGTAATCGTATTGCCGCATTTCATGGCCTTGAACCGTGCTCACCACCGGCTCCGGACGCGCGGGATGCCCGATGAAATTCGGAGTGTAGAACCGGTTAGATCCCACAAATTGACCCGGGAAAGTCAAGGTCACCTGCCCGTTTGGCTCGGTCTTATACCATTTATCAAACGGATCGGCTTCCTTGGAACTGTAAGCGCCGATGTTGGCAATCTCGATTCCCACCGAGCGGGTGTTTGAACTGGTCGCGTGATAGGCGCGTTCCTTCAAGTCGAGCGTTTGATAGATCGTTCCATCCGCATCGAGCATAAAATGGACGCTCAACCCGCGATGGTCATGGAGGATGTTGAAACATTGACGACTGGTTCCACACACGTCGAAATGCAAAACGAACTGGTCAACAACCCGCTGCAACAACGGCAAATCCCAGCCGCCACCGCGGACGCGTTCGATCTCTTCCGGGGAAAGCCCCGCTTTGCGCAGATTGAAGCGGCTAGGCGAAGCGAGGTCTTTGATTTTTTCCTTGGAGGTGGCGAAATCGGATTCCTCAAACTTGGCGAAACGTCGCTCGGTGCGGTAGGCATCGAAGCCACCCGGATCCATCCAGGTGACCACACGGGTTCCCGTATGAATCATCTGACCTGCGACGATAATCTCATCTCCCGCGCGGTGGGCGATGGTTCCTGGACGGGTCGCACAACCGGAATAAACCAGCAGCACGATCGAACTAAGAAGAAACAAAGTCTTGCCGCTTCCTTTCAAAAGGAGCGCCGCCGAGATTCGAGAAAACGAATTCATCACGTCCATTTGTCAGTGGAATTGGAAGGCGGTCAAGAACAAGTCTGAATTTGTCCGCGTGGCGTTGGCCGGGAAATTCAAATAATTAACTTGGATTCCGCTTTTTCAGATTCCGCGCGCCTTCGCTATTTATCGGAAATGCCGCTGAGAAAAGCATGTTCTTCCTTAGGGGTTGGCGGATGAGCCAATTGATTTTGAATGCGTTACCCAAATCGAGCGGGCGATTGGCGTATCGCTCGTTCAAAACGTTCTGACCAGGCAAGGCAGCAGCCGCAACGGAGAGGACCTGAAGTTTTGAACTGGCAAAAATCGGCAATCGCGCCATCGTCTCGTCGATGGAGATTTCCATTTCTTTTAAATCAATGAACTAGCCCCGACATGAATTTACGTGGACTAAAATTTTTCCAGGCTCGCCGGCTGACTCCATGGCGAATTGGTTTGGCATTCGCCGTTGCCATCGTCGCGGATGCCTTGCAATTGCTGCTCGGTCCGTTGGGCTGGACGTTCTTTGACGAACTTATCGATGTGATTGCGATGCTTTTCGAAGTGGCGTTGCTCGGCTTTCACTGGCTTTTGCTGCCAACATTTGCTGTGGAATTTATTCCAGTTGCAGATCTGCTGCCCACCTGGACCGGCTGCGTTGCACTCGTGGTTTCTGCACGAAAGAAAACCCCACCCTCCCCGCCAGTCTCGTAGCAACAAAAGGAAATTCCACCTCCTAGCTGTCGGCGGTCATACAATAGGCGGGTGAGCTTGGTTATTTCGATTTGCCGTCCAAAGCCAGGCAAGGCGCGCAGATGGCGCCTTCGAGTTCCGGGGGCGGTTGGCTCATGCGCCATTCTTCATTCGCAATGGACCCAGGGCTGTGCGTTCGGCCGCAAATCGGACAGGTTGGCAACTGCTTCGCCACGGTGCGCAGCGCCTCCCTGACGGATTTAAGCTCGGCGTGTAAATGATGCCGGAGATCCAGTTCCTTTTTGATACGGGCAATGGCAAACGCATTGATGATGAAGCTGCCAAAATGGATCCCGTTGTTCCAATAGAGGGCAAATCGGGTGGAATATTTTGCGCCCGCGTATGAATCCGCCAGAGCCCAGGCGAAGGATGCCACCAAAGACATCCCCACAGCTGGCCAGCGTCCCAGGTTCCATGCTGCGATGCCGACCGGGGCGGAATAAAAAACAAAGAACCCCAGCTCATAGCCCGTGATGTAATCCAACCAGCCCAGCAGAACGAGCATGCCCAGGCACGCGAGGTAGATTAAGAACTTGGAAGCTTTGAAGTTGGTAGACATACCTTGACTCCTGATTTTACGGGAACAGCCATCACACGTGAGAATGTTTCATGAAAAAGTCGCGCAGGGGAAATGTTTTCTCTTCCAACCAGATTGGTTTTTTTGAAAAAATCTGGGAGCTATCCCTCGACCCTCAATGATCTCGCAACGAAAACCGGAGCGCCTTTTCCAAAGCACTGGCCGTAAAGATCACCGGATACAGACGTTCGTAATACCAGAGTTTGGCAAAATAAAATCCAATCGGCGAAGGCTGCATCCATTGTCCGCCCTCCACTTTTTCGATCAGCCATTCGACACCGCGATTCATCGACAGCAAGACCTTCTCTTTAAAAGCATCGGGCAACCTGGCATCGCCACAACACGCTGCCAGTGCTTCCACGGCAATCGCCGTTTCTTCGACGGAAGATTTGGCGTTGCCCGTTGAACCAGCCCAACCTCCATCCTGATTTTGTGCATCCATCAGCCAATAGATACCCTTCCTCAAGGCAACGGAAACACTCAAATCGCCGTCACACAGTTCTGCCAACGCTGCGAGGACACGAGCGGTTCCATAGGTTGGGTTTTCATCGTTCGTTGCCGATTGATTCCCGAACCAAAGCGGAATCCACGATCCATCGCGACGCTGGTTGCGGATGAGGTATTTGACGGATTTCGCCATTGCGCCTTGAATCTCGGCGCGCAGAGATTCACCCACATAGGGTGACCACGCCAACCATGCGCGAATGACGTGAGCCGTGAGATCCGCCCCGCTCCGGTCGAATGGCAACGCGCCCCAACCGCGACAAAACGTCGGCGTTCCTCCGTCCCGATTTTGTAACTGCAGGAGCCATCGAACGCCGGCTGAAGCGGGCTCGACAAAATCGCGTTCCGATTTGCGCAAACGAAATAACGCCAGCAAGGCTCCAGCGGTGTCATCCGCGTCCGGCACGCCGCCGGGCAGATCGGTCCACGCCCAACCACCGGGCTTGGCGTGAGTGTAGGGATGTTCGATGCGATGTTGTTGCTCGATCAAAAAGGTGGCGAGCCGTGCGGCATCGTCTTCATGCAAGAGGGTGTGATTTGAATCCTCGGCGAGCGCGTTGATGGAAAGCGTGGTGACCCAGGTAGAAAGATTAGTGTCGATGGCCCAACTGCCATCATGCCGAACCGACTTTTCCAGAAACTGAAGCGCTTTCACCGTCACCGGATGTTCGACCCATCCCATGGAAGCCAGACTCATTGCGACAAAGCTGGTCAAAGGGGTGGCTTCGAGAAAACCGCCGTTCTCCGGTTGGATTTTTTCAAGGATTTTCAACGTCCGGTTCCGAAGAGAACGGCGAATCAGGAAAGAAAACGGATTGCGCGTCGGCCGATGATGAAAACGCGCCTGCCCGATGGCGATCAGCGCAGGCAACGCATAGCTCACAACCGGTAATTGCAACGCTCCATAAACTTGATGCGGCATGGCAGCCAGTTCAAATGGCAGCGGAGAAACGCGTTTCCACCCGAGCGCGCCCGGTTCAAATCGATTCCCCAAGACGCACGTCATCAGAATCGGCACGGAAAAGGTGCGGTCCTTTCCGTAACGATTTTCGATGGCCTTGCATAGTGCGGCGCTCGTTGTGCCGCCCGCTGCCTTCGCGAGCCAATCTCTGGCGGCAGTGACGGTTTTTGCGTAGCGCGAATCTGCACCCAAAACCGCGCCGAAAGCGGACCAGCAAAGCGCCGTCGTGCTGATATTGCTGACGCTTAAGCTGGTGTCGCCCCAACCGCCATCTGAATTTTGGTTTTGGCTCAACCAAATCAAGCCCGCATCGATCAATTCAAGATGCGCTGAGTTCGGCGAAACGACCGCGCGATTTGAAACTGCCAGCGCGCAAACCGCCGTTGCGGTCGAGAGAGCGCTGCTGGAAAGTTCCCCGAGCCAACATCCGGAACTTTCCCTGGCGCCGAGAAGAGTCTGCGCCACCAGAGAACAGGCAGACTGCAAGCGCCCATTGGCCCGATCTTGTTCTGGAATCGTGGTGGAATTCATTTCCTGCAATCAATTGATCGTCGCTGCGATATCAAAACGAACGTGACGATGAGTGTGCCGAGCGGCATAATCCTCGGCAAGTCGAGGTGTTATGGATAAACCAACTGCAATTCTCCAAATCAAGAAATCGTGTTCGGGCATGGCCTCCGAGATGATGAAAATTCATCCGGCCGCAGCCGCGCTGGCCGATAAAGCAACGCACGAGGAGATTATAAAACTGCTTTTTCAAATCACGAAAGATTTGGAGACCATCAAAAAGCGGGTGGCGGCCATTGAGAAACAGGACGACACGCCCGAGTTGTAATTGTTGTTTTATTCAAACACTCAAATGGCCTAACGCCAGCAGCCCGTAGTAGGTGTATTCGCAATCGAGTTTGTCTTCGCTCCAGTTTCCATAAAAGCCGCCTTCGTTGGTCCAAAGCGAATCAACGAAATCGAGGCAGCGCTCGCGAATCCCGGAAATATCCCTCTGAAGACAAGCCAAAGCGTGCAGGGTAGTGGCAGTGGAGAGAAGATCGGGAATGGGCGTTTCAGGAGAAGCGACGAAGCCGCCTTCCGGATGAGCCCGCGCTAAAAGCCAATCACCAACCGATTGATCCAACGATATTCCGAGATTTGTCAGCACGACGACGGCGGCAGCGGTTGCGTTGGTGCTCCCGGTTTTCCCGTGGTGATCATTTGCCCAGGCACCATCGCGGGTTTGTAGTTGCCTAAAACTCTGCACCAACCGGTCGGGTTCAAGAATGGGAGCGCCAAGATCGCCGAGCGCGCCCGCAGCTAAAAACGCTGCGTAGACCGAGCCTTTGGGCTGATCGGGTAATAGATTGAAGCCGCCATCGTGCGAGCGATGAAGGTTGAGCTGATCCTGAAGTTGTTCGCGAATTTGGCCCGAGGCGCGAACGGAAGTCGCATGTTGCAAGGTGCCCCAGCAGCGTGCCAGACAGCAGAGATGGATGAAGTCGAGTTTTTCCCCGCCGCCAAATCGATTTAAGTATTCAGCAACCGAGTCCCCGGGGAATTGCGTCTGCAAGGCGAGCAAACCGTCCAAACCGAAAACCGTGTAGTAAAGATCGCTTTGCCCGGATCGGTCTTTAAACCCGCCCGCTTCCGCTTGTTCGTTTCGGAGGAATTTTTCGACCAGTGGCGCGGAATCGCCGAGAAGTTTTGGAGCCAGGCGCGCCACCTGCAACATCTCGAGGCGTAAATTCATCGGCGAAAATCTTAACTCACAAGATTCACGCGCATCGCCTGGTTCTTTTGCTCGAATTCGTTGCACCAACCTTTGATTTCGGTCTCGTTGAAAATCTTGCCGACAACCCGGCGCAGGAGTCCTTTCAAACTCGGATTTTGCAGATCGCGCAATGAACGAATCGCCTCTTCTTTGTAAGTCTCGAGCAATGTCCGCGCGCGTTCGTCGGCCTTGAGCTCGACGTAAAGCGATTGGATTTTCTCCGGCGGCAAATCACACGCGCGACGCCAGATGGAGTCAAAAATGGCTCGAGAATCGCCGTTGGCGCGTTCCGCCGCAATGGCCAGCAAAACGGATGGGCGCAAACCAACGATGTCTTTCGCCGCTTCCTCCGCTTCCAAATCGGCGAGGTCGTCGCGGATTTGATAAGCGATGCCGAGCGCCTCGCTGTAGTCGCGCAAGGTGGAATCAAGTTCCTGGCAAGCCTCAGGGCTGGCACAAATGGCACCAAGCCGGAGCGCGACTTCAAACGCCGGCGCGGTTTTGCGCCGGAAAATATCGATGACTTGCAGCGTCGAAAGAGGCTGCGGTTGTCGCGCCCAGGAAAGTTCCGCGCCTTGCCCGCGACAAAGGTCGCGTTGCCCGTTGGACGCAGCTAACAGCATTTCGGCCTTTTGCTGCGGCGACAATCCCGAAGCGGCGATCAAGCGGTAGCCTTCGCCAATGAGCAAATCGCCGACGTTCAGCGCGATGGCCGTTCCATGTTCTTCGTGCAACGTTTTAGCGCCGTAACGCTCTGCGTCGGCGTCTTCGATGTCGTCATGCACGAGCGACGCTTTGTGAAAACATTCCACAGCGACGGCAATTTTTTTCAGGTCGTCGGTCAGCGGTTTCTCCGCATCGCTGCGCAATGCCTGAAAAGTTGAGACCGTCAAAAAGGGACGCCACCGCTTGCCGTCGCGCGCGAGCCATTCGCGGGAAATGCGTTCAGCTTCTCCATCCACGGAACCTAAAATCTGAGCAAGGGATTCCGCGGTAAACCATGAATCCACTTCGTCCCGCAACGAACTCAAGTCCATGCGGCGCGTGGTGTCGTCGCTCGTCAGATGAATGTAATCCCAGACCCAATCGAGATCGACGTTGGTATCAATGCAATCGTCTTGCAGCAACGGCACCGCGACGCCGGGAACCGCGGCCGCTTCCATGTAGGGAAAGGCGCGCTCCAGAACGCTGAGGCAACTGACGCCAACGATGGCTTCGATTTTTCCAGTTTGGATCAGCGACATGACGATGGCGGAACCTTCAGCCACGAGAACGGCGTAACCCAAACGCTCCGCTTCAGCTTGCAAATCTTGAATTGAACAAAGTCCGCACTGTTTGCAGAGCAAACCAAATTCGTCAAAGGGTGCGGGGCATTTGCTTTCAATGCGCAAACATTTTGGCAGGAGGAGCAATCGCCGCTCGAACGGGACGGCGGCGAGGGATTCGCGCCACATTTCGTTGTTGATCAAAACGCCGATGTAATCGCGATAAATCGAATTGCAACCGAGCGCCGCAACCAGCTTGTCCGCGTGCTCCTTGAGCTCATCGGTGGGAACCGGAGGCACGGGGTTGAATTCGGCGACGTAATTCCTCACCGCGCCCAGAATGGCAGTTCGTTCCGCGAGGGTTTGCGGGATGTTTTTTTTCGGCGTGCGAAACTTTTGAATCGGAACCGGTCGTGGCAAAGTGAGTGTTATCGGCTGCATAAAATTCATTAACTTTTTAAAGATTGGCCGGCACGGGCTCTGGAAACTTCTTTCTTAGCTGATCGGCTTTCTCCGCCGAATCGTGTCTTACGTTCGAATACGCTCCAAAATCGCTAAACCAATATTTTTTTGCGAAACGATACATCCAATGTTTTTCCGGAATTTCTTCGCCGGGCAACCATTGGCTGAAGCGCGGTTCCATGGCTTCCAATTCGGCCATGGCGGATTGGCGCACGGTAGTGTCTTTGGCTCCGTGTTTCAAAACCAATTGTTTCACAAGGTCAGGTCGTTCGAGCACGACACAGCCGCGGGTCGCCTGGCCGGATAGTTCGCGGAAATCGCGCAAAAAAGCGGACTCGCGAAACACTTCAAAAATATTCCGCCGATCCGAAATGTTTTCTTTGGCAAATTGTATGATCGGACAAGGTTCGATGTCGCCGGTCGGGCTGACATGATGGCTGATGCCGGTGACCATCGGGCACAACGCTTTTCCCTGGTGATCGTAGTAGGCGTCGATCATGGCAATCGGCATTTTTGCGCGCATCTCGACGATGAATTTTCTCACCTGCACTAATTGTTCGGGACGCAACGCGAGTTGCGCGTTCATCTTCGGTCCCACCGGCCGATAGGTGTGATACCAGACGTAATGCACGCCGCGATCGATCAATTTTTGCAGCCAGGCTTCCGTCAAGAGTTCGTCGATGTTCGTCTGGCAGACACTGGTGGCGACGCCGGTTAAAATTCCTTGCTCCAAACAATTGTCGAGGCCGCGCAAGGTGCGGTTGAAAACCTCTTTGTTGCCGCGCCGCTGGTCGCTGACGACTTCGTTTCCCTCAATGCTGATCAATGGCGTGACGTTCCCGAGCCGGCGCAATTCCGCCGCGACTTTGTCCGTGATGAATTGGCCATTTGTGAAAACCTGGAAGTAGCAATCGGGATGGGCCGCAAGCAGTTCCAGAAGTTGCGGGTGCATGAACGGTTCGCCGCCGAGAATTCCGAAAAAACTATTTCCATGCGCCTTCGCCTCGGAGATCAGCCGGTTCATGGCGGCGATATCAATCGAGTTCCGCTCGGCGGCCACATCGACCCAGCATCCCTGGCAACGCAGATTGCACGAGTTGATGATCGAGATATAAAGAAAGGGCGGAAAATATTCTCCACGTTTGATCCGGCGCTTGAATTTCTCAACCGACAGCATCCCTTTCACGCCAAAATTCCAGGCAAATTTCCAAATCAACCGCGCATCGGCGGTTCGCAAAGTTCGCAAGGCGAGCTGCGGTAGCATCTTAAAGACGTCCTTCCAGCGCAGCCGCCGCTTTGCCCTTTGCTTCCTCGGCGCGGCGCGCAATTTCTTCCGGAGACGGCAATGCCATCAGGACTTCCAGCGGTATGTCGCCCGATTGCGCGAGCTTCACCAAACATTTCTGTCGTTCCTTTAACGCTTTGTCCGCGTCGCGTTCCTTGGAGAATCGCGTTTGCGCACGCTCGCTGCGGGTCCGCAACATCGCGTAAACATCACCACCGAGCAGCGCGGAAATATCGATCTTCATTTTCTCGCGCTGCAAGTCGGCGTCGGTCACCGCTTCGCCATTGATCGGGCCGGATTTGTATTTCGGAAACATGATCGCTGCCTCGGGACAAACCCGCGAACAGGCCGGGCAATTCGTTTTGCAGCTATCCTGATTTTGCACCTCGAGATTCTGATTTTTATCGACGCCATAGACGCCAAACAAACAAAAACTCAGGCATTGCATGCAGTTGGTGCAGCGGTCGTAATCGATCACCGGAAACCACGGTTTCCATTCGCCCTGTTTCACCGCCTGCCGCTCCGCGCGGACCGATTCCACGAGGGCCAGGACCGCTTCGGGCGAACATCCCTTGATGTCGCGCATGGTGATTTGCACGCCGCGGCTTGGATCCTCCGCCGCCAGAGGTGCCCCTTCTTCCAAATTTCCCAAAACCAAAATATCGCTGTGATCGGCAGGAGAGACAGGGCGTTCTCCAGTCGAGCAGGTCACGGCATAGCCGTTTTTCAACAGGGCCGCCATTGAGTCGTAACGGGTCGGCGACGAAGGCGAATCCGCCAAAACGACCCGCAATGTTTTTTGATCTTTTAGCATCATGGAACAGATTTTTCAGTGCTTGGTGCCGCTGCGTCGTTTGCCGTCGGAAGATTTGGCTTCACCGTGATCTCCATCAAGCCAGCCACAATTTCGTCAGCCGTTTGCACGCGCATATTCAACACTTCGGTTGAGTCCGCGGGCAACGGAGATTGCGCGGCTGCGAAGAGCCATTTCACCGCGCGCGGATAACAGGCGGCAATTTTCAGGGAACCACAATCCGCCAGGCGTTTCAAAGTTGGATCGCGGCGCGCCGAGGCTTCGCATAAATCCGCCACGGCTTCGAAGGAAACTCCGGAATCGCACAATTTGCGCAACACCGCTTCCTTCACCTCGTTGGGCACGACCTGGGCGTAAGCGCAGTGGCAATAAAGTAGGCGGGGCGCGTTCATTTCAATAGAGCGGGCGTCAAAAAACGATGGGTTGGATTGGGTCGGCCGGGCCGGAAATGTTCCAGGTGCTCCAGCGTCAATTTTAGTTGGGAATCGGATTTTTCCAAATGGCTCATCGCGAATTGCACGGCGTCACGCAAAATCTCGGGCGCAGTTTCCGCGCGCAGGTTTAAAATGATTTGCGCGGATTGCACCGGCTCTTCCAGCGTGAGCGAAAGTTCGGGCACGTAATCGTTCCGGACAAGGTTTATTACCGCAATGTCTCCAAGCCCAACGTCCGGGCTCAGCGTCATTTTCAAATGCCCGATTTCCGCCCCGTTTTTCTGAAGATATTTCTGGACCAAACTCGCGCACTGGGAAAGGGCTTCATTCGCATCGGCGCCTGATTCATGTGACATCTGGATGGTGCAATTGAGCCAGCCGAGCAACGCCTCGCCGTCGGAATACGTATCGTAATTGATCTCCAATTCGCGGCTGGAATCCTGAGAGCAAGCTCGGATGTGTTCAAACCATTCGGCTAATCCGCTTCCGGTGCGCGAGGAAACCTCGAAAACTTTTGCGCTCGGAAATTCGCGCGCCAAACATTCCCGCAGCAGGATGGTTTGCTCCCCGGCCAGTAAATCAACTTTGTTGATCACGATGACGTCGGCTTCGGCAAGTTGCTTGCGGTAGATATAAAGAACCTTTTCGGAGAACTTCCCCCCCTGCTCCAACCCAAAAATCCGCAGGGCACGAATGGGATCCACTAGGACGCTCAGCGGCGCAATGAGGTAGTCGTTTCCATAAATTCGCCGCAGGGGATAAGTCACGGTTGCGACCAGGTCCGTGCAGCTTCCGACGGGTTCCGCGATGAATACATCGGGGCGAGTCGTTTGGGTAAGTTTCGCGGCGGCATCGGTGAGCGAATTGAATCGGCAACAAAAACAACCGCCTGAGATTTCTTCCGTGGCAAATCCGCGCGAACGCAACAGGGCGGTATCCACCAGTTCGCTGCCCTGATCGTTCGTGATCAACCCGACCTTCAGTCCTTCTTCGGTCAGCTGCCGCGCCAGTTGCGCCACGGCCGTTGTTTTTCCCGCGCCCAGAAAACCACCGATCATGATGTAGCGCGGCTTCCCGTTTGGTTCGATTGGCGGTTTCATAGTTCGGATTTTTGCTCACCCAACATTCGTTGGATGGTTTGGTCCAACAATTTCACATACCCATTGGCGTCAACGCAAAGGGCATCCGGATTGCCCTCGATTTTGTAAAGCCATCCGTCGCCGTACGGAAGCTTATTCACCAACTCGACCTTCTCTTTCAACAGCGGATTGCCTCCCAGAAATTTTCCGTGAGCAATGCAAAAAACGTCGCTCATCGCTTTAAAGCCTTCGATCCAGCCAATCGGTTTGCCGGGGGTGACGACCGCGCCCGTCTCCAATTCGAAACCGTGATCGACAATTTCGCCCAGCATGCGTGTGGCAAATTTTGTGAAACCGACCCGCCAAATGTTCCCCTGCTCCCGGGCGATCCAGTAATGTGACGGGGCGTAAAGATAATCAACCGGCAATTGCGTCGCGAAATGCGAGTTCTTATAGTGCAACGTCGATTTCGGAGCAGTGTTCATCTAATAAAATTCGAGCTGAATTATCCGAAGCGCAAAAATGGTTAGCAAGTGGCAAATCTGTCCGTGCGTCCAAAAACGGATTGACCATGGCATGAATTGGATCCGCTGCTCGCCGAGTTTCATCCAATGATTTATTTTGATTATAATGCGACCGCGCCACTGCATCCCGCGGCCCGGGCCGCCTGGCTGGAGGCTTGCGAGTGCTTCATCGGCAATCCTTCAAGCCCCCACCGCATGGGCAATCGCGCGGAAAAGGCGCTGGACGACGCGCGCCAGCAGTTGGCAGATTTTCTCGGTTGCCATCCGCTGGAACTTGTTTGGACCTCTGGCGCAACCGAATCAAGCAATCTGGTTTTTAATCACGCCTCCCAACTCGCGCGACCTCGCGGCGAGGTCTGGATTTCCGCCATTGAACATCCCGCAACGCTTGCGCCCGCCAGGCACTATTTTAAAAAGAGCGTGCGCTCCATTCCCGTCACATCCGCTGGAGTGACCGATCTGAATTGGGTGCTTGAGTCATTGAAGAAAAAGCGCCCCGCCTTAATCGCCGTCATGGCAGCAAATAATGAAACGGGCGTCCTGCAGCCGTGGCAGAGCCTCGCGGCAATCTGTCGCGAAAAGGAAATTCCATTCTTCTGCGACGCCGTGCAGTGGCTCGGCAAACTTCCCGCAAACGAGTTGGGCCAGTGCGACTTCGTTTCCGGCAGCGCGCACAAATTTGGCGGACCGAAGGGCGTCGGTTTTCTGAAAATCCCGGCAAAAGGCAAACTCAAGCCGCTCATTTTAGGCGGCAAACAGCAGGACGGCCACCGTGCGGGAACCGAAAATGTCCCCGGGCTTCTCGCGATGCTGGCCGCTTTGACGGAAAGGGAAACTGCGCTCCATCAGAATCAACACCAGATTCGACTCACCTGGCGCAATGAATTTGAAAGCCGATTGACCGCGATCTCTCCCGAAATTTCCATTGTTGGCCTGCGCGAAGAGCGACTGTGGAACACCTGCCTGGCCTTTCTGCCTGACTCCGGATGCCGCTTCCGTTGGGTGGTGAAATTAGACAAAGCCGGTTTCGCCGTTTCCACCGGTTCCGCCTGCGCCAGCGGGCAGGAGGAGCCATCGCATGCCTTGTCGGTGATGGGTTATTCCCCGGCCCAAATCAGCCGTGCGATCCGTTTTAGCAGCGGATGGGAAACTTCCCCATCGGAATGGACCCAGTTGCAGGTCGGCATCGCATCCATCGCCGAGAATAAAGACATTGCGTGAAATTCGGAAAAACGGAGTCGTTTGATTCAAACACACCAGCGAAGGCTGGAACCAATTTCATACAGGTGTCCCAGGCGGGTGCGCTGAACCTTTCGGGGCAACGGGTCGGTGTCGGTGTCTTCTGCGCCCACGTGGCAAAGGTCTGGTAGTTGATTCCGGTCAACGGCGAATTTCCTGCCGCTCAACCCGCTGGCTTCAAATTCATCCAGCAACGCCTCCCGCCGCTCCTTGGGCGTCTTCACCCGTCCCAACCACGTCAATTTTTAAAACCGTTTCTCCAGCCTCCGTCGTATTCGTCATACCCGTTATGCTACGACGTTTATGATGGGATCAAACAGAGGTGCCAGACGTAACGCCGACTTACTTCGTGCCGGCCTGAGGCGCGCTAGACTCCTTACACCTTTTGGCGGGACAGCCGGCTCACTTCTTCTCATCAACGGAGGACTTGCGCGACATGAAACCCATTAGTTGCATGGAAAAAGCATCCACCCTAAAAGACTTCTCCCCTGAGGCATTGCCTGCCGCGTCAGTCTTTACGATTGTCACTTTCTCGCCTCGGAACAACGATTCTCTGGAATACCATCCACCACCGGTCGAAGGACTTGTCGTTTTTCATCTCGTCGTAGAAATACCGGGCATTTCGCTTGCCAGGTTCTGACTCTGCCCAGACCAGAATGGTGTTGGTCACGGAATTCCAGTTGGTAACGGTTTGAGGGTCTTGCGGCAGTGCCAAAATCCTGAGGACTCTCAAATCGGTTTTGTCGACCTCCACCCATTTTGCCAGAAAGCTTGGTGTTCCTTTCTCCGCCACCAGTTCAAAAATCGGTTTAGTTACGTTCACATCGCGTCGGTTCACAATGATAAGAACTGTGGTCAAAACCATTGTCGCCACCGCAACCAGAATGAGTATCTTCTTCCACATGCCATCCTAGAGCCTGTACTTAACTTTTCGCAAAAATTGTCTGTACAATGTAAATACATCCCGGCAATAAGCTGTGGATGAGCAAACAACGAAAGAGTTATCCGAGCGATGTCAGTGATGAAGAGTGGGCGTTTTGCGTCCGGTACTTGACGCT
>CANJXF010000076.1 GCA_947478865.1 Verrucomicrobiales bacterium | reverse complement strand
TGGCTTCATTGCCATACGCCTGTGCCAATTGCTGCAAAACCGGCTCTCCCGCCTCAATCTTAGAAATTTTCATGCCGACGAGCCTAAACCATCCCCTTGGACATTGGCCGTCCATGCGTTTGTAAAATATACAAGCCCACAATATCGCCCCCTTCGACATGACCAATCACGCCATCGTCCAATTCATGGCTCCTCTCATGCGCACCGAAGTCCTCGCCAACCGCATGCCCCCCTGGCACGCTGACCCCTTTTACCAATCATTTACCAATGATGGCTCGTTGACGCCCGCGGAAGCTGGCAAACTTATTCAGTGGCTCGATGACGGCGCACCTCGCGGTGCCGGCCCTGACCCGCTGGCCACCGCGCCTCCGAACACCAATTATCCTTTTGCCTGGCCGACTTCGCTCGGAACGCCGACCAACATCATCACCCTGCCCACGCAGAGTGTGACCAATTACGGACTGATTACTTACAAATATGCCTATTGGACAAATACCGGACCAAGCGTTTGGTTGCGCGCGGCGGTGCTCCTCCCAGGCGCCGTGCCGGTGGTTCATCATATCTTAGCTTATAAAAAAGGAGAAAACGGGGCTCAAACGTTCTTAACCGGCTATGTCCCCGGAGCTATGCTCGGCGGTTATCCAACCAATACAGGCAGACTTTTGACCAACGGAACCATTATTGAATTCCAACTGCATTACACTGCGGCGGGATACGTGACGAACGATACGAGCCGCCTCGGATTATATACCACTCCCGTGCCCCCAGCGTTTCCCTTGATCCAAACGTCCACCTGGTCTCCTTTATTCTCAATTCCGCCGAACGCGACCAATTACCAGTTTGTCGCCGATTCGTCTGCCCTCTCCACCAACGTGCTTCTCTATGAAATGAGTCCGCACCTCCACATCCGCGGCAGCGGCTTCAAATATGAAGCCATCTATCCGGCGGGCTCGAATCCGGCCAGCGAAATGTTGCTCTCCGTTCCGAATTACGAATTCCATTGGCAGACCGCTTATCGCTTCGCCCAGCCAAAATATCTGCCCAAGAATACTAAGATTCGTTGCACGGCGACGTGGAATAACTCCATTTTGAACAAGGAATTGATGGACGCTTACATCGATTACAGCACCGTCCCTCCCACCACCAACTCGCTCTTCTCTCCATCGCTCAACATCGGTTGGGGAGACCAATCCTGGGACGAAATGTTTATTGGCTATTTCAACTATTCGGAAACGCCTTGATTGAAAAATGAGCCGAGCGCCATCCGCCGCCGATTAGAGATATTCCACTTCAGGTCTAATCGTGACTGACCCTCGTCCGGTCGCGCTGGGGCTTGGAGTGGCGCCATTCCGCCAGGACGGCTCGGAGCGCCGAAATAAATGCCAATGGCTGATCCAAAAACAAATGGTGGTTGGCCTCGGGAATAGCGACAAACGGAACGCTTCGGTCCAGGACTTTAAACATGTAATCGACAATATCCTGAGAAAACAATTGGCTGTTTTCTCCGTAGATCACGCCTACCCGACACGCCAAATTGGAGAGGTCCTCCGAGGTCTGGCCCATTCGGAAACTCTTAAAAAGTGCGTCATCAAACTTCCAGCTCCATCCCCCTTCCACCTGAGCCAGCGAATGCCGGGCGAGATAATCCATGATGAACTTGTGCTCACACGGCTGCGCTGGAACCAGCCGAAAACGGCTGAGCGCGGTTTGCAAATCCGGATAGATCTTTTTTGGTTGAATGGGAGAATATTTTGGATCGCGTTCCCACTCATAGTCGGGAGGGCGCACCGGCGCATCCACGAGCACCACTCCTTTTAGCTTCTCGCCATAGATCAGGCCGGTTTTTAATGTGACAAAGCCGCCGAAACTATGACCGACAATGATCGTGTCTTGCTTAAAACCGGCGTCATCGCAAACGCTGCTAATTTCGCGGGCGAATAACTCGGAGGAATAGCTCTGGCGATAGCCGCTGTCGCCCATCCCGCTGAGATCCAGTGCGGCCACGCAGTTGTGATCCGTGAAATACGGCGCAATGAAATCCCACCAATGCGCGTGAGCACCGCTGCCATGGACGAGCAGCAAGCCCGGCTTGGAGATATCGCCCCAGCGAAGATAATGAATCGGACAGCCCTCGACCGTGATGGATCGACTTTCCCTCGGCATAGAGACCGCGCGCTTGAACCATCCAGGGGCTTGGATTTCTTCGGGGGTCATTTTTGAGGCCAGGTTATCGGGCACGAGAGATTGATGGAACAGATTGGCTCGGAACGCAACCCTGATTGCGAAGGGAGGCCGTTCGGCGATGGCGGTCGCGGAAGCATGACTCAAAATGAAAAGCGCGCCCCGCCCTGCCTTATTCCCAACTGCATCGTCACGCATTCGGTGAGTTCTAAAGCATGGGCCTTGGGATTAAAATGACGCAAAGGTCCAGTTCTGTCTGTTAATCGTTCCGACTCAAGGATGGGCCCGACCCGGCTCACAATGGCCAGCCAAAGAATTTACGACTGCTGCTGGATGGGGCTTGATTCAGACCAGCGGGGTGATTCGCCTTCCCGGCAAGGTTGATATTTCAAAAGAAAACAGCCTGACCCTATTCGGATCAGGCTGCGCGAGAAGATCAATCAGGAGCTAAATCACGGATAAAGAGTTGGTTCGATTCGTTTTAAACGATAAAACGTGTTGTCTGTCTCCGCCATGGGCGCCAGGTTGGTATGGACGTTAAGCCCGCCTGCATAGGCAACATCCTTAGGTTTAACTTCCGTCCAGCCCGAGTTGAGGTTGGTGGAGGACTGCAACGCCCAGATGCTGGCGAAGTTTCCAGGCCAGGACACCACGGCATTACCGGTTCCGTTCGTCCCAACCAGAGTTATGCGCGGCTCTGAAACTTCGGTGAAGAAATTATCAAATCTGGCACGGCAGGAGTGTTGGGTGCCATCACTTGGGTCGTTCGCAACGACGAGACCGACCTGACCGTTCGGCAGTAGTTCAGCCAAATCCTTGGCCAAAAGATCTTTGATCGGATTCGAGGTATCGGGCAGCTGATACACTTTGGCGCGAAAATCATATCCTTTGCCAATAAAGACGAATCGATAGCTGTTGCCTGGCACGAGATGAAGTCCGCTGTTTTGACCAGGGATTGCGCCCTCCATCTGAGCAGCGCCGGTAGATCCTTCTCCGGTTATCCGCAGCACGTCAAAATCCCCAGCCGTTGGTCCAAGGTTACCATTCTCATATGTGAACAAGTAAGCGTCTGTGGTCCCAGGTCCAATGTTCTGAGCGCGGGCGATAAGGCCGAAAAGTTGGTGGCCGGTATTGTCCCAATCGGTTACGTCCACTGAAAGGTAGAAGTCTGTCCAAATGCCTGGCAACACACTGTTCACTCGAGGACCGCCAGCATCCGGTATCAGCGGGTGCGGTGAGAAAAGCTCATATCCGCCACCTGGGAATGTGTAGGTGGCGCCGGAATAAGCAGCACCTGGCACTCCTGCCAAAGCGATGGGGTCTACGTGGGTCCAAGCCGGAGCGGGCGTCGTATCATTGCCATCATTGAAATCGTCGGTGATCGCTTGGGGCGGCGTTGGCGCGCAGTAGAAATTATCAAAAGTCACGTCAACGATCGCGTCAGGGCCGCTTAAACCGGCACTGTAGTATCCAAAAGTGAGCAATCCAACCGGGCCGTTGGTCCACTGGACACTTTCACCCGCACTATCCGCCTGAACTCGGGCGATCGGGGTTGTGATGTCAGGCAGTTGATAAACACGCCCTTCCATGTGCGTGCCTTCGCCGATGAAGACCAGCCGGTATTGGTTCGTAGGATCCAGGTCCACTCCATGCACTTCCGCGTTTCCATTCGCAGTGGGTCCGACGCTTGATCCGGGCACACCCTTGGAACCCTCATTGTTGATTCTGAATATGGCGATCGTATTATCCAGATAAGGCGTCGCAGCCCCTCCGTTAATATAAGCAAAGCAGTATCCATCCAGCTGCCCTGGAACACCGCTATACTGATTGAGCCGCGCCATAATTCCCATGAATTGGACATTGGCGTTATCCCAGTTCGTAATATCCACGGAAACATAAAAGTTCGTGTAATTGATATTCGTGAGAATAGAAGATGCTCGAGTGTTGGATAGTGACGCAGCCGGGCCATTATTAGGTGCACATTGAATGCGAAGCGCTTTGCCCCCGCTCGAGTCGGTCGGAAACGTCCAGGTCGCCAATGATACTGCCC
The DNA here is from genome assembly GCA_947478865.1 of Verrucomicrobiales bacterium. GTDB lineage: Bacteria > Verrucomicrobiota > Verrucomicrobiia > Limisphaerales > CANJXF01 > CANJXF01. Next base: position 14,853 of record CANJXF010000076.1, on the reverse strand, counting down.
CACCGCTGCCGACTTTGATGGGGTCATAATGAAACCAAGGCGGGGCGGGCGAGACGTCGTCGCCGTCATCAAAATTATCTGAAACGATTTGAGCGCTGGCAGCCAACTGCGAGCCGAGGAGCAGAGTCAGCACCATTGCTGAGGTGGAGGTGCTGATTGCCCAACAGGCCTTCCAAAAGTGTGGAAGGCGTTTATGCACGAATGGAGAGGAGGCTTTCATAATGAGTTCGGTAAACATTGATTTGTATTGAGCCGTTTGGGATTCCCCGACTGTCCACATTTCATTTTTTTGTCAAGCTGGAATTCTTGCCAATTAATTTCGGACAACATCTATCGAGATAACGGAGGAAAGGATTTAACCTCCCCGACGACTAGTGAAAACAACCGCGCGAAAGCTGTTTCCAAAAGGCTCCTGAAAAGCATCGACGGGAACTAATTGTGTTAACCGAATACACGAACGCAGTTCGCTGCTGAGCAGAGGACACGTCCGTCGACCGGGGGATCCGCGATTTCGTATCCGCCCCTCTAAGCGAGGGCGAAGCTCAGGGAAAGAATGGAAAAGAAAAAGGCGGCCCAAAAGGGCCGCCTGTGAACCGAAGGATACATCGCCTGGCGAACCGGGCGATGCAGCCGATTAGAATGTCATTGTGACCGTTCCGCCAGAGACGGAAACGCCTGTGATCGTCATCGGCACGACCGCGTCCAAACGGTAGAACCGCGCAGAGCCCGAGACTGGAATCGTTATGGTGCGGGTGCTTAGGGAAACTGTCGCGCCACTTTCAACCGCAAACGTCCCGTCGACGGTCGAGGAAGAGAGCAATTTGACCTGAGCCGGAACCAGCAACAGATAGTTCATCGAGATCAATCGGTTATCCTTAGACGGAAGACCTGCAACGGCGAGACGGAGCGTATTCTCACCGGAAAGGGTCATGATGGAACCAGAATTGCCACTGAGGGCCGGCACATAAGTGTAATTGTATCGGGCCAAAGAATTCGGGATTGAGAAGGTACCCAAAGCAGAGGTGGTCTGAGCCGGAAGGGTCGGATCACTCGTTACTTTTTCAAGATTAACTGTGGTTGAACCAAATGATCCAACGCGCAGGAAAGCGAAATAAGCATTTAGAGGAATGGTGCGTGTGTAATTGAGCCATTCACCCGGTTCGGTCCGATGAACCACGAATTCAAGAAGGTTTGAGGCTGCATACTGGCTTCGAACGTTGTCAGAAAAACGGTTAGTGCCCGTGATATCGTTCACGTCCAAAAGTTCACCAAACATGCCTTGGGAAAGGCCAACTGGATCATACAGGCGGAATTCAGTGGTCCAAGGAGATTCACCGCTGGTGCGGTTATCATGGAAGTCCACGCCTTCCTCACCCTTAAGATCGAGATAACCCACCCCATTTCCGTTAACCTGCACAACTGGTGAAAGTGTGAAACCAGAAACAGCAACCGGATCGGTTTGATGCAGGCCATTGGCATAGTTGTATTCCTCGGCTTCAATTGTTCTCGCCACGCCACCCAGCAAGTAAGCGTCCGAGAAGGTATCAAACCAGAAGGTGTTGGTGGACTTCTTCGTGCCGGTGACGTCCTGCACTTCGATGCGCGCACTGTAAACCGCGTTGGTTTTGAGTGTTCCAGCGACCGTAGAGAAACTGGCGGTCGTGCCGTTGGCCGGGAGAGGCAACAGCGAGGCGGAAACATCGGCACCGTTCAGGTATAATTTGGTCGCCGCAGAATTGATGATGTCGGCGGAAAATGTTTGAACTGAAAACGAAATGCCACTCGACGGCGGATGAAAGTTCGTAAAGCGGTTTGTCGGAGTGCGGGTCACAACGATCGGTGTGCCAGCAACCGACGGTGCCATGACTGGGGCCGGAGCGGGATTGGAGTAACTGACACCAGCGTAATAATTGTCAATCGTGACATCCGTCGTGCCAGCCGTGCCATCACGACTGAAGGAAAGGAAGCCGCACTGACCAACTGGATATGTGGCGCTGTTGGCGCGGATCGTGACCAATGGTTTGGTCAAGTCGTTCACATCGTAGGCCATGCCGGTGTAGTCGTCACCCACGCATTGAAGAATAAGGCGGTAGGAATGGCCCGGCTCAAAAGTGATTTCAGCAGCGGCCTTGGTGGCCGCGGCAAATCCGGGAGCGATGGTGTTAATCTGCAACTCGCCGCCTCTGCGGTCGCCGGGAGTATCACCGTCCTGGGCGACGTCGTAATTCAAAATGACCCCCGTCCCTCCCGCCAGACCAGCGGCGCCACCCGGCGTCCAATGCCCCAGCAAAACGACAGCCTGATCTTTTTCGGCCCAATTAGCCAAGTCCAACGCGACGTAAAAGTCAGTATAAATATTGGTTTGAGAGATGGCCGCAGCCGCAGGTGCCGCACCAGGGGCTGGATTGGCTTGAATCCGCAAAGCCTTGCCAGTCGCGGAGTCTGGGAAAGTATAGCTTTGACTAAAGAACTGACTCTTCGTCCAGGCGCTGCTTAAAGTGCCGGAATCAAAGTTGTCTGTTTGAGCCTGGATAACCACTGGTGCGACCAGGGAGGAGCCAAGCAGCACGGAGAGCATCGCTCGCCGTAGGGATTGTGTGTTTTTCATATTATTATTATGTTATGCGGGATTAATCATGATCCTAACTAAACTCAATAAAGTGTCAAACGCGCATTTGTTTTTTTTGAAGCAAAATAACGCATGTTTTTGTCGTTCAGAAACATCGACCGTGTTTCTTTCGCGCAGAATTTAATTCAAACCCGCCAGCGGACGACCTACGACGGGTGAGTTGAGATGGGATTGCCCCGGAAGATTACTCGATGCAACTGGAGCATCAATCAAGCGCCCGATCAACCGTCTGAGGCGTCAGGATTTTAAACTCCCGATAAAACCATTTGTTTGTGAGCTTCGGGATCGTAGTGCCCGCCGGGAATCCCAAACGCAAGTGAAAGGCGGCCGATCAGAAATTTAACGACCATTTTTTACTTGGACGCGAGTTTAGGTTGGAAGTCACTGATCTCCACGCTAAACTCCCGCCCATGCTGAATCAAAAACAACCCCGTCTTTCCTCCCCTGTTCGAAGCGGCAAGTCATTCGTCACGAAGATTGCATTTCTCATTTTCGCCCTGTTGTTAATGGCGGGCAATTCCACCCAAGCGCAGAAATCGCTCCGGGATCAGTTAAAATCCACTCCGTTCAAGATCGCGCACGAGACTTATACCAATGGCAATTGGGAAATCTTTGTGATGAACTCCGACGGTTCCGAACCGGTCAATTTAACCAACACGCCGAAGGAGCAAGAGCATTACCCCCAAGTATCGCCGGACGGATCGAAAATTTGTTTCTCCATCGATGACGGAGAGGGGCGTGAAGCCGTGCGCAGCCTTTACGTGATGGACGTGGATGGGAAGAATCGAAAGAAGCTGGTTGACCACGCGCGCGAGCCATTTTGGAGTCCCGACGGCAAGCGCATCGGGTTTCTGCCGCAGGAATTCCCAAAGTTCAATGTGATGGATTACTACACGGACGGAATGAGTTTCTACGACCTGGCGACTGGCGCAATTGAGCCGCATCCCAACAGCAAAAATCTTCATCACCTCTATAACCCCAGTTTTGCGCCAAACGGTAAATGGATCGTATCCACCGTCCATGCTGGAATGGGTTTTGATCACGCTATTTTGGCGATTGAAGCGCGAGGCAACCGGATCATCAATTTGAAGATTCCCGGGTGCCGTCCGTGCATCAGCCCCGACGGCAAGCAGCTCGCCTGGGGCTCTGGAGATCACGAAGTCGTCCTTGCCCCCATCAATTTGGAATCAGACTCACCGAAAGTCGGGAAATGGCGACTCGTCATCCAGGATAAAACCAACGAGACCTATCACGTAGATTGGTCGCCCGACAGCCGCTTTGTGAGCCTCGATTTCGGACCAGCCAGCAAAGGTGACCCAAGCAAAGCGGGAACTTTCCAAGCTGCCTGCGAAATTGTCGGCGTTTATGCGCCGGGCTGGAACCTCTGCGCGATCTCGGCGGAACGAAATGGAATCCTCGATCTAAGCAAGGCCACCGCCGCCGACTTCGTCATGCTTACAACCAATGGATTAAGCAATAAGGAATCGGCGTGGTTCCGTTCGCAGGCAAAGGGAAAAGGGGAATAATGTCGCGGCAAAACCCTCTTCCTCGATTGGCACTGGCCGCGGCGGCCCTGTTCATGGTCTCCTGTGGGAAGCCGACCGCTGAATCATCAGGCGGAACGAATGCCACGCCGGCTCCAGCGAAAGCCGGCATCGCCGGGCCCGTTGCAATTGTAACCAAGTCCGGCGTAGAAATGGCTTACGTTCCCAGTGGCGAATTCATGATGGGCAGCAGCCAAGGCAACCCCGACGAAGCGCCGCCACATCAGGTGCGCATCACGGGCTTCCTAATGGACAAGTTTGAGGTGACGCACGAAATGCTCAAAAAAGCTCAATTACCTAACCCTTCCCATTGGCAGGAAAACCCCAAAAACCCCGTGGAACGCATTCGTTGGCGAGACTCCAAGCTCTATTGTAACGAGCGTTCGCTCCTTGAAGGATTAAAGCCGTGCTACAACGAGAAGACCACTGATTGGGACCTGGACGATTCCGCCAACGGTTACCGCCTGCCCACCGAGGCGGAGTGGGAATATGCCGCCCACGCCGGAACCGAGGGACCTTACGAATTTGGTCAACCGGACAAGCTCCGTCAGCACGCGTGGTTCTCAGAAAATGCCGATCAGAAAACCCATCCCGTTGGCCAGAAGAAACCAAACCGCTGGGGGCTCTACGACCTGTATGGCAACGTATCCGAATGGTGCGAGGATGTGTATAGCCCAACCTACTACAAGGAAAGCCCGCCCGCGGATCCCAAAGGCCCACCCAGTCCCGGCAAGGATGTCAAGCGCGTCATTCGGGGTGGCAGTTGGAAATCCAGCGCTAACGCCTGTCGCACCACCACTCGGCAGGGAGAGGCCACCGGCGACAGCGACGCCTGTTTCTCCACTGATTTTTGCGGATTCCGCTGTGTGCGGCGGGTCACGTCCGAAGAACTGGAAGGGATGAAGAAAATTGCAAAATAATGCATTCCATCGAACGTTGAACTAGCTCGCACTGCCCGACCATGCTCTTCCATACCTGGCCTTTTTTAGTTTTCCTCCTGATTGTTCTGCCGGTTTTTTACTCCCTTCGAAAAACTCAGCTGTGGCTGCCGTGGCTCACCATGGCTTCCTATTTTTTCTATGGCTGGTGGAATCCCTATTACCTCATCCTCGTGGTTTATTCCACGATACTCGATTTCGGCCTCGTCGCGTTAATGGATCAATGCCCACTTGCCGGCCAAAAGGTTGATTTGCTCGCCCGTCTGGTGCGATGGGACTTTGGAAACCGGACGTTAAAACTCGCGTTCATCGGTTCAGCAGTGATGATGCTGGGCAGCCTGGTCATGGCCTGGGTTGGCCCCCAAACCCTGCGACCAACGATGTTCGCACTCAGCCTCATCGTTTGGTTGATGGCGCTCGGAGCACTCTATAGCAGTCGGCGGATCTGGTTGCTCATCAGCCTGGTCAACAACCTGGCCTTGCTCATCTTCTTCAAATACGCCCGGTTCGGGGTGGAGAACCTCAACGCCGTTTTCTCTTCCCTGCATCTTTCGTTTAGGCTGTCCGATCCCTCCACACTGATGCCGTTCGGCTTCGAGTATGTGCTCCCGGTCGGGATTTCATTTTTCACTTTTCAGTCGTTGAGCTACACCATTGATTTTTATTTCGGGAATGTTCAGCGCGAACGGAATTTTCTGCGCTTTGCGACGTTCGTCTGCTTCTTCCCCCAACTGATGGCCGGCCCGATCGAACGCGCAAAACACCTCTTGCCCCAGTTCCACCAATTCCCGCCGGTCCGGCTCCAAAACTTCACCGACGGCGCTTCTCTTTTCCTCGTTGGCTTATTCAAAAAACTGGCACTGGCCAACTATCTTTCTTTCTACGTCGAGCGTGTTTACGAGAATCCCAAAATGTTCGGAGCGCCCGCGCTGATCCTTGCCACGGTTGCTTTCGGCTGGCAGATCTATTTCGACTTCAGCGGCTACACCGACATGGCACGCGGCGTTGCCAAGCTCATGGGTTTCAACCTGATCCTGAATTTCAACAACCCCTATCTTGCGACGGGCATTGGCGAATTCTGGTCGCGCTGGCATATCGGCCTTTCCTCCTGGTTCCGCGATTATGTTTATATTCCGCTCGGCGGCAACCGCGACGGCGTTTTCAAAACTTACCGCAACCTTTTTATCACCTTTCTCATTTCTGGCATCTGGCATGGGGCAAACTGGACCTTCGTGATCTGGGGCGCACTGCACGGTCTTGGAGTCGTGGCCACCCGCGAGCTGGAGCGCTCGGCGACTTATCGCAATCGCGTTCCCAAAGTTGTCAAACAGGCCGGCGTCTTCACCTTCGTTTCCTTCACGTGGATTTTCTTTCGCGCCGAGTCCCTGAGTGATGCGCTCTTGATCGTTCAACGCATCTTCACCGCCGCCTGGGCGAATCCTCAAGTGCCCGTTATCATGCTGGCCCTGGTTGCCCTCGTCTGGCTCTACCAGTTCCTTTATGAATCAACCTTTCGTGAGACCTTGAGGACGGGAACCGTCCGGGTCAGCATGGCCGTGCTGATGGTCCTCTACCTCTGCCTCTGCTCGTCTGGAGGCGGCGCGTTCCTATATTTCCAATTCTGATATGCCCCACGCCTCTCCCAATGCGAAAACCGAAGTTCACCGGCGCCAGGCTCGCGGCCCCGAGATTCCTTTTGGCGTCACCGAGCTGCGACTGACGGGTCGCCAGTGGCTCGTGGCTATTGGCAGCATCCTTCTAATAGCGCTAGCGACGCCAGCAATTTGGGAGAAGGTAGAGCGATTCGCGACCGGCCCCGACTATCGCCTGCCCTACCTGCTCAGCAAAGACTACTGGCTTTACAGCCGCCGCCTTCGCCAACTGGAAGACCCAGGTAACATCGTGATGCTGGGCGACTCGGTCGTCTGGGGCGAATACGTTTTGCCGGACGGCACTCTATCGCACTTTTTAAACCGGCAGTCGGGCGAAACAAACCGCTTCGTCAACGGCGGCGTCAACGGACTTTTCCCACTGGCCATGGAAGGGCTGGTTCGCAGTTATAGCCAGCCGCTGAACCACCGCAAAGTGATGGTGCAATGCAACCTCTTATGGATGACCAGTCCCAAGGCCGATTTAAGCATTGAGAAAGAAGAGCCGTTCAACCACTCCCGGCTGGTGCCGCAATTCAGCCCGCGCATTCCTAGCTACAAAGCCGACGCCAGCGAACGCCTGGGCGTAGTCGTCGAACGCAATGTCAGTTTTCTCTCCTGGGTTAGCCATTTGCAAGACGCCTACTTCGGCCAGAAGAGCATTCTGAAATGGACACTGGCGGACGATGGCGGAACTCCGCCAATTTTTCCGAATGTCTCCCGAAATCCCCTTACCCAAATCACTTTCTCCGTTCCATCCGCTCCCGAGGATGACCCACAACGCGGCCCACTCAGCGCCCGGCACAAATCGTGGTCCACAAACGAAGTCGGCACCACCCGATTCGATTGGGTTGCACTTGAATCTTCACTTCAGTGGCAGGCTTTTCAGCGAGTGATTGAATTGCTCGAAAAACGTGGCAACGACGTTTTCGTTGTCCTGGGTCCTTTTAATGAACACCTGATGGCCGAGGAGAATCGACCCGCCTACCGGAAACTTCGCGATGGCGTCGCGGATTGGCTTTCCAAAAAGCAGATCGCCCACGTCGTGCCCAAGGCTCTGCCCAGCTCGCTTTATGCGGATGCCAGCCACCCTCTGACTGAAGGCTATGAACAATTGGCGAAACAAATCTCTCTCGATGCGAGCTTCCAAAAGTGGTCGGGACGAAGGTAATCGATGCCGTCTGGCTCGGAATGTTTTCGTTCAGTGACGGATAAAGCCTGTTCCGTTTCCACCTCTTGATTTCGACTGCCCCCCGAGAGACTTCGCGCCGCTAAACAAATTACACCCTCGCCACAGCCTTTGCTTTGGAAGGCCGCGAAGAAAGCACGGTGCAGTCCTTGGGATTTAGCGAGACGCGGGGACAGAGCGGGAGATAGCGCTGGAGGAATACAACCAGGTAAAAAACTTCCATGCGCCACCAGACGGCAAAGCTGTTGCTCAAATTTCCCGCAAGCACGGCGTTGCCGGTCGCGGCGAGTTTCAGATTGTTGACCGGATGGGTGATGACTTCAGCGAACTGCGGTTTATACCAGTTGTTCACGAAGCGCAGGTAGAGGTTCATCACGCGTTGCAGGTCGCGCTCGTATTTTTTGAATAGACTCGAACGGGAACGCGGATTCTTCAGCGCTTGATCAAGCGCGTGGGCCGCATCTTCGCCGGAGCGAATGCCGAGGAAAACGCCCGTGCTGAAAATCGGATCGATGAACCCCGCCGCATCACCGGCCAGCAACCAGCGGTCGCCGTAAAGACTGATGTTTCGGTAGGAATAGTCGCTCGCAGAATGAACTTCCGTCACGCGCGTGGCCTCACCCATGCGGCTCCAGATTTGGGGTTGCTCCCGAATCGCTTGATCGAGCGCAGCTTCCGGTGTCTGCTTGAGCGCCTTGAAATCCACAATGTCCATCACGATGCCTATGCTCATTTTCGTGGCGGTCAGCGGAATCATCCAAAACCAGCGGTCGCGTCCGCGGATGAGCCGGATGAAGGTGCCTTCGACCCCTTCGTCCCGATCAACGTTTTCGTAATGGGCGAAGACGGAGAATTTTTTTAAATTCTCGTAGCTCCGCCGGAGCTTGAAATAATTTCCAACCATCGACCCGCGTCCGCTGCAATCGAGCAGGTAGCGCGCGCGGATCTTTTTGGTTTCGCCACCGTTTTTGACGACGAGCTCTACTTCCTCAGGGCCGAACCCGAGCGATTCAACGCTGGTTTCCTCCATCACCGTGGCCCCGTTTTCCGCCGCGTGATCGAGCATCATCTTGTCAAAATCCGAGCGCGTCACCTGATAGGCGCGGTCGTGTTTGGCTCCGAGGCCGTTCCGGAAAAGATTTTTCACGCGACCCGTGCCGCAGGAGGTGGTGATTTCCGCCCCGTATTTCGGCAGGAATTTTGATTCCAGTTTTTCCACGACTCCAAGCCGTTCAAAAGCATCCATGCTTTGTGGCAGGAGTGATTCGCCGATGCGAAACCGGGGAAATTTTTCGCGCTCAAAGACGATGACTTTGCGTCCCAGACGCGCCAGGAAGGTGGCCGCCGTGCTGCCCGAGGGTCCGCCCCCGATAATGGCTACGTCGTAAAGAGATTCCATAGGCGCGGGCAGGATACCGGAACTATTGCAAACGTGGCAACCCTCCAGCACGCGATTGCATCGCTGTCGATCGCCGGATAGTCTCCGCCCATGAGTTCGATGACTTCTGACACCTTTTCTACCTATGATGTCGTCGTGATTGGCGGAGCGCTTTCCGGCGCGGCGACCGCCACGCTGCTGCTTCAGCAGAATCCCGGGCTCCGCCTTTTGATTGTCGAAAAATCGCCGCAATTTACCCGGCGCGTCGGTGAAGCTACCGTGGAGGTCAGCGCTTATTTCATGGGCCGGCTGCTCGGACTGACTCAATATCTCAACGAAAACCACCTCGTAAAACAGGGCCTGCGCTTTTGGTTCAAGAACGATGAAACCGAGTCGCTGGCCGACGCGAGCGAGTTGGGCGGACGTTACCAGGTGCGATTGCCCTCTTACCAACTCGACCGCGCCACCTTCGACGAGGAGGTCTTGCGCCGCGCCTGCGCTGCCGGGGCCAAACTTTTGCGGCCCGCCACCATCACGAAGGTAGAGTTATGCGCTGGGGGCGAGCAGATGCTCATGGTTCGCCACGGCGAAACCACCGAAACGATTCGCTCGCGCTGGGTCGTGGATGCCTCCGGAGTCGCGGCCATGCTGGCGCGCAAACAAGGTTGGTGGCGACAGAACACCGAGCACCCCACGGCGTCCGTCTGGGCGCGGTGGAAAGGAGTCAAGGACTGGGACAGCCGGGAACTCGCAGAGAAATTTCCGGATTGGGACTCGGCAGTTCACAGCATCCGCGGCACCGCGACAAATCACGTGGTCGGCGACGGCTGGTGGAGTTGGTGGATTCCGCTCAAGGGCGGCGACGTGAGCGTGGGAGTGGTTTTCGACCAGCGCCTTTTGGACTGGCCACAGGATGGAGGCAAATTGGGCGAGCGCTTGAAAAGTTTTCTGATGAAACACCCCGTGGGGCGCGAGATGCTCGCCGACGCCGTGTTCGAGGAGAGCGACGTCCATTGGCGCAGGAACCTCGCCTACTGCAGCACAACTTTTGCGGGCGATGGTTTCGCGCTGGTCGGAGATGCCGCGGGGTTCCTGGATCCATTTTACAGCCCGGGCATGGATTGGATCGCATTCACGGCGAGCACGACGGCGGAGCTAATCACGGCCCAACGACGCGGCGAAGCCATCACGGAACGCATCGAGAAGCACAACCGCGATTTCACCGTGAGCTACCACTCGTGGTTCAACGCGGTTTACAAAGATAAATACGAATACCTCGGCGAGTGCGACCTGATGAGTCTCGCTCTGCGGCTCGACCTGGGGCTTTACTATTTAGGAATTGTTTCCCAACCGTTCAAAGTGGGGCCAAAGGCGCTGCTCACGCCGCCATTCAGTGTGCCACCTTCGCGACCCATTTTTCATCTCATGCGAACTTACAATCGCCGTTTCGCAACGATCGCGCGTCATCGCCGCGCAACCGACAGGCTCGGTAAAACCAACCGGGGACGGCGCATCCTGATTCCTGGTTTCACATTAAGCCGCGGCGACTCCACGCGAGTCCTCGCGGCGTTGTCGAGTTGGTTTTGGCTCGAGCTCACTGAAGGCTGGCGCACCTGGTGGCAACGCCCGCCAGCCGCCGCCGCGACTGCCGCTCCGGCGGAACCGGCGGCTGAGGAAAGCATGGTTGCCGAACGGTTTTAAGGATCGCGCCGCAAAACGCTAAGGATCAGGAACCCACAGCTTCTTGTCCCGCACCCATTCTGAAACCAGCGCGCGGAAAGCGGCGGCGGGCGGTTCTTCGCGTTCCTTCTTCCACACCATGACCAGCGGAATCGTCCGAGCCGGAGTCAGCCGAACCGCAGTCCAGCGCGCCGATTGGTCAGTCTCCGCGAGACATTCCGGAACCAGGCCGATGCCCGATCCACTTTCGACGTAACGCAAAATCGTGCCGATGAGACTCGGCGCGTGGGCGATTTTCGGAGTGAATCCCGCTTCGCGACACGCGGCGAGAATCTCGTCGTAAAGCCCGGCCCCCTCGCGTCGGGCCAGGATGATGAGCGGTTGCGCCGCGAGATTGGCCCATGAAACCGTTTTCCGATCCGTCCACGGATGGCTGCGAGGAATGGCTGCGCAAAGTCGCTCATCGCGCAGCGGCAATATTTCCATGCTCAAGGAAGCGTGCGCGAGAACGGGTCGGGTGAGGCCGATGTCGAGCCGTCCCTTGGCCACCATTTCCCAAACGCGTTCCGGCGTGCGCTCCTCCAGATGCACCGTCACGTCTGGACAACGCCGCTTGTATTCCTCCAAGACGCGGCCCAGAAAGCGTTGCGTTGGCGGCCCGATGTAACCGAGCCGCAATTCTCCGACCTGTCCCGCTGCGGCGCGGCGCACCCGGCGAATGGTCTGGTCCAATCGCTCGAACATCTGCGACGTGTCATCGAGCAGCGCTTTTCCGGCGGGAGTAAGTGTAATCACGCGGCTGGTCCGGGCCAAAAGCTCCACGTCGAGCTCGGCTTCGAGTTCCTTGATGGCGCGGCTCAGGGCGGGCTGAACGACGTTCAATCGCCGGGCGGCGCGCGAGAAGCTCAGCTCCTCAGCAATCGCCTGGAAGTAACGGAAATGGCGCAGGTCCATGGCAATCTATTAATCGCGGTTCGCTATCAATGCCATAGCAAAATGTTATTTCCGCTCCTGACCTTTGATTGGTTACTGTTCGGCAAGAAACAGCACATCGATGAACAATACACATTTAGCGATTCAATTTTTTCTCCAGATTGCGGTGATCCTGCTCTTCTGCCGCGTCGTTGGTTCGATTGCTGCGCGCTTCGGGCAACCGCAGGTCGTGGCGGAAATGCTCGCGGGCGTTTTGCTCGGGCCTTCGCTCTTTGGGCTATTCTGGCCTGACGCGCAAAACTGGCTTTTCCCGTGGGACAAAACCCAATCGCTGCGCGACACGCAGAGCTATCTTTTTCCCGCATCGCAACTCGGCCTCGCCCTTTACATGTTTGTCGTGGGAATGGAATTCCGCATCGATATCGTGCGCAAGCGGCTCAAGAGTTCGGTCGCCGTTTCGGCAGCGGGGATGATTGCGCCCTTCGTGCTCGGGGCCGGCTTGGCTTGGATTTTCTTCAACTACACTGAGCTATTCCCAAAGAAGACATCCCTGATCGAGGCGATGCTATTCCTCGGCGCGTCGATGTGCATCACGGCCTTTCCGATGCTCGCCCGCATCATTCATTTCAAAAAACTATCCGGGACAACCATGGGAACCGTGGCCCTCGGTGCCGGCGCGATGGACGATGCCACGGCGTGGTGCCTGCTCGCGGTCGTGCTGGCGAGCTTCGATAACAATTGGAGTCACGCCTTGGTCAACATCGCGGGCGGCGCGGGTTACGTGGCGTTCGCTCTGTTCGTTGTGAAACCTCTGCTCGCGTGGGCAAAACGGTTCGTTGTGAAAAACGACGAGTTGACCGACAGCGGTCTGGTGATTGGCCTGGCCCTGATGGCGTTGGGCGCCTGGTTCACTGACTTGATTGGCCTGCACGCGGTTTTCGGCGCGTTCATCATGGGAGCGGCGATGCCTCGGGGCGTGATGGCGCGTGATCTGATTGCGCGCATACAGCCGCTTACGGTCGCGCTGCTGCTACCGCTGTTTTTCACCTACTCCGGTTTGAATACGAAAATCGGTTTGCTGAACACCGGTTTCCTCTGGCTGATGTGCGCCGCGGTGCTGCTCGCGGCAGTCCTGGGCAAAGGCGTGGCGTGCTGGCTGGCGGCGCGCGCGACCGGAATTCCAAATCGTGAAGCGCTCGGCATCGGCACGTTGATGAATGCGCGCGGTTTGATGGAATTAATCATCATTAACATCGGGCTGCAGCGCGGGATAATCTCCGAAGGCCTTTTTGCCACGTTGGTCATCATGGCCGTGGTCACCACGCTGATGGCGTCGCCGATTTTCGACCGACTCGTCGGCAACAACCATGTTCAGCCGATGGCCGAACCGGATCTCGAAGAAACCGCCGAACTCAAAGCGATGGGGTAATTTTTATGAAACAAAACTATGACGTGATTCTCATTGGGGCAGGCCCGTCCGGGTCCTCTGCCGCAGCCATCCTTGCGGAGTATGGCCACCGCGTGCTCGTACTCGAGCGCGACAAATTTCCGCGCTACCGCGTTGGTGAATCACTCATCCCGTTCACGTTCGGCCCGCTGGAACGCATCGGGATGATTCCGAAAATGAAGGCGTCCCATTTCGCCAAAAAATACAGCGTCATGTTCGTGCAACCGGACGGACGCCGCTCGCCGCCATTTTATTTTTTCAATCGTTACGACCGCGAAACGATTGCGCAAACCTGGCAGGTGTTGCGCTCGGAGTTCGACCAGATGCTCGCCGAGAACGCGCGGGAAAAAGGGGCCGAAGTGCGCGAGGAAACCGCCGTCAACCGATTGCTCATGGAGGGCGAACAGGTGGTCGGCGTCGAGGCCACGGACCGCAAAACCGGTCGCACTTACGAAATCCGTGCGCCGATCACCCTCGATTGCTCGGGCAAAGAAGCGTTCGCCTCTAATCGCCTCGGCTGGCGCGTGCCTGATCCGTTTTTGAACAAGATTGCCGTCTGGACTTATTACAAAGGCTCGAAGCGCGAGCCGGGCATCGACGAAGGCGGCACCACCGTCGCCTATGTTCCCGAGAAAGGCTGGTTCTGGCACATCCCGCAACATAACGACATGGTGAGCGTCGGAGTCGTCGCGGAAGGAAAATATCTCACGCGCGGCGGCGTGAAGGAGCCGCGTGAAATTTTCCAGCGCGAAGTCGGTGAAAATCAATGGATCAAGGACCACCTCTCGACCGGCCAATCAACCGGTGAATATTTCGTCACCAGCGAATACTCGCGTCATTCGCGCCATTGTGCCGCGCCCGGTTTGCTGCTGCTGGGCGATGCGTTTGCGTTTCTTGATCCCGTTTTCAGCAGCGGCGTAATGGTCGCGCTGAAGAGCGGACACCTGGCGGGTGAAGCGGTTCACGAAGGCCTCGTTGCCGGCGATCTTTCGCCAGCCCGCTTTGCGGACTACGGCGCCACACTCCGTCAAGGAATCGAAAATATGCGCAAGCTGGTTTATGCGTTCTATGACCCGAACTTCTCGTTTCGCGGGGTAATTGACCGCTATCCCGAAGCCGCCGGTTTGATCACCGATTGTCTCTCGGGCGACATGAATAAGGATTTCAGCCAGCTCTGGACCTGGATTCGCGATTTCGTGCCGCTGCCAGACGATCTTCCTTACGGCGAACCGTTGCTTGGGGAACTGGATCCGGCGCGCTGAGGCTGCTTGGATCAAATCATCCCCTTCTCGATTCGCTCAGGTCGAGATGGTGACCCTGGGCTTGTATATTTTACAAACGCATGGACAGCCAATGTCCAAGGGGATGGTTTAGGCTGGTCCGCATGAAAATTTCTAAGATTCAGGCGGGAGAGCCGGTTTTGCAGCAATTGGCACAGGCGTATGGCAATGAAGCCAGGGCGCGTG
>CANJXF010000075.1 GCA_947478865.1 Verrucomicrobiales bacterium | reverse complement strand
TACGCCAACGAATTCGCGTTCCGCTGGAACACGCGCCATGACTCCGATGGAATTCGCCTGGCGAAATTCGTCGGATGCATCCAGGGCAAGCGTCTCATCTATCGCCACCTGTCCCAAACTTTATGCGTTTGCTAAGTATACAAGCCCAGATCATTCAAAGTTGAACGATCAGTTGAAGGAATTGGCCGCGAAGAAAGGGATCGCTCTTTCGACCGAGGCTGACCCGAAACATCAGAAGATGATTGACCATCTCTCGGGTCTTTCTGGCGCCGAATTCGACAAAGCGTTCGCGATGCAAGTGGTCAGGGATCACAAGAAGGAAATCGCCATGTACAAAAAAGCGGCGTCAAACACAGAGGACACGGAACTCAGTGATTACGCCAAGAATGCTTTGCCAACCTTGCAAGAGCATCTGAGGACCGTCCAGCAATGGGCACCTGAGGCTTCGGCGGGTGGCGCGTTGGAAGAACCTTCGGGAGCCGAAAAGAAAGTGGACTCGAGCCAAAGCCCCGACGCTTCTAAATCGGAGAGCCCAAAATAACCTTATCGGGCAAAGCGAAACAGAATCACAGGATGTGCAGAACCATGCCCGGCTCGGAGGAGCTGTGGACCGTTTTGTAACTCCTTCTGATTCTGTTTTGGTCTTTAGAACTGGCCTTTGGGCCAATCGGTTTCGACGCCTTGCGCCCGGATTTCATTTTGAAATTCGGCCAGGCGCGTTTTGTTTTCGCGCACAGCCCGGGGCGGAATTTTCTTCTGCAACGCGTAGGCGATCAATAACCCTGCCGATTCCCCGATGTTCCATTCGACGGGGTGCAAGCGATAACAGCCATTGGTGATGTGCGTAGTGCCAATATTTTTCGAGGCGGGAATCAAATTTTCCATGCGCTGCGGCAACAGCGCGCCGAGCGGAATCTGAAATGGTAACGATGGAACGTCGATGTAGTTATCGCCACCGGTGCTGGGGTGCAGGTCGATGTTGTAACTGCCGATCCCGACGGAATCCGGGAAATTTTCCGCGAGAACTTTTTTCTCATTTTTCCCCGTAAACTTCGCGCGTGCACCGGATCCAATATGTTGTTCCAGCACGGTAAAAACCGCCTTGATGCGGCGCGCTTCGCGAATGTAAGGATACTTCGCAAGGCCATCTTCGCTGCCCAGAATATCGCCACGCAAGCGCAGTCCGGGGTAACCTTGTTTTCCGTCGGCGCGGGGAACTTCAGTTTGCAGCCAGTAGAAAAGCGAGAGACTTAATTGCTTGGCCCGTTGAATGTGCTTCGCCGCTTCTGCTTCGCTGACACCGATCAGCGGTCCTGGCAAATAATCATTTTGCGGCCAGTTCACGAGGCTGATGTCGCCCCGATACGTGCCCGGCCGAAAATTGCTTTTATTGGCGAGCCGCCGATAGGTCCAGAGATTGCCGCTGCTTTCGTGCTCGGGATCGAATCCCATCGTGCGGGGTTCCAGATTTTGCGGATTGCTGTAGGTGAGGCTCAATAATTTTCCGGGCCACGCTGGATGTAGTTTCGGCGCAAAATCCTTCCAGAAATCGTATTCGCTCGGCTTCTCGATGGTGTGGTCTTCTCCCGAGACGTGATCCATGGCGAAGCAGACCGTGAATGATTGCTGATTCTCGGGAGCAGATTTTTCTGGTGCGTGAAGCTCGCCGGTTTGCTTCTGCGATTCTGCGCCAGTGACGAATTCCGTTTTGGTCAATGGCAGCAAATCACCCAACTCGGTGGCGTCGATGTAATAAGGGGCTTCCAGCGAGATTTCATTTCCACTGCGCAAACTGCGAACCTGGAGCGCGCGGACCTTGTCGCCAGTTACTTCAGCGGCAAAGGCTTTATGTTCGAGCAAGAGAACCAGTTGCCGGGTGCTGAGGAATGGCGCGAAAAAATTTTGCAAAACTGCGAGTGCGACCCGCGGTTCGTGGCAGAGTTTGGAAACACCGCCGTCGCCCGGGTTGAGATTTGAGCGGTTCCGCGCCGTTTCCGTAAGCGGATAATACTGGCGATAATAGTCGCGAATCGCCGTCCGGAATTCGCGATACGCACGAGTGCAGCCAAGGGATTCAATCCAGCGGTGTTCATCGGGCGGAACGCCTTGTTGCGTAATTTGTCCGCCGATCCAATCGGTTTCTTCGGTCATGATGACGCGCAAATTTTTCCGCAAAGCGGAAAGAGCCGCAGCGCAGCCGCCGATTCCTCCTCCAGCAATGACCACATCAGCCGAGAAAGTTTTCTGAGCTGCCTTCTCCGCCGCGCGCTCCTGCTGCGCTCGCACCGAATTTGAGATCAACAAACTCGGACCTGCGGCCGCTGCGCCGATGGCGAGGACTTGAAGAAAATTTCTGCGCTTCATGGCAGAAATTGTTTTCTGAAATCGCAAAGTTAGTCGAGCGGATAGAACGCGGGAAAAACTCGCTCGCGGTTCAAGAGCGACGTGCGGTTGACTCCAAGGGAATAAAAAAAGCTGGGCTCGGAAGTAACTATTGCTTGCTGGAAGGAGACTTGCGCGGCGTCGCTATTTCCAACGCGCTGAGTATCGCTTCTTCACGGGTGCTGGGATGAGCTTTTTTCCGCAGGGCCGCGCGCTTTTGGTCTAATTGATCGATTTTGGCGCAAGTCAACTGCCGGACCTCCGCGGCATCGTTGCGGGAAAACGCCCGCAACAGAAAAACTGGATCCTTTTGGCCGTTCTTCAAACAGGCTTCCAACGCGTGACAATATTCGTCCGCGAGCGCGACCGATTCCGGCTGGAGACGCGTCCGCAAAGCGCGGAGCTGCCCAAGAATTTTCATCAACACGGGTTTTTGCCGAGCGGGCTCCCAAGTGGAAATAATTCCCTGAAGCGACGAATCACCGCTGCCCGGCGTTGCATCGCGCACGGAGATTCTCAGGACTGCATCAATTCGTTCGATCGATTGTTCGCGCGACCAGATTCTGGACGGATCGCGACCAGTGAGATTAACGAGAGTCAGGCTCCACCATTTTTCCACGTCTACCGCCTGCTTGAAATGGGGAGAAAAGGCCTGCATGAAGGCGATTTGCCAGTTTAAATAATTAGGCATGTCGCCCAGCATCTTCATGAGACAGACCCGTCCGTTTTTCAATCGCAACAGCTCATAAAGGAACAACTGCGCGCAAGGTTCGAAGTGACTGGCGCGTTCGGCGGTGAGGGTTCCTGGCCAGCAAAGTTCATCGAAGCTTAACGGGTTGCAGTGTTGCAACGTTTCGCGGATCCCGTGGAGCGGGTCGATTTTCAATTTTCCGTTAACCGAGGCGATCGGCGAAGAGGGAACCAGCCCCTGGCTTTTGTGTTGTTCCAGGACTAGCGATTCCGGCGCCACGGCCTGCACCTGGGCGGACACTCCCTTGGCCAGCCAAAGCGGAATTTGCGTCACTTGCTCACTGGTATGACGATTTACCAACTCCAGCAGAACTGCGTGGGTGATTGCCTCGACCAAGCGGGCTGGTTCGATTTCATTGGGCAGATCTACTCGATAGGTGAAACATTTTGTGCCGCGAATCGGCGTGATCACGGCCTCTTGATTCAGCGCGGGATGCAGCACGACGTAAATATTACCGATCTGTTGATTCGACAGCCGCCATTGTTCCATTCCGCCGATTTCCACGAGCACGGCTTGTTTAATCCGTTCGCAAGAAACCGCGGTTAATGCCGGGTCCAGCGGAGTGCGGCCCATCCTTAATTTTTTCGGGGCTTCTTTTGGACCGTAAATCACGAATTGTTTCGACAGGCTGTGGGTGGTGACAAACTCCGGTTGCGCCTGCAACCGTGGCACGAGCACGGCAAGGAAGAATAAAATAGTCAGGCGCTTGAGCATTGGCTTATCCGGTAATGTCTTATTGCCCAATCAGGACAAAGCGGTCAAGCTTGAGCTATTCTCTCTATTGAACTCAGATGACCAATAGAACTTTGCAGATTTGGCGGAATTTCCGCTTGAAAAGGGTCTCGTTTCATGACGCCTTGTTCAACGCGGTTGATTCTGCCCTAACCGGGGAAAGTCCGGCCCGGAATCGGTTTGAGACGCCAGAGAAAGGGCTCAGTGAAATAATATGATTATGATAAAGCCTACGCCGAAAAAGACCGATGGATTCACTTTGATCGAACTGCTGGTTGTCATTGCCATCATCGCGATTCTTGCAGGATTGCTTCTCCCTGCCTTGTCCAAGGCGAAGGAGAAAGCGATCAAGATCCAGTGCGCCAATAATCTCAAGCAGTGGGGCATCGCGATGAACATGTACGCGGGCGATAACAACAACTCCTTTCTGGACTGCTCCACCGGCACGGGGGCCGCGGATTTAAGCTGGATGCCGCTAAACGCAGATACCGTTTTCTATCGACCTTACCTATACAAGAATCGCCCGGGAGCCAACGGGAAGGATCGCGCCGTGAACGATGTCATATATTGCCCTGCGAGCGATTACCATCGGGCCTACGAATCGCTAAATAACCCGCCAAACTTGATTGGATATTTTTATCTTCCGGGCCGGGACAAGCTCGGCTGGCCCTACGACTCGGCCGGGCTGGGGGAGTGGCATTATAAGAAAAAATTTGGCACTAAATATCGATTGACTCCGCTCATCAGCGATCAGCTCCAGTCGCTAAACTACAATGCGAGTCGAGGAACCGTTGACTGGGTCAGCGGCAGCGTCAAATTGGCCAGCCATCGCGGCCAGAATAACGCGCCAACTGGCGGCCAATTTGTTTTCGAAGACGGCCACGTGCAATGGTACAAGTTCGATATAAAAAATCCGCGTGGAACCATCGACATAGGATCCAGTGCGGGTAGTTGGGCGCTGTTCTATAAGCCGGCAAATATTCAAACGAATCTCTAAAATTCCCCGACCTGAAATTATATTTTGCCAGGATAAATTCGCAACCGGTTCGACAATTCCTTCTTTGTTTCGGGCGCGGTTTTACCCTATGTTTTTCCACGCACAAATGAGTTCGCCCCTCTTAAAATTTACTGTCTTGTTTATTTGCAGCGGTTCTCTCGCAGTTTCTGCTGCGATCACTCCCGAGCAAATCCGCCAACTTCCTGCTCCTCCGTCGCGCCAGGTTGATTTCTCCAGCGAGATCAGGCCGATTCTCGAAACCAGTTGCACAAAGTGCCACGGGCGAGGCAAAGAAAAAGGCGGTTTCAAAATCGACAATCGCGAAACGTTTTTAAAAGGCGGCGATTCCGGCCCCGCCATCGTCATCGGGAAAAGTGACCAGAGCTTACTCATCCAATTGGTCATGGGTTTTGACCCGGAAACAGTGATGCCCGCGAAAGGCTCGAAGTTAAAGCCCGAGCAAATCGGCTTGATCCGCGCGTGGATTGATCAGGGTGCGAAATGGGACAAGGAAGTTTGGCTCGGTAAAGTTGAAGCGAAAAACTTAAAACCCAATCATCCGTCGATTTTCCAGAGCAGATTCGCCAATCCGGTGGACGCCATTGTCGATCGCTATTTCAAGGCCAACAAAACCAAATGGCCTGAGGCGATCAGCGATTCGGTTTTTGCAAGGCGTGTTTATTTGGACATTCACGGTTTGCTCCCGCCGCCGGAAGAATTGTCCGCGTTCCTTTCCGACAAAAGTTCGCGCAAACGAGAGCAGCTCGTGCAACGCCTGCTGAGCGATCAAACCAGTTACGCAGAACATTGGCTCACCTTTTGGAATGACTTGTTGCGCAATGATTACAAAGGCACCGGCTACATCGATGGCGGCCGCAAACAAATCACCCAGTGGCTCTATTCTGCGCTGGCGACCAACATGCCCTACGACCAGTTCGTCGCGCAGTTGGTCAATCCAACGCCGGAATCTGAAGGCTTCAGCAAGGGAATCGTTTGGCGCGGGGCGATCAACGCCAGCCAGGTTCCGCAAATGCAGGCTGCGCAAAGCATTTCTCAGGTCTTCATGGGCATCAACCTGAAGTGTGCTTCCTGCCACGACAGTTTTATCAATGATTGGCAACTCTCGGACGCCTATGCCCTGGCAAATATCTACGCCGACACCCCTCTTGAAATTTTCCAGTGCGACAAACCGACGGGTAAAAAGGCGGGCACAAAATTCCTCTATCCCGAATTTGGAAAAGTGGACGCGACGGCCGACAAGCCGACGCGTTTAAAACAATTGGCCGAGTGCATGACCAGTCCGCAGAACGGCCGGCTCTCCCGCACCTTGGTGAACCGTTTCTGGGGAAAACTGATGGGCCGGGCACTCGTCGAACCGGTGGACGACATGGAGCAGGCTGCGTGGAATTCTAATCTGCTCGATTGGCTCGCGGAAGATTTTGCGGCGCATCACTACGACGTGAAGCATCTCATCGCGCAGATTGTCACCTCGCGCACCTATCAACTTCCCTCGGTGAATGTGGATGAAACAGCGCGAGAATATGTGTTTCGCGGACCAGCCGTGCGACGCCTATCGGCAGAACAATTTCGTGATGCTCTGACCTCATTGACTGGGATTGGCTACGCGAAAGCCGACGCCGTGATCGGCGAAGTGGTCACGAATAAAAATAAATCTTATCCGATGACGTTGCCAAATTGGATTTGGAGCACCAAAGATGCGGAGAGCAAAGGCAAGGCGGGCACCGTTTACTTCCGTAAAGTGGTTCGAATAAAAGGTGAGCTGGGCCAAGCCGTTGCGGTTCTGACTTGCGACAACGAGTTTTCTATTCTTGTGAACGGGAAAAAAGTGGGCTTTGGAAACGATTGGACGCATCCCGAAATGTTTGATCTCAAGCCGTTTCTCAAGCCGGGCGAAAATATCATTGCTGTAGAAGGCGTAAACAATTTGCCGGGCAATCTCGCCCCCACGGCCGCCAACAGCGTCGCAGGAACAGAAAATCCCGCGGGTCTGCTTTTCTACCTGCAATTGCGCACGCGCGAATCCGGTTCGGAAAAAGTGGCCGAAATCGTAAGCGACAACTCATGGCGGGTGAGCGAGCAAAAAGCCGACGGTTGGGACAAGCCTGGATTTGCGGACGCCAAATGGACTGCCGCAGTGGACCTTGGGCAAATCTCGATGCAGCCGTGGCGCCTCGGGAAAGGCTTGATTTCAAGCCAGCTTACGAAAGGAAATCCGGGGAAAATCCGCGCGGCGCTCGTGGCGGCCGATCCGCTGATGGTTTCGCTCGGACGACCGAATCGCGAGCAGATCGTCACCACACGACCAAGTTCCGCCACGACGCTTCAAGCGTTGGAAATAACGAATGGCGAAACGCTGTCCGGCATTTTGAAACGCGGCGCAGCCAGTTTGTCGGGAGAGGCAAAATCGAATCGCGAATTGATTGATCGCATTTTTCGCCAGGCCCTCGGGCGCAGGCCAACGAGCGACGAATACAAGACCGCGGCGGAACTGGTCGGCAAATCGGTGCAACGCGAAGGCGTGGAAGATTTTCTCTGGGCGGTGGCGATGCTGCCGGAGTTCCAGTTGATTTATTGATTTGCCGGGAACCGCTCGTGAACGAAGGAAGAGATTTGTATGAAAACGCACACAGAACTTAATCGCCGCGCATTCTTGAAAACGGCGAGCGCGGCCACGCTCGGCGCATTGGCGGCCGGTTATCCGAATAGAGTTTTAAGCGCGGAAACGCCGGCCGAGTTGGAAAAAATCAAAGCGACCGCCGACACCGTGATCATTCTCTGGATGGGCGGCGGCATGGCTTCCACCGAAACGTTCGATCCGAAACGTTACGCGCCTTTCGAAAAGGGAATGTCGGTGCAAAAAGTTCTCAGCACGTTTCCCACAATCGATACAGCCGTCGACAACATCAAACTCACTGCCGGTCTGGAGAAAGTCGCCAAGGTGATGGATCGCGCCACGTTGATCCGCTCCTACACGGCGGGCGATCTCGGTTTCATTCTGCATTCGCGCCATCAATTCCAATGGCACACCTGTTACGCGCCGCCGCAAACCGTCGCCGCGCCGCACATCGGTTCTGTCATTGCACGCACGCTGGGGCCAAAAAATCCTGCCTTGCCCGCGTTCATCGACATTGGGCAGCGCTTTGATCTCGGCGAGGGGGAAGAATTAAAAGCGTTTCACACCGCGGGTTTCCTCGGCAGCGAATTCGGCCCGTTTCTCATCGCCAATCCTGAAGAAGCGGTCAAAGCGGTTCGCCCACCGGAGGGAATGAGCCCGTCGCGCTTTGCAAATCGAGACAAATTCTTCAAACAACTCGCATCGAAAAGTCCCATCACGCAACTCGGCAGCGACTACCAAAAAGAGTCGCTGCTCCGCTCGCTCGATAACGCCAATCGCCTGCTCAGTTCCGATGCGGCCAAAGCGTTCGACCTCACGTTGGAGCCAAAGGAAAGTTATGCGAAATACAACACCGGCCGATTTGGTCTCGGCTGTTTGCTCGCTCGACGATTGACCGAAGCGGGCGCGCGTTTTATTGAAGTGACCAGCGAATACATTCCGTTTCAATACTGGGACACGCACGAAAATGGCCACGCCCGTCTGGTTGAAATGAAGAGAGCCATCGACGCGCCGATCGCGCAACTTGTGCTCGATTTGGAGGCGCGCGGGTTGCTGGATCGCACCTTGATTGTCCTCGCCAGCGAATTCAGTCGCGACGCTTTGGTCGAAGGAAAACCCGGCAACGAAGTCAAAGGCCAGGTCGCGCAGCCCGACATCATCGAAGATTTAAAATTTTACGGAATGCACCGCCATTTCACCGATGCGGGCAGCGTGTTGTGTTTCGGCGGCGGACTAAAAAAAGGTTTTCTCTGGGGCAAAACCGCCGACGAACGGCCGTGCAAAACGATTGAGAACCGCGTGGTCATCGAAGATTTGCACGCGACGATTTACCGCGCGATGGGCATCTCGCCGAAGCTGGCTTACGAAGTGGAGAAACGCCCGTTCTACGTGACGCCGGACGGAAAAGGGAAGGCGATTAAGGAGTTGTTTGCTTAATAACCACCGCTGATGGTGACCTTATTTCTTCGGAAGATCTGGAGGAAATAATTTCCTCATCAATCGGACACCTCCGTCCGTGTCTGCGTTTTCGATTGGTGTGATATCGATGGTTCCGTCTTCTTTTATGATGAAAAAAATTCTTCCTTCAAAACCGTTTGAAACCACTCCTTCGAGCTTAATTTTTACTGCATGGGCTGCGCCATTTTCATCCCACCGCACTTCGGCTTCGGAGGGGATTGGGGGGTTCCAAAGGGTCTGAATATCCCACTTTCACTCGCATGGGCAAATCCCCTGCAACGCCGACCTTCTGCTCGCCATAATATGCGGATACTGCACTCAAATCCCTTCCTGTTTTGTTGATGAAACCCAGCCGATACTCTCCTTTCGGACGCAATCCTTTCACGAGTTCAGCCCAAGCATTATCATCTCCCCATTTTATGGGTTTAACATCCACCGTGCTGTTTTCGTTGATAACAAAGTAAATTATTCCGTCACGAGTGACGCTGTTGGGAACCACGTCTCTGAGTTTAAATTTAACGGCGTGGCGCTTACCATTGTCGTCCCACCGAACCTCGGCCTCTGACGGGAGGCGCTGAGTGAGCGAGCCGTAGGTTGATTGGCCACCTTTCACCAAGAAGCCGCGCATTACCACCTTCTTGTTATTGAAATACAGACCTACCGAATCGAGTCGGCGTCCGGTTTTATTTAAAAAACCAATATGATATTCCGCTCGGCTAGATGTGCTGGAGCCAAACAAGAACAGACTTGTTGCGAATAGAAATGCCCAGAGCGATTTCATAAATTATTCCACCTGCTCGACCCGCAAAACCTGCGGGCCTTCCCAGCGGGCTTTGCGACATTCCAACGCGAATTTCGTCCAGTCGTATTTCCAATCGCCGGGGATGCGTGCGAACAAACTGCAATGCGTCGGCACGCCTTCGTGCGCGCGCAATGTCACGCCCCGTCCGTAAACCAAAACGAGTTCGGCCACCGGTTTCTTCGCGCCGACCGCGCCGGTGCTGGGATCGTAAAAATAAAGCAGTTCGCCGGGCAACGGCAGTTGCACGCGATTTTCTTCGGGGAGCGGCTGCGGATTTTCCAGCATCGCGAAAACCTCAAAGCCGGAATACATGCCGTGAATGACCTTGGTTTCGATGGGCAAAGTTTTCCAAACGTGTTCGCAAACGGCGGGTGCTTCGTCGTCGAGCATTTCGGCGAGAACGGATTCTCCGCTGGCGACAAAGGTCAAACGAATCTGGCGGCGTTTTGATTTCATAAAGTTTTTAGATAACGAATCAGCAACAACACGAGCGCGATGATGTAAATGCCGATGAACCCTTCGTAAATGACGAACAGCCAGCGCGCAATTGATCCGTCGGGGCGGATCGATTTTTGAACCCAAGCATCCAAATCGGTTCTTATTTCGGAAACCACATCGGGCGCGAGCCGCCACGGAAAGGCCAGATCAACTTCTGAGCTGGAAAATTTTGCGGTGTAAAAGCCAAGCTCATCTTCGAGTAACGATTTTTTGGCGAGCATTTGGAGGTAATAAATCCGGTTTCGTTTCAGAATGTAACGGCCAACGAACGCAATGCCCAACGCAGCCAGAATCAGAAAACAACAACCGCCCAAAGAATTGCGCCAGACGCTCGCCGCCAGCAGAAAGAAGATCAAATCCAACCAAAGGAAAAGTTGAAATCGCTTCCAAACTTCATCGCTCAAGTGCCGCAAGTGGGTGAGCGATTCGCGCCAGATTTCCAGTTTTCCGTCCTCAATTTTCGCGTTCGGTTCCATAAATCACATTGCCGTCCAGCCGCCATCGACGGGAAGAATTGCGCCGGTGATGTAGGACGATTCATCGGAGGCGAGAAAGAGAGCGGCGGTGGCGACTTCGCGCGGTTCTCCTGTGCGCCCGAGAAATGTTTTGCTGATTTGCCGTTCGTGGAGTTCGGAGCCAATTTCGGGCGAAATCCGGGTGCGAATCGCTCCGGGGCAAATGGCGTTGCAACGAATGTTCTGCGCGCCGTAATCGTAAGCGACGCTGCGAGTGAACCCGACGAGCGCGTGCTTGATGCTGGTGTAGGCCGCTGAATTTCGCGCGCCGACGATTCCCTGAATTGAACTGATGTTGATGATAGAACCGCTCGTTTGCTTCTGCATGAACGGCAGGACTTCACGGGTGAAGAGCTGTGTTCCCATTAGAGAAATGCGAAACGACTTTTCCCATTCGTCATCTGACGCTTCGCCTGCGCGGTGCCCTTGCCCAAGGTAGGCGGCGTTGTTGCAAAGCACTTCGATGCGCCCGGTCTTTTTCGCCGCGCTCTGCACGACTGCGGCAACGTCGATCATGGAAGAAACGTCGCAGCGGATAAAGGTGGCATCGCCGCTTTGTTGTCGAATTGTGGCAGCGGTTTCCTCGCCGGCGGTTTCATCCAGGTCCGCGATGAAAACACGCGCGCCTTCCGCAGAGAAAATTTCTGCGATGGCTTTGCCAATTCCGTGCGCGCCACCGGTGACGATCGCGATTTTCTTTTCGAGTCTTGGCATAGCGTTGATTCAGAGCGGCGTCGGGCGTGGCTTTAATTTTTTCGGCGATTTCTGATTCGCCAGCGGCTGTCCTTTGCGGCCGGTTTTGACCCGCGTCACGGTCATGCGGGCGAGATTGGCGAAATAGAGTTCGTCAAAGTTTTCGCCGCCGAAAGCCATATTCGTCGGGCTGCCGAGGAGAATGGCGTTGCGATCCCAGGCGAAGAGGGTCTTCTCGCGAGAAGGACTGATGCGCCAGATCTCATCGGAGGCATAGCAGCAGACGTAGAGATTTCCTTCGGCGTCGAGCGTGAGTCCGTCCGGAAAGCGTCCGCATTCTGTTGCGTAAACTTCCGGCGCGCTCACGGAACCGTCTGGCTTTATTGCAAACCGGAAGACCGAATCCGTATTGCTCTCCACCATGAAGAGTGATTTCTCGTCCGCGCTCAGCGCGAGGCCGTTGGCATAACCGAAGGGGCCGCCGAGAATTTCACCGTGGCCTTCGGGGGTGAAGCGCAGCAAGTAACCGTTATTCTTTTTCCAATTGCCGGAGTCGGTGACGTAATAATTTCCGGCGGAATCGAACAACCCGTAGTTCGCACAAATGATTTTCTGCCCTGCGGCCTCGTTCGCGAAGTTGGTCAATTCGCCGCTCGCCTGAACGCGGACGATTCCCAGGGCCGGATTGCAGACAAATAATTCGTCGTTGGGTGAAAACGCGAGTCCCGCGCAGAAACTGCCAAGTGTTGTGACGAGTTGAACTTTGCCATCCTGCGGGATGCGATAGATCTGTCCGGCTTCGCCGCCCGCCCAAAGATCGCCGCGCTGGTCGAACGCGATACATTCAGGATGGTCGATGCCGCCGGCAAAAATCTCGAAT
This sequence comes from Verrucomicrobiales bacterium, assembly GCA_947478865.1. GTDB lineage: Bacteria > Verrucomicrobiota > Verrucomicrobiia > Limisphaerales > CANJXF01 > CANJXF01. The sequence continues at coordinate 7,287 of CANJXF010000075.1, read as the reverse complement.
TGTTCGATGGGAATTTCAGGTGTCATCGTTGCAGTCGAAACATCTATGAAGGAAATCGCGGGCGGTTCAAGCCTGAGTTGCTCCGGAAACTATTTCGAGTTGCAGAAAACTCTCCATTTCAACTGGGGCTAAATCAGCAAATCCATGAGCAAAATGGCCTTGCAATGCGGGTGTTTGACCTTATTTTTGGCCCTGCCTGAATACCGCGTGTGCGGATGTTCATTAAGGCTGAGAAACGAGAAGTTAACAAAATCACCTAACCTTCAACCTCTGTTGCCCTGCAACGCGGTCGTTAGGCACGGAGTCTTCAAGCGTTCGCGCCAAGCTCCCTCTCTCTCACGCAGTAGAACCAAATCAGTTAAGTCCGTAAGTGTTTTGAAGTCCGACGAGCGACAATAATCGCCAAAATTTCTTAACCGTAATCTCAATCATAATCTTACTCCCGCTTGGCGATTAGGATGATGAAAAGGAGGAAGGTTAAGAGCCGAAGCCAGCCCGCCAACTTCACCGCACCAAATATTATGCTCACAATGGAAGAAGCCATGAAACAAGTGCCGATGCGCTTTGTTGCTGGCGAAATCGTCAAGGGAACCATCATCGAAGTCCGCCCCAAAGAAGTTTTGGTGGACATTGGTTACAAATCCGAAGGTGTCGTCGGCGGAAACGAGTTCGTTGACATCAAAGCCGTTAAAGTCGGCGAAGTCATCGACGTTCTCATCGAACGCCTCGAAGACAAAGACGGCATGGTCATCCTCTCGAAGGAAAAAGCAGAGTTCAAACAGAACTGGGACAACATCCTCAGCATCGCCAACGAAGGCGCCACCATCAAAGGCAAAGTCAAAGCTGCGGTCAAAGGCGGCCTCATCGTCAACATCGGCGTCGAAGCCTTTTTGCCTGCGTCGCAAATCGACATCATTCCTCCGAAGAATTTGGCCCAATTTATTGGCAACACCTACGATTTCAAAGTCGTTAAGATAAATCAGGAGCGGCAGAACATCGTTCTCTCCCGCCGTGAATTGATCGAAGCCGAACGCGACGAGAAGCGCTCCAAGCTGCTCTCCGACATGACCCCGGGCGACATCCGCAAGGGCACGGTCAAGAACATCACCGACTTCGGTGCGTTCATCGACCTCAATGGTTTGGACGGCCTGCTCCACATCACCGACATGAGCTGGGGCCGCATTGGTCACCCGAGCGAAATCTTGAAAGTTGGACAGGACATCGACGTTGTTGTCATCGACATCAACAAGGAAAAAGGACGCGTCAGCCTCGGCCTCAAGCAGAAGCTCACGAATCCGTGGGAAAAAATCGAATCCAAATACACCGTCGGCACGAAGGTCAAAGGCAAGGTTGTCAACCTCGTTCCTTACGGCGCATTCGTGGAACTCGAACCCGGCGTCGAAGGCCTCATTCACGTCACCGAATTGTCCTGGACCAAACGCATCGCCAAACCTTCCGACGTGCTCACGCAAGGTCAGGAAATTGAAGCAGTCGTTCTCGGCATCAACCGTGATGAACAGAAAATCTCCCTCGGTATTCGCCAGCTCGAAACCAATCCTTGGGACAAAGCCATGGAGAAATATCCTCCCGGCACCAAGGTCAAAGGCAAGATTCGCAACCTGACCAGCTACGGCGCATTCATCGAACTCGAAGAAGGCCTCGACGGTATGATCCACGTCTCGGACATCTCCTGGACGCGCAAAATCAATCATCCGTCCGAAGTCTTCAAGAAGGGCGACGAAGCCGAAGCAGTCGTGCTCGAAATCGACAAGGCCAATCAGCGCATTGCCGTCGGTATCAAGCAACTCAGCACCGATCCCTGGGACAACATCGATAAATATTACAAAGTCGGCGACCTCGTCACCGGCCAGGTCACGAAACTCGCCAGCTTCGGCGCATTTGTTGGTTTGCAACACGACATCGACGGCCTTGTGCACATTTCACAAGTCACCGAAGATCACGTGGACAAAATCAAGAACGTGCTCAAAGTCGGCCAGGAAGTCACCGCGCGCGTCATCAAGATTGATCGCGCCGATCGCCGCATTGGTCTCTCGATCAAAGCCGCGAGCTACTCCGACGAACAGTTGAAAGAAGAGCAGAAGATGCTCGACTCACTGAAACCCGGCGAAGACCTCGTTGCCCTGCAACACGCCTTCGACGCTGCCGACGACATGGTAAAAGACGACAAAGAATAAGTCGCGGATTCAGAAGGAAACATTCAGAAATCAGAATGAGCGGACTGGAAACAGTCCGCTCATTTTTTTGAAGCGATTGGGTAGCACCTGCCTCCGGCGGGTGGGGGAATCATTGTCATCGTAACCGCCGGAGGCAGGTGCTCCCCTCAAAAGTCGGGCGACGACATCGTTGCGCTGCAACATGCCTTGGCCGCCGCCGCCGACATGGTCACTGTAGCGGGAGCCTGGCTATTGGCGTCGTCGCATCAAATGAAATGCCTGAGCGGACCGCTTTTTCATTTTTTGATAGGCGAATCTCCAATGGAAATCTAAGGTCAGCGCCGTGAACCCCGAAGTTGGCGCTCAAGCAAAAAGCCGGGCTTCAACGCCGAAGAAACTTCGCCACCGCTTCGGTGCGCGTCCGCACCTGGAGTTTTTCGTAGATGCGCCGGATGTAAGTGTGGACGGTTTCGTAGCTGATGCCCAACTTCTCAGCGATTTCCTTGTAGAGAAATCCCTGGCTCAGGCAATCGAGCACTTCCTGTTCGCGCGCCGATAGATTTTCCGCCGGTTGCGTGGAGGCGCCGGTCTTCTGAAACGATTGAACCACTTTGCGCGCGATGTGCGTGGTCATGGGCGAGCCGCCATTGTTCACTTCGCGAATGGCTTCGAGCAACTCGGTGCGCGGTGCGCGTTTCAGGAGATATCCCGCCGCGCCGGCCGCGAGCGCATTGAAAATATTCTCGGTATCTTCGTAGGCGGTGAGCATGACGACGAGAATCTCGGGCGCTGCTTGCTTGAGTTTGCGCACACATTCGACGCCATTCATGCCGGGCAAATTGATGTCCATGAGGACGACTTTGGGCCGTTCCTTGGGCAGCGCTTCCAAGGCGGACTCGGCGTTGCCGAACTGGCTTAGGCAGCGGAATTCCTCCGAGCGATCAATCAGCCGACACAGGGTGCCGCGCAACTGCTCGTTGTCTTCCACAATTGAAACGGTGATGGCCATAATGTTTGTTCAATGTTTTCCGATTGGCACTGTGAGGCGCACGATGGTTCCTCCGCTGGCTCCGGGACTAATTGTGAACGTGCCGCCGATATCTTCCATCCGCTTGCGCATGTTCGACAACCCATTTCTCAAACGAGCTGCGGCGCTGTTCACATCGCCGGGACCGCGCCCGTTGTCCTCAATCTCCAGCGTGAAACTGGTCGGGTTCAGGAACAGGCGAATCCAGGCCTCGGTGGCTTTGGCGTGTTTGGCGATGTTCGTGACCGATTCTTTCGCCGCGAGAAAAACGTTGTGCCGCGCCTCTGGCGAAATGGAAGTAGCGGGCAACTGCGCCGGCACTTCGAGTCGATAGCGCAATCCGGCGACGGCGAGATATTCCTGCGAATGTTTGCAGATGTAATTGATCAGCCCGTCCAATGTGTCGTTCGACGGATTGACCGTCCAAACAATTTCGTCGAGTGCGTGGGAAGTTTCGCGCGCGGTTTGTGAAATTTGTTTCGCGTGCGCCTCGACTTCGTCGGGCAAATCTTTGTCGCTCTCCAACATTTCGCCGAGCAACGAAACTTGCGTGAGACTCGCGCCGACTTGGTCGTGAATGTCGCGGGCGATGCGGGCACGTTCTTTTTCCAGAGCCTGTTGCTGATGCAGAACGGCGAGCTCGCGTTGCAATTTTTGCGTAGAAAGAAAATGCACGATGCCGACAATGATTCCCAAAAGCATGAGAGTCGCTCCGGTGAGGAACCACCATTTTTGCCAGAACGGCGGCCGAACCACGATGGAGAGATGGCTGCCGACCGGATTCCAAACGCCGTCTTCATTGCAGGCGGTTACCTGGAAATCGTAATTCCCGGGAGGCAGCTTGGTGTAATTCGCCGTGCGCCGGTTGCCGACGTCGGTCCATCCAACTTCGTGTCCTTCGAGCCGATATTTGAAGCGCGCCCGGTTCGGCTCAGCGAGATTTAAGCTGGTGTATTGAATGTCGAGATGCTCTTTCCCGGCGGGCACAATGATCGACTCCAACAATTTTCCGTGCAGCCCGTTTGTGCTTTGTTCCTGCGCATCGACCAAAACTGATTCAATGATGACCGGCGGCGGGTTGGTGTTGGAGGCAAACTCTGTCGGATTGGCCGAGGCGAGTCCGGCGATGGTCGGGAACCAAAGCGTTCCATCGCGCGTGCGGCAGGCGGCGGGTTGTGCGCCAGCGGTGCATTCGGTGGCGGGCAAGCCGTCGCGTTTTCCATAGCTGCGACAGGGGATGAAATTCGCCGCGCCGTTGGCAAAATCATTTAACGCCTTTTTCGGAATGCGCATCAATCCGGTATTTGCCCCAATCCAAAGCGAGCCGACGCCGTCGTCGATCATGTAGCCCACGCTATTGCTGATGAGTCCGTCGCGAGTGGTATAGTGCGTCCATTTTCCTTTTTGAAAACGAACGAGGCCGCTGCCAAAAGTCCCCACCCACAATACGCCGTCGGCATCGACGTAGAGCGACGAAATGTTGTCGCTCGGAAAACCATTGGTCTTTTGAAACGAAGTGAATTGGCCATTGCTGAACCGATTCAAACCGCCGCGCTCGGTCCCGATCCAGAGGTTGCCATCGGCATCTTCGGCGATGGCCCGCACGATATTCGCGGAGAGCCCTTCCTTGGTCGTAAAGACTTTGGTCTCACGCTCGTTCCACCGCACCAGGCCGCCTTCCGTGCCGACCCAAATCTGTCCCGCTCGATCCTGATGAATCGCGGAAACTTTCGGATGCGGCAGGCTTGCGTTCACCGGCTCAAATCGCTGGTTCTGCAATTGAAACAGGCCCGCCAACTCTCCTGATGTGGTGACCCAGACCTTCTTCTGGCGATCCACGAGGATGGCGCGCGGATTCAGCTGGCTCAACGAGCCATAAAGCGAGGGGAACTGGCTCAGGACTCCGCCCTTCCAGTAATTGACCCCTTGATTGTTCGAGCTAAACCAAAGGCCGCCGTCATCATCTTCACAAACGGATTGCACGACCAAACCATTCGCTTCGGTTAACGGTTTAAAGATCTGGCGCTTGACCCGATTCAACCCATCGCCATCCAAACCCACCCACAGGCTGCCGTCGTTTTCCGGTTGCAAGGAAAGAACAAATTCGCCGGACAATCCTTCCGCCTTGGACAGGTGCGTCGCGCTTCCTTCCGCATCGAACCAAAAAAGTCCTTCGCCCAGCGTGCCGACGACCAGGTTGCCATCACGGTCTTCACACGCTGCGGCGATGCGAGTCCCGCTGCGCCACGGATACGGCCAGTCGCGCTCCATCTTATTCGCCACCCATCTCTGAATCCGTCCGTCGGCCAGTCGCCATTGTCCGCCCGATTTGCTCGCGAGTAAAAAATCCAGCAACGCAACACGCACCGTTCCTTCCCTGGGCAATGGGCTTGAACTGCTCACTTTCTTTGGGTCGATGGAGAAGAGCGAACGATCCCACCCCACCCACAGCAAGCCGGATTTATCCATGATCATGCTGCGAGAACGATTGTTCCTATCTCCTCCAACATTCCAGACATCCACCTTTCCATCTCGATAGCGGCCCAATTCGCCATCCGCAGTGTAAAGCCAGATGGCACCCTCCAGGTCTTCGCACACGGCGATCAACCGGCCTTCGCGACGACCGTGACCAAAATCCAGGCTTTTCACCCGGCCGTCTTTGATCACGGCTGCGCCATCCGTTTCCGTTCCGATCCAAAGATTTTTTTGGCTGTCTTCAAACAGCTTGACGATCCGGCTGCTGTTTAGTCCGGGAGTGTTGCTCTCGTCGAAAACCGTGAAGCGATTTCCGTCAAAACGCACCAACCCATTGAGTGTGCCGAGCCAAAGATAGCCGTCCTGCGTTTTGAGCATCGCGATCACAGAACCTTGTGGCAGCTCGTTTTCCGAAACTGGCCAGGCATCCACGGAATACCGCGCTGCGGTTGTTGCAGCGATGCTGACGCAGCAGGCGCAGAGTAAAATCCATCCGGCAATCAGCCCTCCGGCGAGCCTCGAATAATTCTTCGGCATGGGCAATTGTTCAAATGGCCAGCGGCCACTGTAAAGACCTTTGATGTGGGATAAAATAATTTACGCAACTGCATTTGCTACGAACGCGAATATCGCAGCCAGTTGAATTTGAAAATGCAGAAAGCATGAAATGCTTTAGCGGTGCTTTATTAGGAACAGTGTCATTTACTCGGGTTTTTGCTTGAGAATGATTTTATGCTCGCTTCCGTCGGCGAGAAGCGGATGGCCGCGAAGGATGTTGTAGCCGTTGGCCTCAAACCAATAGCAGATTGCCTCGGCTGGGGCGGAATCCCATTCAAACCGTCCATCGGCATCTGTCTCCGTTCGCCACTCGAAATTTTTATCAATCTGATTGTTAAAATCAAAATCTGTCTGGACGACAACTTTGGAGATGGGATTTCCCGCCTCGTCACTAATTCGGCCACGAAACAGGTTTCCTTTTGTGAGGATCAGATTCAGCGTGTTCGTCAGTTCGCTTAATTGAACAGTGTGCAACTGAGGAGCCATTCCCGTTGACTGAATCACGATATCCACTTTGGATTCCAATTGGTTTGATAGGCCAAACAGCTCGAAGTGGCCGTTCGTGTCTGTTTTGGTGGATAACTTGCGGTATCTATAATTGTGATATGCCCTAACGGTTGCCCCACTTATCACTTTTCCTTGCTGATTGCTGACTTGGCCTACGATGGCACACCCTCGCTTGATAACAAGTGTCGCACTCATCGATTCCGGCATGCCAACAGGAACTGATACCTGCGTGACTGCGTAATTACTGCGGATCAACTCGAAATTAACCACCGCGTAGCTCTTTGGAATGTAGTGATAATGCCAGAGCCCGTTTGCATCAGTTTCCACCTTCGTGGTCTGAAAGTCGGTGTTCGGATTGCCCTTTTTAAATGGGTCTATGGCATCCTGGCGGTCGGCTTGAGCGTATCAGAAAGATTGTGTTTGGGTTATAACTGGAGGAAAAAGCAGATATGACCAAAGAGCAGAAAGAAGCGAGGAGAAGAGCGGATGGATTGATTGACGAGTTACTGGCGGAGAATGGGATCAGCCGGGAGGCGGTGTTGGGTC
>CANJXF010000074.1 GCA_947478865.1 Verrucomicrobiales bacterium | reverse complement strand
TTGCAGCGTGACCAATCTGGTGAGCAGTTCGTCGAGCGGTAGCACCTTCCCGATCGGCACGACAACCGTGACGAACACGGCGACCGACGCCAGCGGCAATACGGCAACCTGCACCTTCACGGTGACGGTCAATGACACGGAATTGCCAGGAATCACCTGTCCGATCAACATGGTGGTCAGTGCCGATGCAGGCCAATGCAGCCGGAGCAATGTGACCTTCAGCGTGAGCGCGACCGATAATTGCAGCGTGACCAACCTCATCAGCAGCACGCCGAGCGGCAGCACTTTCCCGATTGGTGTGACGACGGTGACGAACACGGCGACCGATGCCAGCGGCAACACGGCAACCTGCACCTTCACGGTGACGGTCAATGACACGGAATTGCCGGTGATCACTTGTCCGACGAGCATGACCGTGAGCTGTGCTGGAACCAACGGAACGCCAGTGTTCTTCACTGTGACAGCCGCCGACAATTGCGACCCGATGGTGACCGTGACCAGCGTGCCCGCTTCGGGGGATTTATTCCCGTTCGGCTCAAATAACGTCGTCTGCACCGCTGTCGATATCAGTGGCAACACCAATACCTGCAGCTTCACCGTCACTGTGATAGAGACGGCGCCGGTCTTGAGCATCCTGCGGCAAGGGACCAACGTGGTGATTTCGTGGCCGGTGAGCTGCGGCACCTATGTCTTGCAGGAAAAGAGCGACTTAGACCCGATGGTTCCATGGACACCATCGCTGGAACCGGTGGTGCTCGTTGGAGATCAAAACAGAGTCACGACGCCGTTTAGCTACGTGTATCGGTTTTTCCGGTTGAGCGAATAGGGGAGCGGTGAAGCAGAAATCAAAAAGAAGCTGGGAATTTTTTTCCAGCTTCTTTTTTCTAAACATCCGGTTTCACTCATCCGCTTGCAAAACTAAACACCGCAGAGAACGCGTTTGAGGACGGTGCGGACGTCTCGAATCTCAAACAAGCGGGTGATTAGAGGCAAAAGGAATTAAACGACGAATTCCAGCTCTTGACGGTGCGGAATGATTCCTTGCTCATAGGCGCGATCCAGAAAAAGCCGGATGGATTTGCGGCCACGTTCGCCGTAATCGAGCGTCCAATGATTTACATACATCCCGACAAATTTATCGGCCAGGTCCCGTCCCATGTCGCGGGCAAATTGCAGTGAGTGCTCCACCGCTTCTTCGCGATGATCGAGGCTGTATTGAATGCTTGCGGTCAATATTCCGGAAATGACGTTTCGCGTTGCAGGGTCGAATTTTTTATGAATTGCATTGCCGCCAAGTGGCAACGGCAAGTTCTCATTTTCCTGGCCCCACCATTTGCCGAGGTCCTGGCAGACCACGAGTCCTTCGTTCTGATAGGTTAATTGTCCCTCATGAATGATCAGGCCGATCTCGGCCTTGCCAGCACGGACGGTTGAAAAAATCTGGTCAAAGGGCACGACCACGTAGTCGATCTGCGCCGCTGGTTTTCCAAGCCACAATTGCAGTGCGAGAAAGGCGCTCGTCATCGTGCCCGGCACAGCGATTCGCTTTTGGGCAATTTGCTCCCGGCTGAAAATGGTTTTGGAAACAAGCATCGGCCCGTATCCGTCTCCCATGCTCGCGCCACTCGGGAGCAGGGCATACTTATCGCTCACATAGGCGTAGGCATGAATGCTAATGGCTGAAATATCCAGTTCGCCGCGTGTGGCCCGTTCGTTCAAGGTCTGGATGTCCTGCAGATTATGTTCAAAGGAAAATCCGTGCGTCGGAATTAAATTTTTCGCCAGCGCGTAGAACATGAACGCGTCGTCCGGATCCGGAGAATGTCCCAAGGTTAATTTGTGATTGCTCATCGGAGAAAAAGCTAGGGCGAGACGGTCTCCATTGTCACTCGCCAAATGATTTAAAGTGCGCCGCGGGCGTCGGTGGGTTTCGCGGTGAATATGTCTGGTTGTGTTTTCCAGAGAAATATCTAAACTCGGCTCCAAGGAATCTTAAAACTCGTATGAAGGAAATCTCCGAGGTGGGGCAGGCACATCAGAACGACGTTCGGGCTTTGGCTGAAAGCTATCATCAACTCGCTGCCTTGTGCCCTGACGCCATCGCCGTGGAGGTCGAGCAGCGGATTGTTTTTGCCAACAGCGCGATGCTGGAGATTTTGGGCGCACCCGGGTTTGATGAGTTTCTTGGAAAATCCTTTTTCAATTTTGTCGATGGCGATTCCAGGCTGCTGCTTCAGCAACGGTGTGAATCGCTGCGGCAGGATGGTCAGCCTTTGACCGGTATCGCATTGCGTGTGCAACGGACAGACGGGACGATGGTCGAGATTCAGCTCGCCGCGGGTTTGCTCATGTGGCGGGACGGCAACGCAGTTCAATTTCGTTTGCGCCACAGCCTTCCTTCTCAATGCGAAATCGAATTGCGTGAAAGCGAGGCGCGGTTTCACCAGCTGGCGGATGCGATGCCGCAGATTGTCTGGATGGCAACCGCAGATGGCGAAATTGATTATCGAAATCGCAAATGGTTTGAACAAACCGGGCTGACCGAAGAGCAGGCGGACGCCGTCGGCGGCTGGAACGCGATTTTGCATCCGGACGATGCGCCGCCCGCTGCGGAGAAGTGGAGTTCCTGTGTTCAAGATGGCCGCCCGTTTGAGATGGAATATCGTTATCTGGATTGCCGGTCAGGAGGATACCGCTGGCATCTGGGTCGCGCTCTTCCCGTGAAAAATACCGACGGTCACATCGTGCGCTGGTTCGGCACCTGCACCGATATTCATGACCAAAAGATTTTGGAACTTGCGCTCCAGCAAGCGAAGGAACAACTCGCAAACAGCGCCGGTGAACTGGAAAGGCGGATTCAAGAACGCACGATCGAACTGGAAGAAACGGTTCGCAGCTCCGAGGCTTTGAATTACAGCATTGCCCACGATCTTCGTGCTCCACTGCGTGCGATGAGCGGATTTGCCGGGGCTTTGATGGAAGAATATGGGCCGAAACTTGACTTGCAGGGGCGCGATTACGCACAGCGCATCACCGAAAGCGTGAAACGGATGGATCGTCTGATCGGATCGCTGTTAGCGTATGGCCGGTTGAATTACGAGGAGCTCTCCCTTGGCTTTGTGGACGCAAACGGGCTGATCGAGAATTTGCTAAAAAGTTTCAATCCTGAAATTCGAGCGACCGGCTGTCACGTTGCGGTGATGAAGCCCTTGCCCAAGGTGTGGGCGAACACGAATGTTCTAAAAAAAGTTATAGCAGAGATCATTGAGAACGCCCTCAAGTTTCACGACGAGAAAAGGCCTTTTCAGATCGAGATCTGGGCGGAAGAGGAGGAAACGAAGAGTTTGATCTTTTTCCGCGACACGGGGATTGGGATTTCGCCGGAGCATCACGAACGCATTTTCCGTATCTTGGAAAGCCTGCACGTCAGCGACAGATATCCGGGAACCGGCATCGGGCTGGCCATCGCGCGCCGCGGAATGGAGCGCATGAACGGAACGATCGGATTGAAATCAACTCCCGGCGAGGGAAGCTGCTTCTGGATTGAATTGCCGAAAGCGCTCGTTTGATTTTTGCCGGAAACAAAAAAGCCGCTGGGGTTTCCAGCGGCTTTGTGATTCTTATTTTAAACTATTTTTTCTTCGCAGCGCTCTTTTCTTCGAGCGCAGCCTGGGCCGCAGCGAGGCGGGCAATCGGAACGCGGAATGGCGAGCAACTGACGTAAGCCAAACCGATGCGATGACAGAATTTCACGCTGGAAGGTTCGCCGCCGTGTTCGCCGCAAATGCCGAGCTTGATGTCCGGGCGCGATTTGCGTCCGAGTTCAACGGCGATTTGCATCAATTTGCCGACGCCATTCTGGTCAATGGTGGCAAACGGATTTTGCTTCACGATTTCGTTCTCCTGATACGCTGGAAGGAACGAGCCTGAATCGTCGCGGCTCATGCCGAGCGCGGTTTGCGTCAAGTCATTCGTGCCGAAGCTGAAGAACTGCGCGTCCTTCGCGATCTCATCCGCCACCAAAGCAGCGCGAGGGATTTCAATCATCGTGCCGACGAGGTAATTGAATCTTGATTTCTTTTCCTTGGCGACTTCCGCTGCGACGCGATGGACAACCTCCAATTGCAATTGCAGTTCTCTCGGGAATCCCACCAGCGGAATCATGATTTCAGGTTTAACTTTGATTCCCTTTTTCTGCACCTCGGCTGCGGCTTCGAACACCGCGCGCGCCTGCATTTCAGAGATTTCCGGATAAACAATTCCAAGCCGGCAACCGCGGTGGCCGAGCATCGGATTGAATTCGTGCAATTCATGAACGCGCTTGGAAATCGTATCCACGGACACGTTCAGTTTGTTGGCCAGTTCGTTTTGCGCCGCATGATCGTGCGGCAGGAATTCGTGCAATGGCGGATCGAGGAAACGGATCGTGGCCGGAAAACCTTTTAGTTCCTTGAACATGCCAATGAAATCTTCCCGCTGATACGGAAGCAATTTTTTGAGTGCCTTTTTGCGGTCGTCTGTGTTCTCAGCGAGAATCATTTCACGCATGGCGTCGATACGATTTCCCTCGAAGAACATGTGTTCCGTGCGGCAAAGGCCGATGCCCACTGCGCCGAACGCAATCGCGTTGGCGGTCTGCTCTGGATTATCCGCGTTCGTGCGAACTTCCATGCGCGTGGCCTGTTTGCACCATTTCATGAGCTGCGCGAAGTTTTTGAACTTCTCGGTTTTCTGCGCCGCTTTGTCGTTGCCAATGAGGCCCGCGATAATTTCGGAAGGGGAGGTCGCAATCTGGCCCGCGTAAACCGTGCCGGCCGTTCCATCAATGGAAAGGAAATCGCCTTCTTTGAACAGTTGCCCGGCAACGGTCACCGTCTTCTTGTTGTAATCCACGTTGAGCGCCGCCGCACCGCAAACGCACACTTTGCCCATCTGACGGGCCACGAGCGCGGCGTGCGAACTGACCCCGCCGCGCGCCGTCAAAATGCCTTCGGCTGCAATCATGCCGCGCAAATCTTCGGGCGAAGTTTCGACGCGGACGAGCAGCACTTTTTCACCTTTCGCCGCAGCGATAACGGCGCGATCGGCGTTGAAATAAATCTGGCCCGTGGCCGCGCCAGGACCAGCCGGAAGACCGGTGGCGATGACTTTGGCTTTCTTGACTTCGGCGAGATTGAACACCGGGGCAAGAAGTTGTTCGAGTTGATCGGCCGGGTTGCGCAGGATCGCGGTTTCCCAGTTGATGAGCTTCTCTTTGACCATGTCCATCGAGAACTTGAGCGCGGCCATCGCGGTCCGCTTGCCGTTACGCGTCTGGAGCATGAACAGTTTGCCTTCCTGAATCGTGAATTCGATGTCCTGCACGTCCTTGAAATGTTTTTCAAGAATGCTGCGAACTTTCATCAGTTCGGCGTAGGACTTCGGCATCTGCTTCTTCAATTCCAACACCGGTTCCGGCGTGCGCACACCGGCGACCACATCTTCGCCCTGGGCGTTGATGAGGAATTCGCCGTAGAATTCATTCGCGCCATTTGCTGGATTGCGAGTGAAAGCCACACCTGAACCCGAGGTCTCGCCGGTGTTGCCGTAAACCATCGCCTGCACGTTGACGGCTGTTCCCCATTCGCTCGGAATATTGTATTTCCGGCGATAAACCGTGGCGCGGTCGTTCATCCAGGAGCCGAACACGGCACCTGCTGCGCCGCGCAATTGTTCCCACGGATCGTTCGGAAAACCTTTGCCGGTGCGCTTTTTGACGAGCTCTTTGAAGCGCTTGACGAGCTCCTGCTGGTCACCTGCGGTGAGTTCACTATCGATGATATCTTTGTTGTAACGCTCGTGCTTGAATTCGTGAATGGCCGTTTCGAACGGTTCGTGATCTTCGTTTTCCTTCTTTTGCACGCCGAGGACGACGTCGCCGTACATTTGAATAAAGCGGCGGTAGCAATCCCAGGCAAAACGCTCGTTCTTCGTCGCCGCAGCGAGCGAAAGAACCGTCTGGTCGTTCAGGCCGAGGTTCAAAATTGTATCCATCATGCCCGGCATCGAATCGCGCGCGCCGGAGCGAACGGCCACGAGCAACGGCATTGCTTTCGCGTCACCGAATTTGCAGCCCATGATGCGTTCCATGTTGGTAACACCCGCTTCCATCTGGCCCTGGAGTTCTTTTGGATAAGTTTTCTTGTGGGCGTAGAAGTAAGTGCATACTTCAGTCGTGATCGTAAATCCGGGAGGAACGGGGAGCCCGATGCGGGTCATTTCGGCGAGATTCGCGCCTTTGCCGCCGAGGAGCGGTTTCATGGAACCGTCGCCGTCCGCTTTTTTGTTGCCCCAAGTGTAAACGTATTTGTTCGATTTAGATGCCATAATTAAACTGCATTCTGTTGTTAATTCTTCGGGAAATCCGCAGAAAAGTGAGCCGCGAATTTAACAAAGGGCAGGGGAGAGTCAAAGAAAACCTTGAGCCGTGCGTTCGCAAGGAAATGCGCGGGGTTGAAACAGGGATAAACAAGATGTTTGTGATCGGACGCCAGCGGCTCGTAATCATTATCCTGCCTTTTAACCCTAATCCTCGCTACCCGATTAAGAGGATGATTAAGATTAAGAAGCTTTGGATTCAGTCTTAAGCGAAATCACACTGTGCCTTTTGTCGCAAGGCATGGTCAAGCAACACCAGCGCGGTCATTGCTTCCACCATCGGCACGGCGCGGGGAAGCACACAGGGATCGTGGCGTCCGCGGCCTTTCAACGTGGTATTCTGCAAATCGCTGCCGACGGTTTGTTGCTCGTGCATCACGGTGGCAACCGGCTTGAACGCCACGCGAAAATAAATCGTTTCGCCGTTGGAAATGCCGCCTTGAATTCCGCCCGAACGATTGGTCAATGTGCGAACTTTGCCGCCTTTAATGCGAAAGAGATCATTGTGTTCGCGACCGGTCAGCAGGATTCCGCCGAACCCGGAGCCGACATCAAAGCCTTTCGACGCCGGTAAGCTCAACATCCCTTTGGCGAGATCGGCTTCGAGACGATCAAACACCGGTTCGCCCCAACCGGCCGGAACGCCGCGCGCGATGCCTTCGATAATACCACCGACGCTGTCGCCGGCTTTGCGCGTGCGATCAATCAGGCGAATCATCTTTTCGGCCGTGGCCGTGTGTGGACAACGCACGATGTTGGATTCAATCTCTTTGAACTTCACCGTCTCGGGATTTACATCGGCGATGAGGCGGTGGACCTGTTTCACGTAAGCCAAGATTTCCACGCCAAATCGTTCGCGCAGGATTTTTTTGGCAATCGCTCCAGCGGCCACACGGCCAATGGTTTCGCGCGCACTGGTGCGTCCGCCGCCTTGCCAATTGCGGATGCCATACTTCGCGTCGTAAGTATAATCCGCGTGTGAGGGGCGATATTTTGTCGCCATTTCCGAATAAGCCTCGGAACGCTGGTCCTCGTTCTTGACCCACATCGAAATGGGAGTCCCGAGAGTCTTGCCCTGAAAAGTTCCTGATAAAATCTGGACGGTGTCGCTCTCTTTGCGCGGCGTGACGATTTTCGATTGACCGGGACGACGGCGATCCAGATCGGGTTGAATATCTGCTTCCGTCAGATCCAAACGAGGCGGGCAGCCATCGACAATCACGCCGACGCCGCCACCGTGCGACTCACCCCAGGTGGTAATGCGAAACAATTCTCCAAACGAATTTCCTGCCATGCGTTCAGGTTAAAGGCAAACGAGCGAGCAGGTCAATTTGATGTCGCGAGCGGTGAAGCAATTGGGGTTTCTTTTAGTTACAAACTGAAGCCGTGGACGAGTTTCTTGAACGTTTGCAAGCCGCTGGCACGCATGGAAATATTTCGGAACGATCCCTTCCAATCTACTTTTTTAATAAGAAAAGCCCTGTGAGTGCCAAAGCAATTCCCAGAATTCTCATCGGTGAAGCGCGTTCTTCGAAAAACAATATTCCCGCGATTGCCATAATGGCCGCGCCACCGGCCAGAATCATTGGCACGGAGGAGAGGGGTCCGCCCTTCTGAAATAAGAGAAAGAAAAAGATGGTGCCGATGCCAACGCAAATTCCCGTGAGCACCGAATACCAAACACCCGCCGCGCTGGAGGTTTGGTTCCATTGTCCGAAGAATTTCAGGTAGGCGAGATAGACCAGAATTGTAAGAGCGGCGCTTCCCTCGACCACAAATCCTCCAATGCCATCACCGATTTTATCCGAAGCCATTTTGGTGAATATTTGGTGCGCGCCATAAAGAATGGCGGCGCCGACAGCGTAGAAGAACCAAGATTGCATAATCGTTTTGGTATTGTTCATTTTCGATTCGGTTCTCAACTTCGCTGATACAATCGATCGTTATTTCTTAATACCGTCTGCCTTAAGTTTCGCTTGGAGCGCGCTGATCGCCTTGCCTAGTTTTTTCACGTTCGCTTCGGTCGCCTTCTGCGCGCCAGCTGCGCCAGATTTATCGATGTCCGCGGCAAGCTTTGTGATCTCTTTGGCGCCTGCCTCCGCATCTGATTTCTTTTCCGCCGGAACCTTTTCCGGCAAGGCTTTGACCAAATCTCGCACGGCGAAGGCGTGGTCGTGCGCTTCTCCCAATTCCTTGTCGGCAACAACGCCGGCTAGCTTCCCGAGTTGCTTGTGAATTTCTTTCCAAATGTCCTCGACGGTCGCAGGGATTTTCGTGAAATGACTATGACCACTGCCGCTTTCATGGGCTGGCTTCTTCTCTTTGGTTTCCTGCGCTTGAGTTGTGCTGAACGCGATGAAGGCCGATAAGGCTATCGCAACGAGTGTTGTTTTTTTCATGATTTTGTTTTTGCTTTCTGATTTCGCTGCGCTCGCAGCAAAGTGTTTCCGGGTTTCTATTTTTCGCCTTCCGTTCCGATATCGCGATTTGCTTCCATGTTTTGGTGAATCTGGAAATGTTCGTCTTTGTTCGTCGGAAAATCAGCCGGAAATTGTGTGTGTTGATAGCCGTGGAGCTGCATCAGCAGAAGCAGAAAGCCCGCAATCATCAATGCGACATTGCAGGCTTTGCTAAATTTGAAAAACGAACTGGTCCCGCGCCATCTTGATAAGAACACCCACATCCCAGTCAGGGCAAGGACCTGTCCAATCTCTACGCCGAGATTGAAAGAGAGAATTCGAAACACCAGCCCTTCGTGTCCGAGCGGGAGTTGTTGCAGGCGTGTGGAAAGACCGAATCCGTGAATCAACCCAAACAGGAAAACCGCTCCCAAAAGACTTGGCGGCTGTGTGCCGATGTATTTCCGGAATCCATCGAGATTATCGAACGCTTTGTAACAAACCGTAAGCGCAATGACCGCGTCGATCAGGAAAAAATTGGCTTTTATGTGGAGCAAGGTGGCAAAGATCAGGGTGACGCAATGGCCAAGGGTGAATGCCGTGATGAATTTCACGATGTCTTTGAATTGCGTCAGGAAAAAGATAACTCCGAACAAAAATAAAAGATGATCGTATCCAGTCAGCATGTGGGTCGCCCCAAGTTTGATGTATTCCAGATTGCCGCCTTCCAAAATGCCCTGCTGGTCCGCTTCGGAGATGCCGTGCGCGGAGGCTGTTAGCGCGGTGATTAAGTTAAGCAAAATAATGGCTGCCAATTTCATATTGTCTGTTTGATATCGCTGTCAGGTTTCGCGCCGTGCGGCTTTTCTGTTCGCCTCTCGAACCATTCGTAAAGCACCGGAAGCAGCACCAGGGTGAGAAAAGTAGAGCTTAAAATTCCACCAATCACAACGGTGGCGAGCGGACGTTGCACTTCCGCCCCTGCGCCCGTGGCCAGCGCCATCGGCACGAATCCCAAACTTGCGACCATCGCGGTCATAAGAATCGGACGCAACCTTGTCAGTGAACCTTCGATGACAGAATCGCGGATCGATTTGCCTTCTTCGCGAAGCTGGTTGAAATAGGCAATCATCACCAAACCGTTCAACACTGCAACGCCACTCAACGCGATGAATCCAACCGCCGCCGTGATGCTGAATGGCATTCCGCGAATCCAAAGCGCGGCGACACCGCCCGTTACCGCCAGCGGAATGCCGGAGTAAACCAACAACGCCTGTCGAATACTTCCAAACGCCAGAAAGATCAGAATGAAAATCAGCACCAACGCAGAAGGCACAACGAAGGCGAGGCGTGTTCGGGCTTGTTGCAAATTTTTAAATTGTCCGCCGAATTCAACAATATAATTTTCCGGCAATTTCACTTCCTGCTGGATGCGCTGTTCCGCTGCTTTGACGAAGCCTTCGATGTCGCGCGTTTTCAAATTGACCATCAAGGCGGAGCGGCGTTGTCCGTCGTCGCGTTGAATCGGTTCCACTGTTTTCAGCGTTGCAAATTCTACCACTTTTCCGAGTGGAAGCAGGCCGGTTGCGCCAACGCGCAAAGGCAACTTTTTAATTTCCTCATCATCGGCGCGCAATCCCTCGGGCATTCGCACGACAATATCGTAGCGACGATTTCCCTCGATTATCTGGCCGACCTCCCGGCCTGCGAGCGCGGCATTGATTGCTTTATTCACTTCGCCAGCTTGCACGCCGTAACGTTGGAGCACATCGCGCTTCACGTTGATTTGCAGTTGCGGCGTGCGGCCTTCCGTCTCGAATTCTACCTGCGCGACGCCGGGTGATTTTTCGAGAATGACCTTAATTTGTTCCGCCAGTTTTTCGAGAATGTCATAATCGTTCCCAAAAATCTTCACCGACAATTCCGCTTTCGTGCCTTCCAACATTTCGTTGAAGCGCATTTCAATCGGTTGCGCGAAAAGGATGTCGTAATCGGGATTGATTTTCTTCAAAACCGCTTCGATATGCTCGCGCAATTCCGCTTTGTTCGTCGGGCGACCTTGGGTTTTCGGCCACTCCTTCATCGGTTTGTAAAAAATGTAAACGTCGCTCTCATTTGGCGGCATAGGATCAGTGGCGATTTCGCTCGTGCCAATGCGGGTGAAGATGCGTGTCAGTTCTGGAAAGTCTTTGAGCAGCCTGTTTGAAACTTCAATGTCCGTGCGCAACGATTCTTCCATGCTCATGCCGACAGGTTTGTAGAGCATTGACGTGATTGAACCTTCGTCGAGTTTGGGAACGAATTCCGCGCCGAGATGATTGAACAACCAAAGTGAACCCGCGAAAAGCGCCACACTCACCACGACCACCGCCCAGCGCATTTTCAACGCACGATTGAGCGTCGCTTCGTAACGAGCCTTGACCCAACGCAGAATAACGTTGTCGCCTTCGCGAATATTGCCGCGCAAAAGCAAAGCGCAAAGTACGGGCATGAGCGTCAGGGCGAGAAGCAAGGCACCGCCGAGCGCGAGCATTACCGTCAGCGCCATCGGATGAAACATTTTCCCCTCGATGCCGGTGAGCGCTAGAATCGGAATGTAAACGACGGTGATAATCACGACCCCGAAGAACATGGGAGAACCCACTTGTTTGCTGGCCGCGAGAACGGTGTGGATTCGTTCCTCTTCAGTGAGAACGCGACCAAGTTTATGCTGACGTTGCCCAAGTTGACGGACGATGTTTTCAACGATCACCACCGCGCCGTCGATGATGAGGCCGAAGTCAACCGCGCCGAGACTCATTAGATTTCCAGAAATTCCAAATCGCGCCATGCCAGTGAGCGCAAATAAAAATGACAGCGGTATGGTCGCAGCGACGATCAGCGCCGCACGCCAGTTGCCGAGCAGAACCAACAGAACAACCACGACGAGTATCGCGCCTTCAAATAGATTCTTTTTGACGGTGCCAATGGTGCGATCAATTAACTGAGAACGGTCATATTGAATTTGCAGTTCGACGCCATCGGGAAGTTTGCTTTGAATTTCCTTGAGCCGTTCTTTGACGCGATTCGCCACTTCGCGACTGTTTTCTCCGGCCAGCATCATCGTCGTGCCGATGACAGTTTCTTTTCCGTTAAGTGTCGCCGCGCCGGTGCGGAATTTCGTTCCGCTTTTGACAGTGGCAATATCTTTGACGAGTAACGGTTTAACTGCCGCGCCAAATTTCAGGGGAAGATTTTCAATCTCTTCCGCATTGGTAACGCGACTGACGGCACGAATGGTGAGTTGTTGCCCACCGCGACTGATGATGCCGCCGCCCGCATTTTGCACGTTCTGTTCAATCAGTTCAGCGACCTCGCTGAAAGTCATGTTCACTTCTTCCAGTGCTTCCGGCTTTGGCTGTATGACAAATTGTCTTTCGTACCCGCCGCTCTCGTTGATTTCGGCAATACCCGGAACGATGCGAAGAAGAGGCTTGATGGTGTATTCCTGAATTTCACTTAACTCGATGAGTTGATCCAACTCTGTTGCCGGTTTGTTTGTGGCATCCGCGCGATACTGGACATTGTAATAAAGAATTTCGCCAAGGCCGGTGCTGATTGGCGCGAGTTTAGGTGAAGAACCCGGTGGCAAATGTTCCAACGCGTTTTGCAAACGTTCGCCGACGAGCTGCCGTGCACGATAAATATCCGTGCCGTCTTTGAATTGTAGCGTGATCTGCGAAAGACCGAACTTCGTCAGCGAACGCATTTCTTCAACACCCGGCAGACCGGCCATTTCAATTTCAATCGGTTGGGTAATAAGTTTTTCAGATTCTTCCGCAGCCAGCGCGGCTACCTCCGTATTGATTTGCACCTGAACGCCAGTGATGTCGGGAACCGCATCGATCGGCAGATGAAACGCCGACCATAATCCAGCCCCGAGAAGTCCCAGCGCGCCGAGCAGAACCAGGGCGCGCTGTCGCAAAGCGAATTCAAGAATTTTATCGATCATGACAAGCGCGTTAAGGTTTTGATTCGGTTTGCTTCAGCGAGAACTCCAGACCGGTGAGCCGCTGAAGTTCTTGATTGGCTTCAATCGCTTCCTTTTTGGTGTCGAGGATGGCTTGAACCGCTTCCAAATATTGCTTTTGCAATTCGACGTAAGTGCTGATGGAAACTGCGCCCAACCGATAATGGCGATCCGCCAAGGCTGCTGCTTCTTGAAATTGTTGCACCGAATCGGTTCGCCATTTCGCCATTTGCGAAATTTTGGACTGATAGAGTTGCGCCTTCTCAATGACTCGCCGTTCAATGCCGCGTTGCGTGATTAACAAAGAAGTTTCCGCCTGCAACTTGCGTGCTTCCTGAGTGGCGATGGAACCTTTTTGTCGATTGAAAATCGGCAACGGCACTGAAACGCCGACACCGATAATTTGCTCACGCGGCCCGGCATTCTCCTGCGAAAAATATGGTCCGACGGTGACGGCTGGATAACGATCATTCTTGGCGAGAGAAACTTTGAAGCCTTGTTGTTCCAATTCAATGCGGCGCATTTGCAAATCGAAATTGTTGGTCCGCGCAGCGGCGAGCAACGTTTCCAAATCCGGCGCAGGAGTGAATGCAAAATCAGGTTTCTCGACCTTCACGTTCTCCTCCCACGGCTTTCCGCGAAGCTGATTTAATTCGAGCAGGGCGGTTTGCGCTTCGGCTTCCGATTCGCTCGCAATGCGTTGCAAAGTCAATTCGGTCGCTTCGATAATGCGTGTTTCGAGCATCGGCGTGAGGCCAGCCGGATCACGTTGCACCATCACTTCACGCAACGATTGATAGCGATTGGCGACTTCCCGCGCCGCTGCGGCTTTTTCCTGCGCCGCGAAAAGATTGTAGCCGAGCGTCCGCACGCGACCGACCAGAGCTGAGCGAAATTGGGCCAAGCCAAGTTCCGCCAAATGGATTTGCCGATTGGCAATGGCTTTGCGCAGCGGAATGCGCCCCGGCCACTCAAAGGTTTGTTGCACGGACACCGACCACGCCAAACCATCGCCACCCGCGTGAACATTTTTATTCCCGACTTGGACGGACGCTTCGGGATTTGGCAGGGTCGTCGAGGTTCGCCGCTCGCCCTTGACCGCTGCGATTTCAGCTTGGTAAAAATTGAGTTCCAGATTTTTTTCTGACGCTTCGGACACGAGCGCATCCAGTGTGACGCCGGGAGCAAAATTCGTTTTGGCCGAAGCATTTTCACCAATCGCATGCAACGAACCAACCACGGTCAATAAACCTGCACTGACCAAAATTCTAAACGGAAAAGTTTTCATAAAAATTAAAGCAAACAGAGAACAACGAAACGAAAGACACGACGAAAGACACGACACCACGACCGCGATTTTACGGACGGGAGGAAATTACGAGAGAGAAGGAGCGCGGGCCGGAAGAGCCATGCGCGAAGAAAACTGCCAGGTTGTTTTAAATTCCAATGGCGGAGAACCGGTAACGCCGATCTCTATTCCGCACTCGTGCGAAGCTTGCGCCAGCGAATAAAAAGTAAGAGCAAAAACTTTGCTCAATTCAATTTGCAAATCGGCTAACGATCTTTGTGCTTGAACCCGGTAAGAATCCACCCGGCAAACTCCGTCGGCTGCGTCGTGAGAGGAAGGCGAGCTGGCGTGATGATGATCTCCGTCCTGGTGAATCAGTTCGAAACTTTCCAAAAGCGCATGCGAGGAAGCCAGCGAAAAAATCGCCAACAAGAATGCCGCCACGATTGGTTTCAAACTTTTCACGCGGGGGATAATTATTTGTAGTTCGCAAAATAGTCAACAAGCGAAAGAGTGCGATTGTTCAGATTCAATCTTGATGAAGGTCCAAGAGCCGACGCTTGGGGCTGTGCCGTAACTTGCAGCAAAAAATGAATAGTGAATGGCAATATCAATGTAGTTCCAAAGCGCCGCGGCAGTAATGTGTCGGTAATGAATTTGTTCGCAGCCGCCCAAACGGAAAACTCGGAATGCAATCAGTCATTTTGTCCGTTGAGTCGAATCAAGGCGGGCACGGCGGTTCGCATAAAACAGTTGTCAGCCTCACCGGATATGTCGCAACGCCTGCGGGAAATCGGTTTTTGCGAGGAGCAAATCATTCGCCTGGTAACGAGCCAGGCAAATTTCATCTGTCAGGTTTGCAATTCACGACTCGCCATCAGCGCAGATCTCGCTCAACTAATTTTGGTTGAGCCAATTCTCCAACGCGTGGCGAAGTTTTAAACCGAAGCGGTTGCAGCGCGTCCAGCGTCT
This sequence comes from Verrucomicrobiales bacterium, assembly GCA_947478865.1. Lineage (GTDB taxonomy): Bacteria > Verrucomicrobiota > Verrucomicrobiia > Limisphaerales > CANJXF01 > CANJXF01. Next base: position 5,338 of record CANJXF010000074.1, on the reverse strand, counting down.
GCCGTTTTTGTGGAACCCGGGAAATAGTTTTCCGACCACTTCGCGAGCGTGTCGATCCAAAGAGGATGCTCATTCAGACAGGGAATCAAGGTCAGTTCAGTGCCTCCATGTTCCTTGAAACTTTCGCGCGCTCGCATCCCAATTTCTTCCAATGTTTCGAGGCAGTCGGAAACAAAGGCCGGGCACATCACGAGAAGTTTTTTAATTCCCTTTTGCGCAAATCCTTCGATCTCGTGATCGGTGTAAGGCTTCAACCAGGGATCGCGGCCAAGTCGGGATTGGAAGGCAACGGAGTATTTCGATTTCGGTACACCCGCTTTTTCCACGAACGCCTTGACGGTCTTAAAACATTGCGCTCGGTAACAGGTTGCGTGCGCGGGGCTGTCAATTTCGCAGCAATTTTCCACCTTCATGCAGTGGCAACCAGTCGTGTCCGCTTTGCGCAAATGGCGTTCGGGCAGGCCGTGAAAACTGAACAGCAAATGATCGTAATCGCTTTGCAAATATTTCTCCGCGCTCGCGGTCAGGGCGTTGATATAATTCGGCTCGTTGTAAAAAGGTGGAATGACTTTCACGACCATGTTCGGCGAAATCCTCGCGGCAACTTCCTGCACGCGCACGACGGCGGTCTCGAAGCTCGACATTGCGTAATGCGGAAAAAGCGGGATCAACAACGTCTCCGTCACGCCTTGATAATTGAGTTCGCCAATCGCGTGCTCGATCGACGGGCTTTGATAACGCATCGCTAGTTCAACAGGAATGGAGAGACGCTCCTGCAATTTACTCTGCACATGTTTGCTGGTGACGACGAGCGGTGAGCCTTCCGGCAACCAAACGCTGCGATACGCCTCAGCGGAATCGTGCGGGCGCTTGGGAAGAATCGCAAAATTTACGACGCAAAAACGAATCGGGTAGGGTGTGTCGAGCACCCGACCGTCCATCAGAAATTCCCGAAGATATTTGCGAACATGAGGCACGGACGGGGAATCCGGCGAACCCAGGTTGACCAACAGGACGGCTTGTTTTGACTTCATGCGGTTGCGATGTGATTCAGCTTTTGTGAAATGTGATGCTCGAAAAGGTGCGTGGAGATTTTTTCCGCCGCGTGATCGCCTGAGAGGATTGAATCGCCGAGAGCAATTCCGTCGCGGTAATGTCCGGCCATGAAAAAACCATGAGCCTTGGCTTCAATCTCATCCATCAGCGCTTTGTTTTTTCCGTAACCGACCTGGTATTGCGGAATCGCTTTTGGATAGACGAAATAATTTTCGAAAACCGGTTCGCCACGAACGCCGAGCAGCCGTTTCAAATCCTCCAGAACCAGGCGGCGCAGGGTGCTGCGGTCAGCGCGGGCCAAGTCGGGATTTCGCGATCCGCCGGCGTAACAGGTGATCGTCACGTGATCTTTGGGCGCGCGATTCGGAAAGAGCGCGGAAGAAAATATGACGCCCAAGATATTGAACTTCTCGACTTCGGGAATGAGCGCGCCGAACCCCTGGCAGGCATGTTCCACATCGGCACGGCGGAATCCCATGACGATGCTGGCGACGGGCGGATATTCAATTCTTTCCAGCGGGCTTAAATCGAATTTATGCGCAGTCTCCAGCTTCACATCGCCCAGTTTGTAAATCGGCGACGTGAACAATACCGCTTCGTGTTCACGCTGTTGCTCCTGACCGTTGGAAAGATATTTGACTGTCCAGTCGCCCGAGGTCTGCGTGATTTCCGTCACCGGCGAATTGAGCTGAACGCATTCGCCCAGCTTGACGCGAAGTTCCTCGGTCAGGACCTGCAGACCTTCGTCGAACGAGACCTTCGGCGCATTCTGTTTTGAAACTTCGCCGCTGCGCTTGCGTTCACGCGCGCCAAGAAACTGGCCGATGATGAGCGAACCGTATTTCTGTTCCAGCGCATGCAGTTTTGGAAACGCATGTTTCACGGAAAGCTTCGCCGGATTGCCCGCATAAACACCGGCCACAAACGGGTTGATGGCGTAATCTAAAAACTCGCGACCGAGCCGGCGCAAAACAAATTGTTCGAGGCTTTCCTCGCAACAAGCCGGAGCGCGGCGAATAAACGGTTCAGCAAAAAGGCGAAGTTTAGCGCCAATTGAAAAGAGCGGCGTTTTGAAAAAACCAAGTTTCGAATCCGACATCACAATCGGTTTTCCGCGTCGAACGATGAATCGCTCGGTCGCGCGCTCGTCCGTGTAGCGCTTGCGATCTTCCAAGCCGAGATCGCGAATCAGCTCGGTTATTTTCGGGGAAGTTTCCAGCAGCGTGTTCGGACCGCACTCGGCGAGAAAGCCGTCTTCGCGGATGGACTGGATGACTCCGCCGACCCGCTGGCTCGCCTCGTAAACCGTCACCGGGATATTCTTTTGCTGGAGACGAAATGCGGCGGTCAGTCCGGTGATGCCCGCGCCTATTACTGCCACACTTTTCATATGGTCTTCGAGAAGCGCCGCTCGTTCTGCTTCGGTAAATAGGAATCGAAACGCATGGCGATGTTGCGAACGAGCAGGCGACCGAAGTCGGTCACGGCAACCCCGCCCGGCGTTTTTACGAGCAGGCCATCCGCTTCCATGTCGTCGAGCGATTCCAATTCTGGAGCAAAATGTTTGGCGAAATCGAGACCGAGCAAACGCGACATGCTTGCGTAATCCAAACCGAGATCGCACATCAGGCGCATGATCGTCTCGCGGCGGATCTTGTCGTCATCGGTGAGAATGTAGCCACGCGCCAGCGGAAGTTTTCCCGCGTCGAGCGCCGCGTAATATTCGGCAAGATCTTTGATGTTCTGCCAATAAAGGTCGTTCGATTGTGAGACCGACGACATGCCCATCGCAAAAATATCCGTTCCACCTCGCGTGCTGTAACCTTGAAAATTGCGCTGCAAGGTTTTCTGGCGCTGCGCAATGGCCAATTCGTCGTCCTCGCGGGCGAAGTGATCCATGCCGATGTAAACGTAGCCTTCGGAAGTCAGCTTCTCGATCGTGAGTTTGAGCAGCTGCATTTTGACTTCCGGCGTCGGCAAGATTTTCGCTTCGAGAATTTTCTGCGCCGGTTTCATCCACGGGACGTGCGCGTAGTTGAAAACGGCGAAACGATTCGGCTTCAACGTCAGGGCGTCCTCCAAGGTCGTTTCGAATGAGGCGGCGGTCTGATGGGGAAGCCCGTAAATCAAATCGATGTTGAGCGAGCTGAATCCAGTCTCGTGAATCCAATCGACGACTTGCTTGGTTTGCTCGAAGGGCTGAATGCGATGGATCGCTTGCTGCACCTTTGGATTGTGATCTTGAACCCCGATCGAGGCGCGATTGAAACCGATGTCGCGCAACGCCTGAATGTGATCGCGCGAGACGCGGCGTGGATCGATTTCCACGCCCGCTTCGGCGTCATCGGCCAAGGTGAATTGCGCATGAATCATTTCGCCAAGTTGCCGCAATTCTGAAGGCGTGAAAAACGTCGGGGTTCCGCCGCCGAAATGAAGCTGGATCGCGCGACGCTTCGGATTCATGAGCGGCTTGATCAACGCCAATTCCTTTTTCAAATAATCGAGATATTTCGCGCTGACCGATTGCTCGGTCGTGATTACCGTCGTGCACCCGCAAAACCAGCAAAGCGTCTGGCAAAAAGGCAGATGGAAATAGATCGAGAGATCGCGTTCGCTCTGGCCGCTTTCGTTAACTTTGTTTTGCAGCTCGGCGAGCGAGAGCTTGTCCGAGAACTGCGTGGCCGGCGGATACGACGTGTAGCGCGGGCCGGGCACGTTGTACTTCTGGATGAGATCAAGATCGACTTGCAGTGTGCTCATTTGAAATTTTGGACGGTGTTGACCAGCGCCTGAATATTTTCAAGCGTGGCCGCTGGTGGCACGCCATGGCCGAGGTTAAAGATAAAACCGTCGGATCCGCGCATCTCGCGAAGGATCCGGGTGGCTTCGGCGGCAACAACTTCGGGTGTGGTGGTCAGCAAAGAAGGATCGAGATTTCCCTGGATGCCGACGTTGGCAGGGAAAAGGTTTCGCGTCCGGCTGATATTTTGTGTCCAATCGACGCCGAGCACCTGCGCGCCGGTCCGCAGCAGCGCTTCCCAATTTCCATGCACGCCCTTGGAAAAAACGGTGACCGGAACCTGGTTTTTCAATCCCGAAATGATTTTTCCCATCCACTGTGCGGATGCGGCTTCGAACGCGTTGTCGGCAAGGTTGCCCCCAGACGTGTCAAAAATTTGCAAGGCATCGGCGCCGGCATCGATCTGAAGTTGCAGAAAAGTAATCAGCCCGGCGGTCAATTTCTCCATCAGCTTGCAGAACGTTTCGCGATCGGAATAGAACAGCGCTTTGGCTTTCGTAAATTCTTTGGCGCTGCCGCCTTCGAGCATGAAATTGGCGAGTGTCCAGGGCGACCCGGCAAAGCCAATCAGCGCGGTGCGGCCGGCAAGCGCTTGCTTGATCATCGGCAACGCTTTTGCGACGTATTGCAAACGCTCCTGAACTGCGCCGACTTCGAGGCGATCAATGTCCGCCGCAGAGCTGATGTGAAAATCCATTTCTATCCCGCCGGTTTCGCGGAACCGATAGCCCTGACCCAAAGCCTCGGGCAAAACCAAAATGTCGCTGAAGAGAATCGCGGCGTCGAAACCAAAGCGGCGAATCGGCTGGAGCGTCACCTCCGTGGCGAGTTCTGGCGTTTGGACCAATTCGAGAAATGTATATTTCTCTTTTAGCGCGCGATATTCCGGAAGACAGCGTCCGGCCTGGCGCATCAACCAAATTGGCGGACGATCGACCGGTTTGCAGTGACAGGAATCGAGAAACCGTTGCCGGCTCGATAACCCGCTCGAACTTGAACCCGCAACTTGCGCGCTGGTATTGGATGCGCTTGGCGCGCTGACGGCTCTATTCATGTGCACGAAAAATAGGTGGCGGCGCCTTCAGCTTCTTTCCGCTTTTTGGCAGGCGCTTCGCATTTATTGTTTTCTCTCGATTCCAAAGTGGTTAGTCGTTTCGCGGCGCAACCGAGTGCGACGCCAACGTGAAGTGCTCTTCTTCTACAAGACCAATTCAGCGATACCAAAGCATATCCCGGCGGGGCTCACAAGTTTTTGCGAATGTTTCGCCAAGCCGCTCTGGTTGAATCCAGCGATGAATGGGCTTGAGGACGACCGATCCAAGGCGCAACAAATCCTAGAGCCTGTATTTAACTTTTGTGGAAGAGATTTGCGAGCATGAGTGTGACAAAAGCCAGCCAGTGATAGCCGGCCAAGGTGGCAGGAAGTCGTTCATAATCTCGAGCTAATCGGCGGAAGCGGGCGGCCCAGGCAAAAGAGCGTTC
>CANJXF010000073.1 GCA_947478865.1 Verrucomicrobiales bacterium | reverse complement strand
GAGCCACGCCTGCCATGATCTTCAATCTCTCACGTTCGCTCCCACTCATCTGTAATGTCTCCATGTACGGGCGGGTTGCTACCGCAACCCAACCCACGGGGACATTCTTATCGAGTTACCAAGGGGACATTCTCATGGAGTTCCGACATATCAGCTAAAGCCCTTGCCGCGCCCGCTCCAACGCCGCAAACTGCCTGCAAATGTACCAATCCGCGAAACCAAATCTCCCTTTCCGCGGAGCGTCGAGAAACCAAAGTCTTATCAATAACTGAAAGAAATCTATGCGCCCATCTCTCATCCCCTTGACTCTCGCTCTGTTGCTGGCGACTGCGCCGGTTTCACGCGCGGCTGACGCAACCACCAATTCAACATCCGTCACCGACCGCAAGTTCACCTACGTCCTTGTGCATGGTGCCTGGGGCGGCGGTTGGGCGTTCCGGGAAGTCGAGCGCATGTTGCGCGCGGATGGCCACACGGTCTATCGGCCCACGCTCACTGGTCAGGGCGAGAAGGTTCACCTCGCAAGCTTGCTCACCACGAATATTGACTTGAACCTGCACATCACGGATGTCGAGAACGTCATCCGGTGGGACAATTTAAGCAACGTCGTGCTCGTGGGTCACAGTTACGGCGGCATGGTCGTCACCGGCGTGGCGGATCGCGTGCCCGACCGCATCAAGCACGTCATCTATCTTGACGCGATTGTTCCCGAGGACGGTGAAAGCGTGAACAAGGCGATTGGCAACGCCAACCGCGACACCACGAATGCCTTTCTGATTCCGCCATGGATCAAGGGCAACGAACCCATTCCCCACGACGTGCCGCATCCGGCCAGGACTTTCAGCCAGCCCATCTCATTGAAGAACCAAGCCGCCGCACAGAAGATTCCCACTACCTATATCCTGACCGTGGACAAAGGTCGCGAACCGCAGCAGGACACGTTCTTCAAGTCCTACGAACGCGCGAAAGCCCGCGGCTGGACAACCGAAATCATGGAAGGCGATCACAATGTCGAGTCGTCAAAGCCGAAGGAGCTTGTGGAACTACTGGAGAATGCGCCCCTAGAGTCGAATAGTCAAAAATCCAAAGAAGGACGAAGGACGCGCCGACGCCCAACAATGTAGAAATGCCAAGTCGCCAAATCTTTGTTGGTGCTTGGTTTCGCGAATAAGCTCCGCCTGAAGCACGCTCTGTATCGCTGGGTAAGTTCATGGTGTGTGATGCCTAACATTGAAGTCGGTTGCGAAAACGGCGCATCTCAAAGCCTATCTCCAGGGATTCGCGGCGTATCTCGGGTTTCACTGGCGCAACCCTACGCTTGCGGATTGAGTCTTGCCAGCCCTTTTTCATGCCAATTCCCGAACAGTTTGGGCCGAACCCGAAGCTGCGTTTGCAGCAACCATGGCACGAGGTTGCCCGCTTTAAACATTTATCCCTCCGCACGGAGCATACCTATTGGGATTGGACCAGGCGTTACATTCTGTTTCATGGGAAAAGGCATCCGCGTGACATGGGAGCGGCCGAGGCGCAGTCGCCTGTGGCACGAAGCGGATTTGGCCAGCGGCAGGCGCGGCGAGGTCCACGATGGGGATGGGAGTTGGGATTAAGATTAAGATCGAGAGTAGGAGTAGGATTGAGGGGGCGCATGGGTTTCATGGTCTCTCTCGTCAGCAGACTAGCGGATAATACAGGTTATCCGACGATTCGGATGACGGTGGTCTATGCTTTTCACGATCCGTGTTTTGTTTTCCGCCCGGGCGGTTCCGTTGGTGAGGCACGGCTCTTCTCCATCGCCGCCGCCCGGTCTCAAGCCTGCGGAAAGCCTGATCCGCTTTTGCGCCGAATTTCATCGAAATGCCGCTCGCAAGCGGAATGCGGCGCGGAATAGTTTCGACAGGTCGTTCGCTGGTGCTAGTTTTAACGGAAACCGTTTGAAACCTCCGATGAAAAAATGGATTCGTATTTCGCTTCGCCTTCTCGTTGCCCTTGCCTTGCTGGTGGCGGTTCTCCTCGCGCTGTGCCTCAATGGCGTTGATTACCGCCCTTACTTTCGCGAGCCTTACTACAAAGAAACGGCGGCCCGGCTAACCCGCTTGGCGGCGACGAATTCAATCGCGCGCGGCGAACTTTCCGCGGGCTTCGGCCGCGCCCTCTTGACCCCAACCATCAACGCGCCGCAGGACGATCCATTGGCCGGGAAATTTCGCGCCTTGCCGCTGGCGGGCTACGGCAATCGGCATGGGCATCCGGCGACCGGAGTGCATGACGATCTCTACGTCAAAGCGGTCGCATTCCGGGTTGGAAATCGCCTTGGCGTCATGGTTGGCGCGGATGCGTTGATTGTCCCTCCTGAAGTAACCGAGATAGCCGTGGCCCGCCTTCGCCAGGAACTCGGGCTGAGCCGCGAACAGATTTATCTCAGCGCGACACACAGCCATTGCAGCATTGGAGGCTGGGGCGAAGGCATCGTGGCCGAAGGGTTCTCGGGAAAATTTCAGCCGGGTTCCCGCACCTGGTACGCCGATCGAATCGTCGCCTCGATCCGCGATGCGGTGGCCGATCTGAAGCCAGCGTCGTTCGGGCACGGCCGCTTCAACGCGCCTGAGTTTGTGCGCAACCGGCTGGTGGGCGACCTTGGCAAGGTTGACCCGGAATTCAGCTATCTCGTTGTGAAACAGAACGGCGGGCGCACGGCCATTCTCGGGAGCTACTCCGCGCACGCGACGGTTCTCTCAGGCAACATGATGGATTTCAGCGCGGATTATCCCGGCTGCTGGCAACGCTCCATCGAGGAGGCAACGGGCGGACCAGCCGTGTTCCTCGCCGGTGAGGTAGGAAGCCACGCGCCCTCGCCCGGCGACAGCGGGTTCAATGGCGCTGACAAAATGGGAAAGGCACTGGCGCAAAAACTTCTCGCACAACTTCCGCGAATCCCCCTGACCAACTCGATCAGCTTTGCGGTATTGGGCCTGGACGTCGCCCTGCCTCCGCTGAACGTGCGGCTGACCGACGGGGTTCGCCTCCGGCCATGGATTGCCGCCAAACTGCTTCCCGTTCGCGAGCACAGTTTTGTTCAAGGCTTCCGGCTGGGCGATTCAGTCTGGGTTTCGACTCCCTGCGACTTCAGTGGCGAACTTGGATTGCGGATCAAGGAAACGTTTCGATCCAAGGGCCAAACCATCGCGATCACCAGCTTCAATGGTGACTACATTGGCTATGTCGTTTGCTCGCGCTACTATCACATGGATGGTTACGAGCCGAGGCTCATGTCCTTCTTCGGCCCGAACGTCCCCGACTACCTCGAAGAATTGGTGCGCACCATTGGAACCGGTTTGGCCATGCAGTAGAAATGAGCACGCCGCCTCAAAAAAAGAAGCGCAGATGGCTGGTCCGCCTGCTCAAGGCTTTTGCGCTGCTAATGTTCCTGCTGATCGCAGCGATCTATCTGGTTTACGTCCTACCGTTTTGGGGCATTCCTTTCAACGGTTCGCGCCATGGCCGCGTGCCGTTGACTCCGCCGTGGGCATTGGAATGCTGGGTCTGGGAGGATGACGTGAACACGGCGGACTACGTGCAAGAGCTGTTAGCCGGTTACGCCAAATATGATTTCCCCGTGCGCACCATTCTCATCGATAGCCCATGGAGCCATCGCTACAACGATTTCAAAGTGGATGAGGATCGTTATCCGGAGCCAGAGAAATTTTTTACCGACCTTCAAGCAAGGGGCTACCGCGTCGTCCTCTGGATGACCTGCATGGTGGACAGCGACAGCAAAGATACCAAGGTCAAGGACTCCCGGGAGTTCTACAGCCACGCCCGAACGAACGGCTACCTCGCTGCGGGCGAGCCAATGAAATGGTGGAAAGGCAAAGGCGGATTCATCGACTACTCGAATCCAGAGGCGATGAAATGGTGGCGCGGATTACAACAGCAGGTTTTGGATTGGGGCGTCGATGGATGGAAGCTCGACGGGTGCGACACGTTTTTTTCCGGCAAGGTGGGACAACTTCCAGTGCCGTTCAACCGCGTCCACTCGGGCTGGATGACTACTCGCCAATACATGGATCACTATGCACGGGATGAGTATCAAAATGGCCTTTCCAAGAACCCTGAATTCGCCACGCTGATTCGGGCGATGGATCGTCCTTGGAGTCACCCGGAAGGTTTCGCGCCGCTGGACGCCGCGCCGGTCACGTGGGTTGGTGACAATCGGCACACCTGGAAAGAGAAAGACCGCGGTATTGAAGGAGCTATCCGAGATATTTTGGCTAGCGCGCAGCTCGGCTACTGCGTCGTCGGCAGCGATGTCGCGGGATACAACGGGCGCAGCAATCCTGACGATATCGGACCTGCGACGTCTGCGATTCTTTCTTCGTGGAAATCGAAAGCGAATTCCCTGTCGCCGGGAGTAACGGAGTTTGGCACGGCCGCGGGCAACAATGAAATTGCGCCGAACATTTACATCCGCTGGGCTCAATTCTCGACTTTCTGCGGCCTGTTCTTAAACGGTGGCCACGGCGAACGTCGGATGTGGAAACGTTCGCAGCCCGAGTTGGAAATCATTCGCAAGTTCTCCTGGTTGCACACTGAACTTGTGCCCTACATCTATTCGCACGTCGCCACCTGCCACAACGGAGGAGCGCCGCTCATGCAACCGCTGCCGGATGGAAAATTCCACTACCTGTTTGGCGACGACTTCCTGATCGCCCCCATTCACGAAGACAGGCTTTCTCGCTCCGTGACGCTCCCGCCCGGTCAATGGCGTTATTTGTTTCACGACGACGAACTTTTTCAAGGTTCGCAGCAGATGACGCAAGAGTTTCCCCTGGATGAATTCCCGGTCTTTGTCCGCGATGGCGCAGTCATTCCGTTGAACGTCACCCGATCCTACACTGGGTTTGGGGACACGAATTCCGCAGGTTTCACGACGTGGATCATTTATCCAAACCAAAAGAGCGAATTCACACTGCGGCATCCTGAAAGCCATCCCAGGCCGGAATCGACGACGGTTTCGGTCGAGTCCGACAAGGCGCTGAAAATTCGTTTCTCTGGACGACAAGACCCGCACATCCTCCGCATTTTTGCCAGGAACAAACCGTCCAAAATTATTCTTGATGGCCAAGGCCTTGTTGAAGGCGAGAGGTGGAATTTCGACGCTGCGGACCACCGAATCATCATCAGGACCGCCGCTTACGGAAAGGGCGATTACATCATCACCTGGTGATAGACGAACACGGCGCGTCAACTGTTTCGACTAACCTTGCGCGATAAAAGTTCCTCCATTAATTTTCGCCCCATGCCGAACGCCAACACGCCCCGACCCTCAATGAATCGACGTCTCTTCTTGCGTTCGAGCGGTCTGGTGGCAGCTACGCTGGCCACACTTCCCGCTGGCAATCTGTTCTCGGAGGACAAGATTACCTTGCCGTTCAGCAATGGAGATCGTCCGCTCGTAAAATATCCGCAGAAGCGAGCGCTCATTCGGCTTACGTCCCGGCCGCCGCAATTGGAAACTCCGTTCTCAGTTTTCAATGAAGGCGTTGTCACACCCAACGACGCTTTTTTCGTTCGGTATCATCTCTCGGAAATTCCGCTTTCCATCGATCCCGAGGAATTTCGCCTGGAAATCAAAGGCTCGGTCGAGTCGCCGCTGACACTTTCGCTGACGGATTTAAAAACCAAATTTGAACCACTTGAACTCATGGCGGTTTGCCAATGTTCCGGAAATGGTCGCGGCCTTTCCCAACCGCGGGTTGCCGGCGGACAACTGGGAAATGGCGCCATGGGCAACGCAAAGTGGAAAGGAGTTCGCCTAAAAGATCTGTTGGACAAAGCGGGAGTCAAATCCAGCGCGAAACAAGTCGCTTTCAACGGCCTCGATAATCCGGTTTCAGAAAAAATTCCCGATTACATCAAGGCGCTCGACCTTGATCATGCTCGGGATGGCGAAGTGATGCTCGCTTACGAAATGAATGGCGAACCGCTGCCAATGCTCAATGGCTTTCCGTTGCGACTGGTTGTTCCCGGATATTTTGCAACCTACTGGGTTAAACATCTCAGCGAAATCACGGTCATCGATGAACCTCTCGCGAATTTCTGGATGAATCCAGCCTATCGCATCCCCGACAACGACTGCGGCTTTGTTGAACCCGGTTCTGTCCCCGGCAAGACGAGGCCGATTACGCGGCTGAACATTCGTTCCTTCATCACAAATCATCTGGACGGAGACACGATCAAGGCCGAAGAGAAAACATCGTTAAAAGGAATCGCCTTCGATGCGGGTTTTGGGATCAAGGAAGTTTTGTATTCATGGAACAATGGAAAAAACTGGGAGCCAGCCATCCTTGGCCGCGACCTGGGAAAATATTCTTTTCGCGAATGGAGCACGAACCCGTTCATGTTGCGCCGGGGAAAGCACGAACTGAAAGTGCGAGCAATCAACCGCGTTGGCCAAACTCAGCCGTTGGAACCGCTTTGGAATCCAGCTGGTTACATGCGCAATGTCGTTGAAACTCTTCGCGTCGTCTCCATTTGATCACTTCAATGAAAACAACTTTTGCACCTTTTGCCTTTCTGTTTTCCGCCCTCCTTGTTTCGCAAGCCGCGCCAGTCTCAATCCAACTTCCGCTGGAGACATCGGTTTACAAAGCCGCGCCGGGCGCCGACCTCGCCAATGCGCAATGTCTGACCTGCCATTCTGCAGAATACGTTTCAACTCAACCCCCAATGCCGCGCGCTTTTTGGAAAGGCTCCGTCGAAAAAATGATCGCGAAATACGGCGCGCCCGTCCCGGCTGAGCAAATCGATCCGCTCACCGATTATCTCGCCAAGACTTATGGAACCGGTCTGACCAATGCACCGATTATCTCAGCGCCAGCAGCCACAGGCATTCCGACCAACCCGACTGCAAAACAGTTGTTGGCCCGGAGCGGTTGTTTCAATTGCCACGGTGTGGAGCAGAAGATTATCGGACCGTCATTCAAGTCAGTCGCGGAAAAATACCGCAAGAATGCTGAAGGATTAATAAAAGTTTCACACCAGATCACCCACGGCGGTTCCGGTCTCTGGGGATCAATCCCAATGCCGCCCTTTCAACAACTCACTCAGGAAGAAGTGAAGATTTTGGGCAGCTGGATTTTGGAACAAAAGTAGGCCGGCAACCAAGGAATGGTTCGCCGCCAACCGCGTGCAACCGGCAGAGTAGAAATGGAAGTTTTAACCCATAACTCATTCTCCTTTAATTGTTTATAAAACAATCCTAAACCAATCAAACGGCTGAGTTTGCAGATTGAATTAGCCATCGGAACAGCGCTTAAACGAAAAGTTGTCGGTAGAAAATGTCTATTCGATTGCTAAACTAATTTGCTTCGGTATGATGGAGCTCGCACACGAAAACTATGAAGGTAAAAAGCAGAATCGAACCGTTGGTGAAGGGTCAGCTTTGGAAAATGAATGATGTCCATGTCGAGATCATGGAAGTGGGAAAAGCCCTCACTCACTATCGGCTCTATCAAAACCAGAAGCGTGTCCCCATTAGCCTCGGTGGAATCGGCACTGTGCAGGAATATCTTAAGAAGAATAAAGCGGTCCTGATCAAGAAGGCTTGATCTCTTTCGGGGCGGGCTTGCAGCGCCTTCTATCTATCCAGGATAACGCGCGGTGGCGGTGCCTTGACGAAGCTGATTTCCCTCAGATAAATCGGCTCTAATTGTTCTCCAAGAACGAATTTACTATTCCCGGAAGCAAGTTGCCCCAAGGTTCTGGCGTCCGGCATCAAGTCAGTCGCACTCGGAAACTTCCGCTTGGATTCCGGACCAATTACCAGCTGCCCAGCGGCGATTCTCAGCTCCACCTCTGTGGAGCTCGCGAGATTCAGAGGCTCGACTTCATGGAATCCATCTTCGGCAAACGAATATTTTGCGAGGTAAAATTCATTCCGTTGCGCGTCCACGATAAAATTGGCATCTCCGCGAACACCCGTCGCGAAAACTTGTGCAGCCAGGCAATCCACGCTGCCGATGCCAAGAAGTTTAATTTCGCACCCCAACTGCCATCCCTGCGCCAAGGCAATGGCAGAACGAATGCCCGTGTAGGAACCGGGCCCAAGTCCGATGGCGATGCAATCAATCGACTCCCGCTCCATTTGCGCCTGTCGCAATGCATCGTCGATTAGCGCAATCGCGTGCGTGTTGCGCCCGCCGGTTTCCGTGGCGAATCCTCGCATGATCGGGTTCAGGTCCGATTGCTTTTCGACAATCGCCACGCTTCGTTGCTCCGAAGAAAATTCAACGGCCAAAATCTTCATAAATCACGTGACGATCCGTTTCGTTGATCACTTCAATTTTCACCGACCGATAAATCAGCCCTTCCACACTCTTGGGTTGTTGCAGATCGGCGGCATCCCAGCGCTCGATCCATTCGATCACTGCAACGCCGGGTGGATTATAAAAATAATTCTCCAGACCAGCTCCCACAATTTGTTCGCGCGTTTCCAATCGATAGAGATCAACGTGAAACAGCGGGAGTCGTCCTCCATGATATTCATTGAGCAACGCGAACGTTGGCGAATGCACGCGGCCTTCGACACCCAATCCGCGCGCAATCCCTTTGACCAATTGCGTTTTGCCTGCGCCCAGATCGCCGGACAGGCCAATAACCCATCCGCGGGAAGCCGCTCGCCCCCATTCGACGCCGAGCGCTTCTGTTTCAGCCGGACTATGCGAAATGAACGTAGCCATGAGCATTGAACGAGCGGACTCCGTGTTCATCACGGATCAGCAAACCGGGTTTGCCTAAGATTTTACCGATGCAACTCAGCCGCAATTTTGGAAATCGCTTTTTCCAGCCATCGATGAGCGGGACAGCACTGCGGCTTGCGATCGTAAACAGCAATTCGAAATCTTCTCCGTCAGTCAGCGCAGCCAGAAGCGCCGGTTTAGCTGATGATTCCGCGCGTGCTTGCAAACGGGCCGCGCGACTAACCGGAATCGCAGACGCAAGGAGTTCCGCGCCCAGATTTCCGGGCTGCAAAAGATGGCGCAAATCGCCAGCGAGCCCATCGCTGATATCGATCATGGAGTGGATGGAGAAATTCTCCGCCAGCCACCGTCCTTCTTCTAGTCGCGGTTCAAATTCAAGATGCTTTTGCGGCAACGATCCGCCCAGCTCTCCCGTCACGAAAATGGCATCGCCAACTCTCGCGCCGGAGCGCAAAATGCATTTGTCCTTCGCTACCGTTCCAATCAGCGAGATGGAAATTAAAATTCGCTCTGGATTGGTCGTGGTTTCGCCTCCGGCAATCGCCACGCCGTTTTCGGAGGCAAGTTCATTCATGCCTTCGTAAATCTTTTCCACGAAAGCGACGTCGAAATCCCTCGGCAGCGCAAGAGTGATAAGCGCCGCCGTCGGCGTTCCACCCATCGCGGCAATGTCGCTCAGACAACGGGCCAATGCTTTGCGTCCAATTTTTTTCGGCGAGGTCGTCGAATCAAAATGAATCCCTTCAACGACCGCGTCGGTCTTGAACAAGAGCCGTTTATCGCCCAAGCCAAGGTCGAGAACCGCGCAATCGTCCCCTGCTCCCACAACAACTGATTTGTTGGAGGGCAACGAGCGCGTTAGTTTTGCGATGAGATCAAGTTCGTTCACAAAAAATCAGAGTTGCACAAATTGTTTTTCGAGCAGGAGGAGAACAAAATTCGCGCCGTTAAAAAGCCCGTGTGCCAAAATGGGAGCCAGGAGATTGCCGGTGCGCTCGTAGAGCATCGATTGAATCACCGCGAAAAAGACGAGGGAGATGAAGGCCGCGCCATTGGCGTGGGTCAGCGCAAAGACAATGGCCGTGATCCAGAGAGCAATTCCCGGATAGCCCGCCCGCTTGATCGTTGGATACATGATGCCCCGAAACAAAATCTCTTCGACCACAGGAGCGCCAATCAAGGCAACAAAAGCGAGGTAGACATGCTGAAAACTCGACAGGCCGCCACTTTGCATTTCCTGAACAACTTCCTGCGCCTCGGGGTGAAGGTTGGCGGCGTTCATGACCCAGACGGATAATTGTTGCAGCGACCATGCCACGGGCAGCACCAGGGAAACTGCCGCGACGGCGAAGAGAAGGGTTCGGCCCGGTTGTTGAGCATCCAAACCAAACGCTTCAGCCCAGGAAAGATTCTCCTCTTTCAGAAACGATCGAACCCAAAGCAGTGATGCGCCATGGAATGCAATTGTAATAATGACCATGCTGAAGAGCTTTGTTTCTCCCTCTGAAAGTCCGGGGCTCAACTTGGTTAGGGCTCCGGCGATGACGATGCCCAGGCACAAGGTTCCGAACACCGCCAGCATCAAGCGAATGGCAGCTTCCGTTTTCCATGTTTTTTCCGGCAACACCGCGAGAACTTAAAGTTCGATCTCCAAACTTCAAAGTTATTTTCCCAGGTTCTCTTTCTTCCCTTGCCCGGTGGTGATCAGCCGTTATCTTCCCGAAGTGTCCGGAGCCGGCAAAATTTTCATCGCACTCACCGCGATTCTCTTGTCCACGAGCTGTTCGGAACGAAACAAGAATTTTAAACCGCAATCTACCGTGTCCACCAACATTTTAACTTCTCCACACACTCACACCAATCGTCTCGCCCGCGAAAAATCGCCGTATTTGTTGCAACACCAACACAATCCCGTCGATTGGTTTGCATGGGGCGAAGAAGCGTTCGCCAAGGCGCGCGCGGAAAGCAAACCGATCTTTCTCAGCATCGGCTATTCAACCTGCCATTGGTGCCACGTGATGGAGCGCGAGTCGTTTGAAAATCAGGACGTCGCCAATTTCTTGAACCAGCATTTCGTGAGCATCAAAGTCGATCGCGAAGAGCGCCCTGATGTTGATAAAATCTACATGACGGCGGTGCAGGCCATGTCCGGCCAGGGAGGCTGGCCCTTGAATAGTTTTCTCACGCCGGATTTAAAACCGTTTTACGGTGGAACATATTTCCCGCCGGAACCGAAATATGGTCGTCCGAGCTTTCTCCAGATGTTGCAACAGATTGCGCAAGTCTGGGAAACCCGCCGCGATGAAATCGCCAGCTCAGCCGAGGATTTACATCAAAGATTGGCGTCGGTCACTTCGCAGGAAACGAATAACAATGTCACTTTGTCCCCTGCAATTCTCTACAACGCGTCCGCATTATTTAAGCGGGAGTATGACCCGCGCCATGGCGGGTTTGGCGGCGCGCCGAAATTTCCGCGCCCCAGTCTGCCGCTGTTCGTGTTGCGGAACGGCGTGCGACTCCACGACAGCGAGTCGGTGAAAATGGTTTTGCACACGTGCGATCGCATGGCAGCGGGCGGGATGTGCGATCAGCTCGGCGGCGGCTTTGCGCGCTATTCCGTCGATGCGGAATGGCTCGTCCCGCACTTTGAAAAAATGCTCTACGACAACGCGCAGCTCGTGAATTTGTATCTCGACGCATTTCTGGTTAGCGGCGAAAAACAATACGCTGAAGTGGCGCGGGGCATTATCGAGTATGTGCTGCGAGACATGACTCATCCCGAAGGCGGGTTCTTCTCCGCAGAAGACGCAGACAGCGAAGGCAAGGAAGGAAAGTTCTACTGCTGGACGAAATCAGAATTGTCGACACTGCTCACAGTTGAGGAATTTAATGTTGCCGTCAGCTATTTCGGTATTACCGAGCTGGGTAATTTCCTCGATCACAGCGATCCTCATCCTTTGCCGAATCAAAACGTGCTCAGCATCGTGCATCCCGAATTGGGCGAAGCCGACAAACTGCTCCTCGTTTCCGCAAAGAAAAAAATGTTCTCTGCGCGCGCAAAACGAGTTCGCCCACATCTCGATGACAAAATCCTTGCCTCATGGAATGGAATGATGCTTGGGGCAATGGCGCGCGCTTCTGCCGTGTTGGGTGACGAAAATTTCCGAAATGCCGCCGAAAGAAACCTCGCCTTCATTCAGAGCAAACTCTGGGATCCTCGAACAAAAACCCTTTATCATCGCTGGCGTGACGGGGAACGCGATTCCGTCCAGTTGCTCGATGCCTATTCGGATTTGCTCGCGGGCGCGATCGATTTATATGAAACAACGCTGGAGCCGAAACATTTGGATTTCGCGGTGGCGCTCGCGGACACCATGCTCGCCAAATTTTACGATGCGAAGGATGGCGGCTTTTATCAGAGCGCGGCTGGTTCCACTGATTTGATTCTGCGCGTGAAAGAAGATTACGACGGTGCGGAGCCTTCCGGGAATTCCGTGGCGACTCTCGCATTGCTGAAGCTCGGTGCGATAACCGATCGCGCGGAGTTCAAATCTGCCGCGGAAAAAACGCTGCGGTTGCTTGCCGATCGCTTACAAAAACTGCCCCAAGCCGTTCCTCATGCGCTGCTCGCACTGGACTTTTTCCTCGAAGAACCAAGGCGCGCCGTGATCGTCAGCAATCCAGCAGATGCGAAGACAAAATCGTTGTTGCGCGCAGTTCACTCGGTTTATCAACCGAATAAAGTCGTGCTCGGAAATGCCGGAGCAGTCGAGCCATTTGCCAAGACGTTACCGACAACCGATTCACCGGTGGTTTTCCTCTGCACTGGCACCGCTTGCCAACCGCCGGCGCGCGATCCGGAAACGCTGAAGCACTCGCTAAAGTAGTCTGCGCCAATGCTGAACCGGAACGCGACTCTGTCCGCAATGCCGGGCTCGCGAATTCTCTAACGCCCTGTTTCGGTATCGACATCCATTTACTCTCCTGCGCGCCGAGGTAGGATGTCTCACTGAAACGCCAAGCTTGTCATTCCAGTGAACAAGCGGAATAGGTGTTTTACTCGCTCGAACACCCGCCTAACCTCACCCCGAATGAACCGTGATGAAAAGCCATGTTCCACTTCTGCCCGGAGGGTTGTTAACGGGTTGCTTTCCATCGCAATCACCGCTTTTACGTTTGGTCTGACACTGGCCGCATCACCATTGTTCGGCGTGGATTCGACCGAGACTGGTTCGGGCATTTTTCAGGCCGGGACCAACCTGCAATTATTCTTGGATGATGAACTCATCGCGTCCAGGCAGGGCGTGGCTTTGCGCCTGAACCGGCCCGAGCGACGAGAAGTTGTCTTCCGCTTTGACGCTCCGTGGGAGGGAACCGAAAGCGCCTACGTCACCATGATGAGGGATGGAGACCGGTTCCGCATGTATTACCGAGGCGGCGGCGAAACGACGCAGGAATCAACCTGCATGGCAGAAAGCACGGACGGGATTCACTGGATTCGTCCGAAGCTTGGCTTGTTTGATTTCAAAGGTTCGAAGGAGAACAACATCATCTGGGTCGGCCGCAAAAAAGCTTATTGGGAATCCCACAACTTTGCCCCGTTCAAAGATTCCAATCCTGCAGCCAAGCCAGACGAAAAATACAAGGCGGTGGCGCTGGGTCGCTATCCCGATGAAACTGGCGACAGGAAACGCATGTTGGTCGCTTTGGTCTCGCCTGATGGCGTCCACTGGCGGCACGTGCAGGAGGAACCGATGATTCGCAAGGGCTCGTTCGATTCGCAGAACGTTGTTTTCTGGGACACCGTCCAGCAACAATATGTCTGCTACTTCCGCGAGGGGCGGGATGGCAAACGCAGTGTGCGACGGTGCAGCTCAAAAGATTTCGCAACCTGGGGTGAATCCGCGTGGCTGGAGTTTGCTAACACACCTTTGGAACAATTCTACACGTGCGCCATCGCGCCCTATTTTCGAAACCCGGGGATTTACATCGGCCTGCCCATGCGCTTTGTGCCAGAACGTCAAAAAGTCGGCACGGACGGACGCAAGGTGGATGCATTGTCCGACGGCGTCCTGATTTCCAGTCACGACGGAACGCAGTTCCATCGCACGTTCATGGAAGCCTTCGTCCGACCCGGCCCGGACCAGAATAATTGGGGCAGCGGACATGGAAACAACACTCCGGCCTGGGGCCTGCTCGATACTGCGGCAAACGAAATCTCGATTTACTGGAGTGAAAATTACGGCGTGGATTGGATCGACAAGACCGCGCGCGTCAAGAAGGGCCGGATGCCGCAACTGCGCCGGGGCACAGTTCGCACGGATGGATTTATTTCCGTCAATGCCCCCCACGCTGGAGGAGAATTTTCGACGCGCCCGCTGATTTTTTCCGGAAGCAAACTCGTGGTCAACTTCTCCACTTCGGCAATCGGAAGCATCCGCTTGGAGATCCTCGACGCAGGTGGAAAAGCGTTGAATGAGTTAAGCCTTGCGAACTGCCCGGAAATCTACGGGGATGAAATAGAACGAACGATCGAATGGAAACACGGCGCTGACCTGAGCCGCTTAGCCGGACAAACAATTCGTCTGCGCTTCGTGATGAAGGATGCCGACCTTTACTCGTTTCGCTTCCTCCCATAGCACAAAAGCAAAGCTCCATGAAATACGCATTAAACACCAACGCCATTGCCGCAGGGACTGGCTCTTCTATAATTTAAAAATGAAATCCACACCTCTAAAAAGATCTGTCATCAATCGTAGCATTGAAGAAGCCAAAGCCGCGTTTCAACAGTTCGGAATTCATCTTCCGCCCTTTGCGTTTCGGCAGGCGCAGGAATGGGAACAGCCGAGTGCGGATGCCGATGAAATTCGCGACTGCATGCTCGGCTGGGACGCGACCGATTTCGGCAGCGGTCGTTTTGAACAGATTGGGCGCACCTTGTTTACGCTTCGCAATGGAACGTCAAGGAAGCCGGGGTATCCGAAAGTTTATGCGGAGAAATTGCTTTTCGATCCCGAGGGTCAGCGCGCTCCCGCCCATTTTCATCACGCGAAAATGGAAGACATCTGCTGTCGCGCCGGCGGAAATATTCTCGTGCAACTGACCGGAGTGAATGCTGAAGATGCCCCATCCGATCAGCCCATTTTCGCCAAGGTGGATGGAGTGCGGGTGCAGGTTGAACCGCGTGGCATTATTCGTTTGCGACCCGGGATGAGCGTCTGCATTCCGCCACGCACCATACATCAATTCTGGGCGGAGGAAGGCTGCGGCATCGCCGTCAGCTCGGAGGTATCGAGCGTATGCGACGATTGGAGCGACAACTTTTTCCTCGAACCCGCAGAGCGCTTTCCGAAAATTGAGGAAGACGCGGCGCGAACCCATTATCTTTGCCACGAATATCCAACTCTTTGATGAACTCCAGCGCCGCCAGAATGGAATTGCCCGCTGCTGAGAAACGCTTTGCCCATCTGGTCCCTCTCGCGTTCATCACTTACAGCCTCGCCTATCTGGACCGGGTGAATTACGGCTTTGCCGCAGCCGGCGGGATGGCGCGGGACTTGGGAATTACGGAAAAAACGTCAGCCCTGATCAGCGCCGTTTTTTTCCTCGGGTATTTTTTGTTTCAGATCCCCGGAGCGGCGTTCGCCTCACGCCGCAGCGCCAAGGTCCTGATTTTCTGGGCACTGATTCTGTGGGGCATTCTCTCCGCGCTTACTGGAGTGGTCACGACGATTCCGATGCTGCTGCTCGTGCGCTTTCTACTTGGCGTAGTCGAAGGGGTGGTAATGCCGGCGATGCTGGTCTGGTTGACGGCGTGGTTCAACAAACGAGAACGTTCGCGCGCGAATACCTTTCTAATATTGGGCAATCCCGTGACGCTGCTCTGGGCATCGGCTGGCTCGGGCTATCTCGTGCAATCACTCGGCTGGAAAATGATGTTTATCCTCGAAGGTTTGCCCTCTGTGATTTGGGCCTTCGCCTGGTGGGCTATGGCGAAGGATAAACCAGAGCAAGCCAAATGGATTTCCCCAGCGGAGGCACTTGAAATGGAACAAGTGCTGTCGAGCGAACAGAAACACTTGCCCCAATTAACCGACTACCGTGCGGCGTTTCGCGACCTCCGGGTCTGGCAATTAGGCCTGCAACTTTTTTGCTGGAGCCTTGGGCTTTACGGCTTTGTGCTTTGGCTTCCAAAAATCGTGAGAGAAGGTTCGCAACAAGGTATGGGCGCGACGGGTCTACTCAGTGCATTGCCCTATGTTACCGGCGTCTTCCTCATGCTGGCTGCATCTCATTTTTCGGATCGCTGGCAAAACCGGAAGCTTTTCGTTTGGCCTTTCCTGCTGACGGGTGCCTTGGCTTTTTATGGAAGTTACTTGTTCGGAGCAAACCACTTCTGGCCATCGTTCGCCTGCCTGATCATTGCGGGAGGATGCATCTTCGCTGGTTATGGGCCCTTTTTCTCCATTGTGCCGGAAATGTTGCCGCGCCGCGTTGCCGGCGAGGCCATGGCACTGGTCAACAGCCTTGGAGCGCTCGGCGGATTTGCCGGAACTTACATTGTCGGCTGGCTCAACAGCACTACCGGCGGACCTGGAGCGAGCTTTCTTTTTCTTGCGGCATCCCTCGCGGCGGCGGCCGTTTGTATGCTGCTCGTCAAAACCCAAAACGCATTGGAAAAATCTCCCGCAAATGTTCCTTCTGGCACAGTGGTCGAATGATTTCGAGGAAGATTTCTCCAAGTCAGGAGCCGGCAACAAACAACAACGACCAATTCAAAGTTGCCCCATCGATTTTGCCCCGCTAGCATCCCGCCCATGGTTGCACTTGAAACGACAGTTCCAACAATTTCCCAACGCCAGGATGGTCGCTGTCCTGATCAATTACGGGCCATTCGATTTCAGAACCATATTGCACCCTACGCCACGGGATCGACTTTGATTGAATGGGGGCTCACCCGGGTCATTTGCGGCGTGACGGTGGAAGAATCGGTCCCTCGCTGGATGAAAGAGCAAGGCGTGACCGGCGGATGGATCACCGCAGAATATTCCATGCTTCCCTACTCCACTTTGACCCGCAAATCGCGCGACATTACAAAGGGGAAAATTGACGGGCGCTCCCAGGAAATCCAACGCCTCATCGGCCGGGCCATGCGTGCAACCATTGATTTGGAAAAGCTCGGTTCAAGAACGGTTTGGGTGGACTGCGATGTTCTCCAAGCCGATGGTGGAACCCGCACCGCAGCGATCACCGGCTCTTATGTCGCCTTGCAACTGGCGATCCGCAAACTTCTGGCCGAAGGAAAACTAAAACAAGATCCGACCCTTCACCCGGTTGCAGCAGTGAGTGTTGGCATTGTGAATCAGCAAGCGCTGCTCGACCTGTGTTACGTGGAAGATGTCGCCGCGCAAGTGGATATGAATTTTGTCATGAATGGCGCCGGGGAATTCATTGAGATGCAAGGAACTGGCGAGGAAAGCACCTTCAGCGAAACACAGCTTCAGGAAATGCTGGCGCTCGGAAAATCCGGCATTGCGCAATTGCTCGCGCTGCAGAAATCCGTGATTGAGTCAGCTTAAATTTCTTTTTCGAAATGGTTTCAACCAAGCTTTTCCTTTTGCGTCATGGCGAAGTCGAATCACGTTACCAGCGCGTTTTCGGTGGAACAATTGACATGGATTTATCGCCACAAGGCCATGTCCAAGCTGTAGCTCTGGCAAATTATCTCAAGGGCACTCCGCTCAATTCGATCTATTGCAGCCCGATGAAACGCGCCCAGCAAACGCTTGCACCGTTGATTTCTCAATACAGTTTTCCTGCGAAAACCGTCGATGACTTTCACGAGGTTCATTTCGGCGATTGGACTGGTTTGGGCTGGCAGGAGGTGTTTGAAAAATATCAGATCAGCGCTTTTCAATGGCTCGACTTGATGGATAAGGCTGAGCTTCCCAACGGCGAGTGCAGTCAAAAATTTCGGCAGAGGATCGAACCCGAATTGCGAAAGATCATTGCGCAACACTCTGGAGAATCGGTGGCTATCGTGTGCCATGGCGGAGTCATTCGAATGATTCTATCCATTCTTTTAAATTTGCCGTTGGCAAAATTTGCGCACTTCGAAATTGATTATGCGAGCCTCACGCAACTCCGCCACACACCAGAAAAATCTGAAGTCCAGTTGCTGAACTTTACGCCATGGCGCGACCTCGCATGAAAGGCACACTTTCACAAATATCTGTCGCAATTGCCGAGCAGGCGGACGAACCAGTTTCCGCTCTATTTGAAAGCGTCTTCGGTCGCCCGCCCTCAATATATACCGATGCCAACACCCGAAAGACCACTGCTTCGATTTTCATCGAGAAAAGCTCGCAATGGAATTTAACGGTTAGATCGCAGTTGCTCGCCGGTTTGAAGAATTTGCGCGCGGCAGGCATTGAACTAGGCGCAGGAAAACTTTCGGTCAAGAAACTACAACGTCAGGACTGGGCGGAGTCTTGGAAGAAACATTTCAAACCGATTCAGGTTAAGAATGCCCTTCTGATCAAACCAAGTTGGAGCCGATTGAAGCCGAAGAAGAACCAAGCTTGCGTCGTTCTTGATCCTGGCTTGAGCTTCGGCACCGGCCAGCACGCAACAACCTTATTTTGTTTGGAACAACTGGTTCGCTGCCGACGGCTAGAGTCACGGCAATCGTTTCTAGATATTGGAACCGGGTCTGGAATTCTAGCGATTTCGGCAGCCAAGCTGGGTTACTCGCCCGTTCGTGCTTTTGACTTTGATCCCGAATCGGTGCGCATTAGTCGCGCAAACGCCGCGAAAAATGAAGTCGCCGATAAGGTGCGCCCAACGCGACAAGACCTCACTCGGCTTCCATTAGAGAGCAAAATCAAGTTTGATGTTATCTGCGCTAACCTGATGTACGACCTTCTTTTGAGCGAAAAAGAACGCATTTTAAATCGGCTTGCGCAATCGGGTTCATTGATTCTAGCCGGCATCCTCAAAACCCAGTTTGCTCAAGTTCAGAAAGAATTCGAGAAACTAGGATTGGTTCTTCAAAGGAGCAAAGTTGGGAAAGAATGGAAATCGGGACATTTTTTTTTTAGAAATCCAAGCGTTTCTAAAACATTGTTTGCGTAAGAATGTTTCTTTTTTCTTTGAAAAGATTTTGAACAGGTCTTAGTTTCGCGAGGTCAGACGAGTAAGTTCATCGACATTCCGTCGAAGAAAGGAATTGAGTATGACCAAAACGTTAAACTTGATAGCCGAAACAATTCGTAATTCGAAAATCCCCTTCCGCAAGGTTGACGACCGCTCACACAAACAACAGAAGCATCGCTACGAACGACGCAAAGTAAAAGAAATCATCCGAATCGGAGACTGGGTGTCTGAAGCGCAGGTTTAATTACCCGCTAGAGCGAGCTGGTCACGACGGCGATTCCCGCCCCAGCGACAATCGCGACCATCTTGAGCCGATTGAAGCGGTGTTCATCGCTACTTTCAAATAGGATTGTCGTGGAGATGTGGAGAAATATACCGATCACTACAGCCATCAATTCGTGGCTGTATTTGGCTAAATTGCCAGCCATGTCGCTTAATCCAGCTCCCAAGGGAGACATCAGGGCAAAAATCAACATCAGCACGAGCGCTTTTCCTTGAGCGACGCCATTGTGCAGCAACATGGTCAATAGAACGACAGAAACCGGGATATTGTGAATGATGATTCCGGCCAAAAGCATTTGGCGGGAATGTTCGTGATTCAGGTGCCCGCCAAGCGGCATGCCTTCAATGAATGCATGCACGCACAGTCCAAACATCATCCCAAACGGAACCGTCCCAGAATGGTCATGATGAGCGTGACCATGTTCAATTCCGTGGGACAAAAATTCGAGAAGGAGCTGCACGAAAAAGCCAGCGAGAACCAGAAGACCAATTGAAAAACCGGGATCGCCATGGACGGAAATTGCATCAACAACCGAAGTGGCACTATATGCCTCCGGCAAAAGGTGAAGGACCGTGATTGTGAAAATATAGGCGCCAGCGAACGAGATGAGAACTTTGATTTTTCGTTTATCCTGCGGCTTGAAGAGAAGAACGATGGCGACGCCGACCGCCACGGACAGGAACAAAAGAAGGTATGTCATGTTGAACGGCTACGAGATTGCACAGATTGCCGCCAATTTAAAACCGCTTTTTTCAAATCAAAATCCATGAGAGAGATTGAAAAAGGCTGGATGAAAACAAAAAATCCGCCGTCAACGAGTGAGGGCGGATTGATAATTTCAAATCTACTTCATCAACAACATCTGCCGAGCCCGCTTGATAGAACGGTTCAACTGACGCTGATAATGAGAAGGCAATCCCGTGTATTTACGGGGAAGAATGCGCCCCTGGTCGGTGACGAATTGTTTGAGCAAATTGACGTTCTTGAAATCCAGAGCGTCAAAAGTAAAATCGATTTTCGGCTTTGGGCGAGGCGTCCGTGTTTCTGAAGTGCCGTTCTTGCCGCGAGCATTTCGCCCTGTCGGTTTGTCTGCGTGAGTTTTGCGTGGCATAAAAGCTATTATTTAATTTCGCGATGGACTGTGTGCCGACGAAGAGCGGGATTGAACTTCTTTATCTCCAGCTTTTCAGT
This sequence comes from Verrucomicrobiales bacterium, assembly GCA_947478865.1. Lineage (GTDB taxonomy): Bacteria > Verrucomicrobiota > Verrucomicrobiia > Limisphaerales > CANJXF01 > CANJXF01. Next base: position 1,066 of record CANJXF010000073.1, on the reverse strand, counting down.
TTGAAGCTTTTTGTTTCGGGTCGTGGTATAGCGCGAAGGAGATTTGCCTTCCTTGCGCGCTTCCGTGCATTCAATAGTAATGATTTCTCTGGCCATAAATTATTCTTTTTCTTTAACCGGCTTTTCTTCGGCTTCGTCGTCTTCTTCAACTTCAACCCCACCAGCGCTATCCACAGATCCCAATGCGCCTAAACGGCGTTGCCGCAATGCTCCGTCTTTCTCCAGCTGCGCCTGAGCTTCAACTGTAAAACGGGTCCAAGGAATTGCATCCAAGCGAATACGTGGAATTTGTTTTCCAGTCAGTTCACAAACTCCGTAAGTGTCCTTCTCGATTCGTTTTAAAGCTTCTTCGATCTCGTAGATCGCATCCTGATCCGACGAGAGTAAACTCAGGGCAAAATCTCGGTCAAAATTGTCGGTGCCAGAGTCTGCCATGTGCAAGCTGTAACTCGACATTTCTTCAGCTGATTCTTTAGCCAAGCCGCTCATTTGATGCATCAATCGCTCCCGCAGCTCAAGAAGATTTTCATAATACTTGGACCACTCCGGCTTAATTCTCGGCTGGCCGTTGCGCTTCGATTGAGCGGATCCTTTGCCTAGGATTGATGCCGAGGTCGCTGCCAAAGGCGCTTGAACGCGCGCTTTTGTTTCGCCCGCCCTCTTCACTTCCGCTTTATTCTGTTTCTTATTCGTCACAGCAAAATCTCTTTGTTCCAAAATTTTTCTTAGGGAAACCTTTTAATACCCGATTTAAGAGTGGGCGACTCTAGCAAAGGAATTCCAAATTGCCATAAGAATTTTAAGAAAATCTTTTATTCGCAAATTCCTTTCGATTCCACTTCCAATCGTGAATTCCACCATTTTCTCTAGCCGTGCAAAATACAGGTGATAATTGGTTTTGCAAAAAGATTCTTGGCTTTGGGCTTGCTCTGAAACGGCGGACAAAAAAGTTGGGTCATTTGGTTAGTTGTTTAGGAGTTCGAAGTCAACTGGCGATTGAAAATCCAGGGCGCTATGGGTGCGCTGACGGTTGTAAAAGCTCTCGATGTAATCAAAGATTTGGGTG
>CANJXF010000072.1 GCA_947478865.1 Verrucomicrobiales bacterium | reverse complement strand
GCCCTCGAACCATCCGGCTTCTGGCGCTGACATTCTTTGTGCGAGTGATTGACGGCTTGATGTTCCGTCCACTGCGTCAAGGGATGGCGATAACCGGGGTGCTCGTCCGTGTTGACGACTGCTTCCTGGCTCACGCATTCGGACATGCGTTTGTAAAATATACAAGCCCAGCGAATGGCGGCTGAAACACTAGAGAGCTGACCAAAACCGGCGTCCCGCGAAGGGACGAAGGAAGCGAAGGGCGATGAAAATCTGAAATTTTAACAGGGAGGCTCAGGATGCACGGGATAACCGATTCCCATCCTGTTGATCCTGTGTATCCCGGTTCAATAATGTCCCACCGGAACTCGCGGGAAGCAGGAGCTCAAAAAAGTGTCCCGCGACGGGCGCGAAGGGGGCGAAGGGGGCGAAGGGTGATGAAAAGCGGAATGGCGGACAAATTGAAATCTCGGCGAGACGCACGCCCTCCACGGCAGGCGCGGATGCCTGCCGCTACTTCGGAAGTCGGGTTGAAAGGCGCGGGAAGGAACTCTGCCGCGGCGGAACTCTGGGTTATTTGGAAAGCTCGGCGCGCAACCATTCCGGGCGGTTGGTGGTGATGCCGTCGACGCCCGCTTCGATTTCCTTTTTGGCAACGGCGGCGTCATCGACGGTCCAGGTGTAGAGACCGAGCCCGGCGGCCTTGACCTTGGCGACGAAGGCTTGATCGATCGGAAAACCGGAATTCAAATCGAGCCCGTCCACCTTGGCGGCTTTGGCTTTGGCAATCAGCTCGTCGATTTTCGGAAATTCTCCGGTGACCTTGTCTTTGCCCCAACCGACCAGCCAATAGACCGGGACTTTGGGGAGCTTGGCCTTGGCCGCTTTCGCCACCTCGTAGTGGAAGGTGATGATGGGGGTTTGCTGCGGTTTCTTGCCGGCCTGCTTCAGGGATTTGGCCAGGGCGGGGAGGATTTCCTCGTGACACTTGATTTCGATGAACAGCTTCTTGCCGTTCGGAATGAGAGCGAGCACCTCGTCCAGGGTGGGGATTTTTTCGGTAAACCCTTTGTCCTTCCACTCGCCCCATTTGCCGAGGTCCAGCGCGCGGATTTCGTCGAAGGTCTGGTCCACCACTTTTTTCTTCACCCCCGCGACGCGGGCGGTGTCGTAATCGTGGATCACCACAATTTTTCCATCCTTGGTGAGATGAATATCGAGCTCGTCGGCGTCGGCGTTCTGCTGGTAGCCGAGCTTGAAGGAGGAGAGGGTGTTTTCCGGGGCATCGTGCGAGGCGCCGCGGTGGGCCACGATTTCCGCGGCAAAAGATGTGGAAGAGAAAAGAGCCATAGCGCAAACGCAGGTGAAGCAGGGGAGAAAGATTTTCTTGAAATCCATTTGCATGGGCCTAGTTAAGGGGAGCGGAGGCAAAAGCTCAATTCGGATCAATCGAAAAATTTAATGGGGCCAAGCCGATCAAGTCTCGCCCGGGGAATCAACGCACCCACCGATCCTGCTGCTGGAATATTTTAGGATCGCGCAAACTTTCCATCCTTTTTTCCGGGCGGCGAGACGCCGCCCTCCACGGCAGGCGCGGACGCCTGCCGCTACTTCGGAAGTCGGGGAGCGCACCTGTGTTCAAAGGATCAGCCGCAGCACATACGGAAGCGGCCGTGCAATAGATCACCGCTGCGGGTCGGGGACGACTCCGCGCTCCGGGATTTTGGAGAAGAAGCCGGTCGCCCGGGGAATCAACGCACCCACCGATCCGGCCGCTGGAATATTTTAGGATCGCTCACTCTTTCCATCCTTTTTTCCGGGCGGCGAGACGCCGCCCTCCACGGCAGGCGCGGACGCCTGCCGCCACTTCGGAAGTCCGCGTTGGCGCGGGCGATGCGGAATTATTTACTGCCGGGCTTGGTGGCAGGGATCTCCGCCAGGTCGGGCGGGAGCTGGTCGGCGGCGAAGGTTTCCACGTTGAGGGCAATCAGGCTGAAGGTCGGCACGCCGAAATTCAAGCCGCCGCCGGAGCGATCGACCACCATGCCGATGCCGGCCAGGTGGCCGCCGTGGGCGCGAACGATCTCGATGGTTTCCTGGACGCGCCCCCCTTTGGTGACCACATCCTCAACGATCAGAATTTTTTCGCCGGGCGCGATTTTGAATCCGCGGCGCAAGACCAGCTTGCCCTCCTCCTTCTCGGCGAAAATAAAGCGCGCGCCGAGCTGCCGGGCGACTTCCTGGCCGATGACGAGCCCGCCCATGGCCGGGGCGATGACGGTGAGGGCGCCGAGCGGGCGGAGCTTGTCGGCCAGAGCAGCGCCAAGACGCACGACGACAGGCATCTGCTGCAAGGCCTGGGCGCACTGGAAAAACTGGCGGCTGTGCAACCCGCTGCGCAAAACGAAATGGCCTTCGAGCAGCGCGCCGGTGTCGCGGAAAATTTGGAGAGCTTGGTCAGGAGTCATGGCGGAGATTCAGGGCCGCGCGGGCGGGAGATTCTTCGGGCGGAATTCAAGCCGGGCGGTTTTTATTTTTATTTTTCGCAAAGAGAAGTGGTGCATCGGGAGGGACTTGAACCCCCAACCGTCTGATCCGAAGTCAGAAGCTCTATCCAATTGAGCTACCGATGCAAGAAACAGAATTGCTTCTGTCGCGCTAACTGTAGCGCACCCTGGAAATAAAAGACACCAGGATCGCAAAGGCAATCCTAGTGTCATTGAGAAACGGATAACCAACGGTTACTTGGCGACGTGGCCGGAGACGAGCTTGGTCATCTCGAACATGCTGACGGAGGCTTTGCCGTTGAACACAGCTTTGAGCGCGGCGTCCGCATTGATCTGCGTGCGCTTCTTTTTGTCCTGCAATCCATTCTTGCGAATGTATTCCCAAAGCTTCTTCGTCAATTCGGTGCGAGGCAGCGGCTTGGAGCCGACGACCGCAGCGAGCTTTTCGTCCGGGGTAACCGGTTTCATGAAAGCCGCATTGGGTTTACGCTTCGGTGCTTTTGTTTTTGTAGGTGCTTTTGTTGCTTTTGTTTTTGTAGGTGCTTTAGCCATGCCTAGTTATTTGAACTGCTTTCAAAAAGATGCAATCCAAAAATCAAACTTTTACGAGGTAAATTTCCTAAGGCTTCGCCTGAGCGGGAGCGGTTTCAGCGAGTTTGCGCCGGGCCAATTGCGATTTCAAATAGGTATCCGCGGGTGCGGATTGCCACGCGGAGTACCAGAGATCGCCAAGGAATTGTCCGCCGACGAGCAGCTGCTGCGTGATGAAGGCGCGCCCCTTGGAGCCCGCTTCGCCGTGGTCGGAGAGGCTGCGATCCTGGTTCAATTGATAGAGCGGCTCAACGAGCTTGTGCTGGTTGGAAATGAAATTCATCACCGTCGGAAAAATATCCGGCGAGGAGGCGTTCGGCGAGGTCGCGGAGAGAACCTTCGCGGGGCGGACCCTTGAGCTCATTTCCGGAAAGCGAATGCCGGCGCGGTTCAAATAGCCCCCGTCCACCCAGGCGTGAATGCTCGAGTTGGTGGCGTAGCGTTTCGGATTCTCCCCCACCCAGCCGTGATGATGCACGGTCGTGTGGAGGGGCTGCGTGGAGTCGCCGGCGAAATGGCCCATCACCCCCATGATGTAGATAATGTTTTGCTGCGCGTTGGCAATTTCCTCCGGCGTGCCGCCCGCTTCAAATGTTTTCAGGTAGGAGAAACCGGACTTCAATTTTCCGTAATACTCGGTCAGCGCCCACGGCAGCAGGCCGACCAGGGTGCGGGTCTTGTCCTCGTTCTTCGCCTCGTCGATGGGCGGAAAATTTTGCGGATGGGCGGCGCGGGCGACGGCGAGCTGGCCGACGAACTCGTAGCGAAAATGACTGAGGGCGGCCGGGGCGAGCTGGTAATGTTCCAGCTCGTCGAGATCGATGTAGTGATCCGGCCCGTTACAATGTTTGAGCGGCAAATCCGGGGTGTTGCGCCAGCGGTCGGCTTCTCCGGCGAGAAAGGCAACGCGCTCCTGAGCGGCGGGCGCGCGGATGAAGGCGGGGAAATCCGCCGGCAACGACGCGAGCGCGATCTGGTTGACCATGCGATGGCCCTCGTAATCCCAAGCGGGCGCGGTGAAGGCGCCGAACAAAATCACTCCAGAAACAACACAGAGGAATTTTTTCATGATGAGACGACTGGCGGCTAACGTTTCTTGCGGCGAGCCGGCCCGAAGAAATAGCCGCCGCTAAGCCGAACGCCTTTGACTTTCCGCTCGTAACCTTTCGGCTGGCCGGGCTTGCCCTCTTCAAAAAGCGCGGTGTAGTTGTAGGTAAAATCTTCCAGTTTTATGCGCGCGATTTTCTGGCTGATGAAACGCTCGATCGAATAGACGTGCTGCGAATCTTCGGCGACCATCAAGGTGAACGCGTCGCCGACCGCTTCGGCGCGCCCGGTCCGGCCGATGCGATGAATGTAATCCTCCGGATGCTGCGGCACGTCGTAGTTGATGACGTGGCTGACATCGGCAATGTCCAAGCCGCGCGCGGCAATATCGGTGGCGACGAGCACTTCGTAGCGGCCGTTGCGAAAGCCCGCCAGAGCCTCTTCGCGCTCGCGCTGCGTCCGGTTGGAATGGAGCACGGCGACGGCGTGATTATTTTTCTTGAGCAAACCCGCGATGCGATCGGCGCGATGCTTGGTCCGGCAAAAGATGATGACCGAGTCGTAGTTGACGCGGTCCAGCAAAGCGCGGAGCAAATCGGACTTCTGATCCTCGGCCACCGGATAGATCACGTGCTTGACCGTCTCGGCCGGGGTGCGGCGGGCGCCGATCTCAATCGTCTCCGGCTCGTGCATGGCCCACTTGATGAGCGTCTCGATCTGCGGCGGGATGGTGGCGGAAAAAAGAGAGGTCTGCCGTTTGCGCGGGCAGCGCTCCACGATGCGGCGCACGTCGGGGAGAAAGCCCATGTCCAGCATGCGGTCGGCTTCGTCGAGCACGAGATGCTCGACCTTATCGAGTTTGCAGGTGCCCTTCTCGATGTGGTCCAGCAACCGTCCCGGGGTCGCGACGAGAATATCAATGCCCGTGCGCAGGGCGTCCATTTGCTTGCCGTAACCGACGCCGCCAAAGATGACGGCGACGCGCAAATTGGTGAAGCGCGCAAAATCGCGGACGGCGGTTTCGACCTGGGCGGCCAGCTCGCGAGTGGGTTCAAGGATCAAAACCCGCGTGGCCTGGCTGTGCTCGCCGAGCTTGGAAAGGATGGGCAAGGCGAAGGCGGCGGTCTTGCCGGTGCCGGTCTGCGCGCTGCCGATGACATCTTTTCCGGCGACGATCAGCGGGATCGCGCGGAGCTGGATGGGCGTGGGATCCACGTAGCCCATCGCTTTGACTCCCTCGAGAATCGCCGGTGAAAGTCCAAATTTGCTAAAGGCCATAATTTATTTTCGGCACCTGAGCCGAGCCAGGTGCATTAAGCCCCCGGCGTCGCAGCGGGTGCTTGTTCCTGCTTTTCCTCGACGGGTTCAGGGCGAGTCACTTCGCCGCTGTCGTCGTTGGCGGAAGCCGTTTCGACGGCAGGTTCCGGTCGGATCGCTTCCAGTTCCGCCATCTTCGGTTCAATTTCTTCAATGCTCGCATTGGGCACCGCCTCCAGCTTGGCGCCAGCCGCGGGATCGCCGTTTCCGGCCCGCAGTTTCGGTTCGGGCTTGGGCGGTTTCGGCGCGGGCTTCTTGGCAGTTTCCAAAAGTCCGTCCGCAAATTCGATGACATGCCCCTGATGGATCAGCCAGTGCAGATCGCCGATGATCGCGGTTTGTTCCGCGGTCGGCTCGCTGCTTTTTTCATCCGCGGCACCGGCCACCGAGGGCGCGAGCGCTTCGATCAGCTTCCGGCGGGAACATTTCGGGTTCACGTTGATGAACTCGACAATCTTCTTCACGCCATCGGAAACCGGCGTGGTTTCCAGATCGAGGAAATGCGGGCGGGCGACCGAGACGTGGGCGATGGTCTTGTTGACCTTGAAAAACTGCAAGCCGCGCTGGGCGAAAAGCTGGCTGAGAACCGTGGCCAGCTTGATCGGAAAACGGCGCTGCTCTTCCCAGGCTTCACGGAGCAGGCGCTGCAAGGCCGGCGAGCGGACCAGGCGGCTGGCCTGACCACTCAAAGTGTGCGACTCAACCTCCTTGATGATGCTGGCGAGATGCGTTTCGCGGAAATGTTTCTCAACCTGCTCGCGCGTTTGCAGGCGAGTGGGCTCAGGGACGTTCAAGCAAACGAATTCCGTCTTGAAACTTTGATCTTCGATCCATTTTTTGACGATGACTTCGTCCTTGACGATTTTCACCCGTGATTTGAATTGCTCGAAGGGCAGACGCGAGAAGCGTTCGGCGTGAAGCTTGCGCAACTGATTCTGGTAATCGTGATAATTGGGCGGGCCGAGAATCAGGCCGCTCATCCCGCACTGCGCCACGAAGGTGTAAGTGCCCTTTGGCGGATCGGTCGGCGTGCGTTCGGCCTGGTAGAACGTGCCGAAATGTTTTTCGAGAACGTGCGCGACGGCCTCGGCCTCGGAGAGCCAGAGAGAATCATCGAGCGCGCAGAGGAAAAGCGGCTGGAGAATTTTTCCATCCTTCTTGAGGACATCGAATTTGACCTGCTGGCGCTCCGGCTTCTGCAAAACGAGCTTCGCAATTTCAAAGAGCGGATAAGCGCGACCGGTCACCTTGATCTGGCGCGTGAGCGATTCGACGCCCTTTTCGTCGGGCAACAGCGTGACGGAAATCTCGGGCAACGGCTCGGGCGCACGGCGCTCCTGCGGTTCGTCGCGGCGAAAACGGTCCCCGCCCCCCTGAGGGCGTCGTCCGTCCTGGGGCCGGGCGCCGCCGCCTCCTCCGCCACCGCCACGGCTGTCACGCGGGCCGGAGGATGGGCCTCCGGGCCGGGGTCCGCCAAAACCGCGTCCCGGCGGGCGCGTGCCGCGCCGGCCTTCGTCACGCGCCGGGCGATCATCGCCGGCGTGCTTGGCATACTTATTTACGTTGGAAGATTCCTGGGCCCATTTCGGGAGGAAAAGCTTGTCTAGATCAAATTCGGATTCTGGAGATATACTCATGATAACGTCAGGCGCTCAGGCGCTGGGCACCTCGAAATGCTTGCAACGGTAGGATGGATTGGCTTCTCACGGATTGCAAGCGTTGTTGAGGGGAGGGATGTTGGTTAAAATCGCGCGAGCCATTCCAACTTCTTCACGCGTTCGTCGATTGCTTTCCGGGTGATGCGAGTGGTGAACTTCAAACCGAACCCTTCGCAACAGAACGAGGCCACCACGCTGCCGTAGATCATGGCGCGCCGCAGATTCTTTTCCACCGGGCCGTTGGCGGTGGAAAGATAACCCATCATGCCGCCGACAAAAGAATCGCCGGCGCCGGTCGGGTCGACCACGCGATGCAGCGGGAAAGCGGGCGAAAGGAACAAGCCATCCCGGGTGGAAAGGATGGCGCCGTGCTCGCCCTTTTTTACGATGACGAATTTCGGCCCGAGCTTGTGGATTTTTTTCAGCGCGACCAGCAGGTTGTCTTCCTTGGTCAATTGGCGCGCCTCGCTGTCGTTGAGCACGAAGCCGTCGACGCGCTTGAGCAGCTTGAGCAAATCGGGCAGCGCGATGTTCAACCAGAGATCCATCGTGTCGGCGACGACGAATTTGGGGCGGCGCATCTGGTCGAGCACATGGCTCTGCAGCGCGGGGGCGATGTTCGCCAGGAGCACGAAGGAGGAATCCTGATACGCGGCGGGGAGCTTCGGCGTGAACGTTTCGAAAACGCCCAGCTCGGTTTCCAGAGTGCGGCGGTTGTTCATGTTCACCTCGTATTCGCCCGACCAATGGAACGTCTTGCCGTCCACGATCTGCAAGCCTTCGAGGTCGATCTTGTGCTTGCGATAAAGGCTGACGTAACGCTTCGGGAAATCTTTCCCGACCACGCCGACCAGCTTGACCGGGGCGAAGAAACTCGCCGCCACGGCGGCATGGCTGGCCGAGCCACCCAGCAGACGCGGATTTTCCGCTTTGGGAGTTTTAATGGAATCGAGGGCCGTTGAACCAACAATCAGAACGCTCATGCAATTTTTAAAGAATTTTTAATTTAGATTTTAGAAATCAGCGGTAAATATCCCGCCGATGGCCAACGGCCAGCAAATAAATTTCACCTTTGGACACATCAAATTTGTAAATCAAGCGATAATCACCGACACGAAAGCGATAGCGGTCACTGCCAGTCATTCGATAGTGAGAGTAGTCTTGGAGGCGCAAACCGATGGCGTCAATTTTTGATTCGATCCGGCATCGGACATCAGCGGGCAAGCGAAAGAAGTCTTCATCGAACGCAGAAAAATAAATCTGAAGGGTTTTCAATCGAGCTCATGACGGGCGGACGCGCGGTTTTTGGCCGGAGTTCATTTCGGCTTCGGAACGTTCGATCTTGGCCGCGAATTCCTCTTTCAAGACGAGCTGATCTTCCAAAAAGTTTTCGAGCCAGTCATGCACCTGCAGCATTTCCTCGCGGGAAAGGCGGCTCAAGGCGTTTTCGATTTCACGAACTGTGCTCATGGCAGGAATATATCAATAGAATGGGTCGCGAACAATCGCATTTATCAGGACGCTCATTTCAACCGCCTGCGGAACTCAAGGCAGGTCTGCGCGATGTTTTCTGCATTCAAAATGGCGGAAACCACGCAGATCCGTTTCGCGCCCGCGGCCAAAACCTGATCAAGGTTTTGTAAATTGATTCCGCCGATGGCGAACCACGGGATTTTCACGTTCGCCGCCGCCCAGCGGATGTAATCGAGCGTGACCGGCTTTGCGGTTGGCTTGGTTCCGGTGGCGTAAATGGGCCCGATGGCGACGTAATCTGCGCCGGCAGCAATGGCACGTTCGGCCTGGGCAGGCGCGTGGGTGCTAAGGCCGATACCACTCCTCTCCCGGCCTGCGGCCACCCTCCCCTCTCCATCCGATGGAGTGGAGAGGACAGGGAGAGGAGCGGTTAACTGGGAAACATGCGTAAAACCCGCGTCGAAAAAATCTTCCTGCCCGAGATGGCAAAACTCCGCGCCAAGTTCCTGAGCGATTTGCAAATGATCGTTGATGACGAGGGGAACTCCGGCGCGTTTCGTGATGGGCAAAATGATTTCCGCCATCTGCCGGATTTCTTCCGGTGAAGAATTTTTGGCGCGAAGTTGAATGAGGTCCGAACCGCCATCGCACAACTGCTGGGCAACGAAAGTGACATCACGCCCGTTCAAGTAAGCGGTATCGACGAAGGTGTAGAGGCGGCAATCCGAAAGCGGTTTCATTTGCGAAAGTGCGAGCTGCGATTCTAATCGCTCCACGAATCGTCAATGATCTCCTGATCGATAATGGTAAGATCAACTCCCACGTCTCCCCAATTTGCTCCCTCCGAATAACAGGCCGTAAATTCTCGATCCGAGACGAAGTCTGAGATGTTGATCAAACAACGTTCGCCGCTGTTTATTTTTGCGCCCTCACACCATTCCTCCAAACCATTCTCAATTCGCGAATTAATCTCAGGCTGGAGAGATTCGATGGTGGATCGGATTTCATCCAATTGGGCAATGGTGGGCAGCGCAAGATCTTTTTCAAATGAAACAAAATCAATTCCGCGATAGGAGAATTCCCAAATTTCAAAATCAAGATCAAATAGAATATCAATCCCTTGAGTTGAGATTTTCGGATTCACTTTGGATTTTTTGGAAAAAAGCCCCATAGCGAAACGCAGGCTACGCCTTCTCTTCGATCAACTCGCGCCGGGCGCCGCCCAGAAGCTGCTCCACGAAATTGGTGGAGTAAACGCCCCGGCGGAAATTCGGGTCCTGCAAAATGGCCTGCTCAAAAGCGATCGTCGTCTTGATGCCGGTGAGCATGTACTCGTTGAGCGCGCGGCTCATCTTGTCCATGGCATCGCGCCGGTCTTTGCCGATGGTGATGAGTTTGCCGATCATGGAGTCGTAAGTCGGCGGAATCGTGTATCCCGCGTAGGCATGGCTATCAAGGCGAACCCCGCGACCGCCCGGCGAATAATACATTTCAATGCGACCCGGGCACGGCCGGAATTCATCGAAAGGATCCTCGGCATTAATCCGGCATTCGATGGCGTGACCTTTGAATTGCACATCGCTCTGCGACATCCGCAGCGGCTCGCCCATCGCAATCATGATCTGCTGCTTGACGAGATCGACCCCGGTGACTTCCTCGGTGATCGGATGTTCGACCTGGATGCGCTTGTTGACCTCGAGAAAATAGAAATGCCCCTTGTCATCCACAATGAACTCGACCGTGCCGGCATTGGTGTAATGAGCGAGTTCGGCGATCTTGACGGCCGCCTTGCCCATTTCCTTGCGGAGCTTGGGAAATTTATTCTCGATCAGCGGCGAGGGCGTTTCCTCGATCAATTTTTGATTCCGCCGTTGAATCGAGCAGTCGCGCTCGCCCAAATGAATGATGTTTCCACGGGTATCCGCCAGGATTTGAAATTCGATGTGATGCGGGTTTTCGATGAATTTCTCGATGTAAACCCCGGAATTGCCGAAGCATTTTTCCGCTTCACTGCGCGCCGTGTGGTAGCCCTTGATCAGAGAAATATCATTGTGCGCAATGCGCATCCCGCGTCCGCCGCCGCCGGCGACGGCCTTGATCATGACCGGGTAACCGATCTTTTTTGCGGTGGAAAGGGCGTCCTGCTCGTTGTCCACCGTTCCCTCGGAACCGGGCGGCGTGGGAACGCCGGCTTTTTTCGCGAGGTTGCGGCTGACCGCTTTGTCCTCCAGCGCGTTCATCGCACGGGAACTGGGTCCGATGAAACGGATGTTGCAGCTCTCGCAAACGTCGGCGAAATGCGCATTCTCCGACAAGAAACCGTAGCCGGGGTGAATGGCGTCGACATCGGCGATTTCCGCCGCGCTGATGATGCGGTCAATGCGCAGATAACTCTCCGAACTGGCCGCTTTGCCGATGCAGATCGCCTCGTCGGCCATTTGCACGTGCATCGAATTGGCATCAATTTCCGAATAAACCGCCACCGTTCGAATATTGAGCTCTTTGCAAGCGCGGATGATCCGGACAGCGATTTCCCCACGATTAGCGACCAAAATTTTTTCGAACATGCGTTACAAAATGGACGTTTTCTGGTTTGAAGACTTACGGAAAAGCCGCTTAAAGCGGCTTGATTTTGAATAAAGGCTGCCCAAATTCGACAGGTTTAGCGTTATCGATTAGAATTTGAGTCACAACGCCGCGAACCTCCGCTTTAATCTCGTTCATGACCTTCATCGCCTCGATCAGGCAAACAACCGTGTCGGGGTTCACCTCGGTTCCGATCTCCACATACTCGTCGGATTCCGGTGAAGGGGCGCGGTAAAACGTTCCAATCATCGGAGATTTAATCTCCAAATGGCCATTAGCCGCGTTGGCTGGAACCGTTTGCAGGGGCAAAGCAGCGCCGGCTGCGGTCGCGGCAGGCAGCGCGTAGGTGATGCCGGAACTTTCTTCCATTGGGCCCGGAATAAACCCGTTTGGGCCGCGTTTGAGCTTTATCTTGAAGTCCTGCTTTTCCAATTCGAACTCGGAAAGGGAATTCTTCTTCATCAAGTCGATGATGGCTTTGATGTCTTTTAAGTCCACAATTCCTCCTGGTTAGATTCCTGGTTTCGAAGTTTAGATAGGTTGCTCATGAGCAATAAAACAGCAGCCGAACTCCGACCCTGCTTAAAGAATGTTTTCAAATTCGCCGCGACATTAGGCTGCTGAAAATTTTGCGTCAAGGCATAAAATCGTTTGCCGCGCAGACTAACGGCAACGGTTTTTTGTCGAAAAAGAGGTGGGAAATTGAAGGAATTCACTTCGCGTTAACGCTAATGGCCGCTTCCAGGCCCAAAATATATGAATTTGGGCCGAATCCAGTGATTTGTCCGCGGCAGACCGGAGCGATGAGCGATTTGTGACGAAATTCTTCGCGCGCGTGAACGTTGGAGAGGTGGATTTCGATGGTTGGAATGCCGACCGCGCTGATCGCATCGCGCAACGCCACGCTGGTGTGGGTGTAAGCCGCCGCATTCAAAACGATGGCGTCGAACTGCCCGCGCGCCTGTTGAATCCAACCGACCAATTGCCCTTCAAGGTTGCTTTGGCGGAAGTCGATTTCCACTTTCGATTGAGCCGCTCGTTCCCGAACCGATTGCTCGATATCGGCGAGCGAAGTGCGACCGTAAATGTCCGGCTCGCGCTGCCCGAGCAGGTTCAAATTCGGTCCGTTTAGAAAAAGGATTTTCATCAACGGCGGGAAGTTACGAAGCCGAAGGTTTGTTGTCGATTCGATTCCTTTGGGCCCAAAGCCAGCCCAAAAAGAGGAAAGAAGGCCACGCAATGGCGGGAATATACAAGTTAAACTCCACCAACCCGTGCAACGCCACGCCCAGCAACCCGAGCCAGATCGCGAACCGAAAATCGTTCGGCGCAGCGGCTTTGGGGCGGCAAAAATATCCCACCGAGCCAAGCATAAACGTGGTGAAACTGAGAAAACCGACCAAACCCGAATCGGCCGCCTGTTCCAGATAGTCGTTGTGACAGAGGCGGGCCATCTCGGATTCCGGCGCCTTGATTTTCTGGTAGGGAATATAAAAGGTGCCGGGCCCCGTCCCGACGACCGGATGGCTCTGGAAGATCGTTAACGCCGCGCGCCAATAATCAAACCGGGCCACCACACTCGTGGCGCCGCGTTCGAAGAATTTCGCGTATTTCAGCCCAAAACCACCCAGGCCAACGATCAACAAACCGCAGATCAACCCTTTCCTGGTCGCCGGGCTGAACGGCAATTGGAGCAGGCTGATAAACCCCAGCAACAATGCCAGCAACCATCCCGATTTCGATCCGGACCAGACCAGACAGCCGACCGCGCCAACGCTGAGCAGCGCGATCAGGAAGCAGCGCGCGGCCAGGGTAAATCTCGACCCAAACGACCAGAGCGTCGCCACAGAGATTGGGAAGAACAACAAAATGGCCGCCGAAAGCGTGTTGGGATAAAACAGGGTGGAATAGATGCGGGTGCTGGAAACTTTCTTGAGGAATTCCGCCGGAAAATCGCGCCAATTGGGTTGGGAATAGAAGAAGCGCCGGGTTTCCTCCAAACCGCCAAAATGCTGTTGCCATCCAACAATCAGGACGAAGACGAAGCTGATCAAGGCGGCCAGAAAAACCGGGCGGACACTTTTCATTTGGCCCAGGCAGAACCAGCCGAGATAAAAACAAGCCACACAGGCGGTGAAATGTTTCAAGGTGGAACGCGTGAGGTTCAGATCGACCGTTTGTGTGGCGGAAACGAATTGCCAGGTCAGCCAAATCAGCGGAAGCAGCCATCCGAAGGCGGTGGGCCAATCTCGCTGGAATTGCACCCGCCCGACCTTGAGCGCCAGGAGACCTAGAACGGCTATGCCGAAATATCCCCAGCTCAACGGCCACGGCTGAAAAATCGCTTCCAGAAGATTCTGCGGTGCCGTTGAAAGATCTTCGAAAATCGCCGGATTACCGAATTTCAGGATCGTGACCGCGAGGAATAAACTAATCAGGACCATGAAAAGCTTCGATGCGGCAGTCCCTCGTCCGGGCTGCGCTTTGGGCGGGTTGGAGATTTTCGCCATGTGGTCTCGACTGCGGATTACAACTTGAGTTTCAGCAAACCGACTTCGAGAGCGAGCGCTTCCTGCACATTGGAACCCAGCAATCGCTGGGTTTGCTCGACGACTTCCAGATTATTGACCGCGTCGGCCGAAGAGATGCGGTTGGCCACGGCCTGCGCCGCGTTTTGGAATTGTGGGAACGTCAGCATTTCGCTCCCGGCATTCAACGTTTGCGTCCAGACATCGCGCAACCACCATTCCAGCGCCAGCAGGAGGTCGGCGCGGCGACGCCGATATTCCGCCTCAATGGCGGCCGCGAGTTCGTCCTCCCATTTCTCGCGCAACTTGGGATCAACATCGTCATACCGTTCCAGCGGCGAGCGGGCAGTCAGGTCCTTTTCGACCGACTCTTTTTGCTCGGCCAAATTTTTCATCAGCGCGCCGAGCAGACGATAACGTCCCAGCAAGCCGCGTTGTTCATTGGCGGCAATTTCGCTGAAACCAAGCAGCCAGCCCGCTTGCGCCTGGCCCATGCGCGCGCTCTCCCCGGCGAAACTCAAACGCAAGCAGCGCGAGACGATCGTTTCCAAAATGCGCTGCGGCTCGGTCGTGAGCAGGATCAAAATGGATTTCTTGGGCGGCTCTTCCAAAGTTTTCAGAAAGGCGTTGGCGGCTTCCACTTTCAACCGGTCGGCGGCGACAAGGATGGCCACTTTGAACTCCGCTTCGGTCGGCTTCAAGTTCACGGTCTGCAGCAGCTCTCGAACCTGGTCGATGGTGATGATGCGCGATTTGGATTCCGGGCGGAGCCAGGAAACGTCGGGATGATTGCAGCTCTCCGTGCGCCGGCAGCTTGAGCATTGATCGCAGGAATCCAACGGCAAACCGGCTGCGGTTTTGCGCGGGGGTGATTGGCAATTCAACGTTTTGGCGACGGTCTTGGCGACAGCTTCAAGCTCATCCAGATCGTTTCCGGAAAAAAGATAGGCATGCGCGAGCCGGCCACGTTCGAGGCTGCGCTGGAGCAGTTGAACGACCCGGGTTTGCTCTGGAAAATCAGCGAACGACATCGATTAACTTTGGATTCCGGATTGCGACGCGCCTTCTTTGGGCATCTCTTTGACCGCCAGCGGGATGCTGAATTCGTGTTGCCCATCGACCGCGACCTCGATGGCATACAAGCCGGCTGTTTCAAATTTGAGCTGTTGAATATTCAAAACAAAATTGCGCGAAATAAAGGTCGCGTCGCCCGGCAAAACGACTTCAACCGGAATGTCCACGCTCGGCATGATCGACTGCCCGTCTTCATCCACGAAATTGATTTTCAAGGTGTGATTGCCCTCTTCCATCTTGGTGAAAGCGACCCGCAGCGCCACAGAGCATTGCGGATGCGCAGCGGGAAATTGCTGGGCAAAAATCGTGTCGAACGTCCCCAAAATGTTCAGCTTGCCGTTGTAATCGGTGGCGGCATCGCACAGAACTGCCAATTGAATTGTCATTGCAACGCACTGTAGAACATCGCGAATTTTATTCAGCAACAAAAACACCTTCCCTGGCGAGCGCGAATCGAAGTCCGCGTGAATTTGGTTGTTTGATGCTGGAAATTTCCAACACTTGGCCACGCCCATAGCCGCACCCGACGGAGGCAGATGCTGCCCCTTGCATAATCTCTCTGGACACACGCCGCCCGCAGCGTTTGACTTCGACCATGCGTGTTGGCGTTTTGTGCGGACCGGAAATTTCACAACTGGAATGGGCACAGCGGCTCGGATTTCGCTCCGTGGCGATGATGCGTTTTGCGGACAGCGCGATGTCGCCGCAACATCAAACCTGGAAACCCGCCGCGGAACAATTTGCTTCCGAAGCCAAGTCGCGCGACCTGCGAATCTCCGCGATCGGCGCGCTCTACAAAAACCCGCTTGATCCCAAACAAACCGACTCGGCCCGCGAAGTTTTCAAGCGGGCCATCGACGTCGCATCGCACATCGGCGTGAAAACGGTGTGCGGTTTTCCCGGCGCGGTGATCGAAACGGAAATCAACGAGCGCGGCGGAAATCCGGTTTACAAACCGTTCGAAAATTATCTGCCGCAACTTGCTTCGTTTTGGAATCCGCTGGCGCAATACGCCGCCGACCACGGCGTGCGCATCGCGTTCGAGAATTGTCCGCAAGGCTCGTGGCATTTGCCGATCAACGGCTACAATATTTTCGGCCAGCCCGCGCTATGGGAACCGGTTTTCAACACGATCAAATCCGAAAACATCGGCATCGAATGGGACGCCAGCCATCTGATCTGCCAGCTCATCGATCCGATTGAAAATATCCGGCGATTCGGCGCGCGCATTTTCCACGTCCATGCCAAGGACGCTTACATCAACCGGCAACTGCTGGAGGTTTACGGAATCTGTCATCCCGGAGTGGCGGAGCATCGCATGGTCGGGTTGGGCCAATCGAACTGGGCGGAAATCGTCCATGCCCTTTTGCGCGCCGGCTACGATTCGGATTTGAACGTCGAGGGCTGGCACGATCCCGTTTACCGCAACCACGCCGCCGCGCAACCCGAAGACGTGAAATCTTCAGGAGTCAATCGTCAGCAAGGCCAAAAGCTCGAGGAAGCCGGACTGCTCATCGCAAAAAAAGTTTTGGAGCAATACACGGCAGGGACCGATTGAGCATCCGCTCAATGGTTTGTTTCGCACCGAAAACCAAGACGGCGCCAAGAATTCCGCCTGCATGGCAAACGGCAATCGCTGTTCCCAGATTTCCAAAATGCATGTGGGAGAAAACGACTTGGCCGGTAATGGCTTCCAAATTCGCTTTTGCTGTGACGAACAGAAATGAAATGGCGCCCGCCCAGAAGGTTTTTTGTCATCTTTTGTTTGCATCATTTCCAAAGCAGAAACAGCCATCAATCCGTGGGCGACGCCGGAAAGCCCGCACAAGCCAACGGTATGAATTTGCGGCGCGCTGCCAATAGCCGCGCCCGGCCGCTCCGGCTTCATCCCGTTCGACGAGAGGAAAAGTTGTTTCGCGGAAAGTTTTGCGCAAAATTTCATCTCGCTGAACCTCTCGCAATTTCCCGAGGCGCTGATTGAATCCGAATTGTTTGGCCACAAGAAAGGCGCCTTCACCGGCGCAATCGAAGCCCATCAAGGCGTTTTCGCGCGATGCAATCCGCACGGCGCCATTTTCCTCGATGAGATTGGCGACGTCTCCGTTCCCACCCAAATCAAGCTGCTCCAGATCTTGCAGGAACGGACGTTCACGCCGGTCGGCAGCCATGAGCAATTGCGCTTTCATGGGCGCGTCATCGCCGCAACCAACAAGTCGCTCGACGAGTTGCGCCAGAAAAAACTTTTCCGCGACGATTTCTTTTACCGTCTCTGCTCCGATTCCATGATCCTCCCGCCGCTCCGGCAACGCTTCCAGGAATCTCCCGGCGAACTCGACTTGCTGCTGGAGCATATCCTCGGGCGGATGACCGGTGATCCCGCAACCGAGCTCGCTCCCACCGTGCGGAAAAAATTAGTAACCTGTGTTGGAAAAAATTATGCGTGGCCGGGAAATGTTCGTGAACTCGAGCAGGCGATCCGGCGAATTCTGCTCACAGAACAATACGATGGAGAAAATAAAGAAAACGATTTGCGCAGCCAGCTTCTCTCCGGAATCGAGTCGGGAGCGCTCGACGCGGATGCCTTGCTTTCGCTCTACTGCCGCATGCTCCACGAACGGCACGAAACCTTTGAAGCCGTCGCCACCCGGACAAATCTTGATCCGCGCACCGTTAAAAAATACCTGGAACAAACACTGCCAGCAAAAAGCTGAGGCAAGCGCGGGGCGGCGTCATTTGGAGATTGAGCGGATGGCGAGCTGGGTTGTCCACTGATCGCAGGGTTAAGGAATATCTAAAAGACTACTTTTGTTTCGACGACCGGTGAGTAAATTAAGCGGAGAATTATGAAGCTGCTTTCCAAAGTTTTTTTGGCCGTGTTTGGCGCGTTGGTTCTCGTGGCGGCGGGATTGCTCTACGCGCAATCCCAGACAACCGCGAACCCCGGAAAAGCAACGGCTCCATCGACCAGTTTGAGTTCTATGAAAGATTTTAAAAAACCGTCCGATGAAGAATTGAAGAAAAAACTCGATTTCATTCAATACAACGTCACGCAACACGAGGCCACCGAACCGCCGTTCCGCAATACCTACTGGGACAACAAGAAGCCGGGCATTTACCTCGATGTCGTTTCCGGCGAGCCGCTGTTTTCGTCGCTGGACAAATATGATTCCGGCTGCGGTTGGCCCAGCTTTACAAAGCCTATTGCAAAGACCCAGTTGACCGAGAAAAAGGATTTTAAAATCGGCTATACGCGCACCGAAGTCCGGTCGAAAGCGGCGGATTCCCATCTCGGCCATGTTTTCGATGACGGTCCCGCGCAGGCCGGCGGTTTGCGCTACTGCATTAATTCTGCCTCGCTCCGTTTTGTGCCGATCGAGCAGATGGAAAAACAAGGGTTTGGCGAGTATCTAGATCCGTTTGTGAAGGCCGGATTGATCAAAGCAGGCGCAGCGAAATCCGGTGGCGAAGCGGCGGTCACGGAGCGAAAACAGGAAGTCGCGACGGTGGCTGGCGGTTGCTTTTGGGGCATGGAAGAAATCATCCACAAAATCCCGGGCGTGATTGAAACGAAGGTGGGCTACACCGGCGGCACGACGAAAAACCCGACCTACAAACAGGTCTGCACGGGCAAGACGGGGCACGCGGAAGCCGTGCAGATTGTTTTTGATCCGACGATTTTAAGCTACGACAAGGTGCTCGATTTCTTCTTTCGCATGCATGACCCGACGACGCTGAACCGGCAGCATAACGATGTCGGCACGCAGTATCGCTCCGCGATTTTTTACCACAGCGATGCGCAAAAAAAGACGGCCGAGCACGCGAAAGAGCTGGCGCAAAAGAAAGGTGGCTGGAAGCAGCCGATTGTGACGGAGATTACTCCGGCGAGTGAGTTTTATTCCGCGGAAGATTATCACCAAAAATACCTGGTGAAAAACCCCGGCGGTTACACCTGCCATATCCTCCGCGATTAAGCGGTTCCAGAAATAGCTCTCGTTCGCCGGCTTCCTGCGTTACCGTGGCCAAGTCGCTACGACATTTTTACATGAGTACCAAATTATTCTCCGAACTCGGCCTCTCGCCTGAAATCCTAAAAGCCATCGAAAAACTTGGCTTCGAACAGGCCGCGCCGATTCAAGCCGAGGCAATTCCCGTGTTGCTATCGGGCCGCGATGTCGTGGGCCAATCGCAAACCGGTTCCGGCAAAACGGCCGCGTTCGCCATTCCTGCGATTGAAAAAGTCGATCCGCAACTGCGCGCCGTGCAGGTCTTGATTCTCTGCCCGACCCGCGAATTGGCCATCCAGGTTTCCGAGGAAGTCCACAAGCTCGCGTTATTCAAGCGCGGCATCAGCGCGCTGCCGGTCTACGGCGGGCAATCCTACGAGCGGCAATTTTACGGCTTGAAACAAGGCGCGCACATCGTCATCGGCACGCCGGGCCGGGTGATGGATCACATGCGCCGCGGGACGTTGCGCATGGAAACCATCAAGATGGTCATCCTCGACGAAGTGGATGTCATGTTGAACATGGGTTTCCGCGATGATATTGAAGTGATCCTTCAGGCCGTGCCCAAAGAGCGTCAGACGGTTTTCTTTTCCGCCACGATTCCGCGCCCGATCCAGGGTTTGATCGAAAAATATTCGCGCGATCCACAGAGCGTGAAGATCGAGCAAAAGGCGATGACGGTCCCGACGGTTGAACAGGTTTATTACGAAGTGGATCGCCGCTTCAAAATCGAGTTGCTCACCCGCTTGATCGATATTCACGACTACAAGCTCGGCATCGTTTTCTGCAATACGAAACGCATGGTCGATGATCTCGTCGATCATTTGAATGCGCAGGGTTATTCCGCCGACCGCCTTCATGGCGACATGACGCAAGGAATGCGCGATCGCGTGATGACGAAGTTCCGCAAGTCCGGCTTGGAATTCCTCGTGGCCACAGATGTCGCCGCGCGCGGGATCGATGTCGACGATGTGCAGGTCGTGTTCAATTACGATTTGCCGTATGACCCGGAGGATTACGTGCATCGTATCGGGCGAACCGGACGGGCCGGACGCAGCGGTCGCGCGATCTCATTCGTCGCCGGACGTGAAATGTTTCAGATCAACACGATCGAACGTTTCACGAAAATGAAAATTCAACGCGGCAAAGCGCCGACCGCAGGTGAAGTCGAGGAAGCCCGCGCCAATGTTTTCATCGAAAAATTGCGGGCCACCTTGCAGAGCGGCGAATTCAAACGGCAGGATCATTTGGTCGAACGCTTGTTGGAAGAAGGATTCAATTCGACGGACATCGCCTCCGCGCTCATCCATTTATTGCAAAGTGCCGATGGAGCCGCGGCGCCGAAACCGGTGCGGGAAGAAATTCCCCAACGCCAGGAACGTCCGCCGTATCGCGAAGAGCGTTCCTATCGTGATGAAGGCCCGAGAGATCGCGACCGCCGTCCGCGCACTGATGAACGACCACCGCCTCGTCGTGAGGCGTATCCAATCCGCGATCGCGTGGACAACGCTTCCACCCGCAAGCCATGGGTCACCAAGGCCGAAGCGGCGGCTCCGCGCCCTGCGGCCGCGCCATCGGCAGCTCCTGCTCCAATTTCAAAGCCGCGTGCGACCGAAGCGAAACCAAGCGCGCCCGCAGCTCGCCGCGAGGCAGAGGAAACTTCTTCCGGCCCCGCCGAACGACGCGGCCCATTCGCCTCACCGTCGTCCGCGCCAAAAGCGAGTCGCCGCACACCGGACGACAAGACCCGTCTTTACATCAATGTTGGCGAAGAGATGGGTGTCAAACCCGGCGACGTGGTGGGAGCGATTTTGGGCGAAACCGGTTTGCCCAACAAAGTTGTCGGCTCGGTCGATATCCGCGAGCGCCACTTGTTTGTGGACGTGGACGCCGAACACGCCAACGTGATTATTTCCAAGCTAAACCGCGCCCGCTTCAAAGGGCTGAAGCTCAAAGTCAAGGTGGCTTGAGCCAACTCGAACCCGACTTTCAACTTGATTACTTCGGTTTTCGAAACCGAAGTAGCATCACTTTATCCTATCCACAATTAGCATCTGAACTGGTTCGCGTTCCGGGATCATTTCGAGGCCGAGTTGTTCGAGCAACGCTTCCTTTAATCCATCAAGGTTGGGATAATTAGGATACTGGCCACCAATTCCCTTGCCCTGTTCATCCCATTTCAAAGTGAAATCGTAACGATCGGTCAGGCCGGTCCGATCGAGGACTGGAATTCCAAACCGGGATTCAAGGCAGCGTACCGTTTTCCGCAGTTCGGGCGAGTCATAATGTACTCGCCTTTCCCCTCTGGAAGTTTAGTGAGAAGGATAGTTCGCGAATCTCGGCGCGGCTTGAACCGAACTCGCCGAAACAACTCCGGCACTTATCGCCGTCGTCGAAACAATTCCGCGTTTTGAAATGTATTTCCGCACTTTTTCCAAAGCGTAGGCCATCGCGTGCTCAACGGCTCGCCGCATTCGGAGGGGTCGATGTTTTGTCAGAGCACCCTTTTTCTGCAAAGATTTTCTCCGAAAACGAGGGCAAAATTGGAAAAACATTCCACAAGAAACGGGCAGACGGAAAAGGCTCTGTGTAATGAAATCGACTCACAGCCATCCCACAGGATTTTTGAAAAAAGTGCTGGAACAATTTGTTTAGCCCTGCCACACGGCAGGGATGAATAAAAAACCAACCGTTCCAGCGCCGTCGAAACTGAATCTTTTGCGGCAGATTTGCAACTTCATTCCTGAGTTTC
>CANJXF010000071.1 GCA_947478865.1 Verrucomicrobiales bacterium | reverse complement strand
CACCCAAATCTTTGATTACATCGAGAGCTTTTACAACCGTCAGCGCACCCATAGCGCCCTGGATTTTCAATCGCCAGTTGACTTCGAACTCCTAAACAACTAACCAAATGACCCAACTTTTTTGTCCGCCGTTTCAGAGCAAGCCCAGTAGTCACTTTGTTCCAGAAGGGCAAAGCCCCCTTGTAAGTTGATTTTAAAATGGGAGAGGACAGAATTCTTGGTCTGCGTTCCATTCAGACTGCCTTCAATCAGATCTAAGTCAGTTTCCGAGACTACTTCCAGCCCGGTTTCAGCAGAAGACATTCGGGCGATTCGGACCACGGTGTCTGGATTAGCGGTTACAGCACTGCCGTCTTCTTTGAAGACGAGCCGCACCGTTGATTCCTGACCCGTTTTCACCAACGTCCCAGATTTTAGTGTGGAATGGACTTTCAGTGGCAGCCAAACCTTCGTATCGGTGGAATAGTGAGCCGCACCTTTTATAGATTCGACGTGCGCTTCAGTAGAATGATTTCCTGCGATAGCTGTGGGGAGGAATGGTAAAGCAACAAAAGCTGCAGCGAGAACGGCTATCGGCGATTGAAATAATGTGCCCATTTTCATAAGTTTTTCGCCCAATTTCATGGTTTCGAGTCTATTTAATAGACAGAAGTGCCAAAAAAACAAGCAGTAATCGGAAAAAGTTATTCACAATTCATTTTATGGAGAGCGCAAGCTCTACGGGGTATTTTGGCTCATTTCTGGGTTTTTTAGCTTGAGAAAAGTGAATAACTCTGCAAAATGGGTTTATTGCATTAAATCCATCCGTAGGGTTTAGCTCATGACTGTTATGAATAGGTTGTTTTTGTTCATCGCCCCTGCATTTGTCTTGTCGTTTTTGGCGGTTTCCGCAGAACCTCAACTTCCTTCGATTACGAACTTTTCTTCAATCGGACCGCAGCGGATCATTAAATGGACACCATACCCTGCCGCAAAGAGTTATTCGATATTGAGCAGCAGCAATTTATCTGGCGGATTCGCCACGAACAGCAGCGGGGTTCTTTCAGGATTTGTTTGGACCGTGACCAACAGCTCTCCTGTCAATTTTTATCAGGTCAAAGTTACTCCGCTGACGAGTGATGAGCTGTTGACCGCCAATGTCCTGAATCGTTTGGCTTACGGACCTTCACCCGACGATCTGGAGAGAATTCTTACCGGGAACAGCCCGATTGGGCCCAATGCTTACATTGCCGAACAGCTTGCGCCGGAAACGATTGCTGAGACCGTTACCAATTCTCACACGAACATCAATCTTATCAGTGCCAGGTTTGCCGGTCCGACCAATGTCATTCCCGAGAGCACGAATTACGCAAGCATCGATGATTTTCGCGCTTGGCACATTCTGCGGGCAGTAGGGGCCAAACGCCAACTGTTGGAAATCTTGCTCCAGTTTTTTGAAAACCACTTCGTCACGCAATACACCAAGTCGCTGGATTATTTCGACCAGTTTTACGACAACGACAACGCGGAAAGCCGCATCGCGACGCAGTTTGAATATTTGGAAAACGACAAGTGGCGCAATGCTTTGCTGAACCCCACCTGCACTTTCTACGACCTTCTAAAAATCAGCGCAGAGAGTCCGGCCATGATCATCTACCTGGATACGGTGACGAGCAAAGGCAACGGCTCGAACATTGCCAATGAGAACTACGCGCGGGAATTGTTAGAGTTGTTTACCTTTGGAGTTGATAATGGCTACACGCAAAGTGACATCGTCGCGATGTCGCGCTCGTGGACTGGTTGGACAGTGCAAATTGTGTCGCCGGACAAAGCGACCAATCCGTTTGCCCCGCGCACGACCAAACTTCTTGCCACTTCGATTGCGGTTGGCGCCACCAATACCACCACGGTTTCGAATCTCGCCGGGGTTTGGGCGTTCAACTTCAACTCGACCGCGCATGACGTCAGCCCAACGCTGCGGCCAAAAACATTGTTTGCCAACGCGTTTGTTCCCTCCCGATTTGGCGCGCCTTACACGACAAAATTCTACGGAACCAACACCGTTGCGGGAAGATATACGCTTGGTTTTGCGGCTCGGTCGGGCACGAACGGGATTCAAGATGGTTACGACATCATCACGAATTTGGCCAACATGCCGTTTACGCAGGAATACATCAGCATCAAACTGTGTCGCCTTTTTGTTCACGACAATTTTCCAAATCCGAGCAACGACGCGAACAACCCAGCCTATAATTTTTACGATTATTCAGGCGGAAATCTCTCGCCGGAAGCGCAGCTGGTTCGCGATTGCATGTCGGCATGGGAAAGCAGTTCGCCCATGGGGCAGATTCGTCCCGTGCTGCAAACGATTTTCAGTTCGGATCTCTTTCGCAGCCACGGCGGCTCAATGCAGAAAGTGAAAACCCCGCTTGAATTCACGATTAGTGCTATCCGTGCTTTGCGTTCGAGCACCAATGGAGCTTTTCTGCCTAACACCTATTCGGCGGACACAGACGGCTATAATCTAGTTCGCACCATCGGGAGCAGTCCCGGGTTGCTTGGCCCGCTTCTCCGGATGGGAAATATGAGCCTTTTCGACCGCGACGCGCCCGACGGTTATCCTGAGGACGCACCCTTTTGGATGAGTGCCGGAACCTTGGCTGAACGAATTCGGTTTGTGCAATCGATGTGCATCGCCGTGGGCCAAGCGGGGCACACCGGCACGTCTGAAACCTCGACCAACGACGCTGGAAACAACACGTTTTGTTCGCCGGTCAATTTGATTCTGGCCAAGTTGCCTGCTGCCAGTCGGACGAATGCCGCCGCAGTCGTGGACTACATGTTGAATACGATTTATCCCGGTGAAGGATTGGGAAACCTCAATCAATATCGAACCGCAGCGATTAATTTTCTGAATGACGGCAGCGCCGATGCCTCCCCGAGCGTGACGCCCTTTGCCAATTTGGCGGTCAGTAGCACCGCAACGGCGGCTTACGATATTCGGGTGCGTGGGATGGTCGCATACCTGCTTTCCCTGCAACGTTTTCAGGAACAATAATATGCAACACTTCAACATTATCACGCGCCGCGGGTTTTTGGACCGCAGTTTGAAAATCGGCCTTGGAGTCGCGCTCTCGACGTTGACTGACATTCCCTTCGTGATGAAACGCGCCCTGGCCGAAGGCAAAATCGGGTTAAATGGCAAAAAGTTGCTCTTTATTTTCCTGCGCTTTGGAAACGACGGGCTGAATTCCCTGATTCCAATTGAAGATCCAGTTTACCCGTTGAATCGCGTCAAAATCCAGATTCCGCGAAGTGGCGCGGTGAATCCGTATGCCGCCACTGGTGTAATGGACGACCCCAATTTGTCCGCCCCTGGCTTTCCGACTTATGCGTTCAATGCTGGAAATGGTTTTGCGGCGTTGCACCCGTCCTTGAAATATCTCGCGCCCGTTTACAATGCGGGCGATCTGGCCTTGATTCATCGTGTCGGCTATCCCCGACAGTCGCGCTCCCATTTTGATTCCCAGATTTATTGGGAGAACGGAAATCCGAACAACAATATTTCCAAGGATGGGATTTTTTATCGCACCTTGCTCGAGTCGGGTTTGGCGAACACCAATCCACTCACGGGTGTTTCGATTCAATCGGCTCTACCCCTTTTGTTGAGAGGCTCGGATGCAGCCATGACGAACCTCAGCGATCCGACGCGTTTCCGGTTGCTGGGTCTTCCTAATAACGCTGCCGGTCTATCAAAGGCCACCAACAGCATTGTGTCCGCGAACGGTTTTTCATCGGTGGACAAGCTGAATCGCGACCTGCTCAATTCCCAATACAAAAATCTCAACATCGCTCTCAATCAATTTGGTGACGGCAGCATGTTCAGCGAGACGAATAATACTTTTCAAGACACGGTATTGGGCAGCGGCTACTACCTTTTCCCAACTGCGACAGCCAAGAATCCTAATTCAGTGGTTGATTCCGGGGCTTATTCATTTTTCAAAAACCTTAAGGCGGCGGCGCTCATTCTCAACAAGACAGACGCCATCATCGCTGGCACGGAGTTAGGCGGATTTGATACCCACAACGATCAAATCGTGCACGATGACATCTTGGGCACGGTTGATCCGCTTTCCGGCGGTCACGCAAATTTGCAGAAACGCATTGGCTGGGCCATTTACGCATTACAGCGTTATTTTCTGCAACATGCCGACAAAGCCACATGGGACAATACGGTTGTCGTTACGCTTTCAGAATTCGGCCGCACCAGCGCGGAGAATGGAACGTTCGGAACCGACCACGCTGAAGCTGGACCGATGTTTGTCGCGGGCGGCGGCGTCAAGGGCTATGGAAAAGGCAGACGCACCACCGGCATTTTTGGCTGTCACACGAGTGATACCTACAACGGAGTATCAGTTCCCTGGATTCCTGGCACCACGGGCAAAACAGGTTCCATGTTCGGCGTCAGCACCAGCTATTTGAAGCGGGCGGTCGATTATCGGTCCGTTCTTGGCGAGATTATCCGCGACCACCTTGGCGCAACGCAGTCGCAGTTGGATCGAATCATTCCGGCCTACAGCATCGCAGGTCAGAAGCTGCAAAGCGGCGGTGTGACAACAAACACCACCGCAGAGAAGACCGACGGCACCACCATCGCAGGCGAGTTGGATATTGTCTGAAGGTCTTGCCTTTTGTGGCTTCAAGCTAAAATACCGTTTGATGAATCTTGTCGTAATCCGCCGCTTCCTAACTCTGCTGGCGTTGTCCAACCTCCACCGCGCTTTTGCCGCAACCATTGTTCTGCAACCTGTTGCTGACACCACGCTCATCGAAGCCATGCCCACGAACAACATGGGCGGAACCGCGTTTGTGAACGCGGGCACTTCGGGTGAAGGCAAGCGGAATCGGGGTCTCTACAAATTTGATTTCAGTTCAATTCCGCCCGATTCGAAAATCAAATCGGCATCTGTCACACTGGAAGTCGTTGCTGAACCCAGCGCGGGCGGAACTTCTTCGACGTTCGGGTTATATCGCATGCTCAAGTCCTGGGGCGAAGGAAACAAAGTGAGCACTGAACTGCAGCCGGGTTTTGGCTTGCCTGCCACTACGAATGAGGCCACGTGGAACTCCCGCTTTGCCTTCACCACCAACAATTGGACCTCCCCGGGTGCATCAAACGACTTCACCGCAACGATCAGTTCCTCGACCCAGGTCTATGGTGTCGCCGATTTTCCGCATTTCGCTTCCACGCCGCAAATAATCGCCGACGTGCAAGTTTGGGTAAACGATTCCAGTTCAAATTTTGGTTGGATGTTGAAATCGGAATCCGAATCCACCCTCAAGACAGCGCGCCGCTTTGGCTCGCGCGAATTCGCCGGCGAAGACACCGGCTCTCCGCCTTTCGTGGAAGTTGAATTCATTCCGCCGCCACCGGTATTCGGATTACAAATTACGAATAACCAATTCAAATTTTCTTTCGGGGCGGAATCGAATCAGGCTTACCAGGTGGAGTATAAAAATGCTCTGCTCTCAACCAATGCATGGCTGAACGTGACCAATATCAGCGCGTCGGCTGCCGCCACAAATATTTTG
The DNA here is from genome assembly GCA_947478865.1 of Verrucomicrobiales bacterium. GTDB lineage: Bacteria > Verrucomicrobiota > Verrucomicrobiia > Limisphaerales > CANJXF01 > CANJXF01. The sequence continues at coordinate 16,444 of CANJXF010000071.1, read as the reverse complement.
ATTTCAGATCCGATTTCTTCCAGCACCCGATTCTACCGCGTCATCCCGCAGTGATTATGGCTTGCTGATTTGCCCGCACAAAACCGCGCGATTTGCACCCGTCGTCCTCGGCAAATTCCCCGGACGCTCGTTCACTCGCAAATGGGCCAAAAGCGCAAAGGCCGCCGGTTCGATCGACTGCACTGGCCAGCCCAATTCATCGCTCGTCAAAATCGGCGCGGAAAGATTTGATTGAATGGCTCGAACCAGGCTCGGATTCAAAGCGCCTCCGCCGGTTAAAATAATTTTGTCCAACCGCGCTGGGAGGTGTTTCCGGTAATTCAGCGCGATCGATCGTGCGGTGAACTCGGTGAACGTTGCCGCGACATCGAACCGCGAAAGTCCGTGCATCTGCTGAATCGCCTTTTTGAAAAACGGTTCGCCAAAAAGTTCGCGCCCGGTGCTCTTGGGCGGTTGCTTGAGAAAATAGGGATGACGCAGCCAGCGCCTCAGCAAATCTTCCGAAAAATTTCCGCCCGCCGCCCATTTGCCGTTGAAATCAAATTGCCTTTTGCCGTTGGAAAAATGGCGAGCCGCAAAATCGATCAGCATGTTTGCCGGGCCGGTGTCGAATGCGAGAACCCCAGGTTTTGCTCCCCGCGTCCAGTCGAGTGAAGTGACGTTGCTGATGCCGCCGAGGTTGTGGACGCAAACATGTTTCCCGCGTTCCGCAAAAACGAATTGATGGAAAATGGTCGCGAGCGGCGCGCCTTGTCCGCCCGCGGCAAGGTCCGCAACCCGAAAATTATTTACCACCGGGACGCGCAATTTTTCGACGAGATACGCCGGTTCGCCGAGCTGGAACGTGGCCGGATTTTTGTGGCTCGGATTATGGAAAACGGTTTGGCCGTGCAGTCCGACGAGCTGCGCGTGGCCTTTGCTCCGCGCCGCATGGCTCGCGTAAAAACGCCCGAGATCATGATGCAACTGGCAGAATTCCCAGCTCTTCAAATCGTTGCGCGCGGCGGCGTGCAGGTTCGCTCGAAGTGCTTTCGGAAAATCCGCCGACCAAACCTCGCGCAATTCCATTCGTTTTTCCGCAACCGAGCAGAGCGCAAAATCGACGCTGTCGATGCTGGTGCCGGACATGATGCCGAGAACATTCATGGGCGAATTCTTAGTCGCGCATCCGATGGATGACACGGACAAAAACAAATAATCCGTGAATTTTTTCAGTCGCTAACTGAATATCCGTGGGAATGAATCGCTTGCTCACATTCTGTTTCCTCATCGGCATTTTCTTTGCGGGCAACGCCGATGCGCAAAAAACGGATTACAATCTTATCGCCGATAAAATAATTACCGCCGCGACCAATTCGGATATCGCGTTTAACCGGTTGGCTTTTCTTTGCGATCGATTTGGCCCGCGCTTCAGCGGTTCGACCAATCTTGAGGCGGCCATCGATTGGGTGCTCGCCGAGATGAAAACTGATAGGCTGCAAAATGTGCGCGGCGAGGTGGTTACGGTTCCGCACTGGGTGCGCGGCGAAGAATCGGCGGAACTGCTCCAGCCGCGTGCCCATAAAATGGCGATGCTTGGCCTCGGCGGCAGCGTGGCGACACCCCCGCAGGGGATCACAGCAGGGGTTTTGGTGGTGAAGAATTTTCAAGATCTCAGCCAGCGATCTGCTGAAGCCCAGGGAAAAATTGTTCTCTTCAATCAACCGTTCACAACCTACTCCGACACCGTTGGGATCCGCTCGCGCGGCGCAATGGAAGCCGCAAAAGCGGGCGCAGTCGCTAGCGTGATTCGCTCCGTGACGCCCGCCTCATTGCACACGCCGCACACCGGCAATATGCGCTATACGAACTCGTTGCCCAGGATCCCCCATGCCGCGATCACGGTGGAGGACGCCGAAATGCTCCAGCGCATGCAGGACCGTGGAGAAGAAATTGTCCTGCGCCTCAAGATGGAAGCCAAGACATGGCCCGATGCGCGATCGCGCAATGTCATCGCGGAAATCGTTGGCCGCGAAAAGCCGGAGGAAATCATTCTGGTCAGTGGTCACATCGATTCCTGGGACGTGGGGCAGGGCGCGATGGACGACGGCGGTGGATGCATTGCCGCCTGGGAGGCGGTTCGATTGATGCAAGAACTGGGATTGCGTCCACGTCGAACTGTCCGCGTGGTGCTTTGGACGAATGAAGAAAACGGCATCGCCGGTGCGAAAGCTTATCGCACGGCGCACAAAAATGAGTTGGCTAATCACGTTCTCGCCATCGAATCTGACGATGGAGTTTTCAAACCGACTGGATTTGTTTTCAAGGGATCGGCCAAGGCAACCAATGCCATCGGCGACATCGCCAAACTCCTGGCGAAAATTGGCGCGGGCGAGATCACTTCAGGCGGGAGTGGAACCGATATTTCGCAGCTTGAACCCGATGGCGTTCCATTGATGGACTTGATGGTCGAACGCACAAAGTATTTTTGGTATCACCACACTCACGCCGACACGATCGACAAAATTAATCGGGATGAATTGAATCAATGCGTGGCGGCTCTGGCCATCATGACTTATCTGGTGGCCGATCTGCCGGAGCGATTGCCGCGTTGAGACAACCCCTGCGCGACACGGAATGGAATCGCCGAATCATCTCAATTTTGAATATCTTCAGCCTTCGATTCGGCTTAAGCTGATGTCATTAAACCCATTGTGATGCACCTGCGAAGATTCATTCTGTTTTGTGCCGTTGCATTCAGCAGTTTCGCCCAGCAACCCGATTTGGCGAAACTGCCGCCAGCCGTGCGGAAAAATGTCGATTTCGCGCGTGACGTTCAGCCGATTCTTTCGAATCGCTGCTACTCGTGTCATGGGCCGGACAGGCAGGAGAACAAACTGCGCTGGGACACAAAATCATCGGCGTTCAACGGCGGAACTTCCGGTGGAGCCATCGTGCCGGGCAAGAGCGAGCAAAGCCGGATGATTCATCTGGTCGCGGGGTTGGAAAAAAATCTCGTCATGCCGAAAAAGGGTGAGCGACTTTCCTCGAATGAAATTGGGATCTTGCGCGCCTGGATTGATCGCGGAGCCAATTGGCCGGATGAGTTGGCGGAGCCAAAGTTAAAAGACAAAACGGATTGGTGGAGTTTCAAGCCGGCTTTGCGCCCGGCCTTGCCGAAGGTGAAGAATAGAAAGTGGGCGCGCAACGAAATCGATCTGTTCGTCTTGGCGAAGCTGGAAGAGCAAAAGCTTGCGCCGTCGCCGGAAGCCGACCGCCGCACTTTGATCCGCCGTTTGAGTTTCGATCTGACGGGATTGCCACCGACACCTGGCGATGTGCAGCAGTTCGCGCGCGACCGAAATCCGAAGGCTTACGAAGAGCTGGTGGAACGACTCCTGGCATCCCCTCAATACGGCGAGCGGTGGGCGCGGCATTGGCTCGATGTGGTGCATTACGGCGAGACGCATGGCTACGACAAGGACCAGCCGAGACCGAATGCATGGCCGTATCGCGATTACGTCATTCGCAGTTTTAACGAGGACAAGCCCTACGCCAGGTTCGTTCAAGAGCAATTGGCGGGGGATAGGTTGTTCCCCGGAACACGCGATGGTTTTGAGGCTTTGGGGTTCATCTCAGCGGGGCCCTGGGATTTCATTGGGCACGCCGAGGTGCCGGAATCGAAGATGGACGGGAAGGTGGCGCGACATCTGGACCGTGATGACATGGTGGCAACCACCATCCAAACCTTCAACAGCCTTACCGTGCAATGCGCCCAATGTCACAATCACAAGTTCGATCCGATTGCGCAGGAAGACTACTACAGCCTCCAGGCGGTGTTTGCGGCGGTGGACCGTGCGGACGAAAAATACGACTTTGACCCAGCGGTGGCAGGGAAGCGCAAGGGTTTGACGGAACGGCAGACGAGCCTCGCGGCGCACAAGAAGGAGTTGGATGAAAAAATCGTCGCCCGCGCGGGTAAGCCGTTGCTTGACCTCGACGCGCAAATTTCGGCGCTCGCGAAAGCCGCGAAGCGAAGTGATGCGATGGGCTACCATAGCGCCATTGAGAAAGGGCAGGGGATCACAAAGTGGGTTCAGGTGGACCTGGGTCATAAGGTTCCGCTCGCCACGATCGTGCTGCATCCGTGCAAGGACGACTTCAATGGCATCGGCGAAGGGTTTGGCTTTCCGGTGCGGTTCAAGGTGGAGATGTCTGATGATGCAGCTTTCAAGGAAGGCGTGACGATGGTTGGAGATTACACCAGGGAAGATGTTGAGAATCCTAAACTCAAGGCAAAGAGCCTCGATGTCGCCGGAGGCACGGCAAGATTCATTCGTGTCACGGCCACCAAGCTCGCGCCAAGGCAGAATGACTACATCTTCGCGCTCGCTGAGTTAAACGCCATCACTGCTGACGGAACCAATGCGGCTCTCGGTGCCGCCGTCTCTGCGCTCGATTCGATTGAAGCTCCCGTGCGCTGGCAGAAGGTGAATCTGACCGATGGCTGGCAACCCGGCGCGAGCGTTTCGGACAGCAGCGAACTAGCATCGCTTCGCAAGAAAAGAGAGCAACTCCTCACCCAGGCCACGCAGGCGGATGAAAATACGGCTTTGGGCGAAATCGATCGCGATCTCGCCACGGTGAAAGGTGAGTTGGCGAAGCTGCCGGCACAGAATACGGTTTACGTGGGAGCGGTTCACACGGGCTCCGGCGCGTTTGCTGGAACGGGCGCTAATGGTGGCAAACCCCGTTCCATTTACGTGTTGAATCGCGGCAGTGTTCAGATGCCGGGCAAGGAAGTCGGGCCGGGCTCCTTGAGTTGCCTGCCCGGATTACCATCTCGTTTCGAGTTGCCGCCGAACCACGTTGAAGGGGATCGTCGTTCCGCCCTCGCGCAGTGGCTAACGAGGAACGAAAACCCGCTGACCTGGCGCTCTATTGTCAATCGCGTGTGGCAGTATCATTTCGGCCACGGCATCGTGGAGACACCGAATGATTTTGGGCGCATGGGTGGAGTGCCGACTCATCCGGAGCTGCTCGACTGGCTGGCCGTCGAATTCCGCGATGGAGGCCAATCCCTCAAGAAACTGCACAGACTCATCGTGACCAGCGCCACCTATCGCCAGAGTTCCGCGAGCGTGCCTGCCTTTGAGAAAGTGGATTCGGAAAACCGCTACTTGTGGCGCGCGAATCGCCGCAAGCTTGAAGCTGAAGCCATACGCGATGCGGTGCTGTTGGTCTCCGGCAAACTCGATCCAAAGATGGGCGGGCCGAGCTTCAAGGATTTCGTGGTCGACAAGCCCGAGCATTCGCCTCACTACGAATATCACCTGCATGACCCGGAAGATCCGAAGTCGCATCGCCGTTCGGTCTATCGCTTCATCGTGCGCTCACAGCAGCAGCCGTTCATGACGACGCTGGATTGCGCGGACCCGTCGATGCAAGTCGGGCGGCGCAACGAAAGCCTTTCTCCCCTGCAGGCCCTGGCGATGATGAACAACTCCCTGATGTTGACCATGTCGAAACACTTCGCGGCGAAAGTGGACCAGCAGAACGGCGATTTGCCTGGCAAGGTGCGCGCCGCTTATTTCGAAGCGATCGGTCGGCCTCCCTCCGCGGAAGATGCGAAGGTTCTGACGTTATATGCCAGGCAATTCGGACTGACCAATACCTGTCGGGTGTTGTTCAACTTGAATGAGTTTTCGTTTGTGGATTGAGCATGAAAAACGATTCTCCTTTTCATCGCATTGCTCCGCCGGCGCAGGCGCAGACTCGCCGCGAGTTTCTCTGGCGCTCGGGGGGCGGCCTTGGCGGCATTGCGCTGGCCAGTCTGCTCGGCGGCGAAGGCTTGTTGGCAGCTGCGGCCCGCGCAGCCGAGTCGAACGGGGGTCTTCATCTGCCGCACCACAGGCCCCGCGCCAAGCGCGTCATCCAGATGTTCATGGGCGGCGCGGCGAGTCACCTCGACCTGTTTGATTACAAGCCGGATTTGATGAAACGCGATGGGCAGAAGAGCGATTTTGGCGAACACGTGGAAGCCTTCCAGGATGGCCTGGGGCCATGGATGAAACCCGTCTGGCCCTTCAAGCCTTACGGCCAATCCGGCAAGATGCTTGGAGAGACCGTATCCGAACTGGGCAAGGTCGTGGACGAAATGGCCTTCATTCACAACCTGGTCGGCAAGACCGGCGTGCACAGTCAGGCGACGTATCTGCAGGCGACCGGATTTCAACTGCCCGGTTTTCCAGGCATGGGCTCGTGGGTCAGTTACGGACTCGGCAGCATGAACGAGAACCTGCCCACCTTTGTGGTGCTGCCGGATCATCGCGGTTTTGCGTCAAACGGTCCGAAGAACTGGGACTCGGCCTTCCTGCCCGGTCAGCACGCCGGAACGATGATTTATCCGGGACAGGAGAATCCGATTACGGATCTTTTCCCAGGCAAGGCGGGTGGATTTGTCTCGGCACAAAGCGAAACGGCCGCGCATCAGGTCATCGCCAAACTCAACCGCGGGCACGCAGCGACGCGCGAAGGCGATGCGCGACTTGATGCGCGCATTCGCAGCTACGAACTCGCCGCGCGGATGCAACTGGCCGCACCCGAGGCGATGGATATTTCCAACGAGCCGGATTACCTGCTTGATCTCTACGGCATCAAAAAAAATCCGCCGACCTGGCCCAAGGAAATCAACGCCGGGGAGGAGATGGATTATTTCGGGCGCAAATGCATCGTCGCGCGCCGGCTCATCGAGCGGGGCGTGCGCTTCGTGCAAATCTGGAGCGGCAACGACAATGGATTTCCCCGGCGCAATTGGGATTCACACGAAGACATCCTCCGTGACCACGGTCCGCTCTCGATGGGCTTTGCCCGCGGCGCAACGGCATTGATTCAGGATTTGAAACAGCGCGGTTTGCTTGAGGATACGATAATTCTCTGGACGACCGAATTTGGCCGCATGCCATCGTCGCAAGGTGGGAAGGGCCGCGATCACAATCCTTACGTTTTCACCAACTGGCTTTGCGGCGGCGGCATCAAGGGCGGGGTCACGAGCGGCGAAAGTGACGAATGGGGTTACAAGCCGCAGGATCGGAATACGCCGACAACCGTCTACGACATTCATGCGACGATGCTGCATCTCCTGGGCATTGATCACGAGAAACTCACCTTCCGGCACAACGGCATTGATCGCCGGCTCACGGATGTCCACGGTCAGGTATTAAAAGGAATTCTCGCCTGATCCAGTCAATCGCGCCCGCTCATCACACAATCCGGATTTTCGACAAGTCTTCCTTTGGCTCAGGCCACTTTAATTTTAACTTTTCCAAAGCATCCACCACCGTTTTCGCGACGACGTAATCGCGATACCATTTGTGATTACTCGGAACGATGTGCCATCGGGCAAATCGTGTGCTGCAATGATTGATTGCGTCCTCGTAGGCCGTTTGAAATTCCTTCCAATGCGCGCGCATCTTCAGGTCATCCTGGCGAAACTTCCAGTTCTTCGCGGGATCGTCGAGGCGCGCCTGCAGTCGTTTCGCCTGTTCCTCCTTGCTGATGTGAAGAAAAAATTTGAGCAGCACCACGCCGTTTTCGGTGAGGTGCTTTTCAAATGCATTGATCTGCGCATACCGCGGTTTCCAGGTGGATTTTGGAACCAGGTTCAGCACGCGCGCGACGAGCACGTCTTCATACTGGGACCGGTTGAAAACGCCGATGTTTCCGTGACGCGGCTCGGCTTGGTGCACCCGCCAGAGAAAATCGTGCGCGAGTTCTTCGGATGAAGGAGCCTTGAAGTTGGTCGTCTCGATTCCGCTCAGGCTGACGAATTCCAGCACGCTTTTCGCGACGCCGTCCTTGCCGCTGGTGTCCATTCCCTGCAACAAAATGATCACCGAGCGGCGCGCGTCCGCGTAGAGCCGTTCCTGCAATTCGCCAATGCGCAGGCAAAGCGGGACGGTGGCTTCGCGCGCCCGTTCCTTGTCCATACCGCCGGTGAACTCCGGATTGAAATTTTTCAATCGGATCCGCGAAACAACCTTCAGCGGCTGGCTCATAATTTTGTTTTATTTCAGCGCCGCCTTCTCTCGATGCCACCCGGTGCTTTGCTCGTAAGCGTGCGCGATCTTCAAAATCGTTTCCTCGCCAAACGGTTTGCCGAGCAGTTGCAATCCAACCGGCAATTTGGGGTTGGTCGTGAACCCGCACGGAATGCTGATGCCCGGAATTCCGGCGAGGTTGCAGGAAATCGTGAAAATATCCGACAGATACATTTGCAGCGGGTCATCGGATTTCTCGCCAATCTTGAATGCGGGCGTCGGCGTGGTTGGCGTGACGATCGCGTCCACTTTCTCAAAGGCCTTGAGGAAATCCTGGCGAATGAGCGTGCGAACTTTTTGCGCGCGCAAATAAAAGGCGTCGTAATAGCCGCTGCTCAAAACGTAGGTGCCGAGAATAATTCGCCGCTTCACTTCCGCTCCGAAACCTGCTCCACGCGTTCTGCAATAAAGGTCGGTTGGATCCGCGCCTTCCACTCGCGCCCCGTAGCGAATGCCGTCGAAGCGGGCCAGGTTCGCGCTGGCTTCGGCCGTCGCCACAATGTAGTAGGTCGCCACGGCATAATCGGTGTGAGGCAGCGAGATTTCCACGATTTCCGCGCCGAGTTTTTCGAGCTGTTTCACGGCGGCCTGCACTGCGGCGCTCACTTCAGGGTTCATCCCGCCGATCATGTATTCCCTGGGCAAGCCAAGTTTTAACCCGCGGATTTCGCCGTTCAACGCCGCCGCATAATTCGGCACCGGCTGCGGCACGCTCGTGGAATCGCGATGGTCCACCCCGCTCATGACCTCCAGCAACGTGGCCGTGTCGCGCACATCTTTGGTGAACGGCCCGATCTGATCGAGCGACGACGCGAACGCCACCAGCCCGTAACGCGAGATGCGTCCATAGGTGGGTTTCAAACCGACGCAGCCGCAGAGCGCGGCCGGCTGGCGGATCGATCCGCCGGTGTCGGTCCCAAGCGAAGCCAGACATTCCTGCGCCGCAACTGCCGCCGCGGAACCGCCCGACGAACCGCCGGGAATGCGCGTTGTGTCCCACGGATTTCGCGTCACGCCGAATGCGGAATTCTCGGTGGAGCTGCCCATCGCAAACTCGTCCATGTTCAATCGGCCAAAGACAATCGCGCCGGCGGCTTTCAACTTTTCAATCGCGGTTGCGTCGTAGGGCGAAATGAATTTGCCAAGAATCTTCGAGCCGCAATTCAGCGGCTGATTTTTAACCGCGAGCACATCTTTGATCGCGATGGGAATTCCGAGCAGCGGCTTTTGCGCGTGCGTGGTGCCGCTGGCGAGCTGCTGATCGGCGGCGTCGGCCTGCGCGAGTGCATCGGCGGCATCGTGCGAGAGGAACGCGTGAATCGTCGTGTCCACGCGCTGGATTTGATCGAGGCAATCCTGCATCGCCTCGCGCGACGAGACTTCGCGCTGGCCAAGTTTCGCCGCGAGTTCAGAAATGGTGAGTTGGTTCAGCATCTTAAGAGATTTCGACAGAATTAACAGAATCTACAGAATCCTGGCTCGGACTTCGAAATCATGAAATTTTTCCAATTGGTTGGTTTTATTAATTCTAAAATTATTCCACAATTTTTGGGACGAGAAACAATCCGTTCGCCTTGGATGGCGCGTTCCGCAGCGCTTCTTCGTTGGTCAGCGAGGGGCGGATTTCATCGTCGCGGAAAACGTTGATCAGCGGAACGGCGTGCGCGGTCGGCTCCACTTCCCTCACATCGAGTTCCTTCAGTTTTTCGATGTAGCCGAGGATGTTGCCGAGCTGCGCGGCGAGCCGTTCCTCTTCCCCGGGAGCCAGGGCGATGCGCGCTAAATGCGCCACGTATTTGACGTCAAAATCTGACATGCGGAAAAGCTAAGGAGTGGCGATGAAACTTCAAGGTTCAAAGTTCGTTCCAGTTCGGGCATTTGGCGCAAATCATTTCGCGTGCGAGGCTGTTTTCATGGCTGCTCCAATGAAAACCTCCATCACCATCGGCCAGTATTTAAGCCCCCGACTTTAGGCGCGCGGCGTGCGTCACGGCTTCGGTATTCCCGTGGAATTCGCGCTCGGTTTTTGTGGCTGCGGATGCCTCTGGTTACGGAACCCAAGCGCCATCTGCACGACGGGCCCTGCAGCGAACTTGGCCCATGGAATGATTCGCGCGTGCTGGAAATTCCGGGCGCGGGCAGGGGATTTTTCGTCAAAACGGAAAGGCAATTTGATGACGCTTTGCACGAAGCGGAACGGCACGCGCGAAGTTTTTGTCTGTCGGAAGTCGAATTGGCCCAACTCGATCGCTCCCCGGCGCTGGAAAGGTTGGTCAAGAACCGGGCGGAACATTGGTAGCCGAGGGGAACGAAAAAGGGAGGTCGAGGGACGTCAATCCTCGTCGAACTTGCGATGGAGCAGCGCTTCCAGTTCTTCCAACGCCGCATGGCCGTCATCACCCTGGACCGTCACCGTGATTTTGCTTCCCGGGCCCGCCGCGAGCATCATCAAACCCATGATGCTTTTCCCGTTCACTTTCTCGCCGTCTTTTTCGACGAAAATTTCGCAGTCAAAACGATTGGCCGTTTTGACAAACATCGCCGCTGGCCGGGCGTGGATGCCCAGCTTGTTCGTCACCACGAGCTCGCGCTCGTCCATCCCCGGTTTGTTAATAACCTTCTTCGCGCTCATCTAAATTAGTTTCAGCTCAAACGATATTTTTTGCCAAAGAAATTACAAGCGAACATTCGCGGACATTTGTGCGATCAGCCGGTCGTTGAGTTCTTTCGCGGGATTATGCCCCGACGCTTTGAGTTTGGTTTGAAATGCCGCCACTTCGATCAGTTGCGCCAGGTCTCGCCCGGGCCGCACTGGAATCGTGATATGCGGAATATCCACGCCCAAAATCTTGACGAATTCATCGTCGATTCCCAGTCGGTCCACGTCGGATACTTCCGTCCAGGTTTTCAACGTGACGATCAGGTCCACCCGTTTTTCCTGGCGAATGCTCTTGATGCCGAACATCGCCGCCACATTGATGATGCCGATTCCGCGCACTTCCATGTGGTTGCGCGTCAGTTCCGCGCTCGTCCCGACCACTTCGCGGCCGTCGATTAGCGTCACGCGCGTGATGTCGTCGGAGACCAAACTGTAGCCGCGGTCGATCAATGCCAGCACGGTCTCGCTTTTCCCGATGCCGCTTTCCCCGCGAATAATTACACCGATTCCGAGAATGTCCACCATGCTGCCGATATCCGTTCCGCGCGGAGCAAAAAGCATCTCCAGCGCGAGCGTCGCGAGGTTGATGAATTTCATCGTGATCAGCGGGCATTTGAAAACCGGCACGTCCGCTTTCTCCGCCGTTTGCAGGAGCAATTTATCCGGGTGCAGATTGCGCGAGAAAATCACGCATGGAATTTTGTAGGAGAACAGGGTGAGGTAACGCTGCTTCCGCTCTTCGGTGGGAAGAGACTTCAGGAAATTCGCTTCCGCATTGCCGATGACCTGCACCCGTTTGTTGGCGAAATAACGGGTGAACCCGGCCAGCGCGAGCCCGGGCCGGTTCACAGTCGGCTCGCGAATGATCCGTTTCAAACCGTTGGCGCCGGCGACGAGCTGCAACTCCAGCGCGCCCGCTTGCTCGGTGTAAAATCGTTCCACGGTGATGAGGTCGCGTTTCATGGCAGGGCAGGGTAGGAGGTGAAACTGGAAACGTGAAGGATTGTTTTTTCGGCGGGGATTGCCGGTTAACCGCCGGAATTCGACTGGGACAAGCCGGCCACCAAGGCTGACGTGTCCTGATCCGGAGGGATCAGGGTTATGAGTAAGAGCAGGATGAGGAGCGGGGCGGGACTTACAGATTAAACTCCGGGCCGAGATAGATTTCGCGGGCTTTGGCATCATTGGCCAGGAATTCGGCTGAACCTTCGCGCAGCACTTCGCCCTTCACAATGATGTAGCCGCGGTCGATCAGCTTTAACATTTCGCGCACGCTGTGGTCGGTGATCAGGATGCCCAATCCACGGTCGCGCAAGCGGCGCACAATCTTCTGCACTTCGTAAACGGCAATGGGATCGATCCCGGCAAACGGTTCGTCGAGCAAGAGCAGTTTCGGGCTGGTGACGAGGGCGCGGGTGATTTCCAGGCGACGCTTTTCGCCGCCGCTCAAGGTGTAGGCTTTGCTCTTGGCGAGCGGGGTAAGGTCGAGCTCTTCCAGCAGATATTTCAGGCGCACCTTGCGCTCCTGCGAATCCATCACGCAGGTCTCCAGGATGGCGAGAATGTTTTGTTCGACGGTGAGCTTGCGGAAGACGGACGGCTCCTGGGTCAGGTAACCGATGCCGAGCCGGGCGCGTTTATGCATCGGCAGGGTGGTCATCTCCTTTCCCTCGTAGATCACCGCGCCTTCATCGGGTTTCACAATGCCGACGACCATGTTGAAGGTGGTGGTTTTGCCTGCGCCGTTGGGTCCGAGCAGGCCGACGATTTCGCCCGCGCCGACATTGATCGACACGCCGTTGACGACGCGGCGTTCGCCGTATTGTTTGGCCAATTTATCAGTCGTGAGCAGGGTCATGGTTTTCGAAACGCTTTCAGTGCATTCGTTGAATTCAACGGGATGATTTTATACGGGTTCGCGCTGACTTTTCCCGTCTTTAAATTCCAGCGCAGAAATGTGGCGTCGTAGATCAGCATGTCGTCCATGGTCGCGGAGGGCTTTCCCGTCAATTCCATGGTCTCGGCGACGGCATCGTAGGCGACCCGGTCGCCGAAAGCCCGCGCGACTTTCTCCTGGTCGCCAATCCGGTCAATCTTTTGCGCGATCATGTTGCCGTGCCCGGTCACGGAGGAGACCTGGTTGGTGCGCGGCTGAAAAGCGACATCCACAAACTCTCCGGAAATGCGCTCCACCCGTTCGCCCCGGGGAATCCGCTCGATCTGTTCCGCGACCACATTTTTCTCCGCGTGAACACTGGTCAGGAAGCCGGTCTCGACGGAGCGATTGAGCGTCAAGGATTGGCAGGTGACGATTTTTTTCAAAACGTTCGTTTTGACGGCGGTCCCCGGAAGGTCCTGCAGAACGACATTGCCATTGGCGACGACGCGCTCCAGCTGATTGCTCGCGCCGAAAGAGAGCGTGGTGAAATCGCAGAGCAGCGCCGTCTGGGCATCGTTTTCCCCCGGCAGATTGGCGCGGACATTTCTGGAGAAGTTGGCGGTGTTGGTTCCGTAGTTAAAATCTTCGCAGAAAACTTCGATGAAGCGTTCGCCCAGGGCGGCGGTGTTCGTCGTGCCCAGATGTTTGCCGAAGAGATTGGCGGGCAGGCGCATCTGCACGTTGGTTTTGGCGGCGAAATAGCGATTGGTCTTTCCGACGATGAGCACTTCCGCGCGGATGCTGCTTTCCTTGAGGCGCCACTCGGGATTTCCGGTCAGCTCCAGCAAACCGGAGGATTCCTGGTAAACGGCGCGATCGCCCGTGGCGCGGCTCTGGTCGCTCTCGCTGAGCATGACGACGTTGGAATCGGCGATGATTTGCTGGAGCGTTCCATTCGTCTCGCCGAGCTTGAAGGTCATCAGGTCCGAAGAGATTTCCACGAACTGATTGGTCAACGCGTTCGTGCGCGAGGCGGCGTTCAGGTTGAGCAAATCAGGCTGGCCCAACTGGTCGCGCGGCATTTTGAATTTCGCATTCTTTTCCGCCCGGAAAACGTTGTTCTTGCGATCAAAGAAAAACAGGTCCGCCGTCCCGACGCGTGGTCCATCCTCCCATTTGGGGTCGCCCATGAGCGCGACGGTTTCCTGGTTCGTGTTGACGATGTAGATGGCGCGCTGGCCGGTGGCGCGGCTGTTGTCCTTTTTGTTGCGCACCACGACGCGGTTCTCGGCCGTGATTTGCTGGATGCCTTTGTTGGTGCTGTTGGAATTCAACTCGATGACCAGCAGATCGCAGGTGAGTTCCATTTGCGTGTCATCCACGCGGACATTCCCGGTGTAGGTGACGAGATTTGATTCGTTGAGAAAGAGGAAATGATCCGCAAAAATTTTCAACACCTGGTTGGTCGCGGGCGCTGCCTCGGGGGCAGGGGAGGCGTTCGTCTTCGCATTGAGGCTGCGCGACTTGAGCGTGTCTTTGCGGATGACGGTTTCCACGTTGTTGGAAATGACCAGAAACGCATTGCTCTGCTGGGAGTAGAAGCCGACGCCTTCGATGAAAAGATTGGTCGTCAGCGTGTAAGCGCGAATCCGGCCGGATGACGATGCCACGGCGGTGCTGCGGTCGAAGGTACATTCCGGCGCCTCGGCGATCAGCTCGACTTTATTCGTGTCGCCGTCGCGAAATGTTCTCATCCCAAACCCGGTGATGAGGACTTGCGAGCCGGTGATCTGCTTGGCGTTGGAACCCGTGAAGACCGCCTTGAGCTCCTTGGTCTCACGATCCTGGTAGGGCACGATGAATTTTTTCCCGACGAACCCTTGCGGCAGCTGCGCCTGCAACGAGGGCAGCGCCGCGACCAGCCCAACAAAACTGAGCAGCGATATTTTTAGTTTTTTCATGCGTGCCGCTGGGAAAAAAATTGTGGTGCCATATCAACGCACTGCCTTGAAAACGCGCCGCAATCCCGCAAGGACGCCGGGCATTTCCGACAGCGGAATCATATTCGGGCCGTCGCTCAAGCCGCGGTCGGGATCGGGATGTGTTTCCATGAAAATTCCATTTGCGCCGGCCGCGATGGCTGAGCGCGCGAGCACCGGGGCAAATTCACGCTGCCCGCCGGAACGATCGCCCGCGCCGCCCGGCAGTTGAACCGAATGCGTGGCATCGAACACCACCGGAAAACCGAAGCTGCGCATGATGGGAATCGAGCGCATGTCCGCCACGAGGTTGTTGTAGCCGAACGTCGTGCCGCGTTCGGTCAGCAGCAGTTTCTGGCCGCCGGCGGCCAGAGCTTTTTTGGCCACTTGCCCCATCTCTTGCGGAGAAAGGAACTGGCCTTTCTTGATGTTCACGATCTTTCCGGTTTGAACCGCGGCATTGATCAAATCCGTTTGCCGGCAAAGGAACGCCGGAATCTGCAGGACATCGACGACTTCAGCGGCTTGCCTGATTTGATCTTCGCTGTGCACATCGGTGACAATCGGCAGGCCAAATTCCTGGCGCACTTTGGCCAGCACCGCCAGCCCGGCGTTGATGCCCGGGCCGCGAAATGATTTGCCCGAAGAGCGATTGGCCTTGTCGTAGCTCGCCTTGAAAACATAGGTCACGCCCAGCTTCTGGCAGGTTTTCTGCATCGCCGCGGCGATCTGAAAACAGAGCTTCTCGCTTTCGATCACGCAAGGGCCGGCAAATAAAAACAGGCGCTGGGGCGAATTGAGCGATTTCCAAATGGCGGCGTCGTTGAGCACGCGGAGGTTTTATCAGCGGCGTAGTCGAAAGTAAATGGCACGCCCAAAGTGGGCCGTCCGCCGGTTGGTGGGCGAAACGACTACGGCCTGTTCAGGCTGCGGCGGGTGGCTTTTTTGTTTGGCTCGGATATATTCAGCGGAGGAGGGGCGCTATGCAGAATTCATCCAATCATTCTTTCACGGTGCTGTTGGTTGAAGATGATCTTAACGACATTTTCCTGGTCAAACGCGCATTCAAAAAAGCGCAGATTGCCAACCCGCTGCAAGTGGTGACCGACGGCGAGAAGGCCATTCAATATCTCGAAGGCGTCGGCGAATATGCCGACCGGCGGCTTCATCCCATTCCCAAGCTCATTGTTATGGACATTAAAATGCCGGTGAAGACGGGGTTCGAAGTTTTGGAATGGTTGAAAGGCGACAGCCAGCCGCTGCGCACGATTCCCATCGTCATTGTTTCGTCTTCGGACGACCCGCACGATGTCAACCGCGCCTACGAACTGGGCGCAAACGCCTACATGGTCAAGCCGATGGATTTCAAGGAAGTCGAACATCTCTTCCAATCCATCACGCACTATTGGGGGCTGGAATGCGCGAAACCCGAATTGGAGAGGGCTTAAATAAAACGGCGATCCGATTTAGGATCGCCTTTTCAGGTATAACTTTAGTTCCATGGCCAGGTTGGAAACCGGATCGCTCCAATCGCTGTAGCCGGTGCTGCCGCCGATCGCCCGCGCTGGCACGTCATAGACCGTTCCCGGTATCCGGTTTGCAACGATGATGGAGCGGGCCTGGATAAAAACCCCGGCTGCCTCCCAGCCGTTCGCGCCGTAGCACACGCGGATCTCGTAGGCCGCTGCCGTCGGAACCGGCTGAGCGTGCGTGAGATCCAGGGATTTTTGTTGGATCAATACAAGGTGGAGATCAGTCCTGACTTCATCAGCACGGTGACGGCCGCGGTGTTGGAAGAAGTGACGGCCTGGCAGAACCGTCCGTTGGAGGCGATGTATCCGATTGTGTT
>CANJXF010000070.1 GCA_947478865.1 Verrucomicrobiales bacterium | reverse complement strand
CGAGCCACGCCTGCCATGATCTTCAATCTCTCACGTTCGCTCCCACTCATCTGTAATGTCTCCATGTACGGGCGGGTTGCTACCGCAACCCAACCCACGGGGACATTCTTATCGAGTTACCAAGGGGACATTCTCATGGAGTTCCGACAGACTTCCTTCTATGGTTGACTGTAGCTTTTCCTATAGCTACCTTGCTTAAATATGTCGAATACCTTAGCTCAATTATCGTTGGAACAGCTCAAACGAGCCGTCCAGATCAAAGAACAAATCCAAGCACTTGAAGCCCAGCTCGCTTCTACCATTGGCGCGGCAGCTCCGGTCAAGAAACAGGCGGTCAAACCTTCTGCACCTGCAGCATCCGCAGCAGCAAAGACCAGTGCTGCTCCAGCGCGTAAGCCAATGTCAGCCGCAGCCCGGGCTCGTCTATCGGCGTTGATGAAAGCGAAGTGGATTGCGAAGAATAAGCCAGCCGCTAAATCTGCGGTCAAGCCATCGTCAGCTAAAGCAGCACCTGCCGCGAAAACAGCCGCACCGAAGAAATCGACCATGAGCGCAGAGCAAAAGGCAAGACTCTCCGCCATGGCCAAAGCGCGCTGGGCCAAGGTCAAAGCTTCAGGCAAGAAGAGACTGTAATCCCCAATCTGCCATTTCGGTAATTCTATAAAGCAGGCTCTAACCGAGCCTGCTTTTTTTATAGTCTGAATTTCACGGTAGAAATCCAGAATACAGGCAGGTCAGAGTATTCGCAGGAGATGAAGCTCGCTGGCCTTGCGCCGGTTCTGGTTGAAGGGCAAGTCTCCTCGCGATTCAAATGGACGTCCTCGCTGTAATTTTCAGGGCGGGCTACCAGCAATGGGTCTTCTTGGGCTTGGGCACTCGGCGGATGACGTAGCTCCCCGCCCTCCGCTACTTTTTACGATTGAGTGCCTCGGTAAACCAATCGACGGGCTTCGGTTTGGCCGGCGGGGCTGGCTGCCTCGGTCCATTCTGAGCCGGAGACGTTTTGCCAGTGGATGCGGGGCCGATCACAGGCGCGGCCTTCATCGAGAGCGCGATTCGTTTTCTCAGCAAATCAACTTCCGTGACTGTGACCATGACTTTTTGCTGCACCTTCACGATCTCGGAGGGATCTTTGATGAAGCGATCGCAAAGCTGGCTGACGTGAACCAGCCCGTCCTGATGGACGCCGATGTCTACGAACGCGCCGAACGCCGTGACGTTGGTTACTATGCCGGGCAACTTCATGCCGGGTTTCAGGTCTTCCATTTTCTCCACCCCCGACTGAAAGGTGAACACTTCAAATTGCTGACGCGGGTCACGCCCGGGTTTCGAGAGCTCCGCCATGATGTCGTTGAGGGTCGGCAAGCCGACGGATTCCGTCACGTATTTGGCGAGTTCGATTTTCTGCCGACGCGCCGCGTCCCGCATCAGGTCGTTGACCGAACAGTTCAGGTCCCGGGACATCTGATCAACGATCGGATAACTCTCTGGATGCACCGCACTGGAGTCGAGAGGCTGTTCGCCGTCCCGGATGCGTAGAAAACCGGCGGCCTGCTCGAACGCTTTCGGCCCGAGGCGTGGAACATTTTTCAATTCAGCGCGCGACTTGAATGGACCTTTTTCATTGCGGAAAGCGACGATGTTTTCAGCGAGCGCAGGGCCAAGGCCGGAGACGTAGGCGAGCAATTGTTTGCTGGCAGTGTTGAGTTCCACCCCTACGCCATTGACGCAGCTCATCACCACATCGTCGAGGCTGCGCTTGAGGGCGAATTGATCCACGTCATGTTGATACTGGCCCACGCCAATCGACTTGGGGTCGAGCTTCACCAATTCCGCGAGCGGGTCCATGAGCCGGCGTCCGATGGACACTGCGCCGCGCACTGTGAGGTCGTGATTAGGAAATTCCTCCCGCGCCACATCGGATGCCGAATAGATCGAAGCCCCGCTCTCGTTAACCATGACCACCGGAATCGTTACCTTGAGCATTTTGACAAACGTCTCGGTCTCGCGACTTGCCGTGCCATTGCCAATGGCGATTGCCTCGATCTGAAATTTCCGAATCATTCCGAGCAATGCGTCGGCCGCTTCGCGCACCTCTCCGGCGGAGGAAGCCGTTGGATAGATGACATCGTTATGTAGCAACTTGCCTTTTGAGCTCATCGGTGAGCAGGTTGCGCTCAACCAGGGATTTGACAATAGCCTCGCGACGCTGATCCAACTCGGCGAGATTTAGGAGTCGCTCGCGGATGCTGGTAATCGCCACTTCGTCCAAGGATCCAGTGGCCTCCTTGCGATATCTCGCAATAAAGGGAACTGTTGCACCTTCTGCGAAAAGTTTCGCTGTCGCGGCGACTTGGCGGGTTTGGACATGGAGTTCTCCGGCAATTTTTAGAATATGTGCTTCGTTCATTAAAATGGGCTGTCGGTGTAGCGCAGTGATCGATCAGTGTAAAACCAAATGCGGTGTGTCATCTGCCGCTTTCAGCCAACGGTCAGCCATTGCCGGCACTTCTAACGAGGTAAAGATTAGTCTGGAAGGGCTAAAACTGATTCCGGTTAAAATGGAGAACCCCGCCGGTGGCAAGGCCGACGGGACGCCGCGCTGATTCGCGTGGGAAGAACAGTTCGTCGAAGTGAAGTGGCCGGAGGATATTGACCGATGGCACCAAGTTGCGAGCCTGGCCGAATTGCCGCGCGCGGATTATTTTTAAGTGCGCGGCGTGAATCAACATGAATACCTGCTCAAACATGATCGGGAGCCGGATCAATCGTATCTCAGCCAGGCAATGGCAGGAGGAAGCATAATTCCCATTGACGAGCTGCTGAACCGCATTCGCTGGGACCCGAGTCTGGCGCGCAGCAACTTCCAGTTGGGTTACTACGACCGGGTCGAGAACCAGATTATCCTGGTACCGTTTCAGCAGGTAAGCTTTCCCGAGGATGCGCCCAATTGGTTTCAGCTCGTCGATGCCGATGAGCGGGTGCATCGCATACCCTTTCACCGCGTGCGTGAGGTCTACCAAGACGGGCAATGCATTTGGCGCCGGCCACGCAGATGAACTGGGCCTTGTTGCGCCTGAGTTGACGTAATCAGGCTGTCCCGAAGATTGCATTAGCGATGGCCCTGCCGAGGATTGATATCCGGGCGCCCCGCCCGGACACCTCTGTGACCTGCCACAAATCAACAATCGTTTCCACAGCGAACTTCAGATCGCCAAACATCTTGCCCCAAGCCTAATCTGCTGCTGAAACCGAAATGGCCTGGAAAGAAACATTCATGAAACAAAACCTTTTCCTCGCCTTAGCCACGTTTCTGCTGGCTCCACTGGTCGAAGTCGCCGCCGGAGCCGTTCCCGGCGCACGCGCTGCGGAACACGCGACCGGATCTGGAATTCAATATATTCTCTTGAATCGCGCGCCGCGCCAAGGAATGGATCAGAGAACGCCCGAAACCCTTGGGCGCAGGCAATTCGAGGAAGTGCTGGCTCGATTTCCAAATCGTCCGTCGGCGCGAATTCAAACAGGATTGAGCCACGTCTTCTCCTGTTTCCGCACGCCTCCCGAAACGACGATCAAGGCGCTGAAGATTTTTCTCGAAGCCGCCGGGCAGACCGACACGCCGGTGCTCGTGCAAATTGACACGGAACATTGGTGGGAAGCACGGCCCGACCTTTGGAACTGGTGGGATCCGGCGAAGCCCGGCTATAACCCAGCCAACCGCGAAAACGTCGAGTGGACCGGCTGGTCGCCAGACACCGCCATCAAGATCGCCTGGCGCAACTGGGGTCGCCAAATCCGCGTGCCCCCGCCGCCCAACCTCGCCAGCCCGCGCTACACCGCTGCCTGCCGGGAGGAAGTCCGTCGCCTGGTCCCTGTCGTCCTCGCGTGGCACGCGCAGTTGCCCAAAGACAAGAAGAACCTGCTCGTCGGCATCAAGCTGGGTCACGAAACCTCCATTGGCGTGAACGCTTATCACTTTCCTTCGGGCAACGATCTGCTTGCCAGGCCTGCCTCTGCCGACCCGAAGGGCGCGTTGAATACCGAAGATGTCCTCACTCGGGGCATGGCCCAGATTGGCTGCGCCGCATTGAAATCCTCGGGCATCCGGACCAACGGCGTGCCGACCGAGGGCGAATTGCGCGACGTGGCCCAAAGCTACCTCGAAATGCTTTGTCGCGAAGCCGCCGGGTGTGGCGTGCCACGGGAACGCCTCTTCGCGCATGGCGCCGGTTGGAAAGAAGGCGAGCTGGCTTACGATGTGCCGGTGAATCGCTATGCCTGCCCGGGATGGAGTTTCTACAGGCACGCGGCTGACCCGGGGAAAGACCTGGGCGTGCAGCGCAATCTGGCGAAATCCGACGCGCCGTATTGGGCGGCCACCGAGTGGATGTTCCAGGGCATCGAGGAAACCGCCGCATGGCGTAACGCTTTGGCCACCACGCTGTCTGATTCGCGTTGCCGCTACGTCTGCATCTTCAACTGGGAGAGCATCTGCTCCAGCGAAGCCGTCTTGAAATCCATTGCCGACCTGGTCCAATCCAGCCGGCGAGATGGCAGCCAACCTGCAAAATGAAACGCGTTGCTTTTTTTGTCACCGTTCTGAATGGAAATGCGCGCAGACTTCTTTCACGGTTCCGCGAGTTTTTCTGATTTAAAGCCGCTTCAACTTGGATGGGAATTTGTCAGCGAAAAAGGCATGCAAGGCAGGCGGATTGTTAAAATCCATGCGACAGGACTAATCTTTCGGACAAACACCCCGTTTCGAAAAGAGCTAGGTCGATTTCGGTGACAGGTTGTGAGCCGAAAAGAAGCGTCAAATCCGGTGAGCTGGATCACACTGTCTTATTTTTTGACAACAAAAACCTTGTAACTGTCGGAGTTATCAACCATAAAAAGCACTTCCAAAACGGTGGACATGGTTTTGCCGCATGAAAGCGGCTCGTCGACTTGATTGAACGGAATCGGTTTTAACTAGTTGCGGCTCAGTTTTGTCAATCAAAACTCCTTTTAGAGATTGTTTAGATTATCCGGATTTCATTTTGGATTGGGCTCTGTGTAACGGGTGTCGCCGGTGAGTTTTAAATGTTGGTCAGTGGTTCAAATTGTAAGCAAAATTGCTATGAAGAGATCAGCAGTCATAAGTTGGCGAAACTTTATTAGTTCAATTCTATTGATCGTTATCGCGAGCTCCGTAGCGCGAGGAGAAAACATCCGCAATCAGACCGTCAGCCTGCGCAAAGGATGGAACGCCGTGTCTTTGCAGGTCGACCCCGCCAACTCCAAACCGGCTGACTGTTTTCGGGGCACACCCGTTTCGATCGTTGCGTCATATGTCGGCGATGGTTCGGCGGTTCAATATGTGCAGAATCCAACGACCAATACCCTGAACAAGGACAATGGCTGGGCGGTCTGGTATGCGCCTGACCGGCCTGACGCTTTTCTGACCCGGCTTTTCAACCTCAGCGCGAATCATTCCTACTTGATCTACTCCCAAAGCGATTACGTTTGGTCGTTCGCCGGCGCGGCTGTGCTGGGTGAAGTCAAATGGAAGCCGAATTCATTTAACCTCGCAGGCTTTAGTCTGGACGATCTCTCCCCACCGACTTTCTCGCAATTTTTCGAAGCTTCGAGCGCGCATCATCCTTATCGCATTTATCGTTTGGTCAACGGCCAATGGGTTTTGGTCGATCAAGCTCAGAGCACCCAAATGCGCTCAGGTGAAGCTTTCTGGATCTATTGCAACAGCGGATCGGATTATCAGGGGCCTCTTGGAGTAAAAGTGGAGAATGGGCAGAAAGTTATGGTCAGCGGCATCAATCCATCCGGGGTCTTGTTCGCTAACAAAACCGGAAACCCGATGTCCGTCCGGGTGGAGAATTCCACCAGCAGCACGGTTTTGCCATTGGCTTACGTTTTGCGCGCCGTCACTGAAACCAATGTCGTTTCCGCCTCCTTCGATTTGCCAGCCGTTTACAACATGCCAATCTTTGAAGCCAACGAAAATCGCGGAATCTGGCTAACCATTCGCCCCGAAAAAATGGCGAGCCCTAGTCGGTTTGGCCCGCTGATAACATGACTTGTTTCGTCGAAAAGGCGGGTGGTGACATCGCGGATCTCGTCGTGCGCGGTTGCAGATCGCCAGACATCAGGTATCACCTTGATCGAGCAAAGAAGACTTTGACATCGGTTCGGTGAATCGCGACGGACCCGCATTAGTGAGCGTGTAATAAATTGTGCGGCGCTCAGGCCGGGCGAGAGAAGCCAATCACCCGCACCTGCAGGGTGATTGGTTGTATTTTAAGTAAGCCTAGCGGGAGGGCTTGATTGTTATTTTGTTTCCGGCAACGGGTGGAGTTCAATCCGGCGGAAGAAAATCTCCGCGCCTTCCGATTGGAAAATGAGCTGGCCTGATTGGTGGCTGAGTTGCGTGGCTTGATTCACCCGTTTGCCGTTCACAAAATAATCAAGGGTATCGCCAGCGCAGACGGCCTCGATCCGGGTCCATTCACCGGAGGGGCTCTCGACATCTTTCCCGCCGCGATAGCCAAGCTTGTCGGCCCAATCCGGATCACGGCCCCACCAGTTGACGCGCCCGGTCTGAAATACTTTGGGCGTTCCGCTCGCATCCCAGCAAGGTTCGTTATCCCGGTCATTCACCACCTTGGCGGTTGCGGAGTATTTTTGGATCGTGCCATCGGGTTCATAGCCACCGAGCACCAGCAGGTCGCCGATACCGCCTTCGATGATCTGGAACTCGTAGGACCGCATCCAAGGGCCGTTGAATGTTTTGGAAATGTAGTTCCCGTCGCGACCCTGACAATGCAGCAGAATGCCGCTGTCCTTGGCGGCGTTGGTGCGAGCGCCCCAGGTTGTGATTCCCCAACGGAATTCGGCCACGAGCCGGTAGTTCGCGAATCGTTGCTTTGTGTAGAGCCCTCCAAAATATTTACCGCTGATGCGGATGGCTGGCGCGCCGTCCACTTGGTCCACGACAGAGAAGACCCGCTGCGGATCTTCCCGGTGAGAATCAACCAGCCACGAATAAAAGGACGAAAGGTCACGGCCGTTGAAAAGCTGAATCACCTCTCTAGGAACAACGACTTCTTTCTCGGCGGTTGTGGCAGCCGGATCGGCGGCAAAGGTTGAGGCAGCTGAGACAATGAGGGAGAGGAGCGCAAAAAGCTTTCGCATGTCGAATGTAGTTAAATAATTAGTTGTTACACCCCAGCAGCTGGCAGAGACGTATCGAATTTGTTTGTTGCCAGAGAGATTACGTCTCGCGTTTTGCGACGTCAATAGGGAAGGGCTCTCGCGGGGTTCGGGCCCTTCGGCTTGGGGAGCACCGGCGAAAATCGTTCTATCCGACGATCTTCTGTAAATTCATTCATCATCGTAATGCCCGGTGGGAAATGGCCGATTGACGCCGGTAACTGTTCACCAAATACTAGGGCTGTGACCCCAGACCAAATGGAAATATTTATCGGCTATTTCCGGTTTTTAGACTGCGCCGGCTTAACCAGCTTATGAGAGCCAGGAACTGCATTGTTTCCGCAACTGAAGCCGTTGCCGCCATTCCTTCGGGGGCGACTGTTGCCGTGGGCGGCTTTGTCGGGGCTGGCCACCCCGAACTGCTCACAGCCGCATTGGAGCAACGGTTTCTGCAGACGGGTTTGCCACGCGATCTCACCTTGCTCTACGCAGCCGGGCAAGGTGACCGCAACGGTCGGGGGCTGAACCATCTGGCCCACGAAGGGCTGGTCCGGCGCGTCGTTGGCGGGCATTGGAATTTGGCGCCGAAATTGGGCCGGCTTGCGCTGGACAATAAAATCGAAGCCTACAACCTTCCGCAAGGCGTGGTTTGCGTCTTGTTGCGTGAAATTGCCGCCAAGCGCCCTGGCGTCATTACCAAGGTGGGGATGAACACCTTCATTGACCCGATCTGCGGTGGTGGACGGTTAAATCTACGCACTTCCGAGCCGCTGGTTGAGCGCCTTACCCTTGATGGAGAAAGCTGGCTCCGTTACCGCACGTTTCCCGTAAACGTGGGTTTGATTCGCGCCACGACGGCCGACGCACGTGGCAACCTCAGCATGGAACGCGAGGGGTTGGTAGGTGAAGTGCTGGCCATCGCGCAGGCGGCCAAGAACCATGGAGGCATCGTTCTCGCACAAGTTGAACGGGTGGTGGAGCGCATCGATGATCCGAAATCCGTCCGCGTGCCGGGCATCCTCGTGGACTATGTTGTTGTTGCGGATCGTGAGCATCACACGCAGACCTTTGCAGAAGAATTTAACGAAGCCTACGTCAGTGCAGTGAACGGTCCGTCCTGCTTTCCGCCCCTTCCTTTTTCTGACCGGAAAATAATCGGACGCCGGGCGCTCTCGGAGATTCGGGCGGGTGATATTGTGAACCTTGGCATCGGCTTGCCCGAGACTGTGGCGGCAGTCGCTCGAGAAACAGGCCGGTTATCTGAGTTTACGCTGACAGTTGAGAGCGGACCGATTGGGGGCGTCCCTGCGTCGGGCCTGAGTTTTGGTTGCAGCGCATCGCCCGAAGCGATCATTGATCAGCCGTCGCAGTTCGATTTTTATGACGGCGGCGGGATCGACACGGCCATCCTAGGCGCTGGCGAAGTGGACGCGGAAGGGAACGTCAACGTGAGCAACTTTGCAGGACGATTCGCGGGCGTCGGCGGGTTCTGTAATATCACTCAAAGCGCCCGGCGAATTGTGTTCTGCTGCACCTTCCGCAATGGCGGTCTCGAAGTAGCGGCGGAAAATGGCTCTTTGCGAATCGTTCGCGAAGGTAGTCAGGCGAAGTTCGTCAATCGCGTGCAGCAAGTTTGCTTTCACGGGCCGTCAGCGGTTGCACGCGGCCAGCAGGTTTTGTATGTTACCGAACGCGCCGTATTTGAACTCACCGTGGAGGGACTCGCGCTGGTTGAACTTGCGCCGGGTATCCAGGTTCGAGAGCAGGTGCTCGACCTGATGGAATTCACCCCGATTCAACCACCGGCCCGGCTGATGTCTTCCCATTGCTTTGAAAACTCTTGAACTGGGTGTTTGCGAACTTTGCTAGTTCGTCTCCGACGCGGATACGAAACACCTATTTTTTGTTCAATGATTCCAGCTTCTTCACTGCCTGGCTGTTTCCATTGGTAGCCGACGCATTGAGCCACTTCTTGGCAAGGTCCATGTCCTTCTCCACGCCATCGCCGTTCAAATATCTCATACCTAAATCGTACTGAGCGGTGGGCGCGCCTTCCTCTGCTTTCTTTTTTTGAAACTCAATTGTTTTGCGCAGAATCTCCGCTTTTTGTTCCTTGGTTTTTTCAGGGACGGCGTTGGTGAGAATCGGAGCCGGCGTTGCTGGCGGCGTGACTGCGGCTGGAGCCTGAGTTACGGGTGGCGCGGGCGGAGTCGCCGGGGCGTTCGGTGTCCGCAAGGTGTTGTCACGATTAACGACTCGGTCGGTGAACCGTCGAGCCTGGGCGTGGGCCTGGCTGTGAATTGCCAATGCCGCAATGAGAACAAACAGAGGGATGATCGTTTTCATAGTAATTGTTTCAACGTTAGCTGCATTTGTGGCGATGTCGAATCGAAGTTGCGGCGGCTTTTCGGACTTGAGCTATCCGGATTGCAGTCGCATCATTCTCTTATAGCAATGCGGAGTTATTCAGCGTGAAAATGAATTCGTCTCCAAAAAAAGACATCTCGCCCGGCCAGCGTTTTCGCAATGCATTACGACGCGAGAAGCCTCTCCAACTCGCGGGCACGATCAACGCCTATTCCGCCTTGCTTGCGGAGAAGGCCGGATTTCGCGCCATTTATCTTTCCGGCGCGGGAGTGGCGAATGCCTCCTATGGTTTTCCTGATCTTGGAGTGACTACGTTGGAAAATGTTCTCGAAGATGTCCGCCGAATTACTGCCGTCACTGGCCTTCCGTTACTCGTCGATGCCGACACGGCCTGGGGAAATCCAAAGCGAACGGCTCGCGAAATGATCCGTGTCGGCGCCGCTGGAATTCACATTGAGGATCAGGTTGAAGCCAAGCGCTGCGGTCATCGGCCCAACAAACAATTGGTTACGCAAAAGGAAATGGTCTCGCGCATCCGGTCGGCGTGCAGTGGTAAAATCGATCCTGGCTTCGTGATCATGGCGCGCACCGACGCCGTGGCGGGCGAGGGGATTGAGGCGGGAATTCAGCGGGCCTGTGCGTATCGGGATGCTGGAGCGGACATGATTTTTGCGGAAGCCTTGACCGGCCTTGAGCAATACCGGCAGTTCGCGGCGGCGGTCAAAATTCCGGTGCTGGCGAACATCACTGAATTCGGCAAAACGCCTCTTTACACCACCCGTGAATTGGCTGGGGCGAACGTGGCGCTGGCGCTTTATCCCTTGTCCGCGTTTCGTGCCATGAGCGCTGCCGCTCTCAAAGTTTATCAAACCATTCGCGAGCAGGGAACGCAGGCGGAAGTCGTTCCGCTGATGCAAACGCGGGCGGAGCTTTACGAAGTTTTGAATTACGAGGCGTGCGAGAAAAAATTCGACGCCCAGTTCGCTGAACAAAACGTGCGTAAGCAGAAAAGGAAATCCAAATGAGCACAGACAAAAAAACCGGCGGTCTCGCGGGAGTCGTGGCGGGAGAGACGTCGATTTGCACGGTTGGCAAAGAAGGTGTGGGGCTGACCTATCGCGGCTACACGATTGAGGACCTTGCGGAGAAATCCACCTTCGAGGAAGTGGCCTATCTGTTGATCTACGGCGAATTGCCGACTGCGTCCCAGCTGAATGAGTATCGCAAGAAACTGGCGTCGCTGCGCGGACTCCCAGCCGCGCTGAAGCTCGTCCTGGAACAATTGCCGCGCGATGCGCACCCGATGGATGTTTTGCGAACCGGTTGTTCGGCATTGGGTTGTCTCGAACCGGAGAACGCCCAACGCAATCAGTTTCAAATTGCCGACCGATTGCTCGCGATTTTTCCGTCCATGTTGCTTTACTGGTATCGTTTTGTGAATGGCGGGAAACGAATTGAAACACAAACCGACGATCCCAACATCGCCGCGCACTTCCTCCACCTGCTTCATGGCCAACCAGCGGGTGACCTGCAAAATCGCGCGATGGATTCCTCGCTCATTCTTTACGCGGAACATGAATTCAACGCCTCAACCTTCGCGGCGCGAATCACCACCTCGACGCTCGCCGATTTCTATTCCGCCATCACCTCGGGCATTGGCGCCCTGCGCGGCAACCTTCACGGCGGCGCCAATGAAGCTGCGATGGAATTGATCGAGAAGTTCCCTGCGCCCGATGACGCCGAGGCGGGCCTGATGAAAATGCTCGAGGAGAAACGGCTCATCATGGGCTTCGGTCATCGCGTTTACAAAACGTCCGATCCGCGTTCGCCCGTCATCAAAAATCTCGCGAAGAAACTGGCCGCCGCTTCCGGCGACAAAACGATTTATCCCATTTCCGAGCGCATCGAGGCGGTGATGTGGCGTGAGAAACATCTTTTCCCTAATCTCGATTTTTATAGTGCCGCCGCGTATCGCTTCTGTGGAATTCCAACCGCGATGTTCACCCCCATTTTCGTGATTGCCCGAACGTCTGGTTGGTCGGCGCACATTCTGGAGCAGCGCGGAAACAACCGGTTGATTCGTCCGACTGCGGATTATGTCGGGCCGGAACCCAGGCCGTTCATTCCCATCAATGAGCGATAATGAAAGTGCTTCGGGCGCATTCTCGAGTCAGCTCTGATTCCAGCAACGGGTTTACCTTGATCGAGCTTCTCGTGGTGATTGCCATTATCGGCATTCTGGCCTCGCTGCTGTTGCCCGCCCTGAACAAGGGCAAGGCCAAGGCGCAGGGCGTGCAATGCTTGAATAACCACCGGCAATTATGCCTCGCATGGCGCATGTATTCGGACGACAACCGCGACCGGCTTCTTTACGCAAGCGAAGACCCGATCAATCCCGACACCTACGCCGGAGCCTGGGTGACCGGCACGCTTGATTTCCGCGGGGCTAACCGTTCCAACTGGGACCCGGACGAGAACATCACCAAAAGCCCGATGTGGCCTTATTGCGGCAAGAGTCTCGCCATTTGGAAATGCCCTGCCGACCGCTCCTTCGTAAAGGTGGATGGCGTGACCAAACCTCGGGTGCGCAGCATGTCGATGAATGTTTTCCTCGGCGGATGGGGCGGCACCTACGGCGGATGGGACCGCGTTCTGGGGCCGATTTATACCGACTACAAGATCTTCATGAAACAATCCGAGGTGAACAACGCGAACCCAGCGAAGATTTTTGTGTTTCTCGACATGCGCGAAGACAGCATCGACATGGGCAACTTCGCGACCAGCATGCGCGGATGGCCGGACCAGCCCGAGACCTACGAGTTCTTTGATTTGCCCGGCTATTATCATCACCTCGCCAATGGGTTTTCGTTCGCCGACGGGCATTCCGAAATACATCGTTGGCGCGACAAGCGCACGACGCCGAATCTCGCCGTGAACGACCTCGTCGCGGACGTCTATTCTTCCCCGAACAATCCAGACGTGACGTGGTTGCAGGAAAGGACCACGCGGAGAAAATAGTTTTTCAACGCTTGTCTTAATTTTGTTCGTGCACAATTCGCTCTCAACAAATTCAATTACACCATGAGTTCATCCATTTCACTGAACGCCCGTCCTCAGCCCGACGAATTGCTGGTGCAGATCGCTGATTACGTTTGCGATTACACTATCGGGAGTGACGAAGCCTACGAGACGGCGCGCTATTGTTTGATGGACACCCTGGGCTGCGGAATTCTTGCGCTCAATTATCCCGCCTGCACCAAGCTGCTCGGGCCGGTTGTGCCGGGAACAATCGTTCCAAACGGCAGCCGCGTTCCCGGCACTGCCTATGAACTCGATCCCGTTTCTGCTGCGTTCAACATCGGTTGCATCATTCGCTGGCTCGATTTCAACGACACCTGGCTTGCGGCGGAATGGGGACATCCATCCGACAATCTGGGCGGAATCCTAGCCGTCGCCGATTTTCTCAGCCGCAAAAATCTCGCAGAAGGAAGACCGCCGCTGACCGTCCGCGACGTCCTGACCGCAATGATCAAGGCGCACGAAATCCAAGGCGTGCTTGCGATCCAAAACAGTTTCAATCGCGTCGGGCTCGATCACGTGATTCTCGTGCGAATCGCTTCCACCGCCGTCGTCACGCATCTGCTTGGCGGCAATCGCGAGCAAATTATCAATGCGGTTTCCAACGCCTGGCTCGATGGCGGCGCGCTGCGCACCTATCGTCATGCGCCCAACACGGGTTCGCGCAAATCCTGGGCCGCCGGCGATGCCACCAGCCGCGCCGTGCAACACGCCTTCATGGCGATCAAAGGCGAAATGGGTTACCACTCCGCGCTCACGGCAAAAGGCTGGGGTTTCCAGGACGTTCTCTTTCGCGGCCAATCGATAAAACTCTCCCGCCTGCTCGGCTCCTATGTCATGGAACACGTGCTGTTCAAGATCGCATTCCCGGCCGAGTTCCACGCGCAAACCGCAGTCGAGGCCGCATTCAAGTTGCATCCACTCGTCGAGAAGCGCTTCGAGGAGATAGACCGGATTCTCATCCACACCCACGAATCCGCCATTCGCATCATCGACAAATCGGGACCGCTCCATAATCCCGCCGACCGCGACCACTGCCTGCAATACATGGTGGCCATCGGCCTGTTGTTCGGTGAATTGACGGCGGACCATTACGAAGATGCGACGGCGGGCGATCCGCGCGTCGATGCCTTGCGCGCGAAAATGGTGGTGCAGGAAGAGCCGCGTTACAGCAAAGAGTATTTGGAACCGGATAAGCGCTCGATTGCCAATGCGATCCAGATCTTCTTCAACGACGGCAGCTCGAAGGAAAAAATCGAAGTGGAGTATCCCGTTGGCCATCGTCGTCGTCGCGCGGAAGCCATTCCGCTGTTGCTGCAAAAGTTCAAAGCAAATCTGGAAACGCAATTTTCCGCGCCACAAGTCGAAGCAGTTTTGAAAATGTGCAACGACCGCGCCGGGCTTGAATCCTCTTCCGTGGACAAATTTGTGGAAGAGTTTTGCAAGCGATAATTGCCAATGATGACGGGATCGAAAAAGGCACGCAACCGGCACGTCCGCTACAGCAAAAAGTTAGGGCAATAAAGCTTCACTTCCATTCAATGCGCCCTTCGGCGTTTGTCTTAGCCACGTATCTTTCTGGGTGATCATGCAGCGATCTCATTTTGCGGTTGTACGATTCCACCACCTTGGAAGCGGCGTAACTGGAGGGATAGTCGAATGAATGAGCGGAGAATGGTGTAACCTTGAAAGGGCCATCATTGCTCCCGTAAACGCCGCCGCCACTGTGCTCATCTGTGAGAAAAAATATTTGGAGTTCGCCCGCACGATCCCCTGATAGTCAGCAAGAGCGGAAACCTTCATCTTCCAAAGATGAGTCTGCCATAGCTCATACGCCAGGAACGTAGCACACGTCATCAGTGCTACCGTGAGGCTCATGATGCTTACCGTTGCTTTGAGAGTCTTCATGAACGATGTCGGCCCAAACTCGCCTGCTCACCGGCGCCGGGTCAATGATATTCGATTGCGAACCGAGACACGATCTTGGCGTTCGGTGCAGCCGGTTTGTTGGGCCATTTCTTCATTTCAAACTACTCGACGCCAATCCACCACTGCTCGTAATGGTCGAGCACTCCTGCCAACGGCTCTGGACCATGCGCAAGAGGGCTGTAAAGAAACCGAACTACCGCCGGCATACCGCTCCATCCAGTTGAAGGCTTCGCTCCGCATAGTCTAAGAACTGGGCCGAAGCTCAATGCATAGACTGCGAAAGCTCCAACGAAAACGGCACACACTACAAGTCATCTCATAAATACCGGAGCGCGGCTGTGTCGTCCTCGACCAGCCGCAGCGGATGGCGCATTTCATTGGTATTCGAGTCCGCTGCGGCTGGTCCTTTGGACACAGCCGCGCTCCGTTCGCTATTTATGAGATGCGTTCTAGCGTCGTTCAGCCTGCGCCGACGAAGCCCGCTTTTGGCCCGGCGACGTGGGTTTTCTGAAGGTTTTGAAATCGATCATTTAGTCCTCTGTGCGCAGCGGTATGCAGACATGGCGGTTTTTGCAAACACCTGTTCCCTCGCCCGTGGTCCCTGGCTCTGGAAATAGCCTTCGATGATCCGTTGGATGGTGTCCAGGGAGGCGTAACGTTCGCTCACCGGCCAGTTGCTGGCATAAATCAGCCGCTCGGGACCGAAGAGCTTTCGCATTGTGTCCAGAACGGGGCGATAGAATTCGACGTCTTTCGGAGCGGAACCGTCGGTCCGCCCGGTGCCTTCGACCAGGCCGGAAACTTTGCAGAATATTCCGGGCTTGTTCGCGATCAACTGCATTTGAACAACCCAGTTTTCCCGCGGTTTTTTCCCGTCAATGGCCGCGCCCGCAAGATGGTCGATGATGATTCTCAGGGCTGGAACCTCTTTTGCCACGCGGGCGGCGAATGGAAGAACCTCGATGCCTCCCATGAGATCGAGCGAGAGATCGTGGTCGGCCAGATTTTTTAAATCGCCGAAGAGTAGTGTGTTTTCCGGCGTGGCCTGGGCATTGCGATAGTGCATCCGGATACCGCGAAAAACGGGGTTTTGCGCAAAGCGTTTCAAGTTTTCGCCAAAGGATTTCGTTCCGACCGGAAGGTTGCCAACGAAACCGACGATGAACGGTTCGCGTGCGGCGAGATCGAGCACCCATTGATTGTCCTCCAGCAAAGGGCTGGCTTCGAGGACAACGGTGCTGGTGACAGGGCGTGGCACTGGCACCGTGCGATAGTTGCGCGGCAGCACGGTGCGATAGAGAAGCTTGTCCTCGCGCGGGGGCCACGGCACGCCGCCGGCACGAGATGGATCGTAGAAATGAGTGTGAGCGTCGATGATTGCAGAAGACGCGGCGGCTTGAGATTGAGGAACTGCAGGTTGCGCCACACCCGCTTTGGCGAGCGGCAATGATGCAGCCACTTGAACAACTGTTCCGAGGAATCGACGACGATTAATCTTTTTCATAAGGTTAGTCCACAAGCGCGTTGGCGAGGAGTTCAGCCATGTGAATCGGGCGTGAGGGGGTGAGGTGTTCGATCTGGTGTCGGCAACTGGTCCCGGAGGCGACCACAATAGCTCCGGCGGGCTGGCTTTGAAGTTTCTGAACCAGCGGCTCCGCGATCTTCAGCGACAGTTCATATTTGGATTCCAGCGCGCCAAACGCTCCCGCCATTCCACAGCAGCCGGTGTCGAGCAAGGCGACGTTTCTCTCGGGCAATCGCTGCGCCAGTCGCGCCATGAAGGCGGGAGACATCAACGACTTCGCGTGACAGTGCGCGTGGATAACGATGGGTTCCGATTTGGTTGAGAAACGCAATGCGCCCGGCTCCTTCGCTAGAAAGTTTTCGATGAATTGCTCGAAGAGGAAACAGCGAGAGGCAACGCGCCCGGCGTCTGGAAGTTTCAACTCGCGATAATCCTCGGCGAACATCGAGTAGCATGAAGGCTCCAGGAAAAGAATAGGCGCTGAGTCATTTCGCGATGACAACACTCTTAAATTATGGTCTCCCAGACGTGCGGCTTCATCCAGATTTCCCTGGCTGAAGGCGGGGCGCCCGCAGCATTTGCGTCCATGCACCAGTTCGACGGAGAATCCCGCAGCTTCCAAAACTTTCACGGCAGCGATTCCGATCTCCGGTTCGTGATAGCGAACGAAGGTGTCATCCCAGAGGATAACGCGCTGGCGTTGTGCGTTCAGATTCATGGCGTGTGCCGCCGCAGAACGGTTGCGAAACCAGGTGTCGAAGCGTTCGCTAGCGTAAGCGGGCAGGGGACGGCGCCGCGAAATGCCGAATCGTTTTTCCATCCAACCACGGATAAACCCGGAGTTCAGGCTGGCGTTGGCCACAGCCGAAAATCTGGAACCAAGTTGGCCTAGCCAATTCAGGTTGCTTAAAAGTCGAACGCTCCAGGGCAACCCGTCCCGTTCCCAACGCGCGTGCAACAACTCTGCTTTGAGCAAGGCCAGGTTGACGTTCGATGGACATTCGGTCGTGCAGGCTTTGCAGGACAAACAATTGTTCAGGGCCGTTTCCAATTCGGGCGAGTGCAAGGCGTCGCGGTTTTCCAGGCCGCGTGCTTCCAACACCGCGCGAATGGTGTTGGCGCGTCCGCGGGTGGACATGATTTCCTCGCCGGTCGCCACGAATGTCGGACACATCGTCGGCGCATCTTTTCGGCAGCCACCGCAGCCGTTGCATTGTTCCAGATTTCCGAGGAACGATTCGTCCTTGGCCGCGAATGCGAGCACCGGTTCAAACGGAAGGTGCATAGGCCGCTCGGAGGCGATGCGCAGATGGGTATCCATTTGATATCGGCCGTCGTGAATGATTTTGCCGGGGTTGAAACAGTTCTGCGGGTCGAATGAGCTTTTGATTTCGCGAAAGACTTTCAGCAAATCCGGACCAAGGTGTTCGGCGAGAAATTCGGTTCGCGCGATGCCGACGCCGTGTTCGCCAGCCAGCGACCCTTTAAACTGGCGAACCAGTGCAGATACTTCGTCGGAAATTTCGCGAAGCTTTTTTCGATCAGCGGCGTTGTGCAGATCGAGAACGGGTCGAACGTGCAGCAGTCCGGACGCAGCGTGGCCGTAGAAGGAAGCCTTGAGGTCCAGACGGCCCATAAGCGATTGAAGCCCCGCCACATAATCCGGCAACTGCTCGGGTCGAACCGCCGTATCCTCGATGCACGTGACCGGTTTCGCGGAACCTTTGCAACCGGTTACCAACGAAAGCCCGGCCTTGCGCACGGACCAGACCAGATTGGCTTCAGCGGCATTTCGCAAGCGGGTGGTGCGCTGGCCGAGACATCGTTTTTCCAATTCGTGAAGTTTGCCGGAATCGTCATCGTAGAATTCGACGACCAGAATTGCCTCACACGGCTTGGTGTCGAGTTCAAGCAGGTCGCGGGCGGCTGTGAAGGCAACCTGGCCTCGCGTTTGATCGAAGAGAACGCGGTCAAGGTGTTCGATGGCGGCGGGTTTGAGATCGAGCAGGGCAACGGTGGCCTGCATCGCCTCGGCCACGGACGCGAAGAAAATTAGTCCAACCTCCTTCTTCTTCGGGAGCGGAACGATCTTCAGTTCAGCGGAAAAAATTGCGGCCAGAGTTCCTTCGCTGCCGGCGAGAATATCGCTGAGATTTCCCGGGGCGCGCAGCCAGCGATCAATGCCGAAACCGGGCCAGCGCTTCAGCAAACCGGCGGGCCAGCGGTCCTGGATTTCGCTCTCGAATTCGGCACAAAGTTTTTTGAGCAGAGCTTTTTGCGGGGCAAGCGTGTCGCGGTTTGGGCCGATCGTTTCAACGGTTCCATTTGCCAAAATAATTTCCAGCGAGCGGACGTGGTCGGCGGTGGTGCCATAGACCGGGACGTGCGATCCGGAAGAATT
The DNA here is from genome assembly GCA_947478865.1 of Verrucomicrobiales bacterium. Lineage (GTDB taxonomy): Bacteria > Verrucomicrobiota > Verrucomicrobiia > Limisphaerales > CANJXF01 > CANJXF01. The sequence goes on along the minus strand of CANJXF010000070.1, from coordinate 3,773 downwards.
GTTGGCGATCATTCCGCCGAGAGTGGCGCGCGAACTCGTGGCAACATCGGGACCGAAACAAAATCCGTGCGGATGCAGGAACGCATTGAGTTGATCAAGCACCACGCCAGAGCCGACGCGGACCGTGCGCTGTTCGAGATCGAGGCCGCTGATCTGGCGATTGTGCCGGGCGAAGTCGATGATCAGCCCCTCGCCGATGGCGCCTCCGACGAGTCCTGTTCCTGCGCCGCGTGGAGTGATGGAAATGTTTTCCTGCTGCGCCGCCTGAATGACGTCGGCGGCCTCGCGCGCGGTTTTCGGAAACGCCACGGCTTGCGGTTCAACCTGATAAATCGAAGCATCAGTCGCGTAAAGCTGCCGCGTGAGATTATCGAAACGAACGTCGCACTTGGCATTGGCCAGAGCAGAAGAGCTTTTCAGATGCATCCGTTCTTAATTTGCCTGCTTCCAATCCGTGATGCACCGAATTTCTGATATTCCGATAAGCTCCGGTCAATCCAAACCTCTGCAAAACACCGAAGCCAATTTCTTGCTAAAGTAAATCAAGTAGCAACCCAGCATCGCCCTAGCGATTGACTCAACCACTTGTGTGTTTTTTGCGACTCAGTCAACGCGATGATCGTTTCGCCAAATCCATCCAATGCAGCCACGGCACCAAGGAGGCGAAAGGTAAATGCCGCAACACTTTCGATCTTCATTTAAGGCTTCGGGTCATTGATTGCATTGCTGAATCGATTACAACGCCGCAAACGCCGCGTCGAAAACGTCGATGACAAAATCCGCGTCTGCTTGATTGATGCACATTGGCGGAGCGAAACGAATGGTTTGACCCCACAGCCCGCCTTTGCCGATGAGTAGCCCCATTTCGCGCGCGTTTTCGAGCACTTGTGCACACTCGGCCTTGGCCGGTTCTTTGGTTTGACGATCTTTCACCATTTCGATACCGAGCATGAGACCTTTGCCACGCACGTCGCCGATGATCGGGTATTTCGTTTTCAACTTTTCGAGACCGTCGCGAATGCGCGCGCCAATCTTCAACGAGTTTTCCTGAAGATTTTCGTTCTCGATCACTTCGATCACGGCTTTGCCAATTGCGCTTACGACGGGGTTTCCGCCGAAGGTGTTGAAGTGGACCTTGCCCACGAGCGATTGCGCGATCTTCGGAGTCGTGACGACAGCGGCGAGCGGCGCGCCGTTGCCAATGCCTTTGGCCATCGTGACGATGTCGGGAATGACGTCGTGCGTTTCGAATCCCCAAAAATGCGTGCCGGTTCGGCCGAAGCCGGTTTGAACTTCATCGGCAATGCAAACGCCGCCTGCTGCGCGAACATGTTCGTAGGTGCGCTTGAGATAATTTTCGGGAAATTCCACGAAGCCGCCCACGCCTTGAATCGATTCGGCGATGAAGCCGGCAATTTTTCCAGGGGTCGCGTAATCGATGAGGTTTTTCACGTCGTCGGCGTATTTTCTTCCCGCATCGGCATCCTCATAGCCGTAGGGACCTCGATACGGATATGGAGCGATCGCATGATGGACGCCGAAGCTGTGCGGGACATTATATTTCCAGGTGCTTTGAGCGGTCAGTCCCATGCCCGAGGAATTGCCGCCGTGATAGGCATTGCGGAGTGCGATCATATCGAAGTTGCCGGTATAGGCGCGGGCCATGAGCAGGGCGAGGTCGTTTGCCTCGGAACCGGAATTGACGAAATAACAGACCTTCAAATCACCGGGCAGTTTCGACGCAAGTTTCTCGGCGAATTGCGTGATGTTCGGGTGTAAATAGAGCGTCGTTGAATGCTGGAGAATTTCGTTCTGCTGTTGGGCTGCGGCAACGACGTGCGGATGACAGTGACCGACGCTGATGGTCACGATCCCGCCCAATCCATCGAGGTAACGATGGCCTTTGTCGTCGAAAATATATTGTCCCTTCCCCTCGACGAACATGATGGGGGTTTTGTAGTAGAGAAAAATTCCCGGATTCAAATATTCTTTGCGCAGCTTCAAAACTTCCTCGGCAGATGGTCCGTGGTAAGGGCGCGGTTGATAATCAAGCGGCGGCAGAATCGGCTTTTTCATAAATTTTTGTTTTACGTTCAGATTACCTTCGGGGTCGCAGCAACTTGCCTTGATTCAGGGAAAACCTTCCGAGCCACGAGATAAATCAGAAAGGCAAAAGTGAATCCGACGAACCACGCATAGTTGTAAAGGCCGAGGAAGATCGGCGCGATGTTTTCCTTTGGCACAACCTTAATTGTGGCGAGAAACCCGGGAAGGTTAGGGAGCACGGCAACCGCCAAAGTAACGATGCCGACGAGGCTGAATCCGTTGCTGTAACTGTATTCCCCTTTTTCTTTATACAATTCGATGACGTTGAGCCGCTGTTTTCGAAAGACGAAATAATCAGCGATCATGATTCCCGCGATCGGGCCAAGCAGCGCGCTGTAGCCGATCAGCCAGGTGAAAATGTAGCCGCTCGGATTGGCGTAAAGTTTCCATGGAAACATTAAAACCCCAATCACGCCGGTGATGATTCCGCCGGTTTTGAAGCTGATGTGACGCGGCGCAAGATTGGAAAAATCATTGGCGGGCGAGACGACATTGGCGGCGATGTTCGTGGAAAGCGTCGCAACCGCGAGAGTAATTAGCGCAAGAAAGGATAGAACCGGGCTATTGAATTTCGCCATCAGTTGCACCGGATCCCAGATGGGAACCTGGAATACGACAATGGTTGCGCTCGTCACGGCAACGCCGATGAATGAATAAAATGTCATCGTCAGCGGCAAGCCGAGCGCCTGCCCGATGATTTGATCGCGCTGCGTTTTCGCAAAGCGGGAAAAGTCAGGAATATTGAGCGAGAGCGTGGCCCAGTATCCGACCATCGCAGTCAGCCCCGCAGCGAATACCGGCCAGAATTCTGCGCTCGTTTTTAGCTTCGACGGTTGGCTGAAGATCGGGCCCCAACCTTTTGCGGCGTGGTAAGCCCAAATCAACAGGCCCAATCCGGTGAGCAGCAGGAAAGGAGCGGAGAGAATTTCGAGCCATTTAATCGAGTTCATTCCCTTGACGATGATGAGAATGTTGATCGCCCAGAAAATCGCGAAGCATAGCAATTCACCCGCAGAGATTCCGAAGAGCGGAAGATTTATTTTATGGGCGGGATCGAATCCAAACATGATCGAGGACATCGCGTAAATAGACGCGCCGCCGATCCAGGTTTGAATTCCGAACCAACCGCAAGCGACCAGCGCACGCATTAGCGCGGGGATATTTGAGCCGAGCGTGCCGAAGGATGAGCGCAGTAAAACAGGAAAAGGAATTCCGAATTTGGTTCCCGGATGCGCGTTGAGCGTCATCGGAATCAGCACGATCACGTTGCCCAGAAAAATCGTAAGAACTGCTTCGCTCCAATTCATCCCTTGCGAGATCAATCCGCTGGCCAGGGTGTAAGTCGTGATACAGATTGCCATTCCCACCCAGAGCGCGGCGATGCTCCACAGCGTCCAGGTGCGTTGCTCGGGAGGAACTGGCGCGAGGTCAGCGTTGTAGAGCTTGCTTCCTCGAATTTCAACCAACTGAGCTGCGGTCAAGTCGCGGGCAATAGGTTCTTTATCCATCAATCCGCGCAGCCTAGAGCCTGTATTTAACTTTTGTGGAAGAGATTTGCGAGCATGAGTGTGACAAAAGCCAGCCAGTGATAGCCGGCCAAGGTGGCAGGAAGTCGTTCATAATCTCGAGCTAATCGGCGGAAGCGGGCGGCCCAGGCAAAAGAGCGT
>CANJXF010000069.1 GCA_947478865.1 Verrucomicrobiales bacterium | reverse complement strand
GTGCGGGACTCCGGTCGGCCTACGCTCCGCTTCGGCCTCCCTGCCTCCCGCACCGCAGGTCGAAGAAAACCAAACAGCAGAACCAAACAACCAAGGGGACATTCTCTCCTGAGTTAAAGAGGGGACATTTCTAAAGAGCTTTGACAGGGATTTTATCAAGCGCGTGGATGCGCTTCATTGTAGGCGCGTTTTAATCGCTCCGTCGTCAGGTGCGTGTAAACCTGTGTCGTCACCAGATGCGCGTGACCGAGCAATTCCTGCACGCTGCGCAGGTCGGCGCCGGCGTCCAGCAAATGCGTGGCGTAGCTGTGGCGTAGTTTGTGCGGAGTCAATTTCGGATCGAGCCCGGCTGTTTCCAAATAGCGCTTGAGCCGAAGTTGAACCGTCCTGGGTGACATCAAATTTGGACCGATTTTTCCGCCGCAAAAAATCGGTGAATTCAACTCGCCCGCGTGCCCGAGTTGTTTCCAATAATTTTTTATGGCTTGCAACGCCGGTTCACCGATCGGGACAAGGCGTTCCTTTTTCCCTTTGCCTCGCACGCGGAGAGCGCTTTCGCTCCAGCTCAAATCTCCGCACCGCAAACCGCACAGCTCGCTGATACGCAAGCCGCAGGAATAAATCGTTTCCAGAATCGCAACGTCACGGAGAAACGAAGCGGCATCAAACGATTCAGTCGAGTTGTTTTCGAGGGCGAGTTTGCGCTGCGCCTCCAGGTCTTTCAAGGGGGCTTCGAGCAGCGCGACCATTTGTTCGGCCGTGAGAAATTGAGGCAAGCGCTTCTCCAATTTCGGCATGGAGATGTTTTTGATCGGCATCGATTCCACGTGCCCTCGGCGAATAAGGAATTTGTAGAAGCTTCGCAGCGCGCAAAAGCGCAACTGAATCGCGGCCCGACTCAAATTTCCCCGCCCGAGGAAGCGAAGGTAGCTGCGAAAATCATCACGCAGAAGTGAAGGCCAATCGGGCGATTGCTGCCGTTCCGTTTTAAACCAGTTAAAGAATTCGACCAGCGCCTGCTGATAATTTCGCTGCGTGTAAATTGATGCGCCGCGATCCGAAGCCAGGTGCTGAAGAAACTTTTGAATCCATTGGTCCGCGATTTCAGGCGGAGTTTTCATCACTCACCCTCGCGAGGCGGGAAATCGAAAATCACCTTCCCCTTGTCATCAAGCACGAGGTAAGCGGGAAACGGGCGTCCGGCCTTGGAAATAAAGTCCTTCATCAAATCTGTTTTGCGGTCAGCCAGCAGTTTGGCCGCCTGCACGGCATCAATGGGTTGCTGCAAAATTTCTTTGCCGATTTTGAATTTGCACGACTTGGTTTCGGCCTGCGACTTCTCGCAAATGTAATCCGTTTCTGTTTCGAAAACTTTTCCACCGCACTTCGGACATTTGCCGATGGCAGTTTTGCCAGTGAAATCAATTTTTGCCGCCGGCTCTTTTGGTTTGGCCGCACCTTTCGCACCCTTGCCTTTGCCTTCGCGCGGTTCAAATTCGAACGCTGTTTTTCCATCTTTGCCCAGTGCGAGATAGGCCTTGAAGGAGCGCCCGGTCCGTTTCGAAATAAATTTTGTCAGCAAATCTGTTTTGCCGGTGGAGAGCAGTTTTATCACCTGCTCCTTGGCAATCGGCTGCTGCAAAATGATCGCGCCGGTCCGGAAATCGCACGTCTTGTTCGGTCCAACCGATTTTTCGCAAACGTAGTTCATCCCATTCTCGTAAACGTTTGCCTGGCACTTCGGACATTTACCCAGCGACTCTTTGCCAGTGAAGTCGACTTCGACTGCGGTGCCGTCTTCATTCTCCTTGTTGCCAAAATCAAATTCCGCCTTGAATTCGGGCGTTAGTTTAACGATGGCCGCGAATGGAAAACCCTGTTTGCTGCGAAAGCCTTGCAGCGGCCCCACCTGTTTATTGACGAGCAACTCTTCAATCTCAGGAATCTCGAACTGACGGCCGGACGCAATTTTCCAAAGTGCAAAATCGCAGCCCTGACATTGGAATTTCTTGTAATTCTCCTTGATGACACCACCGCATTTTGGACATGGAATTTTCAGTTCACCAAAGTCGCCGGGAATCGTGTCGCTCTCGTATTGCTTCGTTTTATCGACGATGTGCCGGGTCATCTCCTCGATCTCATGCATGAAGACCGGGCGTTGCAATTCGCCGCGCTCCATTTGCTTGAGCTTGAATTCCCAGTTGCCGGTCAATTCCGGAGAGCAAAGTTCAGGAATTCCGAGTCCGCGCAAGAGAATGATCAGCGAGATCCCTTTCGCGGTGGCCTGCAATTCGCGACCGTTGCGGATAATATTCTTCTCGTAAAGCAAACCTTCGATGATCGCGGCGCGCGTCGCTGGAGTGCCCAAACCTTTTGCGCTCATCGCTTCGCGCAATTCTTCGTCGTCAATCAGTTTCCCCGCCCCTTCCATGGCGGACAAAAGGGTTGCTTCAGAAAATCGTGCGGGCGGCTTGGTTTGATTTGCGATGACTTCGACCTTGGTCGTTTGCACCGTTTCATTCGGCTGCACCGGCATCAGCGTTGGAGTTTGATCTTCAGTGACTGCTTCCTTGCCGTAAACGGAAAGCCAACCGGCGTTCACCATCACTTTGCCTTCGCTCTTGAATGGCTCCTGCTCGACACGGGTGATGCGGGTCGTGACGAGAAATTCCGCCGCCGGATAGAACACGGCGAGAAACCGTTTCGTGACGAGGTCGTAAAGTTTTTGCTCCGGCTCGCTCAACGCCTTGGGCGTTTGCTGCGTCGGGATGATTGCGAAATGGTCCGAGATTTTCGCGTTGTTGAAAATGCGTTTGTTCGGCCGGACCCAATCGTTCTTCAGGATTGTTTCGGCGAATCCGCTGTAATTCGTATCGCGGAGCACATCGAGAGTCTTCTTAACCGTTGCCAGATAATCCTCCGGCAGTGCACGAGAATCCGTTCTCGGATAAGTTAGAACTTTATGTTTTTCGTAAAGTGCCTGGGCGAGTCCCAAAGTGTTCTTCGCGGAAAAACCAAAACGCCCGTTGGCTTCGCGCTGCAAGCTCGTCAGGTCGTAAAGCAACGGGGAAAGCTGCGTCGTCGGCTTGCTTTCTTCCGTGACAATGCCGGGTTTGCCCAGACATTTTTGGCGAATCGCCTCAGCCCGCACTGCTTCCCAGAGCCGTTCTGGTTTCAGATCGCTTTCGCCATCTTTCTTTTCGCCGCGCGAAAACTTCTCATCGAACCAACGCCCGGCATATTCACCGGCTTGGGCCGCGAACGTTCCGTGAATTTCCCAATAGTCTTTAGGAACGAATTTTTTGATCTTCTCCTCGCGCTCGACAATAATCGCCAGAGTTGGCGTTTGCACGCGACCGACCGTGGTCAAATGAAACCCGCCCGTCTTAGAATTGAACGCCGTCATGGCGCGCGTTCCGTTGATGCCGACCAGCCAGTCCGACTCGGAGCGGCAAACGGCGGCATCGGCCAGCGGTTGCATCGAACGGCCGTCGCGCAATCCTGCAAAACCTTCGCGGATGGCGGCAGGCGTCATCGATTGCAGCCAGAGGCGCTGAATCGGCTTATCGCTTTTCGCGTATTGAATGATGTAGCGGAAAATCAGCTCCCCTTCCCGCCCGGCGTCGCACGCATTGATCAGTGAATCGATGTCCTTGCGCTTGATTAATTTCGTCAGGACCTTGAGACGCGCTTCGTTTTTTTCGATGGGTCGCAGGTCAAATTCTTTGGGAATAACCGGAAGGTTTGCGAATGTCCATTTGCCCCGTTTAGCCTCGACTCCTTCCGGCAAACAAAGCTCCAGCAAATGGCCAACCGCGGACGAGATGACATACTTGTCGCTCTCATAAAAGTCCCGGCTCTTGTCTTGCGTGAATCCACCCAGCGCCTTGGCGATGTCGCCCGCGACGGAGGGTTTTTCTGCGATAATGAGTGCTTTTCCCATTTAAATAAGTGCGACTTGTATGCTTTTTCTCATGGCCGATGCAACTTGTTTCAGGTGCAGGCTTCGGGAAAGTGGCGCAAAGAACTGGCGAAGTCAAAGCCCGACTCCGGATTCAGTTCCGGTTCACACGCATGATTTGGATTGAATGACGACGGGCAGATTCTGCACACTGACAAAAATTATGGGAGCACAATGGAAACAAGCCGGACGCGAGGCCAACGCCCAAAAAAAAGGGCAAATGGTCGCCAAACTTACGCGCGAAATCATGGTCGCCGCCAAATTGGGCGGACCTGATCCTGACCTGAATGCGCGCCTCGCCGTCGCCGTGGAAAAGGCGCGCAAGAGTTCCGTCACCCGCGACACCATCGAACGCGCCATCAAAAAAGGTTCCGGCCAAACGGATGAAAAAGTTGTTTTCGAGTTGATCACCTTCGAGGGATTTGCGCCGCACAAGGTTCCAGTTGTGGTCGAATGCCTCACGGAAAATCGAAACCGCACCGCGCCGGAAATTCGTAATCTTTTCAAAACGGGCTCGCTCGGAAATCCCGGCAGCGTCGCATTCTTCTTCAATCATCTGGGCGTGGTCGAGGCCACTCACACCGATGCCAATCGCGACGCCGAAAGCGACGCCATTGAATCCGGCGCGCAGGAAATTGAGCCGCTCGAAGCCGACGAAATCCCCGAAGGCCAAAAGGGAGCGCGGTTTCTCACCGAGATCAAGGATCTCGATCACGTGACCAAAGCGTTAAAAGCGGCAGGCTGGAATATTGTCGCCTCAGAAATTCGCTACGTCGCAAAAACATTTCCCGAGCTGAACGAAAGCTCCCGCAAGGAAGTCACCGAATTTCTCAATGCGCTCGATGACCATGAAGATGTTCATCGCGTTTATGCGGCGATAAAATAACTGAGCGTGCGATCGATTCGCGCTCTCCAGTTTTTCAGCAGCAAACGTTTTAGCCCGCCTTAGGCGACTTCGAGAAGTCGCCGTCTTGGATTATGCAGCGCCTTCGCCGGGCGAAGCAGGAGCGGGCGCTGTTGGCGGGACACCCACCGGAGGCGAGGCATTATGCGCCATGAAGTAGAGCACCGGAACGGCCATCCGGCTGATCAGCAGCGATGCAATTTCCCCGGCCATTAGAGCAATGGCCAAGCCTTGAAAAATGGGATCCGCGAGAATCACGGATGCACCCACCACAACGGCCAGCGCGGTCAAGAGCATCGGGCGAAAGCGCACGGCGCCGGCATCCACAACGGCTTCGGCGAGCGGCATGCCTTCCGCGAGACGTTGCTCAATAAAATCGACCAGGATGATGGAGTTCCGGACCACGATGCCAGCGCCGGCCATGAAACCAATCATCGAAGTTGCCGTGAAGAACGCGCCCATAAAACCGTGGGCCGGCAGAATGCCCACGAGCGAAAACGGAATTGCCATCATGACGATCAAAGGCGTGAGGAAAGAGCGAAACCAACCCACCATCAGGATAAAAATCAGGACGAGGACGGCGGCGAAGGCGGTGCCGAGATCGCGGAAGACTTCGATCGTAATATGCCATTCGCCATCCCATTTCATCGCGGGCGCCGTGTCAGTGAACGGTTGGTCGGCGTTGAAGATTTTAAGCTTTGCACCAGAACCGCCGAACTCGCGCGTATCGAGCGCCTTCAACGCTTTGTTCATTTGTAAAATCGCGTAAACCGGGCTCTCGACAACGCCCGCAACGTCGCCGATGACATAGGTCACCGGCATTAGGTTCTTATGGTAGAGGCTTTTTTCCACGACGGCGTGTTCGACCTTCACGAGTTCGCGCAATGGCACCAGCGGCGCCGCGGGATTGGAGCCGGAGCGCACGCGCAGTGCGAGCAACTCCTCTGGCGTGGTGCGGCTGACCCGGGGAAGCTGCAGGAAAATCTCCACATCCTCCTTGGCGCGAGCCACGTGCAAGAGGTCCACCGGCGCACCGCCCACCGCAAGGCGCAGCGTCTCCGAAATGGTCGCCGCACTCACCCCATTGAGCGCTGCTTTTTCCTTATCAATCACGAATCGCGCCTTGGGCTGATCCCCCTCGATGTACCAATCAGTATCCACCACGCCGGGCGTGCTTTTGAAAATGCCGATGACCTTGTTGGCCAGGGCGAGCCGACTCTCTTCGCTTGGGCAGTAAACTTCCGCAACGAGCGTTTGCAAAACCGGCGGGCCGGGCGGCACTTCGGCAATCGCGACGCGTGCACCGTAGCTCGACGCGATGGCGGTCACTCGCGGCCGAATTCGTTTGGCGATGTCGTGGCTCTGCGCCTTGCGTTCGCCTTTGGGCAAAAGGTTAATTTGCAGATCGGCGATGTTCGGACCGCGTCGCATAAAGTAGTGGCGCACGAGGCCATTGAAATTGAACGGCGAAGCCACGCCTGCATAAACCTGGTAATCGGTTACTTCCGGTTCGATTCGCACGGCGACGCCGATTTCTCGGGCGCATTGTGCCGTGCTTTCGAGCGTGCTGCCTTCCGGCATGTTGAGGATGATCTGGAATTCGCTCTTGTTATCGAACGGCAGCATTTTCACTTTCACCCAGCCGACGCCCATCAGCGCCATGGCCAGGAGCAACAGGCCGACGATGCTCGTGAGAAAAACGATCCGCCACTTCAGGCTCGTGATGAGCGGCTGCATGACACGGCGATACACCCTGGTGAAAAAATCTTCCGGATGCTCCGAGTGCAAATGCGGTTGACCGGCTGGCATCGAATTGGCCTCGCCTTCCGTCAGACGGGAATACTTTCGGCCCCAGCGCAAAATGCGAATGCTGGCCCATGGCGTAACGATGAAGGCAATCGCCAGCGAGAAAAACATGGCCGCGCTCGACCCGACTGGAATCGGGCGCATGTAGGGCCCCATCAACCCGCCGACAAACGCCATCGGCAAAACTGCCGCGATCACCGCAAAGGTCGCGAGAATGGTGGGATTGCCAACTTCGTTCACGGCTTCAACGGCGATCGTTGACCAATTGCGGCCTTTGTTTTGCGGAAGATGAAAATGGCGCACGATATTCTCGACCACCACGATCGCGTCATCCACGAGGATGCCGATGGAAAAAATCAGGGCGAAGAGCGTAATACGATTGAGCGTGTAGCCGTAGAGATAGAACACCAGCAGCGTCAGCGCGAGCGTGGACGGAATCGCGATCGCCACAATCCCAGACTCGCGCCAGCCCAGCGTCAGCAGGATGAGCAGCGACACGCCGACCACGGCGATGCCCATGTGCAACAGCAATTCATTGGATTTCTCCGCGGCCGTCTCACCGTAATTCCGGGTGATCGAGACTTCTACGTCATTCGGAATCGTTCGCCCCTTGAGCGTCTCAATTTTCTTCAACACGTCATGCGCCACGGAAATCGCGTTGGCGCCGGGCCGTTTTGCAATGCTCAAGGTAACGGCCGGTTGTTCCATTGCCGCCGTCCGGTGGCGCTGACCTTCGCCGAAGAACACATACTGAGCCGGTTCTTCCGGGCCGTCCTGGATCTTGGCAATCTCCCGCAGATAAACGGGCCGGCCGGCAAAGACGCCCACCACGACACTGCCCACCTCCTGGGCGGTGGAGAGAAAACCGCCGGTCTCAATCAGCATTTCGCGATTGCGGCTGGTCAGGCCGCCGGCCGCGCTCTGGCGATTGGCTTGCGCAAGCATCGGCACGATTTCCGCCGCGCTCAGATTTCGCGACGCCAGCCGGAGCGGATCCAGCAGCACGCGCAACTGCCTTTTGGCGCCGCCAATAATGGTAGTTTCGGCGACGAGCGGAACTTGTTTTACCGCGTCGTCCACCTGCGCTACGAGCTGCCGCAAAGTGAGATGATCGTAATGTGCGCTGTGAAAGGTCAGAGCCAAAATCGGCACATCGTCAATGGACCTGGACTTGATGAGCGGAGGAGAGACACCGTGCGGGATGCGATCAAAATTGGACTGCAACTTCTGGTTGAGCTTCACCAGGCTCTTCTCGACATCTTCACCCACCTTGAACCGGACGATGACCAAACTCTCGCCCGGTCGCGAGGTGGAATAGATGTATTCGACCCCAGGAATTTCCCACAGCAATTTCTCCATCGGACGGGTGGAGCGCTCCTCGACTTCTTTGGCGCTGAAGCCCGGCATGGAAACGAGCACGTCGATCATCGGCACTTTGATCTGCGGCTCTTCTTCGCGAGGTAACAGAATGATCGCACCGGCACCGAGCATTACCGACGCAATCACGACCAGCGGCGTCAGTTTGGAATCAATGAAAGCGCGGGCGATCCGCCCGGCGATACCGAGCTTTGCATCGCCCGTCGTCGCTTTCTCACGTTCTCCCCTGCCCTTCATTTCACCTCCACCGGTTGGCCATCGATCAATTGCTTTCCGCCGCTCACGACCACGTTTTCGCCGACCTCCAGCCCGGAGAGTATCTCAATTTCATCGCCGCTGCGCTTGCCGCTTTTCACCAGATGCATCTGAGCGTGTTGATTTGTCACAGTGAAAACAATTTCCAATTGGCCGCGTTGCACCACCGCTGCCGCTGGAAGGTGGACCGATTTGTTCTCGCCAATCGGCACGAGCAGTCGCGCGAACTGGCCCGGCATCAGGCCCGCCGTCTGCGGCAATTCCAGTTTGACTCGAAACGTGCGACTCGCCGGATCAGCCGAGGGCGCGATCTCGCGCACGAGGCCTGCGACATCGCCGTTGATTGCATCCACCCGTGCCGTGAGCCGGGCGTCGCGACGGATTTGCGATGCGATGGCTTCCGGCACATCGGCTTCTATTTGCAGAGCTGAAGGATCTTCCAAATCCACCAGCGGCTTGCCCGGGGCGGCGAGATCACCCACGTCCGCCCACTTTCTGGTCACAACGCCGTCAAAAGGCGCAGTAACTTCCACGTAAGCCATCATGGCCCTGGCCTCGGCCACGGCACCTCTGGCAATGCGTTGCCGCGATTGGGCGGAATCGTATTCCACGCGCGTGACGCTTTGTTGTTCGAACAGAGAGGCAACCCGCTTCCATTCGCGCTCAGCTTGTTCGAGCGAGGCTTCGGCCTGTTCCAATCGGGCTCCGATTTCAGCGGCATCCAGGTGCGCGACCAATTGACCCTTCTGAATTTTGTCACCGAGCACCACCGGCATTTTATCAATCCGACCGCTCACCTGCGACGCCAGAGTGGCGTGCAATTTTGCCCGTACCGTGCCAACTACTTCCTCGGTCATGGGTCGCAACAGGCTTTCGACTTTCTGCACGTTTACCTGCGCCGTCGCTAGATCGGAAGAATGGTCGGATGCTTGGTCATGTTTCGAACCGCAAGCCGCGAGCAGGAATGGAGCGACGACGATCAAGAGTCGAACGGTGATTTCGACGATGAATTGTTTCATATTATTTGCGGGTCGGAGCCGAATCGAGTTGAGGCAATGCGAGCGCTTTTCGCAGCGCAGCAATCGCAATTTTTTGGTCGGACTCCGCTTCCGCCCGACGCACGCGGGCGGAAACCAGCGCCGTCTCCGAATCGATTAATTGTGTGGAGAGTGCCAGTCCTTGTTCGAAGCGGTTGCGAGTGAGGATTACGCTTTCCGTGGCTTGCTCGACTGATTTTTCCGTGACAGCCATGCGCTCGTTCGTGGCCTTGAGATTCAGCTGAGCCTGTTCCGTTTCAAAGTCCAAAGCCAGGCGCAGCTTGCGTTGCTCCTCCCGCGCGGATTCCAAATTGGCGTAGGCTTCGCGGGCTTTGGCCCGGGTCGCAAAACCATCCCACAAGTCCCACTGCAAAAGCACGCCAGCCGTATAGCTGTTACCATCGCCGCCGGTCACCCAACCGTAATCACGATCCAAACTGCCAAAGGCGCTCACGCTAGGCTGGTAGCCGCTCCGGGCAATGCGCACCTGCGCTTGCGCGGCGCTTTCCCGGTCGCGGGCCGCTGTCAGTTCGGGGCGCGGCGCGGCGTTAGCCAGGGTCGGTGCCGTGACCGCGGGGGCCGTGTCCGCCACGATGAACTCTCCCGCTTCGATGCCGAGCAAATTGCGCAATGCGCGGTCGGCGAGCGTGTTGGAGTTCCGAGCGCGAACCAAATCTTCGCGTGACTGGGAGAGGCGCACTTCGACATCGAGAATATCGGACTTCAAGAGCGTGCCGCCGTCGAACCGCTTCTTGGAAATGGCCAGATGCTTCTCCAAGGAATTCACGGACGCTTCGGTGGCGCGAATAAATTCCCGGGTTTTCAGAACCGTGTGAAAAGCGCGGACGACTTCAAATCCCAGCGCGTTGCGGACCGCAGCGCTGGTCTGCTTCGCGGCCTCCGTGTTCGCCTGCGCGGCCTCGCGTCCATACTTGTTCCGACCACCGGCGTAAAGCGGCACCTTGACCAGACCTCGGAGGTTGAGGTTATCGACGTCAGGCACGTCATTGAAGTTGAGAGATGAATCGTAAGCGCGCTGATTGAGGATGCTGCCAAAGACCATCATCGGATTATCCGTGCGATTGTAGCTGGACTGAAATTGCAGGTGCGGCCAGAACGTGGAATTGGCCTGCTCCAGCACAGCTTGCGAGGCTATGATCCGCTGTTGCGCCAGGCGTGCGTCCGGATTATGAGCCAGCGCGTAATCCAGGGAGCGCTCCAGCGTCCACGGCTCAGCGGCACTGCTCGCCAGCAAACCGAGCAACCAGAGACCGAGAATGCCAGGTGATTTTCTCATTTCCCGGAGCTGGAGGCGGTGGTCTTTTCGCCTCCGCAGCAGGAACCGCCAACGCCGAGCTTTTTGAGAATCATTTCCATGGGACAGAAGTTGGTGAACGAAGACTGCAGCAGGTTGAACCCGACGAACGCGGTGAACCAGAGCCAATTCGGACTGTGGTAGTGGGCAAGCACGAGGCTGGCGAGGATAAACGTGCCGGCAAAGCGGCGGATCAGCATATGCATTTTCATAGGTTTGATTACGTATCGTTAGAAAATTTCAATGACACAGCAAATATACACTACAGGAGGAATCTACAAGTGCATACCGGCAAACGCAGACACACCGGCAAAACGGAGTTTCATAATAATAATGGGAAGAATCATGTTCCCACGCCCGTTTTCCTGGCTACTCGGAGGTCGAGCTAGGAATTTGTCGACGATCTGGAAAAGTTGAGGGACATTGCCGCGTCGCGATTTGCGTTGGCCCATCAAATTAATTTCCAACCGTTGTTCTTAATTGGCTAATAGTAAAAACTCCGTGTTACTATAATTTGGTGAAGAAAATGTTGGTTCCATTCGTAATTGTCGCGGTTGCCCTAACGTTAATCCTGGCGGGTTGCCAGGCAACGCGAGCGGGGTATGAAACCGCGCCTTACAAAGTGGTGCGGTCCAGTGGCAAATTTGAGGTGCGCGATTATCCAGCGCTGACGGTTGTGGAGACACGCATGTCCGACGGTGGAGACGGAAGTTTCAACCGCCTTTTTCGGTTTATCACGGGCGGGAGCGAATCGAAGCAGAAGATCGCGATGACGACGCCGGTGTTCATGTCCGGGAATGACTCGAATAAAACCATGGCTTTTGTGTTGCCCACAAAATTGAAGGCGGGCGAAGTGCCACGGCCAACGGATACTTTGGTCAAGACTCGGGAACTTGAAGCGGGCCGGTTTGCGGTGCTACGGTTTCACGGCGGACGGAATTCGGAAAACGAAACGGGGTCATTACGCCGGTTGCAAACCTGGATGGAGTCAGAAGGGCTGAAGGTTAAGTCCTCCTCACCGGTTTATGCCTACTTTGATCCGCCATGGACGCCGGGCTTTTTGCGTCGTAACGAAGTGATGTTACAGACCGAGATGAGCCACTGATAATCCCATCTACCGACGTGAGCCGAGCCATCGGCTAGCCTTACTCCAGACCAAGAAAAATCAATCAACCTTCTCGCCTTATCAATCTGGCCTGAATCACCAGGCATTGAAATAAATGCCGCCTTGAAACGCCCAATAATTGCTCATTTTAGCAATCGGTTTCCAAGCCACCGACCCATCCAGATAACCCACGTTGCCACCGAGTGCTCCGACCTGTTTGGAGGTTTTGCCGCCCACGAACATGAAAACGCTTCCACCCTGCCGGACGGCGCCACCGCGGCCGTGCGGAGCCAGAGTCCAGCCACCTGGCTCTGCATCCCAGGCGTTCAGGTCGGCCGCCAGCACCAGCTGCGGATTGTCGGTTAATCTTTGCGGGGAAGTCCATTGGGGATTTGGCTCACCTGACCATGGCTTCTTGCACGCGCCGTTGTAGCTATACCCAATGACGTAGCCGATACCCTCCCGATAATATTGGAATTGGTCCTTGAAGCTCGGGCAGCTACTCATGTTGGTGCTGCTATACTGTTTAATTCCGTTAAAAGTAATGGATCCCACCCAAATCGTATGAGTGGCCCCGTCGTCGCGCACTCCGGGTGGGAGCTTTTGTTTGTTGTCGTCACCATACATGTGACAGGCCAAGCCGAGTTGATGAAGCCCACTCTGACAGGCAGCGCGATGGGCCTTTTCCTTGGCCGCAGATAAAGCCGGCAGCAACAGTCCCGCAAGAATGGCAATGATTGCAATCACCACCAATAATTCGATCAACGTGAACGCGCGTCTGCGGGTCGGTGGCAAACAACGGTTACTCGAGTTGCCGGCAAACGGGTCTCTCGCTTTGCGTTCTAGGGGTTGCATAATTTGATATATTGCCTAGTTAGCCAGTCTGTCAATTTACTTCAACCGGGTGGAGTGGTCCTGTAGCCAAACGACATCTGGATTGTTGGGTACGGTTTGATTGAGCGGCAGTAGTTGGCCTTTTTTCAACGCGGGAGTGGTTCGAGGATCGCGCCATTTCTTAATTTCGGAATGACCATCACCGAAGGAGAAACCAGCCGCCCGGTTATGATAGCTGGCAGGATAATCCACCATGACGGTGGTCGCGGGGTTCGGGTAGCCGTCCATCAAAACAACAAAGAAGCCGTCATTCATGCTGTCTTCGCGTTCATCCAGTAGCACCCAGGTGTTGGCTGGACCCGGCTTCACCATATCTGCGGTTTTATTGTAAACTTTCCAGGCCGCCCCCCAGCCGCCATCTGTCCCCTGGTTGCCTCCTACGAAAATGTTCATGGACATGCTGCGTACTCGAGGAAGCGTTTTGGTTCCAACCTTGACTGTGGCTGTGTCAGCCGGACATTTCCAAATACCCGGCTGTTTGCCGCAATAAGGCCAAAGCGGACTCTTGGTGATGTTGTTGTTGATATCCCAGTTGGCGGGCGAGTCCGGTGAAAAATCCAACGACCCTGTGACCCATGCGAACGGCGCGTTCGTATTGGGAAAATCGGGGGCGTAAGCGAAAGGGATCCGGTCGCGGTTATCGTCGGCGTACATTCGCCACGCCAGAAGCAATTGCTTGCCGTTGCTCATGCACATAATCCCGTGCGCCTTTTGTTTCGACTTGGCCAAGGCTGGCAGCAACAGACCCGCCAGAATCGCAATGATCGCAATCACCACCAGAAGCTCGATCAACGTAAAGCCGCGCGGCATCTTTTTATTTCGAGCGAAACGCAAAGGAATTGTCTTCATGTAGATTGGTTGAATTGAATGCTTTAATTTTAAACCAATCACGATCGGAATGTAAACAACGCCATCGATTAATTCCGGCTTTGTTGATGAGGAACCGCGCCAATTGGGCCGCGCAGAAAGATGGCGGACCAAGCCCCGGCTCTTCCTCACTCGAAACGTAATAATTCGTCCCTAAATTGACAGGCTTCCGGCAAAGGGCATAACCTGCTCGCCAAGACATTATGAAAAATACAATTTTCGCCGCAATCGTTTGTGTGACCTCACTTCTTTTCGCCGACGCAGCGCAGTCGGCCACGCCCAAGGTCGGCGAGAAAGCGCCGTTGGTCGAAGGGAAGAATCAGGACGGAAAACCCTGGAAGCTGAGCGATGCAGTCGGCAAAAAGGTGGTGCTGCTCTATTTTTATCCGAAAGACAACACGCCCGGTTGCACAAAAGAAGCGTGCGGCTTGCGCGATCGGATGGCGGATTTGAAAAAAGATGGTGTGGAAGTCATCGGCGTGAGTTTTGATTCTGCGGACAGCCATCAGCAGTTCATTCAAAAATATAATCTTAATTTCCCGCTGCTCGCCGACACGGACGGCAAGATCGCCGATGCTTTTGGCGTCCGCCGCGAACCCGGAAAAAACATGGCGCGCCGCGTCAGTTTCCTGATTGGCAAAGACGGCAAAATTGCCCATGTCACCGATAGCGCCAATGCAGACGTTCATCTCTCCGAAATGGAGCAAGCCATCGCAAAACTGACGAAAAAATAGCGGCTGGCCGCTTCGGAACCGCTTGGTTCAGCGGCAAACCAGTCTGACCATTCCAACTCGGATGGAAACTTGCGACCTGCGCACGAGGCCGTAGATTTTTTAATATTTAATAGGTGTGGAATGGGGAATCCGAATTCCCAGCAACTGTTTCAGGAAGAATTTTTCACGCCGATTTTGTCCCATCGCCAAGGTCGGGTCGATCGACGAAGCGATCACGCTATCCAATCGATCCGCTTACGGATTGACCGCAGGAAACTTCACTCCTGATGAAAACGAACCGCAGAAATCCTTCAACGAAATCGAACCAGGCGTGAAGTATTGCAATCGGCGCGGCGGCGCGACGACCGGAGCCTGGCCTGGAGTGCAATCATTCGGCGGCTGGAAAAATTCCAGATCGAACGCAAATAACGCCCTTGGGCCACATCATCTTGCGCAGTTCATGCGGGAACAATCCCAACCCATTTCCGTCAGGCGCTGAGTCGTTTTTCCCCGTTCACTCTAGCCACGATAAAATCGGGGATTCCTTGAATCATTCTGCTGCGAGCCAGCCCACCAAAGAATCGTGGACATGCCGGATAGGAGCGCTCGCCCCTTCATCGTTTAATAAGAAATCGTTGGCCCAGCCTGAGCCTGAACCGAGGAGGCAAATGCGATAACTATGCTGAAATTCAACATTTTGTGGAGAACCGTTATGACAGCCTCGATCCTCCGCCTTGTTTTGCCCGCATCCCTTCCGGCGCAAGGGAGCCCGGACATTATTTGGAAGCGGCAGGTCAGCGTGGACAGGGTAAACAGCGTCATTTTCACATCGAACGGCGAGACGCTGATTTCCGGCGGATCGGATCGCCTGATCAATTTGTGGCGCACTTCGGATGGAACCTTGTTGCAGACCTTGAACACCAACGCTCCTTTTGTTCACGCCAGCGCCATTGAAAATCTAAGCATCACGGCAGATGGAAGCCTGCTTGCGTCTTGCAGCTACAAGCTGGTGCAACTTTGGAGTTTGCCGAGCGGCAACGTGCGAAACTTGAATGGCCATACTGATTGGGTGGTTGGCGTCGCGTTATCGCCCGACGGCAGCCTGCTGGCTTCGGCGAGTTTTGATACGACCATTCGCATCTGGCGTCCATCGGATGGAACACTGCTTAAGACTCTGACCGGCGCCGGACAACAGCGTTGCGTCGCCTTTTCACCCGATGGAAGCCTCCTCGCTGCCGGTAGCGGGACAGATGTCGTTCGCGTATGGCGGACGTCGGATTGGACGCTGGTCAAAACCCTGTCGGGCCACACGGAAGACATATTCGTCGTGGCGTTTTCTCCAGATGGAAAAACCATCGCGTCCGGCGGCTATGACGACACAGTGAAGTTGTGGAACGTTGCCGATGGCACGTTGAAATACACCTTCGGCGGGAACGG
Source organism: Verrucomicrobiales bacterium (assembly GCA_947478865.1). Taxonomy (GTDB): domain Bacteria; phylum Verrucomicrobiota; class Verrucomicrobiia; order Limisphaerales; family CANJXF01; genus CANJXF01. The sequence continues at coordinate 6,926 of CANJXF010000069.1, read as the reverse complement.
CGGAAATGTTTACGGTTTGGCGTTCACTCCTGACGGAACCAAGCTGGCTTACACCGACGGCGAAGGGAGCACCGTTAAGATCTACAACACGGCTACCGGAACCTTGATCCGCACTTTCACCGACGAAGTGAATGAGGTGCAAACCGTGGCGTTTTCGAGCGCTGGATTGTTGGGCTATGGACGAATTGATGAAACGGTTGTGTTGGCGCAAATCAACGCATCTGCTTCACCGCGGATCAGCTCGCCTTTTTCTGGAACATACTTTAGCGCCCCCGCGAATATCACCATTGCGGCGACGCCAAGCAGCGGCGGCAGCGGCATTGCGAAAGTGGAATTCTTCCAAAACGGAATCAAGCTCGGTGAAGATTTGGCGTCTCCATTTACATTCAACTGGACCAATGTCGACGCTGGAAACTATGTCCTGACCGCAGTGGAAACAACGGCATCGGGAACAACCGCGACTTCCGCCGCTGTCTCCATCAACGTCCTCAACCAAAGCAATCAACCTCCCGCCATTGCGCTAACCAGTCCAGCCACCGGAGCGAACTTCACCGCTCCAGCAAAAATCACGATTGCGGCCGACGCGACAGCGTCGGCTGGAGTCGCGAACGTTGAATTCTTTCAGGACGGAATCAGCCTTGGCCAGGATTCTAAATCTCCGTTTGCGATTTTGTGGAATTCGGTCCCCTCAGGAAACTATTCCCTGACGGCGGTGGTGACGGATAAAAATGGAGCATCGGCGACCGCGCCGCCGGTGAATATCACCGTTGTTGCGGCGGGGTCTGAAACGGTGAAGCCCAAGGTCAGTATTCGCTCGCCAGCGGCAGGAACCCGCCTCACTAATCCTGATGTGACGCTCGTTGGATCGGCCAGCGACAACGTGGCAGTTGCGCGAGTTTTATACTCGTTAAACAACGGAATTTTCAGCGCAGCGAATGGAACGGCAAACTGGGAGACCAGCCTCACGTTGGTTCCTGGAACAAATCTTGTGCAGGTAAAAAGCGTTGATACATCAGGCAACGAATCCCACGTCGCTTCGCGAAAATTTATCTACGTTTTTTCCAGTCCATTAAGTCTCCAGATCAATGGAGCTGGAAAAGTTACGCCGCTGCGCGACGGGCAGATTCTTGAGGTCGATAAAACGTATTCGGTGAAGGCGGTTCCCGGTCGGGATTCATCGTTTCAAGGTTGGACTGGAAGCGTTACTTCCAGCGCTCCAAACCTTTCCTTCAGAATGGATTCAGCAACTGCCTTGATCGCCAACTTCATTCCGGATCCCTTCGCGCAACGCAAAGGAACTTACCTCGGCTTGATTCAGCCTTCCACGCCAAGCCACGAGCGCTCGGGGTTTCTGCGAGTCACCACCACGCGAACTGGTAACTTCAGCGGAAAAATTACAATCGCCGGAAAAACACTTTCGCTGCGCAGCCGTTTCGACGGGGGCGGGACATTCACAGGGACGAGCCCGCACCTCGGCCTGAGTTTGTCTTTGCAGATGGTTTTGACGAATGACTCCGAACAGATAACCGGCACAATCACCGACGGCTCCTTTGTTTCCACCATCGTAGCGAATCGATCGGTTTTCAGCTCAAAGGGCAATCCATTCTCTGAACCGGGAAAATTTACCGTGCTCATTCCGCCAAGCGCGAAAAGGCCCAATACGCCGCAGGGAAACGGGTTCGGAATTCTCAACGTTGATACCGCAGGACGAACCCGCATCACCGGCTCCTTAGCCGATGGGACAGCCTTCAGTCAAAGCGCCGGGGTCGCCAAAGATCTAACCTGGCCGTTTTACGTTTCTCTCTACGGCAAAGATGGATCCATCTCGGCGGCGATCAGGTTTAAAAATCAAACCAACGTCAGCGATCTCGACGGAATCGCGAATTGGTTCAAGCCGCCCAATTCGGCCGCGAGATATTTTGCAGAAGGCTTTATCACCCAGACATTCCTGATCGGCTCCACTTACGTGACAACGACCGGGTCACCGGTACTCGCCGTCCCCCAAGCGGATCAGAATATTTTGGTGAATCTACGCGCGGGCGATCTCGAATCTGAACTCCAGCAACCCGGCACCCTCGATGCGAATAACCGATTTGTAATTCAAGCAAATGACCAGAAATTGCGCCTCTCAGTTTCGCCCTCGACCGGCGCGATTCAAGGTTCCTTTGTTCACCCGATCACCGGCCGGATCACAAAGGAACGCGGCGCAGTGTTTCAGAAGCAGAATCTCGCGGAAGGATACTTTCTCGGCACGGCACAATCCGGTTTGATTTCGATCATTCCGGTTGACGATCAACTGACCGATAAGACGGCAAGAGCACCAACGCAATCCAACAAACACGGGAAAGGCAACTGACGATGTGACTGCTAACTCCCAGAATAAAATCTCCGCAACGGCATCGCGGCAAGGGTTTCGATGAGGCACTATGAACGTCTTTCAGATTTTATTTTTCGTCATGTTCGCTCTGTTTCCAAACCAACCGAAAACAGCAGCGGCGGAAATCACGGACAACAACTTCTTGGAAATGCCGGCGGTGGGCGCGAATGGCTTGCGCATCCTTTCTCCGACCCTGCTGGAACTAACTTTGATCACCACGAAAGCGCCTGATCCGGCAAAGCTTCAGCAATGGGATTTCGTCACTCGAGACTCCCGACTCATGGCGCCTGCGGCCGACAATTTCGCGGTGATAGCCGGGCAACGCACGATCGCCGTCGACAAGGTCGGTTTCAGAAGGAGGCCGATTTACGCGCCGTTGAAAAAGCGCGACCTGAGAATCGGCAATTACATTTATCTCCATCTCGCCAGCTCCATCGCTGATGGCGAAAGCGTCGAAGTCAAAAACTTGGACTCAAAATTATGGAACGCTCCGATACAGTTTCGAGCCGTGGCCGATCCGTTGCGGTGGAGTCCAGCCATCCACATAAACCAGGAAGGCTATTGCCCCGCCTTCGTCAAAAAGGCGATGGTCGGGTATTTTCTCGGAAGCCTGGGCGAAATGGATTTGCCCATGGATTCAGGATTTACGTTGGTGAAGATGAGCACGGGAAAACCGGTCTTCTCCGGAAAACTCAGCGTGCGCCGTGATGTTGGCTACACCTATGCGATCGCTCCGTATCGGCAGGTGTTAGAAGCGGATTTTTCCGACGAGAAGGAACCGGGCGAGTATCGGATCCAGATTGCGGGATTGATCGAGGCGTTTGATCAGTTCAAGACGCAGACCCGATCCGACTGGAACCTGGTTTTCGGCGGAAGCGATTGGCACGGCTCGCAAGCCATTCACCAAGCCATTGAGAAATCACCGTTCAGAAGTGAGATTCACTCGCTTGGATTTGTCCCCACTTCCGGTTTGCCGACGCTTTACCACGCTGCCAGCACCTTCATTTATCCGTCGCTTTACGAGGGATTTGGCTTGCCGCCAGTCGAAGCGATGGCTTGCGGTTGTCCCGTAATTTCTTCGGATCGAGGCGCGCTGCGGGAAGTGGTGGGCGATGCGGCGGCTCTCGTTGACCCGGAAGATATCCAGGGTATAAAAAAGCAAATGGCTATTTTAGCCAGTGATGCGGGGCTGCGGGAAAAGCTTCGTGAAGCTGGCTTGAGCCGCGCTAAACTTTTCGACTGGCGAAAAACAGCGGAAAGAACATTCCAAATTTATCATCGCGCCCTCAATCGTCATCGTGGGCGGACTGAAGTCGCGACTGTGGCGGAGCCGAGGACCGTGGAAAACATCTTTGGCTAACAGCTTGTCCTGAGCGGCATTTGGATTTTATTTCTGCAAAAGAAACGCGGCGAGATCAGCCATGTCTTGCGGTGAAATAGCTGCCTCCAGGCCTTCTGGCATCAATGACCGACCCGAACTGGACAGCTTCTGAATGTTCTGGCGAAGAATTGTTTCCTGCGCCCCGTCGGCTCGCTTCAAACTGATGCTGCCAGCGGTTTCGGAAACGATAATCCCAGACACTGATGACGAATCTTTGAGTTCAATTTCGTAACCAGCAAAATTCGGCGCGACCTCCCGATTCGGGTCCAGGATGTTCGCCACCAGCTTTTCCGCGTCCCATGCGCGGACTGTTTCAAGATTTGGACCGACCTCATTGCCTTTGCCGCCGGAGCGGTGGCAAACCATGCAGTTCGCTTCAAAAACTTTTTGCCCATGCGCCTTGTCGCCCTTCAATGACAAAGCGGCGGTGTATTTCGCGACCACCTCTTTGCGTGGCCTGGAGACGTCTGCACCAAATAGCTTTGCGGCTTGCTCTTTGAGAGCCGGAACAGGTTGCGCCAGCAGCGCGGTTTTGCGCGAGGCGCTGATTTGAGCAACCGCAATCGTTCCGTTTTGCACGGCATCCATCAATGGCTTCAAACGTTCCCTGCGCGAGAAAATTGCCGTCAAGACCTCTTCGCGAATTGCGGGGCTGAAACTTTGCCAACCCGAAATCAAACGCGTGGCCACGTCTGGATTCTTGAACGAAGACAGCGCGCGCAACGCGGCGAGTTGAATTTCCTGAGGCTCGCGAGCGTTCAGGATTTGAGACAACGTTTCCTTCACGCGATCAAAGTCGTCGCAGCTCAGAAGTTGGATGGCTTGGCTGCGCTTGTTCAGATTGTCGGAGGGAAGCTTCGCCGATTGTGCCGCCGTATTCAGCGCCTCGTTAATCCGCTTCGCGCCGACGGCATCTGCGTCGGTAAAGGCCGTGCGAAAATTCTTTCCGGCCTGTCGCAATCCATCGCCAAGCCCGATCAGAAAACTTTCCTGCGCATCACTCCCGCGATAGGCGAGCAGCGCGTAAAGGTTCAATGTTTCTTTCAGGTTGTCGGCTTTGTTTTGCGCGCCGAGAACGAACGTTATCTGCTGCAGAAGCTTCTTGCCGCCGGGCGTTTCCAAATAGGGTTTATCGTTGATCAGCGACGACAGCATGGGGATGAATAAATCGGGATGGCAGCTCATCACCGCCGCGCGAATCCACGGATTTTCCGGATCGTGTTTGGTGATGGAGAGCAGCGCTGCCGCAGTCTGCGGATACACTGTTTCGCCAAGGGAAAAAGCGGCTTGGAAACGAACCCGAATATCCGGGTCCTCGGCCAACTCGATGACCATGCGCAGCACTCCTGGAACCTTCCCAAAACGTGATTCGGAAAGTTTGATGGCATTTTCGCGCACGCCCGCTGACTTGTCAGCCATGCCGAGGCCAATGTCTTTGCTGTGAAGCGTTCCGAGCGCGTCAAGGCACCATAGCGCATGAAGGCGCGCCAGGGGTTCTTTGCTCGTGCGCAAAAGAATTTTCAGCGACGAACTAGCGGTGAAGTCATGCCGCTCAACGAGCAACCGCTGCGCGGTTTCGCGCCACCACGAATTTGGATTCTCCAGGGCGGCCACCAATTCTTCCGTGCTGGCTTTTCCAAGCTGCGGCGGTTTCGGGACTTGGAAATTCGGCGGGGTTAATCGATAGATGCGGCCGCGATCCATCCCGCTTTGCAGGTCAAGTTGCTCGCGAATGTCATCAGGAATGGACCATGGATGCTCGATTATTTCGCGATACATATCGAGCATGTGTAGCGTGCCGTCGGGCGCATTCACAAAATTCACCGGGCGAAACCAAATGTCGGTGGACGCAACAAACTCTTTATTTTTCCCAGCGCGCTCTGCTTTGAAAAGCACTCCATCCGGCGCGAGCGTTTGTCTGACAACGACATTGTTAGCCACTTCACCAATAAACGCATTCCCACGAAATTCCTTTGGATACGCTGCGCCACGGTAGATGGTAATCCCGCTCGCCGATGTGAAAACACCGCCGCCAGTCAACTCGCTGCGCGGGATTTTTTTATCCTCAGCCGTCCAACGTTTTCCTCGCAGGTCGCGCCACGGTTCCACCGGACTGATCCGGTAAACGGGCAGGCTGTCGCCAGCTTCAGCGGCATCATGAAGCGCCGTTTTCACGGGGGAGAACGGATTTCGAGCGAGATACCGGTTGTCTAAAACGACTTGCTGAGCGGGATTGCGAATGTTGCAAAGGAATCGATTTCCCCAGTCATCAAAAGTGTTCCCGAACCGGGCGCCGCCCGAGAGCACTTCAAACGTTTCCGTTTCTGGATCAAACCGAAAATCGTTATGGGAAAAGGTAATCGGTTTTGAATTCGCTTTGCCGCCCGGAACAATGCTGCCGCCATTCCCCGAACCGGCGGCGTAAAGTTTGTTGTCGAGCCCCCAGGCCAAATTGTTAATCACGGCCTGCACATTATATTTGCGAAAACCGGTGAAAACCTTTTTGCGAATGTCGGCTTTATGATCCCCGTCGGTGTCCTTTAAATAGAGAATATCCGGAGTCGCGGTGACGAACACGCCACCTTTCCAGCAGGCAATTCCGCTGGGCCAGGAAAGGTCGGTCGCAAATACTGTGCTCTTGTCAAACTTTCCGTCCCCATCGGTATCTTCAAGCACACGGATGCGTCCGATGGCTTTATCGGTTTTATTCTCCTTCCAGGCTTCGTGGGTGGTCTTGTCAGTGTAAGGGTAGTCGTTCATTTCCACGACGTAGGCCAGGCCGTTTTCATCGTAGACCATGGCAACGGGATCAGTGACCAGTGGTTCGCTCGCGAGCAATTCCATTCGGAACCCGTCCTGCACCTGAAATGTTTTGGCGACGTTCGTGGCCGCAGTTGGTGCGACACGCGGTAGTTCTTTGAGCGACGATGCGGGATTGATCGATTCCACCGCATTGAGGGCTGAAGAAGGCATTGCCAGCAGCGCCAAAGACAACGCTGAAATGAAGATTTGCATATTTATTTGGTAGTATCGGAAATTTTGTGTTTGGGTCGGGTTGTTAGTTTTTGTCCTTTTGCTCCGGGGCTAGCCCCGGAGCAAAAAATCTTTTTCCAAACATAATGGCAAATTGATTGGCCGCTTGCGCCCATTGCGGTGGTGCTTTTTGCC
>CANJXF010000068.1 GCA_947478865.1 Verrucomicrobiales bacterium | reverse complement strand
CTGCTACGACAACGCCACCATGGAAAGCTTCTGGAGCACCCTCAAACTCGAACTGGTTTACCGCCGCGACTTCGTCACCCGCAGCCAGGCACGCACCCAAATCTTTGATTACATCGAGAGCTTTTACAACCGTCAGCGCACCCATAGCGTCCTGGATTTTCAATCGCCAGTTGACTTCGAACTCCTAAACAACTAACCAAATGACCCAACTTTTTTGTCCGCCGTTTCAGAGCAAGCCCAAAGTCTCGTAACCCAGAATGTGAAGAGCAGGTTGCGAGGATGCGTTTCCAAGTCGCTTCAGATCGGGGACTGGCAAATGCATTTGTTTATGTGAAGCGAGGATTGGAAGGGAGAAATTTTTCTACAGCAACGGCTCGAATTGAAATGGCCGAAACAAACTGCTGGTTTGAGCCGCACGTAATCGGTCTGCAAGTCGATCAAATTGCAGTAATCAAAAACAACAAAACTCATCACCATTTCAAAATGCGATTCAGTTCTGGTCGTGAGATTGCGTGGGAGCTGCGACCCGATGGGAAAGTGGAGCCGGAGTTGGAGTTTAGTTTCGAGGGTGACGATGTGTTGAGCACATTAACCTGTTCTGTTCATCCCTGGGCTTGGGCGCACTTCGGAGTTGTTTCACATCCATTTTTCACCGTGACTAATCGTAACGGCAAATTCCGTCTCCCCAAGGGATTGCCTCCTGGCAAATACACGGTAGCCGCGCGGCATCCTTACACAGGAGAAGCGATAGCTTCAGTGGTTGCGGCAATGGGCGGAAAATATCCTCTTTCGTTTACCGTCGGCGCTTCACCTGATGCGGCCAAAATTCACATGGCACCCCCGATTAGCGAAGCGGATGAATTCTCTGAAATTTCCGGTCAGGCACTCAATGTCTACGACACCGTGGGATTGCCGAGGAATGAAGGCAAGGATCGCAGAAGCGGTCATGGAACAATTCGCGGGAAGGTTTTCCTGAACGGAACGCCTCCGCCGGAGAAGATGATTCCTGTGTCTCCGGATTGCGCGAAGTTGCATGGCGAGCCACTCACGACGCGTTTTTACGTTATCAATCAGGATAAAGCTTTGGCAGACGTGGTGGTTTATATTTCATCCGGCTTGCCTCCAGATTCATTTAGAGTTTCAACGAATACCGTTCTTCTGGTTCAAAACGGTTGCGAATTCTCACCTTACATTTTTGGAATCCAGACCGGTCAGCCGTTGCAGGTTCAGAATCTTGATTCCTTGATTCACAATTTTCATGCGCGTTCCGAAACCTCCGCCAGGGAATTCAACTATGGTCTTGGGGCAAATTCATGGCGAACTGTAAAATTCGAGCATCCTAACCCGTTCACCACGATCAAATGCGATATTCATCCATGGGAATTTTCCTACGCTTACATCTTCGAGCACCCCTATTTTTGCGTTTCGTCAACGAACGGCGATTTTGAAATCAGCAATGTTCCGCCGGGAATTTACACGGTGAGCGCTGCGCATCGGAAAGCAGGAGTAGCCCTGACGGAAAAAGTTGAAATTGCCTCAGGGCAGGAAAAGGCTCTTACGTTCAGATTGGACGCGAAGTGATCAGAAAAATGGATTGTGCGCCTTCTCTTCGGCAACCGTGGTTAACGGCCCATGGCCGGGACAAATCAGTGTTTCTGGCGGGAGCAAAAATATATTCTCGCGTACCTTATCTTTGGCCAGGTCCCACGATTGATTTCCTCGCCCGATCGATCCGGCGAAAATTGCATCGCCGACAATCGCGACATGCGGCGCGTCTTCGGACCAGTTGCCGATAATGTAAGTCACCCCATCTTCCGCATGACCCGGCGTCTCTCGATTCGTGATCCGCAAACTGCCAAGATGCACGAAGTCATTCGCCCGGTTCCGGTTTTGCGGCGGAGCGGATTTCAGATTCGTGTGCATAAGGATTTTCGGAAGCTTTTCGCGAATCGCCGCCATTGCAGCCACATGATCCTCGTGCGTGTGCGTAAGAAAAAGATGGCGAAGGTTTAGTCCATTTTCCTCAACCAGCTTGAAAGCTGAATCCGCATCCCAGCCGGTATCAAACAACGCCGCCTCGCGCGACATCTCGTCCCAGACCAAATAGGAATTCACCGCGTAATCCTTCGTGGTCACGATTTGGCGAAGTTCGCGCCAGAGGCCCAAGTCCGGTTTCGCCGGCAGCCAACCTTTGGCAATTTCCTCCAGCTTTGCGCCGTTCAATCCGATCACTTGTGCAAGCGCAGAAAAATTGGGTTGCTTGTTGATTTGCCCGGAATCTTCCAGCGCGCTCAATTCCGCCTCTACCAATCCAGCCGCTTTGGCCGCCGTGCCTGCGGAGACATTCGTCATGAGTCGCGCTTTCCGGATGATGTCGCCAACGTGATCTTCCAAATTCATGGGGCGAACTTAGCGCGTCCGACTTCAGTCGCAAGCTTTAGCTTCCGTCCCAACGATGTGCAATTTGGGCGGAAATCTTTTTCAGAAATTCTGCGGGACGCGCCTTTGCATTTTTGACAGAAGTGATTTCCGTCAAGCCGTGTGTCTGCGTAAAAAGCTTTTGCGCCTTTTTCGGTTCCAGAACGGCGCCAGCAATTCCGATGCACGGAACGCGCATCTTTGCGCAGAGGAGGGCAACTTGGCCCACGCCTTTACCCATCAGTGTTTGCTGGTCGAGCGCGCCTTCGCCCGTCAAAACCAAATCGGTTTTGCGCAATCGCTGCTCCAGCTTGGCGCACTTCGCAAAAATTTCAAAACCCGATTCCGGCTGCGCTCTGAAAAATGCCATCAAACCGAAACCGAGTCCGCCCGCTGCGCCCGCGCCGGGCGCCTTTGAGTAATCCATTTTGAAAGCCCGCTCATAATTCTTCGCCAGCGTCCCAAGCGCACGTTCCGCCGCGATAAAATCGCCTGGCAGCAAACCTTTTTGCGGGCCGTAGATTCGAGACGCTCCCTTTGGTCCAAGAAGCGGATTTTGCACGTCAATCGCTACCGTCACCCTCATTCGGGAAGAGGATTCTTTAGACGGCCGGAGGATTTCCTGAAGACGATTCAGATCAATCCAATTCTTTATTTCCGCGCCGCATGCATCTAAGAATCGCCAGCCAAGCGCACGGGCCATGCCGAACCCTCCGTCATTTGTGGCGCTGCCGCCGATGCCGATCAGGCAATGCCGACAGCCGAGCTTTTGCGCCGCCTGCAAGACTTTACCCAGGCCAAATGTATCGAGCTGGAAGGGATGAAATTTTCCCGGCGGCAACATCGAAAGCCCGATGACCTTCGCCGATTCGATCACGGCGGTTTTAGTTTTTGAATTCCACCACCACGGCACGACAGTCGGAAGCCCGGCCGCGTTCACGGTTTTTGTTTTACGCGGCTTGGCTCCGATCATTTTTCCAATGACTTCGCCAAAACCATCTCCGCCGTCGCCCATTGGGAGCAGCTCAATCAAATCCCGTGGACGAATTTTTTTCCATCCGCGAGCCATGACTTGCGCGGCTTTTTGCGCCGTCAACGTGCCTTTGAATTTATCCGGGACGATAAGGATCCGGAGCGGCTTGCGTTGCGTGGATAAAGAATTCATTTCGCTCCCGTGATTCTTGGTGGCGCGGCTGAAGCGGGTCAATCATCACTTTTTGCCCGGGAAAATTTAGCTAGTCAGTCAGACGGGCTTCTGGTGCATAATTTGGGCGCTCGATGAAAATCGCCATTATCGGTTTGGGTTACGTTGGTTTGCCTCTTTGCCTGCAATTCGCGCGCAACGACGTCGAAGTGCTCGGGCTCGACATTGATCCGGCCAAAGTGGATTCCATCAATCGCGGAGAAAGTTACATTCAACACATCAACAGCGGCGATGTGCGGCAGTTGGTGGATGCGAAAAAGTTCTCCGCTTCGAACGATTTCGCCGGGGTGCGAACGGTGGACGCCGTCTTGATTTGTGTTCCCACTCCGTTGGACAAACATCGCGAGCCTGACATTTCCTATATCTTGAAAACTGGCGAAGCGATCGCGCCGCACCTGCGGCGGGGAACCCTTGTTGTTTTGGAATCAACCACTTATCCGGGAACGACGGAGGAGGACCTGCGCGCCGTTCTGGAAAGCGGATCTGGTTTGAAGGCGGGAGCCGATTTTCATCTCGCCTATTCACCCGAGCGCGAAGACCCGGGCAATCCCGAAAGCAAAGTTGAGTTCATTCCAAAGGTTGTAGGCGGACTTACGCCAGCGTGCTTGGAGAAAGCCATGTCTCTTTACAGTCGCGCCATAAAGACGTTGGTGCCTGTTTCAAGCTGTCGCGCGGCTGAGGCAACCAAGCTTTTGGAAAATATTTTTCGCAGCGTGAATATCGCGTTGGTCAATGAACTGAAAGTCGTTTACGCCGCCATGGGCATTGATATTTGGGAAGTCATCAACGCGGCGAAAACGAAGCCGTTTGGCTACATGCCGTTTTATCCGGGACCCGGATTGGGCGGGCATTGCATTCCGATCGACCCATTTTATCTGACGTGGAAAGCGCGCGAGTTCGGGCAGAACACGCGGTTCATCGAACTGGCCGGGGAAATCAATACCGCCATGCCTCACTACGTGGTCAGCCGCGTTGTCGATGCGCTCAATGCAAAACGAAAGTCGATTAACGGCAGTCGCATTCTTTTGCTGGGCCTCGCCTACAAACCGAATGTGGATGATCTCCGCGAATCGCCGACGTTCGTGCTGCTCGATCTTCTCAAAGAACGTGGAGCTGAAGTGGCATATCACGACCCGCACATCGCCGAAATCCCGACCACGCGTGAGCATTCGCACTGGGCCGGAACGAAATCGGTGGAATGGACGCAGGAGAATATTTCCAACTATGACGCGGTTGTAATTGCGACGGCGCATCAGGCGGTCAACTACGAGCAACTCGCAGAATGGTGCGGTTGCATCATCGACAGCCGAAATATTATGGCCAAGGTGAAGGTGGAGCAGGGGAGAATCTGGAAAGCTTAAGCCATGTCTGCTTACGAAAATCTAAAACAAAAATTGCGCGCAGAGCCGAAGCGCTGGTTGGTGACCGGTGTCGGTGGATTTATCGGTTCTCATCTGTTGGAACGTCTGCTCGAATTGAATCAGCGCGTTGTCGGCCTGGATAATTTTTCGACCGGTCACGCCAGGAATCTCGAGCAAGTCCGATCGATTGTCGGTGAGGAAGCGTGGAAGAATTTTCAATTCCTCGAAGGCGACATTCGCGATTTGGCTGAATGCAAATGCGCGTGTCACGAAGTTGATTTTGTTTTGCATCACGCGGCCTTGGGCTCGGTTCCGCAATCGATGCTTGATCCGCTGGCCAGTCACGCGAGCAATGTCACCGGATTCATCAACATGCTCGTTGCGGCTCGCGACGCAAAAGTGAAGCGGTTTGTTTATGCGTCGAGCAGCGCAATTTACGGCGACGACCCCGAGTTGCCGAAGGTGGAAGACAAAACCGGAAACCCTCTTTCGCCCTACGCCGCGACGAAAAAGATGAATGAAATTTACGCCGATGTCTTCGCGCGCGCCTACGGATTTTCCTCGATTGGTTTGCGCTATTTCAATGTGTTTGGCCCGCGACAGGATCCGGAGGGGGCTTATGCGGCGGTGATTCCAAAATGGATTGCGGCGATTCTCCAGCGTCAGCCCGTCCTCATCAACGGCGATGGTGAAACGAGTCGCGATTTCTGCTTTGTCGAAAATGTCGTGCAGGCGAATTTGCTCGCGGCCACCACGGAAAATCCAGCCGCGGTCAATCAGGCTTACAACATCGCGGTTGGAGAACGCACGACTTTGAACGAGCTGTTTGCACTGTTGCAATCCGGATTGCGCCAGCGTGATCCGTCCTTGCCTGACCAAAAACCGCAGCATCAGGATTTTCGGCCCGGCGATGTGCGCCATTCCCTCGCAAACATCGGCAAATCTCAGTGCCTCCTCGGATATGAGCCAACCCACCGCGTGAGTGACGGACTGGGGCTGGCGCTGGATTGGTATCGGCAAAACGTGATTTAACCGTGGCTGATCATCATCAGCCCGGCAGTGGAGAGAACTTCGTTCGGGACACGGAAAAAATAATTGTCGCCTCTGCCAAATCTCGGCACTCTCTGCCCCTCATGCGAGAAATCAATATCGGAATGATCGGCGGCGGCACTGTGGGTAGCGGCGTTTTTCACGCGTTCCAAACCAACGGCGCGCTCATGCAAGCGCGTCTTGGCGTCAAAATGAGTTTCCGCAAAATCGCGGTCAAAGCGCTCGATGAACCGCGGCCTTACGAAATCCCAAAAGCGTTGATGACGCTCGATTGGCAGAACGTCGTCAATGATCCGAACATTCAGATCATCATCGAACTCGTCGGCGGAACGGGCATTGCCCGGACGATGATTCTTTCCGCGCTGGAAAAAGGGAAAACGGTGGTCACAGCGAACAAGGCTTTGTTGAGCGCTCACGGCCCGGAACTGTTCGCCGCCGCCGCAAAGAGTGGCGCAAATCTTTATTACGAGGCGAGTGTTTGCGGCGGCATTCCCATCATCAAATCGTTGCGCGAAGGCTTCGTGGCCAATCAGTTTCCCGCCATCTACGGCATCGTCAATGGCACCTGCAATTACATCCTGTCGCGCATGAAGCAGGAGGGCGCGGATTTCGCGGGCGTGCTCGCGGATGCGCAGAAGCAGGGTTATGCCGAGACCCCGCCTGACCTCGATATCGACGGCAAAGACGCGCAGCACAAAATCGGAATTCTGGCCTCGCTCGCGCACGGCTTCTGGGTGGACCATCACGCGATTCACACGGAAGGTATTCGCGATGTCTCGAAGGTGGATATGCTTTTTGCAGAGAAGCTGGGTTACACGATTAAACTTCTCGGTATCGCCAAGCAAGTTTCCGGCAGGAAACCGGGCGTGCAAGTTTCCGTTTATCCCACGCTCATTCCCAACGCGCACGTTCTGGCGAGTGTCAACGGTGTGTTCAACGCCTGTTTCGTCCGTGGCGATGTGGTCGGCGATACGCTTTTCTACGGACGCGGCGCGGGCAAAGATGCGACGGCAAGCGCGGTCTTGAGCGACGTGGCTGATGCGGCGTTGGATATCAAAATGGGTGGCAAAGTCCGTGTGCCGCCGTTTGTGACGATTTCGAAAAAGGGGCGCATCGTCCCGATGGCGGAGATCACATCGCGCTATTATTTGCGTTTGAGTGTAGCGGACAAACCGGGCGTGCTGGCGAAAATTTCCACCATTCTTGCCGCATCAAAAATCGGGATTTCTTCCGTGTTTCAGCCGGAAGGACAAGAAGGCGAAAGCGTGCCGCTCATCTTGATGACGCACGATGCGACAAATTTGGCCATGCAAAAAGCGCTTGCGAAAATCGCAAAGCTTTCCACGGTCAAAGCCAAGCCTGTGATGTTCCGCGTGGAGAATTTTGAATAGGCAAACTCAAATGGGCCCACTTCTTTTCCGTAGCACCAATCTTCAATCGCCGGCCGTCAATTTGCGTGACGCGATGCTCACGGGGCAGGCGCCGGATCGCGGACTTTATTTTCCGGAGAAATTTCCGTGCCTTGCGCCCGAGGAAATCGCCGCCTTCACGAACCTCCCGTATCACGAAATCGCCTTCCGCGTTTTGTCTCGATTTACGGCTGGCGTAGTTCCGGATGAGGCACTCGCCGCAATGTGCCGAGAGGCCTACAACTTTGTCATTCCGCTCGAGAAAACCTACGATCGCATCCATGTCATGCGCCTCGATCAGGGACCGACGGCGTCGTTCAAGGATTTCGCCGCGCAAATGATGGCGCGATTGTTCGGATATTTTCTCCGCGAGACCGGCCAACAACTCACTATTCTTACCGCGACGAGCGGCGACACTGGCGCTGCCGTGGCCCATGCGTTTCACAATATCCCCGGCGTTCGCGTCATTGTTCTTTTTCCCTTTGATGAAGTCAGCCGCTCGCAGCGCAAGATGATGACCACTCTGTCCGACAACGTCCGAACGGTGGCGATTGACGGAAAGTTCGACGATTGCCAGGCGATGGTGAAGCGCGCCTTTGCTGATCCCGAGCTGAAACACATTCCGCTCTCGTCGGCGAATTCGATCAACATCGGACGTTTGTTGCCGCAGAGCGTTTACTATTTTTACGCTGCGTCGCGCGTCGCCCAACCGGGGGAGCCGACCGTGTTCGCCGTGCCGAGCGGAAATTTCGGCGACATGATGGGCGCCGTTGTCGCCAAGCAAATGGGTTTGCCGATCAAAAAATTAATCGCGCCGGTGAACAGCAATGATGCGTTCCCGAAATTCCTCGAAACCGCGCACTACGAAAAAATTTCGCCATCGCGCAATGCTGTTTCCAACGCGATGAACGTCGGTCATCCGAGCAATCTCGCGCGGCTCGTCGCCGTCTACGGTGGACGCATGGATGAGACCGGCAAAATTCATCAAATGCCCGACCTTGCCGCGATGCGCCGCGACGTGTTTTCCAGTTCCGTTTCCGACGAACGCACGCGCGAAACCATCCGCGAAGTCTGGAACAAATATGGACTCCTGCTCGAAGCTCACGGTGCCGTGGCGTGGCGTGGCTTCCTCGACTGGCTCGCCGTGGAACCGATGGGCGATGTCCCCGCTGTAATTCTCGAAACCGCCAATCCCGCGAAGTTCCCGGAAGAGATCGAAAAGACCATCGGCTTTTCACCCGACGTTCCCGCCACGATGGAAGCGATGAATCAGATGCCCGAGGATTTTGATCGAATGGGCGCGAACTACGACGCGTTCAGAAAATATCTGCTCGAAAAGCACGCGTAGCAGCGCAGGAATTTCCTGCGATTATTGCAGTAATTAGTTCAGCGACAAATTCACTCGGCTCAGGCTTGGCGCCAACTTTTCGCCGGTCTTCGGCTGGAGAATGAACAGCCGCTCCGCTGGGATTCTCCCCGCTTTCAAAAGAAATGACTCAACCTTCTGCGCACGCGACCGCATGAGTTCCTGAAGGTCCGCGTTTGTAACCTCAATTCTGTCCGCGAGAACTTGTGCCATCTCTTCGACTGTAAGTTTTCCGGACGCTGGGATTGGCTTCGGTTCCTCGGCTTTGACTTCAACGGCAGGAACGAGAATCGGTTTCGCAATAGGTTTCACTACGATGGTTTGCGTGGACAAATATTCCGCACCGCGAACCGTGATTTTTGTTGCGGGCGCTTTTGCGACGGCTGCTGGTTTGGTCCGCGCTGGCGCTGATTGCGAAACGCTCGCTGCGCTCTTGGTTGCCGCTGGCTCTTCGATTGGAATCACTGGAGCCGCGGCGAGGCCTTCTTTGCTTTTTGCGGCGTCACGAAATGCCTTGGCGACGAGTCGTTCATAATCCGGTCGCTCCAAAATGTTGGTGGCTGCGTTTTGCGCGGTTGAGCCGCTGCGAATCAATTCTTTTACCCGAAGTGTTTTGATTTGTTCCTGAACTTTCCGACGGGCGATTTCGACGCGATCTTTCGCCGGATCACTGCTGCCGACAATTTCCAAACTCAGCGCTGGACGGTCGTAAAGCGCCTTTTCCAACTTCTCCAGCTTGGCGGATTCCGAGGGAGAAATCTCGGTGCTGCCCGCTGTGAATTCGATGAAGCTCAATTCCTCGCCGCCGCCAAAAACTGCTCCCAGCAGCGAGAAAGGCGACGTTGCGGCTTTGGTCAAAATATTCATGAATACTTGCATGATGATCGGACCGACCTTGAATTTTGGATCGTCCAGGCTTCCGCTCAACGGGACGTCCAATTCGATTTTGCCGTTGCGATCTTTCAACAACGCGATCGCTAGTTTGACCGGGAGTTTGGTGGCATCGGGGCTGTTGTTTTTCGCGCCGAACGTGAATTGATCGATCTCGATTTTGTTTTCCGCCTTCAACTTCCGCTCGTGGAGGTCGTAGTGCAAATCGAGCGACAAATTTCCCTTGTTGAGCGGATAGCCGGCGAATTTTTCCGTGTAGGAAGTAAACGGTGTGAGTCCTGCCGTCTTCGTTTTGATCGCGATATCCGCAAGCAGGTTGGTGGAGAGAGGACGCAGTTTTCCGGTGACAGAAAACGTGGAGCGCTCATCGACTTTCCCTCGAATGTCCAATTCGGCAGGTTGATCGACTTTCGTGCTCAACCCTTTGATCGAGCCTCCAAATTCCTGGACGCTGAAATTGCAGCGCGGCTGAATCGACTCATCCGAGAAATGAAATGACGCGTTTTCCAAAACCAATGCGGTCAGTTCGATAGGGAAACCGATCGCAGGCACGGCCGTTCGAGGCGCGGAATTCGTCACGACGACCACGGTCGCATTCGTGATCGAGGATAGTTTCTCCGGCAGTATCGCGAGAAGGTTGATTGCTTTATTGGAGCTGACACTGATGCTGGTTTTGAGGCCGACCAGTTTGATTTCGTCCACGTGGAAACGGTTTGGAACCAACGCGATATCAGCGCCCGATGCTTTGAAAGAATCAAACTTCAACAAGTCGCTCAGCGTCGATTGATCCGCCGAAGCAAACTGCTTCACTTCAACGCCGCCCTTGAAGGTAATCGTCGGGGAATTGGTCGCAGAAAATCCTACGTGCCCGATGGAATTAAAATTTCCATCCGTGATCGCCAGCTTCAGATGTTCGTCCACGAACGGTTGGAACGGGGCGAGCGTGAAATTGCTGACGTTCAAATCCATTTCCGCAGAGAGCGGCGACAACACAGCCGCGCCAGTGATATTCACGGTTCCCATCTCGTTGACGCGAGTGGTCAGCGAAATCCGAA
The DNA here is from genome assembly GCA_947478865.1 of Verrucomicrobiales bacterium. Lineage (GTDB taxonomy): Bacteria > Verrucomicrobiota > Verrucomicrobiia > Limisphaerales > CANJXF01 > CANJXF01. Next base: position 12,255 of record CANJXF010000068.1, on the reverse strand, counting down.
TCGGTGTGCTGGCGGGCAAAACAATTTCTTTCAGATGCAGGGCAAGTTGATCGAGTTTGACGATACCTTGCTTCGCAAATTTGCGGTCTTCCAGTTTGATGGACCAGTTGTCCAAGGCGACATCGTCCACTTTGATGATCCAAGGTGCTTCGGCTTTGGCGGGCGTGCGATGGGTCGAAGCACGGTTGGTGGAAACCGATTTCGCAACTTCGAGCGCGGAAAGCAGATTGATTGTTCCGTCCTGATTTTCACGAACGAAAATCGACGCGCCCGAGGATTGCACCGCGCCGACATGAACGGCCTTTCCGCCGAGACTCGCCTCGGTGTTTTTGACGGTCAACGATGGAATGGTAACCACCGTTTCACCCGACACCGAATCTTTCAGCTCAAGCTGGTCCATCGCGACCTCGGCTTTGGCGACAGTCGCGGCGAGACCGTTGGTTGTCAGTTCAACGTTGTAATCGGCCGCAACGCTCACCTTTCCACTCACCACATCGAAGCGCGCATAGTCATGCAGGTATGGTGAATATTTTTTGACCTCGATCTGCGCGAGTTTGAAACTGCCGTTGGATTTGAGCGGTTCGACCGTGATATTTCCGGTCCAATCCAAGGACTCGCCGGAATCGGTTTGCGCCGTGAAAGAGTAGGGGTTCTTCGTGTCGGGATGCGTTCGGAAATCGGCGAGGTGAATCTTCATCGGACCAATCTTCGTGTGAAACGGAGCCTTGCGTGTGAGGTCGGAAAAAGCAATCGCTCCGCCTTCAATATTAAGTTCGCCAACGATTAATTTCGGTAACGGCTTCCTCGGTCCACTTGGCGCTGGAGATGGATTGGCGCTGAGCAGGTTGGAAAAATTGAACGTCCCATCCGCCAGCATGGTGACTTGCGCGAAATGTTTTTTAACACTGATTTCCTTGAAGACAATTGCCCATTGGAAAATCGAAGAGAGTTCGAAGTTGGCGTAAAATTCTTCAAAACCGGCGAACGTTTCCTGGTTGGCTTCCGAAATCTTCAATCCGCGAATCGTCAGCGAAAGCGCGTAGGGATTGAATTTCACCTGTTCGACCGCGACGGTTCGCTTGGTGATGCCCGGAAGCTGTTTGAGCATTTGCCATTTGATAATCGCTGGCACCGCGAAAAAGCCGATGAGCGTATAGGCGAGAAGAAGCGCGGACGCCCAAATGATTTGTTTGCGGCGATTTGTTTGCGGAAGTTGTGTTTTGAATCCCATGATTTGCAAAAATTAATTATCTGAAGGCCAGAGGAACCGCGATGAAATTCGACTTTAAGATGGAGGAATCACGAGCATTGCAAACGACGGTGGAACTTATTAAGTTTTTCGGCCCTGCCAGCGGAACAGAAAAATGCTGGGAGAAATGAACGCAAAATAATGGCGCTAATTGTCCAAAAATATGGTGGTTCTTCGGTCGCAAATCCGGACCGAATCAAGAATGTCGCTGCCCGCGTCGCGAAATATCACGGTCGCGGCGATCAGGTTGTCGTCGTTGTTTCTGCGATGAGCGGCGTGACCGACAACCTCATCAAGATGGCCAAGGAAATCATGCCGATTCCCAATGAGCGCGAGACCGACATGCTCCTGGCGACCGGCGAGCAGACGACGATTGCGCTGACGGCCATTGCGCTGCATGCCCTTAATATTCCCGCCACATCAATGACCGGTGCCCAGGCCGGAATCGTGACGGATGGCGTTCACACCAAAGCCAAGATTCGCAACATCACGCCCAAGCACGTTCACCAGCTTTTGGACGAAGGCAACGTGGTCATCGTCGCCGGTTTTCAAGGGCAGACCATCGAAGGTCAAATCACGACGCTCGGTCGCGGCGGTTCGGACCTGACGGCGATTGCGCTCGCGGCTGCACTGAAAGCCGATCTTTGCCAGATTTACACTGACGTCGATGGAGTTTACACGGCCGATCCGCGCATTGTGCCAACGGCGAAAAAGCTTCCCGAAATATCCTACGACGAAATGCTCGAACTCGCTGGGCTCGGCGCCAAAGTGATGCAATCGCGCTCGGTAGAATTTGCGAAAAAATTTGGCGTCGTATTCGAAGTCCGCTCCAGTTTGAACGATAACCCCGGAACAATTGTGAAAGAAGAAACTCTCAGCATGGAAGGTGTCGTGATTCGCGGCGTCTCCCTCGATAAAAACCAAGCGAAGGTCACGCTCGTCGCGGTGCCCGATCAACCCGGTGTTGCCTCACGCGTTTTCAAGGCTATTGCCGACGCGAATCTCAACGTGGACATGATCGTGCAAAACGTCAGCCACAACGCCGGCACGCCTGCGACTGATTTGTCATTCACCGTGGATAAACCCGATTTGCTCAAGGCGAAGAAAGTCATCGAAGGATTGAAGGGCGAAATCGGTTACCGCGAAGTTTTAGCAGACGAAAAAATTGGTAAGCTTTCCATCGTTGGCGTGGGAATGCGCAGCCATCCTGGCGTGGCAGCGAAAATGTTTGAAACGCTCGCCCGCGAAAACGTGAACATTGGAATGATTTCCACCAGCGAGATTAAAGTTTCCGTCGTCATCGATTTGGACAAAGGGGAGCAAGCGATGAAAGCGGTGCATGAAGCGTTTCTCGGATCCGGAGCCGTTCTTTAACCTGAGTCGGTTGAAACACCTTCGCCATCTCGATCAAAAACAATCTGCGTAGCGCGTCATACCCGCGCTCGTTCGGATCCTCCAGGTTTTCGTGATACCAATAGTGAGGATCTTTGTTGCGGTAGGCTGTGCGCCAGAATTGCGTGCAGTGGATTCCGTGACCGAGAAATTCATCGTGGATATTCACGAGGTGAACGAACGAATGTTTTGCCGCAGATTTATTGATGATTTTGTTGTAGGCATTCAGGATTTGCCTGCCGTCTTTCCACGCGGGTAAACCGGCTTTTTCCGCATCGCCCACTCCGTCCGTGGGATCGTAAATGTTGGCGAGAAAAACGTGGCAGCCACCTGGAAAAAGCTGCTGAAAATTGGTGAGGATTTGGTCCAATCTGAGTTCGAAATTCGCGATCCACGGTTTGGCATTTTCAAATGTGGCGCCGTACATTGCTCCTTCGTGCGGCGCGGTTCGCCCATAATTATGAATGATGTCGTTGCCACCAGTGGTGAGCACGATAACCCCAAGAGTCTCTTCCGATTGCCTGGGCAATTTGGAAAGTTGGAGCTTTAAATGTTGAAGAGAAGTGCTGCCGGATAACGCCATGTTTGTGCTTCTGAGATTGGGGAAGAGATCGGCAAGAGAGATTTCACCTAAGTCAGGAAATTCACTGGGAGGGTTGGTCGCGAGCAGATCAAAATAGGACAGACCTTTCCGTGCGCCGAAACCTGCCGTGACGCTATCGCCCATTCCCAGGAAAAGCACTGGCCGACTTGACCACGGTTTTTTGAAGTGATCTCGGGATAATCCCGGGCCGGCTGGACCTGTTCCGACGGGCCGGCTTAGCGAGAAATGAAAAAACGCGATCGCCATCAGGGCTGCGCTAAAAAAGCCGATGAGAATCTTTGCCCGCCGTCTTGCTGCGCGTTGATTGCCCACCTCGCAACTTTGGGAGATTCAGGGGTGCAAACAAGCCATTTATTCCGGGAGTTCTGCGATGAGGCTTGGTTTGCGCATTTTACTGCAGCGGCTTTTTCCAAATCGGAACGAGGCGTTTCATTTCATCGATCAGCCATTGGCAGGCGGCGAAGGATTCGGCCCGGTGCGGCGCGATTATTTCAACCCAAAGAGATGCTTCGCCGACATTTACTTTTCCGAGCCGATGAACGAGCCGAACCGATTCAATCGGCCAGCGCTTTTCCATTTCGTCGAACAGCAGGTAAAACTGGTGTTCTGCCATTTTGTGAAACGCTTCGTAATCGATCGCCGCGATGGCTTCATTCGATTCCAGGCCACGAACCACGCCGGAAAAATAAACTGCAGCGCCCATTCCGGAAGACATTTTGCGTGCGGCAATCAATGCCCCTTCGTCAATTGGCGAAGGGGAAACCGTGAGTTCGCGTTTCATCGATTTTGAGATTGGGTGATCAAGCTTTATCCGCCTTGAACGGGAGGGAAGAACGAAACCGCATCGCCCTCTTGCAGCTCGTAAGCTTTTCCTTGGTATTCCACTCCGACAGCAATCAAGGTCGAATTTTGCATCTCATGCAGTTTTGGAAAACGTTTGGCAAGTTGTGCCTGAAGGTCGGCAATCGTGCTTTTGTGCGCCAGCTGCTCGCTGGTTTCGGCGCAGCCGGTTAACTCCTTGAAATAGGAATAAAAATGAACCGTGATCTGCACTCAGTGTGGCGCTCCGTCTTGATACATTTCCGGTTTGAGCACGCCAACGAAAGGGAGATTGCGATAGCGCTCGGCAAAATCCAATCCGTAGCCGACGACAAATTGATTGGGGATTTTGAACCCAACGTAATCCGCCTCGACCGATTCCACCCGGCGTTCGGGTTTATCGAGGAGCACGCACGTCCGGATTTCGCGCGGTTTTAATTTACGCAACTTCGCCAGCACCCGATGCAGCGTGCGGCCGGTATCGAGAATATCGTCCACCAGCAACACATCCCGACCGTGAACGTCGATGCGCAATTCCTTGGTGAAAACCAGATCGCCGGATTCCGTGCCCGCGCCGTAGCTCGATACGCCAATGAAATCCAGGCGTAGTGGCAAAGAGATGTTGCGAATCAAATCGGCGAGAAACATCACGGTGCCGTTGAGCAGAGAAACGATGACCATTTCCTTGCCGGTATAATCCTTTTCGATTTGCTGCGCCAAAGTTTTGACGCGCTCGGCCAAATCCGCTTCGGTGATCAAGACGGTTTCGACATCGTTGCTCCAGCTGGCGGGAACACGATTGAAGCTTCGGGTGGAAACAGCGGATGTGGGTTTCTTCATTTTGTTTTGATGATTCTAAAGCATATAAATCCAACTACACTCAGCCTGTCATTAAGCAACCTCAACTCAAATATGCTTTGAATCGTCGTGATCTTTTTTCACGTAGCCGGATTCCTGCCGCTGGAAATTCACTTCGTTCTTTTTGATGTAGGCATTGAAAACATCGTCGGCGCTCATGCCTAAAACTTGCGCCATGCTGATGAGAAAATGAAATAAATCCACGACTTCAACGCGGGCATTTTGTTCGTCAAACTTTTGGTATTTCGCCCACCATTTCCATGGAACGCTGTCGGTGAGTTCCGCCATTTCCTGCGACATGGCGCGGCAATAATTTAAAATCCATTTTGTCTTTTCCTCTTCGCTCATGCTGTCGGTATTGACACCGATGCGTTGGTTGAGCGACTGCTGCATTCGAAAAAGTTCGCGGAGTTGATCAGGTTTTTCCATGTGCGGCAGAATACAGGACTCTGAGAGGGAAAGTAGAAAATTTTTCCAAACGAATTCAACCCAGCTTTCGCGCGTCCAAACCACTTTAATCTTTGAACCGCACTCTCGAAACTTTATAAGAACTGTATGTTGCCGCGTTTTCTTGCTGATGGCGGGCCGATGATTTGGGTGATTCTGGCTGCCAGCGCCGTCGCCGTCGCAGTTTTTGTCGAACGAATACTGCACTATCATCGCGCCCAGATTAATTCCACCGAGTTTCTGAATGGCGTGCGCAATGTCTTGAAGCGCGACAATGTGGTTGAAGCGTTGGCGATTTGCGATGCCACACCCGGTCCTGTCCCCAGGTTGGTGAAGACTGCGATTCTGCATCGCGACCGCGGACGCGATGGCGTTCGTGAAGCGCTCGAAGATGCCGGCTTTTTGGAGGTGCCGATGCTTGAGGAAAAATTGAATCTGCTCGCGACGATTGCGCAAATCGCGCCGCTCATCGGTTTACTTGGAACGGCCATGGGTTTCATTCATATCTTTGGACAAATCGAAGACGCCGGTTTGCAAGCGCATGTTGGGCAGTTATCGCGCGGGGTCTGGCAAGCGCTGATTTGCACCGCCGCCGGCTTGGCCGTGGCGATTCCTAGCTACGCTGGGTATAATTATCTGGTCAGCCGTGTGAATTCCATCGTGCTGGACATGGAACGTATTTCGACAGAAATCCTGAATATTGTGTCCGACACGACCCCCGCCCGCACCCCATGAGGTTTCCTCGCAACGTAAAACCATTTCGCGGGCAGATTGATCTGGCTCCGCTGGCGGGAGTCTTGTTTCTGCTGGTGATATTTGTTTTGCTCGCCTCGCTGGTTTACACACCGGGAGTTCCCATTCAACTTTCATCCATCAATCCGAATGCGGGCGGTGCCAGAAAAAACCTCATCATCAAAGCACAAGGCGAAATTGTTTTTGAGAAGCAGGTTTACAAAACAAATTCCATGGATCAATTGCGCTCGGTTTTTAAGGATATTGTTCTACCGACTACGCTCGTCGTGGTCGCAGACAAGAGCGCTTCCAGAAGTGTTCTGGGCGATGTGCGCGAGATGGCGCGAGGCTTAGGTCTTGGGATTGAAGTGCCGGGCGCCACGATTGAATTGCCGACTGCGCAAAATTTCATTGGGGTAGCAGGCGCAACAGCGGTTGTCGCCGTCAACCTTGCGGGGCAATTCTTCTTCGAGAATCAGTTGATCAGCGAGCAGCAGCTTAGGATTCGACTGGCGGAACTCGTGGAACAATCCCGGTTGCCACTGACCCTGATCGTTCTCGCTGACAAAGCGGTGGAATACAGTTTTATCATGCGCCTGACGGAAATTGCGCAGGAGGCAGGCATTCAAAATGCAATGCTTCAGGTCAAACCGGTTTCCTCGAAAACGCTCCGATGAATGCTGCTTCTCCTGAACCGCTGACTTGGAGTCTCCAGCGTTGGTTTTTGTTTTTCCTGCTCGTTTTTGCGTCACAACTCGTGCTGATTTTCTTTCTTTCCTCGCGAAAAAGTCATTCCTCACCGGTGCCGTTGGTTGCACGTACCACATTTCAAACCATTTCCGGTCACCTCAGCGAGGCAAAGCTCCTCGAAAGTGGGTTAGTCAGCGACCCTTCGTTATTCGCGATGGCAAACGTCCAAGGCTTTTCCGGCGCAGCCTGGCTGAAACGCAGCCCGTCTCGATATGAATTATCCGAGCAACACGAAACACCTTTCTGGCTCACGTTAAATACCAGCCACCTCGGGACCGCCATCAGCCAGTTCGTCCGCAATGACCTCATTACACCCGTTTCCCTCCAACAGGATGCGCCGCCACAGCTTCATCTCGCATTGGTGCCGGATGCGACCGCAATGGTCCGGAGCAATTCCCGATTCCGGGTCGAAGGAGCAATTGCCTCACGTTTGGCGGCCTTTCCACCGCTAAAATCGTTGGCCACGAACGAAATTTTTAACGAAACCGTTGCCCAGGTTGCGGTTGATCCCGATGGTCTCGTCGTTTCGGCTCGATTACTGGAGAAATCGGGATTCCCCGAGGCGGACCGGTCGGCCCTCGAGATCGCTCGCCGCCTCTCTTTTTTGCCAATGCGGACCGGTGGAATCGTCTGGGGAAAATTAATCTTCGATTGGCACACTGTCCCAGGGAATGGGACCAACGATATTCCGAAAGCGATCCAGCCTTAGAACCTATGCCCGCGGATTTGCTTTTATTTGTTTACGTCGTTTCTTTACTTGCGGCTCTTTGTTTTGCGGCCATATATTCAGAGTTACGGAGCCGCCGTTTTCGTCCGTCAGCGAGTGAGGATCACGTGTTTCGTTGCGAGAAATGTTCCTTTGTTTACACGGACGATGCGGATGTTGATCGCTCCCGCTGCTCGCAGTGCGGGACGTTGAACGAGGCAATTAAGTTTTGATGGCGCGCGTTTGCGTTCCATTTGCACCAACAACAATACAAACAATAACAAACTATTTTCTATGGGAATGTGGATTGGCCGAAATCGAAAAGCGCGTGTGACCTATGGTTTTGACGAGATTGCTCTTGTCCCTGGCGACGTGACGATCAACCCGAACGAAGTCGATACTACCTTCAAAATTCCCCGCAAAGACGGCAGCTCGATCGAACTCAAAATCCCGATTATTGCCAGTGCCATGGATGGCGTCACGGACGTTCGTTTTTGCATCGAGATGGGCAAGCTCGGTGGACTCGGCGTCATCAACCTCGAAGGAGTCCAGACCCGTTACGAAAACCCTCGCGAAGTCCTCGAAAAAGTCGTCAACGCCAACAAAGACGAAGTCACGACGCTGATTCAAAAGCTCTATCTTGAGCCCATTAAAGAGGAGCTGATCGCCAGGCGCGTTCAGGAACTTAAGCAAGCTGGCGTGCTGGCGGCAGTGAGTTCGATTCCGCAAAAGGCGGAGCGCTTTGCTTGCATTGCGCAGGAAGCCGGGGCCGATCTGTTCATTGTTCAATCGACCGTTTCCACCGTTCGCCACATTTCAACCCAGTATAAATCCCTCGATCTTCCCGCATTCACAAAGATGCTGAAAATTCCTGTGATCATCGGCAATGCGGTCACTTACGACGTCACCTTGGAGCTGATGGAGAATGGCGTTGCCGGCGTTTTGATCGGTGTGGGACCGGGTGCGGCCTGCACCAGTCGCGGTGTGCTCGGTTTGGGCGTGCCCCAAGTCACCGCTACCGTCGATTGTGCTGCTGCGCGCGATGCTTATTTCAAGAAGTCGGGCAGATACATCCCCATTATTACCGATGGCGGCATGAGCAAAGGCGGAGATGTCTGCAAAGCGCTCGCTTGCGGTTCGGATGCCGTCATGGTCGGCAGTGCTTTTGCTCGTGCGGAAGAAGCGCCTGGCAAAGGAAATCACTGGGGAATGGCGACTCCTCACGCCAATCTCCCTCGTGGCACCCGCATCAAGGTTGGCGTGACTGGTTCGCTCAAACAGATTCTCTACGGGCCAGCCACCGTTGACGACGGTTCGCAAAATCTTGTCGGCGCGATCACCACGTGCATGGGCAACGTTGGCGCAGCCAGTATCCGCGAGTTTCAGGAAACCGAGATCATCATCGCCCCCAGCATCAAGACCGAAGGAAAGCTCTTCCAAACGGTCCAAAGCGTTGGCATGGGGACGCGGTAAGCCACTCTTGCAATTCAAGAGAAAACCTCGCCGACGGCAGCACTGTCGGCGCGAAAGCCCGCTTCCAGCGTTCTACGAAAGGCAGGCTGGCTACTGATTCGGTCGCCGGCTCAGATTTCAGAGCAGGGGACAGAGTCGTTAACTTTGATCTGAGCTTTTTGAGCCTGTCGGGAGGAAATTGGCGAGTTCATCATTGGCCAGCGGACCTAAGCCATCGCAGTAGTTCCGGAGGGCTTGCCAAAGCTGCTTCATCCCATCGAGGTGGCTTGGTTTGACAAGATACCCATCCGCGCCATTGGAATAGGCTCGGAATAAATCGTCGGGATGGCTGGAGGAACTTAAGAGAACAACCGGAATTTTTTTCAACTCGGATTCCTTGACCCGCTGGAGCAATTGGAAACCGGTCAGGAGTGGCATTTTGATGTCGGTAATGATCCAGCGAGGTAAGGGGAAAAGACTTTTATTGGGCTGAAGCAGGTATTCGATGGCTTCCTTGCCGTCGTGGGCGATGACCAACTGGAATTCCACGCCACTATCACCCAAGGCTCGGGAGAAGAGCAGAATATCATCTTCGTCGTCATCGACGAACATCATGAGGTTCGTCGAGTCGAGGGGGGTATGGATGGTTAGGTCCATATCCTTAGAGGAAGGCTGTTGCTGAGGGCGAAAAAGAGAAAAAAGAACCCCTTCTGGCGAAAACTGCGATCGATTAGGAGCATGCCGATCGTCTGGTCCATATTTATTCCTTACCCGTAAACGTCAAAGCAACCTTCCAAAGAAACCTGCCCCGTTTTCGCACGGTCGCAACTGTTTATTTTTAAGGCTTGGCTTTGAATATGAGATTTTAATTGCTCCGGTTGTTTCACTTCTAACGAAAGTCGGGGACGGTTTCGGATTTAGCCCAATAAATGCCGACGGCTCTCCATAGCTCAACCATTTCATCGAAATTGCGGCGGGTTTTGACAGGTGTTTATTTCATTGGATTTGGTGGTTCATTGTTTACCCAATTCCCTATCCGCCAATTCGAAGCAACCTCACTGCTCTCCTTTCACTGGCCGGCGAACATGCAACAAATTTTGCCGAACTTGCGGAGTGCGGAATTCATTTTTCTCCACACACGCTGACCGAAAGCAAGCAGCGTCAGGTTCTAGGCGGAGTAATGCATCGCGAACTTAAAAAAGGCGAAGCTGCGTTGCGCCTTCAAGGGAAAATTGCAGTCCGGTATGACACGACAGTTTTGGAAAGACGCAGGAAAATTGTAAGAAGGAGATAGCACTCAAAGATGAACGTCTATGAATATAGTCAAATCTCTGAGGCTTTGTTATGATAACCGAGATTCAACCCCTTGATTTTCAAATTTCCCCCTAATACACAAGGAAATTCAAGGATGGTCGGGACGGGGGGATTCGAACCCCCGACCTCTTGTACCCGAAACAAGCGCGCTACCAGGCTACGCTACGTCCCGCCACCGATGGAAGAAATTTGCCGATGTTCCCGTGAATTGTAAATAAGAACTACAATTCCGTCAATTTTGACCGGGCGATTTAGGGCTTCAGCGCGGCAACCGCTTCATCCACGGATTCAGACAGCACGGTCAGGCCCTCGCGCAAAATTTCTTCGGTAATTGTCAACGGCGGCGCGATCTTTACGGTTTGTCCCCAAGCGCCGACGGGCGCAAAAAAGAGCAATCCTTTGTGAAAACATCGTTCGATGACCGAATGAGCCAAGTCGTGGTCCGCTTCCTTTTTTCCGCGCTTGGTCATTTGCAGGCCGCCCACCAACCCGCGGCTGGTGTAATGACCAATTACATCAGGATGTTTCTCGTGAATTGTTTTGAGTCCGGCCAAAAGGATGTCACCCATGCGCGCCGCGTTTTCGGTAAGGTTTTCGGCTACGATTTTTTTCAAGCTCGCCAGCGCAGCAGCGGCGCAGATTGGATTTCCGGTATGCGTGCTAGTCATTGAGCCCGGGGGAAATTGATCCATGATTTCAGTTCGACCGAGGACAGCAGAAAGTGGCAGCGAACTGCTGATTCCTTTCCCACAGCAGATGAGATCGGGAGTCACTCCGTAATGTTCGAATGCCCACATTTTTCCGGTTCGGCCAAAACCGGCCTGAACCTCGTCGAAAATTAAAACGACATCATGGTTCTTACACCAGCTGGCCAGCTTGTGGATATATTCGACCGGCGCAAAATCGGGGCCGACGCCCTGATATGTTTCGAAAATGACCCCAGCCACATTTTGCGGCTCCATTCCTTTTTTCTTAATCGCGCTTAGGAAATATTCAAAGCTCGTGTCCGTCGTCCAATAACCGTCAGGGAAGGGGACTTGGATAATTGCCGGGTCCTCGTTGACGATCCAGCCTTTCTGGCCGGGAATGCCGCCCGCCTGCTGCGAACCCAAAGTTCGGCCGTGGAAACCTCTTTCTGCTCCAACAATGCCGATTTTTTTGGTGCCGCCCTTTTTGATTCCGTAAGAGCGGGCGAGCTTGATCGCGTTCTCCGTTGCTTCAGATCCGGTCGTCAGCAGGAAAACTTTTTCCAAACCTTTTGGCGCGAGGCCGATTAAAAATTCCGCCAGCGCCGCGCGTTCTTCACTCGGGAAAACATAATTGTGCAGCAATCCGCTGTTCACCTGGTCGATGATCGCCTGCTTAATTTCCGGCGCGCCGTGGCCGGCATTGGTGACCAAAACGCCGGAGCTCCAATCGATCCAGCGATTTCCATATTTGTCGTAAACAAAAACATCCTCGGCACGATCCCAAACCAGCGGAGGCTGGCCGCGCATCGAGACGGGTTCGTAGGTGCGAAGCTTTTCTAGCGTTGGCAAAGATTCGGGGTGGGGCAGCGGCGTGCAAATACGGCGGTATTTGGTCTGAACGTGCGGCACATTTTTCGGCGTAATGCTAAATTCTTTACCCATATAATATTTTATCCGCGCGGAACTAATGAATCGTTCAGTCCGGCCGCGCTGGAATGACTTGATTAAGACGGAAAATAAACCACAGAACTCGGTGCGAAGAAAAGAGGATTTGCTGAGAATTTAGTTTCGAAACATTCCTGTTGGTGGAGGAATGTTTGGGCTTGCTCTGAAACGGCGGACAAAAAAGTTGGGTCATTTGGTTAGTTGTTTAGGAGTTCGAAGTCAACTGGCGATTGAAAATCCAGGGCGCTATGGGTGCGCTGACGGTTGTAAAAGCTCTCGATGTAATCAAAGATTTGGG